>WGLW01000039.1 GCA_016125405.1 Alphaproteobacteria bacterium | reverse complement strand
GCGCTTGCGTCATGCCCGCGATGATCGGGCCGTCCCGACAGGTGTCGGATAACTTTTTTCAACGACGCGGTGGCGGCTGGGGATTCTGGCTCTTGGCTGGGGGATAGAGCCGCCGGGCCCCGGCCTTCGCCGGGGATGCGGGGCTCCACATGGATCCCGGCGCTTTGGCAGGGATGACAATCGGAGGGGTGGCGAGGGCCGCCCTACTCCGCCGGTTTGCGGAATCGCAACGTCATGCGGTCGCTCTCGCCGATGGCCTCGTAGGCGGCGGGATCATAACCGGCCGCTTCGGGGCTGCCCGCCGCCGGAGCGCGCATGTTGGGCGGAAGCATCCAGACGCCGAGGGGATGATTGGCGTCGTCCTTCGGGTTGGCGTTGACGTCGGATTCGCCGTCAAGCTTGAAGCCCGCCGCTTCGGCGAGCTGGATCACATACGCCTCCGAGACATAGCCGCTGCGCGCGGAGAGGTCCTGGTCGGCGCGCGAGGGAAGACGGTGCTCGACGACGCCAAGCACGCCGCCGGGCTTCAGGGCGCGATAGAAATCCTGGAACATCTTGTCGGCGTAGCCGCCGGCCATCCAGTTGTGGATGTTGCGGAAGGTGAGGACCGCATCGGCCGTTCCATCCGGCGCAACGCCGGGACTGTCCTTGCTGGCCACCGTGAGCTGGATGTCGCCATAGGTTTGCGGGCGCGCGATGAACGCAGCGGAATAAGCGTCGACATCGCGGCGCGCCTCGGCGGACAGGTTGGGATCGACCTCGGCGGCGATGAGACGCCCGCCGCCTGATTTCAGCCATGGCCCGAGAATGGCCGTGTACCAGCCGCCGCCCGGCCAGATCTCGACCACCGTGTCGCTGGACTTGAGGCCGAAGAATTCGAGCGTTTCGACAGGGTGGCGCGCCGCGTCGCGCTGCTTCTCCACCGGGATCCGCCAGTCGCCGGCGACCGCCCATTCCAGCGTCCCGCGCTTCGCTGAGGAGCCAGCGTCCGCGGCGGCGCTGGCTGCGGGGTCCGCAGGGTCGGCGGATTTGCCCCCACACCCGGCAAGAAGACAAAGGGCCACGACCCCGACGAACGCTGCAGCGGAACCTTTCACGAAGTCGTCCTCCTCGTCGTCTCGGCCAGCCCAGCCACACGCGTCAGACCCGCACACTCGCCAAGGCGGCGAGTCCCGTCAAACTGAATCGACCAGAAAATCTCCGGAGAAATCAGGGAGAGAGACCGGAAATCCGGGAGTTCGCACCGCCGCCAGCCGGCCTGCAGAGAACTCGCCGCGCCCCGCTTGATCCGCCGCAGCGCCATTCCCAACTAGTTGGGCGAGGCGCCGGCATCGGGCCTCGAACATCAATGGCCGTGGACACGCGTCGCGGCCGCCTAAACCGACCGCGGCGATCCCCTTCGAGGGCCGCCCTGTTGCTTGTGAAAGGACAGACCTATGAGCTCGTTCGACTTTTCCCCCCTTTACCGCACCGTTGTCGGCTTTGACCGCATGGCCAGCCTGATCGACACCGCGCAGCGCCTCGACGGCGCGCAGGGCTATCCGCCCTACAACATCGAACAATCCGTCGATGACGAGAACGCCTATGCGATCGAACTCGCTGTGGCCGGCTTCGCCGAAACCGATCTCGACATCGAGGTGAAGGAAGGCCAGCTGCTTGTCGTCGGCAAGAAGGAAGGCGGCGAAGACGCCCGCAAGTTCCTGCACCGCGGCATCGCCGAGCGCGGCTTCATCCGCCGCTTCCAGCTCGCCGATCATGTCGTGGTCACCGGCGCGGACCTGAAGAACGGCCTGCTTCGCATCGAGCTGAAGCGCGAGCTTCCCGAGGCGATGAAGCCCCGCAAGATCTCCATCGGCGCGGATGCGGCATCCGCCCGGGTGATCGACGCGAAGACGAGAAAGGCGCCGTCGGCCGCTTAACCCCGGGCTGACGGTCAGCGCCGCCCACGATCGGCAGGCGCAAGAATGGCGGCGTGCTTCCCCTCCCCCGGGCGCGCCGCCATTGCTTTTTTGGGCGTGGCCGCCGCCTTCAGATGGCGCGCAAGATCTGGGCGATGAGGCTGTCGATCGCGGACGGCCAGATCAGGCAGACCAGCACGAGTCCCATCAGCGCGCCGCCGAGGTGGGCGTCGTGGCCGATGCCGTCGCGGACATTCCGCGAGGCGTAGATCGACCAGCCGATATAGAACGCGGCGAACAGGATCGCCGGCACGGGCAGGATGAAGACGATCAGCATCGCGAAGGGCGCGAACAGCGCGAACACCACCGTGACGCCCGAAATCGCGCCCGAGGCGCCGAGCGCGCGGTAGGAGCGGTTGCGGTGGTGCTCCAGCAGCGTCCAGCCGGAGCCGGCCAGGAGCGACAGGAAGTAGACCAGCAGCATGCCGCCGGAGCCGGCCATCAGCTCCAGGCTCGGCCCGAGGAAGAACAGCGTCAGCATGT
The DNA here is from genome assembly GCA_016125405.1 of Alphaproteobacteria bacterium. Taxonomy (GTDB): domain Bacteria; phylum Pseudomonadota; class Alphaproteobacteria; order Caulobacterales; family Hyphomonadaceae; genus UBA7672. The sequence continues at coordinate 47,268 of WGLW01000039.1, read as the reverse complement.
TGACGAACAGGTGCATGGGATCGGCGTGCACGAAGCCGGACGTCAGCAGCCGGTGATATTCATGACGCTTGACGATCGCCTGGACGTCGAGCAGCGCGCCATGGAGAAAACGCGGGTTGTTGAAGCCCGCAATGCTGACGCCGACCGTCACGACCAGCAGCAATAGCGTGACCGGCGTATGCAGGATGTCGGTCAGGCCCATGGCCGCCCTCCGGACGCAACCGCCTCAATCTTCGAGGCCAGGCTCCGGCGCGTCCTCGTCGGAGGATGACGCCTCCGCGACATCCGCATCCGCCGAGGCTTCGATGCGCGAGCTGTCGGATTCGTGCGCCTCATCCTCGACGGCCGCATCGTCATCACCCGCGTCATCGTCCGCAGCTTCGGTCGAGGCTGATTCGGCGGCGCTTCGGCGGCCGGCGCCGCCACGGCGACGGCGGCGGCGCTTGCGGCGAACGCCCTCGCCTTCACCTGTTTCGCTGGCCGGGGCCGAGGCGTCGGCGACGGCTTCATCGCCCTCACCCGCATCCGCTGCGGTTTCCTCGCCATCGGCGGACGCTGTCTGCGGTTCGTCGCGGCGGGGGCGGCGTCCCTCGCGCGGGACCCGCTCGGCCATCGGCGGACGCAGCAGATAGACCGTGGCGCCGGTTTCGTCGGTGAAGGCTTTCAGCGCCTCGATGGTCTGCGCGCTGACGAACTTGCGGCGCAGCTCGCGGAAGGACCGGGCCGCCGACTTGAGCGGCGCCAGCTTCAGAACATCCTTGCCGAGCGTCACCTCGAAGGTCTCGTTTCCAGCCAGCGAATTCTCGAGATTCTCCGCCGCCCACGGCAGGAAGCTGGCGACCAGTTCGCTGGCGAAGATCGGCGCCAGGGTTTCCTTGAGATCGTCGAAGCTCTCGAACGGACCGCCGGGCTTGGGATCGGCCAGGAACTCGCACCATTTCTGGACGAACTCGCCATCCTTCTCGATGATCTTCGCGGGCGTCGGATCCTTGAGCATCTGGATCAGCTGGCCGGCGATGGCGAAGTCGGCGATCGAGGGGCGTCCGCCAAAAAGATAGAGATGCTTGCGCAGGTGATCGTCGAGAAGCTTGACGAAGCGCTTGAAGGATTTCTCGGTCGCGGCGCCAAGGTCGCCATCCAGCTGCATCAGGCGGAGCTGGTCGAGCATCCGCACGATGGCGCCGTCTTCGGCGGCCTTGCGGTCTTCCGGCGGGGTGTCGACATAATAGTTCTCAACGGCGCGCTGGGCGGCGAGGCGCTGGTCCTTCTTGCGGGTCCAGCGGTAGTGGAAGGCGGCCTTGGCCAGCCAAGTGTCGGCGTATTCCTCGAGCACGCAGGCCAGGAAGGCCAGCGCCGGGTCCGCCGGCGTGGCGGACGGCTCGGGGCTGTCGGCCTCCAGCGCCTCGATCATCGGCGTGGTGTCGTGCACGGCGAAGCCCGAGGCCGTCACCAGAACCGGCAGCGTGGCGAACTTGGCCAGCGAGCGCAGTTCTTCCTCGCTGGCCTGGGTGCGCGGGCGCCAGTCGTGCTCGACCCCCTTGTAGCGGAGGTAGGACCGCATTTTGGTCGAATAGGCCGAGGTTTCGGACCCGAACAGGCGGTAGCTGCCGCTCATAAGCCAACGTCTCCGGAAGGCGGGGGAAGATGGGGCGGACGCTATACGCGGGGGGGCCGGGCATCAACCAGCGTTTGCGTCGCGGGGGCGAAGCGGGTAACCGACCCGCCAGCAAGGGAAACGCCCCCAATGCGCGTAATGCACGTCATGGCCGGGGCCCGCGAGGGCGGGGCCGAGAACATCATGCTGGAATCGGTTCTGGCCCTGGCCGAAGCCGGGATTCCCCAGGCCGTGGTGACCCGGCCCGACAACACGTTCCGGCTAAAGAAGTTCCGGGATGCCGGGATCGAGGTCGCGACGGCGGGCTTTAACCGACTGTGGCCCTTTCCGACCCAGTCGGCGATCGCCGCCATGCTGAAATCCTTCAAGCCCGACGTAACGGAATACTGGATGGGCCGCGCCGGGCAGTTCGCGCCGGCGAGCCAGCGCGCCCGCGCCATCGCGTGGTATGGCGGCTACTACAAGCTCGCGCGGTTCGAGAATTGCGCCTGGCATATCGGCCTGACGAAAGACCTGTTGCGCCATATCCGCGACCAGGGCGTGCGCGAGGACCGGTCCGGCATCGTGCACACTTATGCAGACTTCACGGGCGAGCGTCCGGCGGATCGCGCCGCGCTGTCGACGCCCGCCGATGCGCCCGTGGCCCTCGCCCTCGCCCGCCTCCACGAGAAGAAGGGGCTCGACACCCTGCTTGACGCGACCGCGAAGGTTCCGGACCTTTATGTGTGGATCGCCGGCGAGGGTCCGCTGGAAGCGGAGCTGAAAGCGCACTGCACGCGGCTGGGCCTCGATGACCGGGTGCGGTTCCTTGGCTGGCGAAACGACCGGGGCGCGCTTCTGGCCGCCTGCACCTTCGTCGCCTTCCCGTCACGCTACGAGCCGTTCGGCACCGTGACGGTGGATGCCTGGGCGGCTTCGCGCCCGCTGGTCGCCGCCGACGCGGTGGGTCCGGCCGCCTATGTCGAGGACGGGATCAACGGCCTGCTGATTCCCAAGAACGACCCGGATGCGCTGGCGGCGGCCATGTCCCGCATCCTTAATGAAACCGGGCTGGCGGCGAAGCTGGCGGAAGGCGGCCGGGCCGCCTACGAGGCGCAGTTCACCAAGAAAGTCTTCGTGCGCGACAGCCTTGCGTTTTATGAGCGGGTTATCGCGGCGGCGCCGGCAATTTAGTTAGCCGGCTTAACGAAAAGCCAAGCGGACGCAGGGCATTCTGGCTTCCGGAGAGGCAGCAGGCGCCGGTTGCAGGACCGGCGGAACAACCAGGACATGACCGCAAGCCCGGCGCTCAATCTTGCAGATCGGATCCGCCGTCTCGCAGACGGCCGGCCGACGCTGGACGTCGCCCAGTTCCAGTTCATCGGCCTGCGCGACATCCGCGCGCGCTATGGCGACGCGTGGACGGAAAAGCGCGATCGCGTGCAGGCGATCGCCGGTGACTTCATCTCGAAACGCATCTGGCCCGAAGACGTGCTGGTTGCCGGCGCGGACGGCTTTCTCGTCGTGTTCGGCCAGCGCTCCGGCCTCATCGCCGACGCAGCCTCGCAACGCATCTCGAAGGCGCTGAACGACTTCTTCATCGGGCTTGGACCCGACGATGTCGATGTCCAGTTCGAGGCGCGCCGGAAGGCCATGGCCGTGGAAGACATCACCGGCGTGCTCGACGATCTGAGCTTCCTCGACGACGAAACCGATCCGGCGGACCTGCGCTACAACATTCCAACCGGGCCCCTGCCCGCCCAGCTGATGCAAATGCGCTTCCAGCCGATCTGGGATGCGCGGCGCGAGGCGCTTACCAACTTCCTGGTGACGCCGGTTGACCCGCGCACGGCCGAGCGCGTCGCCGGCTACCATTTCGAACCCCACGCCGACGCGGTGCGGAGCTATCTCGAACTGGACGAGCTTCAGCTCAAGGCCTCGGAAGAGGCGCTGCAGAACCTGTTCAGCGCCGGACGCAAGGCTCTGATCTCCGTGTCGGTCCATGTCAGCAGCCTGCAGACGACCGCGGCGCTGAGCCAGATCTTCTCGGTCCTTTCAGGCTTCGATCGCAAGCTGGCCGCCTACCGCGTTTTGCGCATTGTCGGCATCGAGCCCGGCTTTCCCCGCATCTATCTCGAGGATATCTGCCGGACGTTGATGACGCGCGTGCAGCGCATGGCCTTCGGCATCGCCTGGAACGAGCCCGATATCCCCTCGCTGTTGCGGTTGCGGCCCAGCGCGGTCGGCTTCCTGCTGCCGCCGGCTGCGACCAGCCCGTGGTCGTCGCGCGCCGACCTGATCGGCCGGGTGCGCAGCGCCATCGAAGTGTGCACCCCGCACCACGTTCCCTTCTTCGTCGACGGCAACATCAATCCGGACCTCGCCCGGGCGATCGTCGCCGAACGCGCCAGCTTCCTTGCTTCGCCGAGGATCTGGCCGCTGACCGCGAAGGTTCCGGGCGCCGGCAAGTGGTTTGCCAGCCGGCTGAACGACCGTCCGTTGCAGGACAGCGCGGCCTGATCTCCACAATCCGGTCGATGGCTGACGCTCGCGGAACTGCCATGAGCACTTGCGAGCGGGGCAGAAACTGGTAAGTTTCCATCGAGGCAAACGGAGACGGAGACCTTCCCCATGCGCAAAATCCTGATTGGCGCGGCGCTGCTGGCGCTGAGCGCTCCTGCCTTTGCGGACACGCTGCAGGAAGTGACCACCCGGGGCATCACGATGAACATCCAGGGCATGGATATCGACGTGCTCTACACGCCCGATGGCAAGTTCACGGCGATGGACGGCCAGGTCACCGGCACGTGGAAGATCGACGGCGACAAGATGTGCACGACGTCCAACTTCAATCCTGAAGAGACCTGCACCGAATATCCCAAAGGCAAGAAATCCGGCGACACGTTCGACCTGACCAGCGATCAGGGCACGGTCACCATCACCATCAAATAGATTCGGGCGTCCTCTCCACAACCGGATCCGCCGCGCTTGACGTGGCGGTGCTCTCGACTAGTCGTCTCCGGAAGCCTCGGCTTCCGGAGATTTTTTCATGGCCCTCGATCCCGACACCCGCCAGCAGCTGATCGAAACGGTTCGGCGGTTCGTGACCGAAGTCTGCCAGCCGCTCGAAGCGCAGGTCGCGGCAGAGGACCGCATTCCCGACGAGGTGGTCGAGCAGATGAAGGCGCTGGGCCTGTTCGGCCTGTCGATCCCCGAAGAATTCGGCGGTCTCGGGCTGACGCTGGAAGAAGAAGCGCTGGTGATCCTCGAAATGGGCCGCACCTCACCGGCCTTCCGCTCCACCTTCGGCACCAATGTCGGCATCGGCAGCCAGGGCCTGGTGATGTTCGGCAACGCCGACCAGAAGCGCGACTGGCTGCCGAAGATCGCCTCGGGCGAAGTGGTCACGTCGTTCGCCCTGACCGAACCCGAGGCCGGATCGGATGCGGGTTCGGCGCGGACGAAGGCGGTGCGCGACGGCAATCACTATGTGCTGAACGGCGCCAAGCGCTTCATCACCAACGCCGACAAGGCGCACCTCTTCACCGTGATGGCGCGCACGGATGCGGCGACGCCGGGACCGAAGGGGCTGTCGGCATTCGTCGTCGAGCGCTCGACGCCGGGCGTCACCATCGGCAAGCCGGAAAAGAAGATGGGCCAGCAGGGCGCCAATGTCTGCGACGTGATCTTCGAGGATGCACGCGTGCCGATCACCAACCGGCTCGGCGAGGAAGGCGAAGGCTTCAAGGTGGCGATGTCGGTGCTGGACCGCGGGCGCTTCCACATCTCAGCGCTGTCGGTCGGCATTTCAGAGCGCCTGGTTTCGGAAATGACGCGCTACGCAAGCGAGCGAAAACAGTTCGGCAAGCCGATCGCCGAACACCAGCTGGTGATGGCGATGATGGCGGACAGCTACGCTGAAGCCGCCGCCGGCCGCGCGATGGTTCTGGATGGCGTGCGGAAATACGATGCGAAGGAAAAGGTCACCCTGCTCGCAGCGGCGACCAAGATGTGGTGCACCGAGATGGTGGGCCGCGTCGCCGACCGGGCGGTGCAGGTGTTCGGCGGATCGGGATATATCGCGGACTACGCCGTCGAGCGTTTCTACCGGGATGTGCGCATCCTCAGGCTCTATGAAGGCACCACGCAGATCCAGCAGATGGTGGTTGGCCGCGAACTGCAGCGCATGGCGAAGGCCGGCGAAATCTGAAAAAGACCCGGTCCGACCGGTCATATTCAAGACAACGCCAAGTATTGATCCGGAGTTTTCCGGTGCAGCGGTTTGATATTCGCTGGAAAATCTCTATATCTCTCAGACAGGACACTATCCGAGATTTTGTGCTCTGGCCGCGAAACCTCGCGGACGATCTGCGCTTGTGCAGAGATTGCCAAAACCGAACTCCGAATTCGGTCGGTTTTGTCTAGTCTGATCTGGAGCCTCACATGACCACGCGGACGGGCGGAAAAAACAAATCCAAGTTCGCTGTCAGCCGCTGGAAATCAACGAGCGGCGAACACCCGGCTCCAAAGGCCCCAAAGGCCGTGACGCCGCCTCCGCCGACGGCAACTCCGCCGGTTTCGCTGAGCGAGCGCCTGCCGGGCATGAGCGATGCCGAACTCCTGACCCTCGATCGGAACGCGCACCGTGTCGCGGAGAGTGACACGGATCGCAAGCAGGCGCAGGCGGTCGAACTGCTGCCGCTGATCGCCGCCGAACTCGACGCGCGCAAGTCCGCCAAAGCGGAGGCTTCAGCAGACAAGAAGAAGATCGCTGCGGCCAAGCGCGCCTCGACCCGCGCCGCCAATCTTGCGCGCAAGGCCGAAGAAAAAGAGGCCGGTTAAGCCGTACGATCGGCCCGGGTCGATACTTCCATCCAAGATTTCCGCGCCAACTGACTTAGCGGCAAGGGTTGTCGCCGCACGCCAATGCGTGACTACTGCCCCGAACCATAATTCGGGAGGCGCGCAATGGCGGACGGGACCAGCGGAATGAGGCTGACGCGCCGGAGTCTGTTGGCGACGGTTTGGGCGACCGGACTGGTCGCCTGCTCGCCCGGCCCGAAGAGCGCCGCCACGGCTCCGGCGGGCGCGCCTGCGTTCGACCCCGGTCCGGACGCCACGGGCCTCGCCGAACTGATCGCCAAGGGATCGATGTCGCCTGCCGAAGCGGTGGAGGCGGCGATCAAGCGGGCGCAGGCGGCGCAACCGCAGATCAACTTCATGGTGACCGACACGTTCGATGCTGCGCGCGCGCGTGCAGCGACCACACTGACCGGTCCGTTCGCCGGCGTGCCGACGCTGATCAAGGACCTGAACGATGTGATCGGCGCGCCGACACGGTACGGATCGCGCGCGACGGAAGGGGCGCCGCCGGCGACGGAGGAATCCCTCTACGTCAGCACGCTGCTTGGCTCGGGCCTCATCTGCATCGGCAAATCAGCGACGCCGGAGAACGGCTATCTGCCGACGACCGAGCCGCTGGCGTTCGGGCCGACACGCAATCCCTGGGACCCCACGCGCTCGACCGGCGGATCATCCGGCGGCACGGCCTCGGCGGTCGCCGCGGGCGTCGTGCCGATGGCGCACGGCAATGACGGCGGCGGATCGCTGCGCTTTCCATCCGCCAATTGCGGCGTCTTCGGCCTCAAGCCGTCACGCGGCCGAATGGTCAACGAGGAGGCAAAACCGGGTCCGCTCGAGGTCGGCGTCCAGGGCTGCATCGCGCGAACGGTGCGGGACGTCGCCGGCGCGCTGGCCGTAACCGAGCGCACCGGCGACACAGCCATCTTCCCGCCGATCGGGCTGGTCAACGCGCCGGTCTCGCGCAAGCTGAAAGTGGGCGTGCTGACCAAGGGCTTTGCCGGCTTCGAGGCCGACCAGTCCGTCGCCGACGCCGTGCATGGCGCCGCGAAGCTGATGGAAAGCCTGGGCCACACCGTCAGCGAGACGAACTGGCCGACGGCGCCGAGCTTTTCGGACGACTTCCTCGCCTACTGGTCGCTGGGCGCCGCCCAGGACATCGCCAATTTCGCCAAACAGACCGGCAAAAAGATCGACACAACGATGGTCGAGCCGTTCTCGCTGCAGATGGCGGAAAACGCGCAGAAGATGAAGCCGGAGGACATCGAGGCGGTGCAGAAACGCCTGCTCGCCGCGGGCGCGGCCTATGACGAATGGATCAAGGGGTTCGACATCGTGCTGTCGCCGGTGTTCGCCTCGCCGCCTTCGCCGCTGGGCTATCTGCGGGGCGATGTGCCGTTCGACGAGCTGCGCGACCGGCTGATCCATCAGGCGGGCTACACGCTGATCCACAACATCTCGGGCGCGCCGGCCATGAGCGTTCCGCTTGGCTGGTCGCCCGAGGGATTGCCCATCGGTGTTCAGGCCTGCGCCGCCAACGGCGCGGAGCGTCTCCTGCTGGAAACGGCGCTGCAGCTCGAAGCCGCGCAGCCCTGGGCCGGGAAGCGGCCGCCAATCTGGGTGGGCTGATCAGGCGGGCTTCGGCGTCACCTTCACCATCATCTTCGTGTAGCCCTTCACGAAGGACGATGGGACGCGAGCCGGCTCTTCCAGCACCTCGATATTTTCCCAGCGCGCGAGGATTTCCTCCCACAGGACCTGAAGCTGCAATTCCGCGAGGCGGTTGCCGACGCAGCGATGGATGCCGAACCCGAAGGAGAGGTGCCCCCTCACCCGCGGGCGTTCGATCCAGAGCTCGTTCGGGTTCGAATAGTGCTCTTCATCGCGGTTGCCCGAGACATACCACATCAGCACCTTGTCGCCCTTGGCGATGGCCTTGCCGCCGAGTTCGAAATCCTGCAGCGCCGTACGGCGCATGTGCGCGAGCGGCGTCTGCCAGCGGATGATCTCGGACACCGCCGACGGGATCAGCTTGTGGTCGGCTTTCAGTTTGGCGAACTGCTCCGGCCACTTGTTGAAGGCGTAGACGCCGCCCGTCATCGAGTTGCGAGTGGTGTCGTTGCCGCCGACGATGAGCAGCAGCAGGTTTCCGAGATATTCCTGCGGCGTCATGTTCCGCGTATGCTCGCCGTGCGCCAGCATCGAGACGAGATCGCCCCTGGGTTCGGCGTTGACGCGCTCGTTCCACAGTCGCGTGAAGTAGCCGAGGCACTCCATCAGTTCGCCGCGCCACTGCTCCTCGCCCGAAACGATGTCCGGATTGTTCCGGCCTGTGGTGACATCCGACCAGCGCGTCAGCTTGCGGCGGTCCTCGAACGGGAAATCGAACAGTGTCGCAAGCATCATGGTGGTGAGTTCGATCGAGACCTTGTCGACCCAGTCGAACGGTTCGCCAATCGGAAGATCGTCGAACAGCTTCTTGGTGCGCGAACGGATCAGGCTCTCAAAGCTCTTGAGATTGTCGGGGCCGACGATCGACTGCACGGTCTTGCGCTGCAGGTCGTGCTTCGGCGGATCCATCGCGATGAACATCGGCAGCTGGAAGTCCTCGTCCTGGTCGACAACGGTGATGCCGCCTTCTGACGAGAAGACGCCGTGGGTCGTATCGACCGTCATGATGTCCTGGTACTTTGTGACGGACCAGTACGGGCCGAACGGGCTGTCCGGGCACCAGTGAACCGGATCGTTCTTCCGCATCCACGCAAACCGGTCCCAATAGGCGTTTCGCCGCCAGATTTCCGGGTCGGTGATGTCGTAGGTCTTGAAATCCAGCTCGGACGCGGGCGGGATCGGTCCGTCCTTGGGAATGCCGTTGGTGCGGAATTCCTCCGCTCCCGCGCTTCTGGAGATGGGTTTCGCCGTCGCCGTGTCCGCAGCCATCGCAAGGGTTCCTTCATCCGCCCGGCATCGCCGGGAGCGGTTCTGACTAGACACAGTCTAGCAGACCCTGCCTGCCGCGTCAGGCATGACGCGAGGGAATTGCAGCAGGCAGCCGCCCGACGGGTTACAGGGGCGCGCGGCGGCTAGCGATCCGGGAAATCCCGGGCCAGGGCGAAGCGGGCGTTGGTGACCCGCGAGTAAACCGCCGCGTGCAGCTTTTCGACATCGCCGGACCGCGTCGCCGCAGCGCGAAACGCTTTATCCAGCTGCGCCATGTCCGTGGTTTCGATCATGATGTGGAATTCGCCCATGCCATCGGGGCCAAGGCCCAGTTTGCGGCGCAAAAGCCGCCAGCCGACGATCCGTCCTCCCGCCTTGTGATGATCGAGATAGGCGGCGACGGCGGCGGCGAACGCCTTGTCTTCCCTGCCATCCCGCAGGTCGCACCAGATGTGATAGACGTCCATGTGATCCCCCGGATCTGCCGGGCGCACGCCTACTCCCTTTGTCTCCGCCGGGGAATATCGGGTCCGCCCGAAATGGCGCTGCGACAGGGCCGGGCCTGCGCCTTTCAGGCTGCGCGAGATGTGCTAGAGGTCAGGCTTCGACAGCCCGGCCCTTCCGCCACCGACAGGCCGCCCCAACGGGATTGATCCTTGCCCCAACCCCGCGCCCTGTCCGTGCTGATCCCGTTTTACAACGAGGCGGGAAATATCGCGCCCTTGCTGGACGAGGTGCATGCGGCGCTCGACGGGATCGATTACGAGATCGTCTGCGTCAACGACGCTTCAAGCGATGCGACAGCCGCCGAAATCGCCGCCGCAGCCGCGTTGCGCCCGGATCGCATCGTGTCGCTGACCCACATCGAGCGGCGCGGGAAATCAGCGGCGCTTTTCACCGGACTTAAAAGCGTTGGCGGAGAATGGGTGCAACTTCTGGACGGCGACGGCCAGAATGATCCGGCAGACACGCGGCGCATCTGGGATACGGTCATCAAGGGCAACAACAACCCCGCTCTTGGCATTATCTGCGGCCGGCGTACGAGCCGCAACGACAGCGGTTTCAAGTGGCTGCAATCGCGCATCGCCAACGGCGTGCGGCGGTTCTGCCTCAGGGATTCGGCGACCGACACGGGATGCGGGTTCAAGCTGGTGCGCGCCCGGGCGTTCGTGGACCTGCCCTATTTCGCCGCCATGCACCGTTTCCTTCCCGCCCTTGTCAGGCGCGCCGGCTGGGACGTGCGCGAAGAACCGGTCAACGACCGGGTGCGGCAACATGGCGTGTCGAAATACGGATTTATGGGCCGGCTGGGCGCAGGGGTAGTAGACCTGCTGGGCATGATATGGCTTGTGCGGCGCGGGGGCTACGGAATCGCCGTTGAATGGAACGATCCGCGCACAAGGCGTTGATCGGGCTGGACTTTGAAGGCGGTAGACGAGGACGGAAGCGGCGAGCGTGGTAAAAGACCGCAGACAGGCGACCCTCAAGCCCCCCAGGACGACGCCGCGCCCGGCGCGCAGGGTCTCCCGGGTGAAGGCGCGCCGGGAGCGGGCGCCGCGCCAGACCCTGACGCTCGAATCCTTCGCCCGCCTCGACCGTTCGGCGGTGATCTTCCTCATTTTCGCGGTCTGCCTCATCAATTGGGCGGTGCGCGTGCTGATCGCCCCGGTGTTCACCATCGAGGAAGCCGACCAGCTTCTGATGTCGCAATCCCTGCAGTTCGGCTACGAGGCGCGCCAGCCGCCCATGCTGGCGTGGATATTCGCTCTGGCGGCGATGGGGCCCGGCCTCAGCACCGCCGTGGTGTTCGCGATAAAATACATCCTGCTCGGCGCGGCGCTGACGCTCTACTACCTCGCGGCGCGCAACGTACTGGTGAAGCCGGGCGTGTCGGCCGCTGCGGTGGCGGCATGGACGCTCACGTTCTACGTCGGCTGGGGCGTGCACGAGGATCTTCTGGGCGCGGTCGCCCTGATGGCGTGCCTCTCCGCCACGCTGCATGCCTTCACCCGCATCCTCGCGTGGCGGCGCAACCGCGACTGGACCTATCTCGGCATTTCAATCGGCATCGGCCTCCTGACGCACCACCTCTATGTGGTCTTCCCCATCGCCATGCTGCTGGCGGTTTTCCTCTCGCCCTTCTTCCGCGATGCCGTGAAACCCGGACCGTTGATCGTCGCGCTGGCGCTCGCCGGCGCGATCTATGCGCCCTACGCAATCTGGTTGCTGACACACTTCCAGCGCGTGGCGGATGTCGCGCGGGACTTCGCGCAATCCTGGGAGCTGAACGGCGCCTGGATCGACCGGGCCGGACAGGGCGCGATCTCGCTGGCGCGCGGATTGTTCGAGTTCACGCTGCCACTATCGCTGTTCTGGGCGACGCTGTTCTGGACCATGTGGCTGCCGGTTCTCTACCCCATCTTTGCGCGCCGCTCGACTGACGAGGAGCAGCACGAGGAAGCGTTCCGCAAGCTGTTCGCCCGCGCCATCGTCATCGCCGCCGCGATCTACCTGCTCGGCGTGCTGGTGGGGGTTGAAACCTACAAGGGCTGGTGGATGTTGCCGGTACTCTACACCGCGCCGCTCTGGATGTTCGCGCACGTGAAGCGCGCCGGCGATTTCCCGGTGGCCATCCGCGCCTTCGGCGCCGTGGCGATCGTTTTTATTTTCGTCGTCATCGCCGGGCGCTTCGTTGTCTGGCGGATGGACATCAACGCGTGCGACGAAGGCGGGTGCCGGCCTTATTCCCCGGTCGCGGCCTGGGCCGACGAACTCGAGCGGCGCGGGTTCAGCGAGGGAACGATTGTCGGCGACGAGAAGCACCTGACTGGCAACCTGCGCGCCTTGCTGCCGCACGCCCGCGTGATGGACGCCTCGCTGGCGCCGGGCGCGTTTCCGGCGCCGAAGAGCCACGGCGCCTGCCTTGCCGTCTGGCGCGACAATCCCGTGATGCCGCAACGCCTCGCCGACTATCTGACCAAGCGGCTGCACGCGCCGCCGCACGATCGCGGCCCCGAGGACGCTATCCGCCGCACCCTGCGCCTCAGCGAGGACAAGGCGCAGGTGCTTTACTATCAGTTCGTGTCGCCCTCGCCCGACTGCCGCTGAAGCGCTTCGGGAAGCAGGTCTTCATCCGGATCGACGCGCAGACGCCGGGCGGAAAGATCGACCTCCGGCACCACGGCATGGGTAAAGGGCAGATAGAAAACGCCGCCGCGCGGCGGCTTCACCTCAATCAGGTCGCCCGCGCCGAAATTGGGCGCATCCGTCACGACACCCAGCGCCCGGCCGTCGACGTGTTCGACGGCGAGACCGATGAGGTCCGTGACGTAGACTTCGTCCTCTTCGGGCTCGGGCATGGCCACGCGCGGCACATGCAAAAGCAGGCCCTTCATCGCTTCCCAGTCCTCGCGCTGGCGCTGTTCCCTGGCGATGACGCCGAAGCCCTCGTTCAGCGGACGGTGGCGCACCGGCGTCAGCACCACGGCGCCCGCCTCATCCATCAGTGGCCCGTATGAGAAGCAGGCTTCGGGATCGGCCGTGAACGACCGCACGCGCGCCTCGCCTTTCACGCCAAAGGCGCCCGCAATCTGTCCGACGACGACAAGGCGCGGGGGGGCGCTCACCTGCGATCCAGCGGACGTTCGAGCATGGCCACGATCTTGCCGGAGCGCGAAGGCCGGGTCACCAGATGACGAAAGCCCATCGCCACGTGAAAGCTCATGCTTTGCGGATTGGGCGGTTCGACATTGACCTCGGCGGTGATGCGCTCGTCACCGTTTGCGGCGGCGATCTTCATCGCCTCGCCATAGAGCGCGCGGCCAACGCCCTGCCCGCGTGCGGAAGCGTCTATGGCGATGCGGTCGACATAGAGGTGGTTGGCAAAGCGCCGCTCGAACCAGGCGTAGTTGTCGCTCGGATAGGGGGCCGCCGGCCGCATCAGGATGACGAACCCGCAGGGACCGTTTTCAGATTCCGCGACCAGCACGCGATGTGCGGCGGCGGCGATCTCGCGCAGGTCGTCCCGCGTCAGGTCGCTGACGGCCGGCGTGCAGGCGGCGTTGAGGGCGAGGATGAAATCCTCGTCCCTCCCGTCCGTCGCGGCGTCGCGTATGGCGAGCGCCAAGTGGGCCTACTCGGCCGAAGCGGCTTCTTCGGCGGGCGCAGCTTCTTCAGCAGGAGCGTTCTTGGCGTCCTCGATCGCCTGCTTGCGGGCCTCTCCGCGTTCGGCCTTCTCGGCTGCACGGGTCTTGGCTTTCTCACCCGGTTCGGCGCGTTTCGGGTTCTGGCCGTGCTCCCACTTCACCAGGCCGGCGGCGGCGAGGAAACGGGCGACGCGGTCGGTCGGCGTCGCGCCCTTGGCGAGCCATTCCTTGGCTTTCTCGATTTCGATGACGACGCGCTTTTCGTTGTCCTTCGGCAGCAGCGGGTCATAGGCGCCGATGCGGTCGATGAACTTGCCGTCGCGCGGGCTGCGCGAGTCGGCGACGACGATGCGGTAGTACGGGCGATGGGCGGAGCCGCCGCGCGCGAGACGGATTTTCAGGGACATGTCACTAGCCTTTCAGGTGGTCTGTCTTGAGTGGGTTGGATCGGATCTGTGCAGGCGCCGTCATGGCTTGCCCTGCAGTTTCTCGTGATGGCGGATCACTTCCGTCACGATGAAATTGAGAAACTTCTCGGCGAAATCGGGATCGAGATCGGCTTCCTTCGCAAGCCGGCGCAGGCGCTCGATCTGTTCGCCCTCGCGCGCCTTGTCGGCCGGCGGCAGTTTGTGCTCGGCCTTGAGCTGGCCCACCGCTTTGGTCGCCTTGAAGCGCTCGGCCAGCATATGGACGACGGCGGCGTCGATATTGTCGATCGAACCGCGCAGGCGCTTGAGTTCGGTCATGGGATCAATGGTCGGATTGCTCATTTCTTCTTGTCCCCTCCAAGCCCCGGCAGGCCGCCGCCGAGGCCGGGCAAGCCGCCCGGAAGACCGCCGCCCTGGTTGGGGCCGCCGAGCCCCTGCAGGCCCTTGAGCTGCGCCTGGTTGATCTGGGGACCCTGACCCGGCTGGACGGCGCCGCCCATCATCGAGCCCATGGCCTTGGCCATGCCCTTCATGCCGCCCTTGCCGACCTTCTTCATCATGTCGGCCATGCCGCGGTGCATCTTGAGCACGCGGTTGACTTCGGCGACCTCGACCCCGGCGCCGGCCGCGATGCGGCGCTTGCGCGAAGCCTGCAGGATGTCAGGCTTCCTGCGCTCCTTCGGGGTCATCGAGCGGATGATGGCGATCTGCCGGGCCACCGACTTGTCGTTCATGTTGGCGGCCGCCATCGCCTCCTGCGCCTTGCGGGCGCCGGGGAGCATGCCCATGAGGCCGCCGAGCCCGCCCATCTTCTGAAGCTGGTCAAGCTGCTTGGCGAGGTCCTCAAGGTCGAACTGGCCCTTGGCCATCTTCTTCGCGACGCGCTCGGCCTCGGCCTGGTCGATTTCGGCGCGGGCCTTTTCGACCAGCGAGACGATGTCGCCCTGTCCAAGGATGCGGCCGGCGACGCGGCGGGCGTCGAAGACATCGAGGCCGTCGAGCTTTTCCCCGACGCCCATGAAACGGATCGGCAGGCCGGTGACGGCGCGCATCGAGAGCGCCGCGCCGCCGCGTCCGTCGCCATCCATCCGCGTCAGCACGAGACCGGTAAGCGGCAGGCGCTCATGGAAGCGCCGTGCGGTTTCGACCGCGTCCTGGCCCGTGAGGGCGTCGGCGACCAGAAGGGTTTCCTGCGGCCTGGCGATGGCGGCGATCTCGGCCGCCTCGTTCATCATCTGCTCGTCGAGCGTGGTGCGGCCGGCGGTGTCGAGAATGATCACGTCGAAGCCGCCCAACTTGGCGGCGTTGATGGCGCGGCGCGCGATATCCGGCGGCAACTGCCCGGCCACGATCGGCAGGCTTTCGACGCCGGCCTGCTCGGCCAGAACGCGCAGCTGCTCCATCGCCGCCGGACGGCGCGTGTCGAGCGAGGCGAGCAGGACCTTCTTGCGCTCCTGCTCCTTGAGGCGCTTCGCCAGCTTGCCCGTGGTGGTGGTTTTGCCGGACCCCTGCAGGCCGGCCATCATGATGACCGCCGGGGGGCTGTCGATGCGAAGGCGTTCGGGCTCTTCCTCGCCGCCGAGCACCTCGACCAGCTCGTCATGGACGATCTTGACCACGAGCTGGCCGGGCTTGATCGAACGGATCACATCCTCGCCGACCGCCTTCGGGCGAACGTCGTCGATGAATTTCCTGACCACCGGCAGGGCGACGTCGGCTTCCAGCAGCGCCACGCGGATTTCGCGCAGGGCTTCGCTGACGTCCTTTTCCGACAGCGACCCACGGCCCGTGAGGGTGTCGAAGACGCTTGAAAGCCTGTCTGTCAGCGCGTCGAACATTGCAGCTCCTGTTTCCTGCCCCGATGGGTGGAAACGTGGTGGTCCATAGCCCAAACGCCAAACGCCAAACGCCCCGCCGGGCGCAACGCGCTGAGCGGGGGACCTCGTCGGGCTCGTCCGCTTGGTCCACCAACGGTGGGCGGGGGGCGTCCCGGTCAAGGCGCAGTACGGCTGGCGTCTGCGCTGAAGGGCGGTTCCCTACCCCCCGCTCGCCGGAAGGTCAAGGTTTGCGGGGACCCGCGATACCGGGGGAACATAGCCCCGGAGCGGGCGTTTTCAGCCCGCATTTACCGCGTCCCGAGCCCGAAAATGTCTCTCTTCCAGATACGCCACGCGACGACCTACACCTTCTCCGCGCCGGCGAGCCTTGGTCCGCACACCCTTTACCTGCGCCCGCGGGCGGACCACCGGATGAAACTCAACGCCTCGCGTCTCAGCCTGTCGCCGCCGGCGGACGTGGTCTGGCGCAACGATCTTTACGGTAATTCGGTCGCCATCGCCCGGTTCGAGGGACAGACGCAGAAGCTGGAGATAATCAGCGAACTCGACGTGGAGACCTTTCCGCGGAGCGAGAGCCAGCGCCGCAGGCTGCTGGAGATCGGCGAGATGTTCTATTCACCCCACGAACTGCACGTGCTCTTTCCCTTCACCGACATTGATCCGGAAACGCGAGCCGCAGTTCTCGGCTGGATCGGCCGGTCGGATGGACCGGCGGACAAGTCGCCCTATGAACGGCTGCTCGAATGCGCCGCGCGCATCCGCCACGAGTTCGACTACCGGCCGCGTTACGAGCCCGGCGTGCAGACGCCGCAGGAGACCCTGCGTCTGCATTCCGGCACCTGCCGCGATTTCGCCGAGCTGATGATCGCCTGCGCCCGCAGCCTCGGCTTCGCCGGACGCTTCGTTACGGGATATGTCTTCACGCCCAACGCGGCCCCCGGATCATCGAGCCCTCACGCCTGGGCGGAAACCTACATTCCCGCCGTCGGATGGATCGAACTGGACGCCACCAACGGCCTGGTCGACGACGGCGACCTGATCCCCATCGCGTCAGCCTCCCAGGGAACGGATCTCACGCCGATTTCCGGCACATTCGAGGGCATGGGCGTCGCCTCCTCGATGCATATCGAGGTGGACGTCTGGAAGACCGCCTGACCCCCGTGCTAGGCGACAGGTGACGGCGGGAGTATCTCCATGCGCACCATCGGCCTAATCGGCGGCATGAGCTGGCAGTCCTCGCGGCTCTATTACGACCGCATCAACCAGATGACCGTCGACCGGCTTGGCGGGCTGCATTCCGCGCAGGTGACCGTGTTTTCCATCGACTTTGCGCCCCTGGCCGTCATGCAGGCCGAAGGCCGCTGGGCCGAGGCCGGACAGCTCATGGCGGACGCGGCCAGATCGCTTGAACGGGCGGGGGCGGACGTCATCGCCATCGGCGCGAACACGATGCACAAGGTCGCCGGGGCCGTGACGGACGCGGTGGATACGCCTCTCCTCCATATCGGCGATGCGCTGGCGACTGCCTTGCGGCGCGAGGCGCGTTCGCGTCCCCTGCTGCTGGGAACGCGCTTCACCATGGAAGACGCCTTCATGCGCGAGCATCTTGCCGCGAAAGGACTGGAGGCCGTTGTTCCGGAAAAGCAGGATCGCGAGGCGCTGCACGCCGTCATCTATGACGAGCTGGTGAAAGGCGTGGTGACGGAGGCCGCGCGGGCGCGGGTTCGCGGCATGATCGATGCGGCCGGCGAGACCGGCGCGGACTCGGTGATTTTCGGCTGCACGGAAATCGGCATGCTGTTTCCGCCAACGGACGCTGGCCTGCCGGGTTACGACACGCTGGAGATACACGCGGCGGCCCTGGTCGACTTCGCGCTGGCCTGATCAGCGCAGCCGCCATTTCCGTTACCGGCCCAGCGCACCGACCTTCGCGCGCTGGCCCTCGTGGTTTCGTGATGCATAGCCATCAGCGCGGCGCTTGCCTGCCGCAAGGTTGGCGGTCAAGCTGTCCCCCAATGACCGGGAGCCGGCCGTGAGACTTCTCTACCGCATTCTTGGCGCCGCCTCGCTGGCCGCCGCCGCCATCACGCCCGCCGCAAGCCCGCAACAGCAGCGGGAACAGGTCGATGTGGAGCTGGTGCTCGCCGTCGATATCTCGCAGTCGATGGACTACGACGAACACACCCTGCAGCGGATGGGCTATGTCGACGCCTTCCGGCACAAGGATGTCGGCGAAGCGATCCGGTCCGGCCCCGAGGGCAAGATCGCCGTGACCTACATGGAATGGGGCGGGGATTTCGAACCCATCGTCCTGATCCCCTGGACCATCATCGACGGCCCGGAAAGCGCCCGCGCCTTCGCCGACAAGCTGGCGAACGAGCAGATCAGCAGCCTGTCACGCACGTCGATCTCCAATGCGCTCTATTCGGCCGCCGACCTGATCGACAAGAACGACATCACCTCGCACCGCCGCGTCATCGACGTTTCGGGCGATGGGCCGAACAATGCAGGTCCGCCGGTCGAGCAGGCGCGCGATGACGTGGTGAAACGCGGGTTCACCGTCAACGGGCTGCCAATCATGCTGGAAAGGCCCAAGGAATTCTACGACATCGACCACCTCGACCGGTACTACAAGCAGTGCGTGATCGGCGGTCAGGGGTCGTTCATCGCGCCCGTGTTCGATCTTCAGCAGCTTGCGGGAACAGTGAGGAAGAAGCTGGTTCTGGAAATCGCCGGAAACGAGGTGAACCCGCCCGGCACGGCGCCGGTGGAGTATGCCAGCGCAACGCCGGCGCCTGCTCCTGGCGCGAGTCCGCTTAAGGTGCAGCTCAAACTGCCCACCGAGAAAATGGACTGCTTCGCCGGTGAAAAAGCGATGGGCGGCGGGCGGTTTGGCGGCTTTGGCCGTTTCCCGAGATAGGCTTATCGCCCGCTCATGCGCGCGCGGCGCGACGGTGCAGCGCCTTGTCCGCGAACATCGCCTCGTCTGCGGCGGCCAGCGTCTTCTCGGCGGTGTCGCCCGGCCGGAACGCCGCCACGCCGAAGGCTGCGTTGACGAACAGCGCCTCTTCCTCAAACACAACTTTTTCCGTGCAGATCGCCGCCGCCAGCGTTTCGGCCTTGGCCCGCGCAGCCTCGGGATTGAGGTGGGTTAGAACGACGGCGAACTCGTCGCCGCCGATGCGGCCGACGATGTCGGTTTCGCGGGTGTGGCGCAGCAATGTCTCGCCGACCGCGCGGAGGACCATATCGCCGGCCGGATGTCCGTGCCGGTCGTTGATTTCCTTGAATGAATTCAGGTCGAAATAGATCAGGCCGGCCTCGATCTCGTGCCTGCGCACCATCGCGAGAACGCGGGAGGCCTCGCGCATGAAGGCCCGGCGATTGTAAACCGCAACCAGGGGATCGTGGTCGGCTGCATTTTCGGCTTCAGCCAGCTTGTAACGCAACTGTTCGACATCGAGCCGCAGATTGTCGACCTCGCCCATCATCGCGTTGAACGCCGCCCGGACCTGGGGCGTAAGGTGGGAAAGCGGCACGCCGAGCACTTCGGCCGCCCGGAGCGCGGGTTCGCGCGGGACATCCGGCGGCGCAACTTCGGAACGCCGCGGGGCGAATATCGAGAAAAGCTTCATCGGCAGGATTCGGTCTCCGTTCGCAGGAGAGCGCAGCAGCGTTAGCGTCTGCTTAATTCGCGTCCCTGGCCGCGCAGACAGGACATTGCAGGTTTGCAGCAATTCCAGGGATGCGGCAACTTGAGATCGCCGTTTCGGGGAGATGATGATGCGGGCTGAATTGAATCGTCGACACTTTCTTGCCGTCAGCAGCGGTGCGTTGGCCATGGCGGCCACGCCGAGGCTGGCATTCGCCCAAACTGCAGTCCCTCCGGCGCCGGTCGCCCGGGTCGAGGTGGTCAAGGACACCTATTTCGGCGAGACGCTGAGCGATCCCTACCGCTGGATGGAAAACTACAAGGACCCGGACTGGTTGCCGTTCCTCAAGGGGCAGAACGCCCACACGCGCGCTGTGCTCGACGCCATTCCCAACCGGTCGAAACTCCTGAAGCGCATTCAGCAACTCTCCGGCGACACGGTGCTGACCGGCCGTGTGCAGAACGCCGGTGGCAAGCTGTTCTACCAGCAGCGCACCGCGGGATCGGACAATTTCAGATTGTTCGTCAAATCTGCTGGCAAGACACGGGTGCTGGTCGACCCGACCAAGCTGGGCGGAAAAACGGGACACGTGTCGCTGGACTGGTGGAAGGCGTCGCCAGACGGAAGCCATGTTGTTTACGGGCTATCGAAAGACGGCAGCGAGGATTCTGTGTTGCACGTCCTGGTGACGGCTTCCGGCAAGGATCTGCCGGATTCAATTCCCAACACGGAAAGCGGAAATCCGCAGTGGCTCGATGATGGAAGCGGCTTCTTCTACAACCAGCTGACCTCTCCGCCTGAATCGACCGAGCGCTATCTCAACAGCCAGGCGCGCTATCACAAGCTCGGAACCGATCCGTCGTCTGATCCCGTCGTGATGAAGCGCGGACTGGTTGCCAACATCGTTTACGAAAAGATCCAGATGCCGATGGTGGCGACATTCGCCGGGGCGACGCACGCGGCCCTGTTCCTGAGCGATGTGCGGCCGGAGTCCCGCATCTATATCGCCCCGGTTGCGGACATCATCGCCGGCAATCCCAAATGGGTTCAGGTCGCCACATTCGAAGACGAAATCACGGACTTCGCTATCGATGGCGGCGATATCTACATGCTGGCGAACCACGGCGCACCGCGCGGGCGTATCCTGAAAGCGTCGATTTCCGCGCCCACCCAGTCGCGGCAGATCGTGCCGCAGGGACCGGCCGTCATCGAGGGGTTCGCGCGCGCGAAAGACGGGTTCTATCTCACGGTGATGGACGGCGGCATCTATCGCCTGAAACGCATGACGCGCGAGGGCTCGGTGACCGAGTTCGCCCTGCCCTTCGACGGCACGATCGGCGCGATCTACGCCAACCCGGACGAGGACGGCGCGCTGGTGAGCTATGGCGGC
This sequence comes from Alphaproteobacteria bacterium, assembly GCA_016125405.1. Taxonomy (GTDB): domain Bacteria; phylum Pseudomonadota; class Alphaproteobacteria; order Caulobacterales; family Hyphomonadaceae; genus UBA7672. The sequence continues at coordinate 26,420 of WGLW01000039.1, read as the reverse complement.
TGGCTGAAGCCGACCGGCGTGTGGAAGATCGACACGGATGGCGACTTCACGGATACACGCCTGACGCCGATGCCGAAGATCAGCGTCGCCGCCTACGAGACCAAGCGGGCGTTCGCGATCGCGCGCGACGGGACCAAGATCCCGTACAGCCTGATCTACAAGAAAGGCCTGAAGCTTGACGGAAGTACGCCGGCGTGGATTTCGGCCTACGGCTCCTATGGAATCTCGGCATATACGCCCTCGTTCGCGGGCAAGACGCTGGCGCTGATCGACGCCGGATTTATCGTTGGCTACGCCAATGTGCGTGGCGGGGGCGAGTACGGCCGGGAGTGGCACAAGGCCGGCCAGCTGATGAACAAGGCCAACACCTGGCGCGACCTGATCGATGTCTGCGAAGACCTGTGCGCCAAAAAATATACCTCGCCTTCGAAGCTGGCGATTGGCGGACGATCCGCCGGCGGCATCACGGTGGGCCGCGCCCTTACCGAACGCCCCGATCTTTTTGCCGCCGTGATCGACGGCGTCGGATGGTCGGACCCCCTGCGATATGTCGCCGAGCCGAACGGCTATGGCGAAGAACCCGAATGGGGCGCGATCAACGTAAAGTCCGGCTATCAGGCGCTGAAGCTGATCGACAGCTACCAGGCGGTGAAGGATGGCGTGGCCTATCCCGCCGTCCTGCTGACCACTGGCGTCACCGACCCGCGTGTGGGCCCCTTCCATGTCGGCAAGATGACGGCCCGGCTTCAGGCGGCGACGAGTTCGGACAAGCCGATTCTGCTGCGTGTCGATTTCGACGCCGGCCATGGCATCGGCTCGACACGCGCCCAGCAGGACAATGAGGCGGCCGACACCTACGCTTTCCTGCTCTGGCAGACAGGCGTTGCGGGCTATCAACCCGCGGCTTGAGGCGTATAAATCCCGGCGTTGCGGTAAGGCCCGCGGCGCCTATACTGCCGCGCTTTCCGGCGGGGGCGAAGGCTGGCCCTTCCAGCTTCGCCTGCCCGCCATGTCGGAGAGTTGAATGAGCGCGACCCCGCCGCTGGTCGGCATCGTCATGGGCAGCCGGACCGACTGGCCCACGATGCGCGAGGCCGCGCGAATGCTGGACGAATTCGGCATCGCCCATGAAGCCAAGGTCGTTTCGGCCCACCGCACACCCGAGCGCATGGTCGCTTACGCCAAGGGCGCAGCTGAACGCGGCATAAAGGTGATCATCGCTGGCGCGGGCGGCGCTGCTCACCTGCCCGGCATGATTGCGTCGCTCACGACACTTCCCGTGCTAGGCGTCCCGGTGCGATCGGCGGCGCTCTCGGGTCTCGACAGCCTCCTGTCCATCGTCCAGATGCCGCGCGGCGTGCCTGTCGGGACGCTGGCCATCGGCGAAGCCGGCGCCTCGAACGCCGGACTGCTCGCCGCTTCGATCGTCGCCACATCCGACACCAAGCTGGCGGCGCGCATAGCAGAGTGGCGCAAGTCTCAGACCAGCAGCGTTCCGGATACTGTGGAAGACGGCGAATGACATCCGCTTCCGGCACGGGTGGCGCGCTGGTGAAACCCGGCGATGCGATCGGCATTCTCGGCGGCGGACAGCTTGGCCGCATGCTCGCGCTGGCGGCCGCCGATCTCGGCCTCGACGTTCACACCCTTGCTCCAGAGACGGACTCCCCGGCTTCCCGCGTCGCCCGCAAGACATGGGTCGCGGCCTATGACGATGCGGTGGCGCTGAAGGAGTTCGCGGCGAGCGTAAAAGTTGCGACCATCGAGTTCGAAAACATCCCGACGGATGCGGTCGACGCCATCGTCGCCGCCGGAACGCCGGTTCGGCCGGACGCCCGGTGCCTCGCCGTTTCCCAGGACCGCTTGGCGGAAAAGTCGTACTTCCGGGATATCGGAATCGAACCTGCCGCCTTCGCCCGCGTCGACACGGTCGACCAGATTCAACCGGCGCTCGATTCCGTCGGCGGCAGCGGCGTCCTGAAGACGCGCTTTTCCGGCTATGATGGCAAGGGCCAGGTGCGGCTTGAGGGACGGGTTACAGCGTCCGCCGCCTGGGCCAGTGTCGAGGCACAGCGCTCGATCATCGAGGCGTGGATCGATCACGAGCGTGAACTCTCCGTGGTCCTCGCGCGGACCGCCGATGGCGAAGTGCGGTTCTGGGACCCACCCGACAACATACATGGCAAAGGCGTTTTGCGCCGGTCTCTCTTTCCGTCGGCGGCCTCGCCGGATGTGATCGAGCGAGCGAAATCGACGGCTAAAACACTGGCCGACAGCCTCGATTATGTCGGCGTGCTCGCGCTCGAATTGTTCCTGACGCGGGACGGCAGGCTGCTGGCGAACGAGTTTGCGCCGCGTGTCCACAACTCGGGACACTGGACGCCGGACGCCTGCATCACCGGACAGTTCGAACAGCACATCCGCGCCGTCTGCGGCTGGCCGCTCGGAGACCCCGCACGCCATTCGGACGGCGAGATGATCAACCTGCTCGGCGCCGAGGCGAATGACTGGGAGAAACACCTCGCCGACGGCGCCCGCGTGCACCTCTACGGCAAGCGCCGCACGGCGGATGGCCGCAAGATGGGTCACGTAGTGAAACTGAGGCCGCGCGGCTGAGCTGACCGGAACGGTCGACGGGACTAGGCGGACGGCGGCGTTTTCCGGCCCAGCAGATCCAGCGGGTCGGGCAGCTTGCTGGCGAATTCCCTTGCCCGTCCCTTCGCCGTTTCGAAGTCCATGACGTTCTGGATGCGCCGGGCCAGAAAGGCGTCGACGTCTCCGGCCCCGTCCGTTCCCAGCCAGACCAGCAGGGTCGAGCCGATGACGCCGGACAGGATCATCCGCTTGGTGTACCAGTTGAAATCCGTCGACTTGTCGCCGAGCGCCGACCAGATCGCATCCGCGGCGATCCAGACGCCCTTCGGCCCCGTCAGCAGGTTTACCGGAGACCCAGCCGCCCGCCTGACGGCAGGTTTCGCCTGTTCAAGGGCGGCCAGATAGGCGCGGACGCCGGCCGCCACCTTCTCGCGCACCTTCATCGCCCTGATGTCGGGCGCCGCCAGCCGGGCCGCGGCGGCGCCGGCCGCCCGTTGCGCCAGCGCCTCAAGGAGGTCGGCCACCCCGCCGGGCGCGGCCAGCATCGCCTGCCCTGCGCTCAGCCCGGACTCCGTCGCCGCGGCGTCAAAAGCAGCCTTCGTCCAACCCTTTTCGGCAGCCTGCAGCAGCATTGCATCGAGCAGGCGTTCCCGGAATTCATCGCTTGGCGCAGTCGTTTCTGTCTTTTCCGTCATGACTGAGGTCCAGCGCCGTTCAGTTTCGCCCCAGTAGGCAGGGCGGATTTCCTATGCTATCGGGACGCCGCGCGCCTGTCATGGGCGCCCGAAATCTGTAAGGTTCAGGCGTCGCGCGCCTCCGGCGAGGGGATGCGGGTCGCATTTTGTATCTGGTTTACACTGGGAGAGTGTCACATCGTTCAGATTGTCGTGCGCGACAACAACGTCGATCAGGCGTTGAAAGCGCTGAAGAAAAAGATGCAACGCGAAGGTCTCTTCCGGGAGATGAAGCGTCGCAACCATTTCGAGAAACCGTCCGAGAAGAAAGCGCGTGAGAAGGCCGAGGCCGTTCGCCGCGCCCGCAAGCTGGCGCGCAAGCGCGCCCAGCGCGAAGGCCTTCTGCCGAAGACCTAGGCCCGGACCGGCTTTACGACATTGAGACGGCCAAGGCCGGAAGCGCGTGGGCGCTTTCGGCCTTTCTGCGTTCAGGCTGCCGTCAGGCTCGCCTTTTGCGGCTCATCCAGCCGAGGATCTGGCCGATGCTGGCGCCGTTGACCGCGCCCTCGCGGTAAATCCGCACCGAGACAGACAGCACTAGCCCGGCCGACGCCACCATCAAGACCGTCTGGCCGAGCATCTCCCAGAGGGGCGGATGTAGCGGCGCCCGCAGGATCATCAGGAACGGCGTGAAGGGCGGAAACCATGCAAGCGCCTCCACCCACGGCAAGGCGGGATGCCGCAATGCGATGGCGATGACAAAGATCGGGATCATCAGCAGGATGATCAGCGGGCTCATCAGGCTCTGCGCTTCCTGGATCGTGTCGCAGAGAGACCCCAGCGCGAGAAAGATCGCGGCGTACATAAGATAGCCCGCGACGAAGCCCGCCAGGGCGGCAACGACCAGCGTCGGATCGAGAGCCGCTGCAGCGAAGGTCAGAAACGCCGGATCGCCTGAGCGGGCAATCATCGCGGCGGCGAACAACGCCCACGCGCCCATAAGGGTTACGGATAGCGCGAAGACGCCGATCAACTTGCCGGCGAGCAGTTCGCTGAGCCGCACGCTGGTCAGTAGCGTGTCGAATATCTTGTTCGAGCGCTCCTCGATCGTTCCCATGATCAGGAAATTGACGATCGAGAACACTAGCAGCCACAGCAGGAAGGCGATCGCAGCAGCTGCGAAATACGGGGCGCGGTCAGCGCTGGACACTTCGCTCGCCTCGCCGGCCTTTCCTACTTTTCGCGAAACCACGGTGGGAAGATCCAGCTCGGCGCGATCGATGCTGGCCGGATCGACGCCCGCCGCTTCAAGAACCTTAGTTCGCGCCAGCGTACGAAGAGCATCGCCGGCGGCCGAGGACAGGTCGCTGTCGACAACGTCCTCGCTCCAGTAGCCGACTTCGGTGATTTTTCCCGCCGCATTTCGGGAAACAATCAACGCGGCGAACAGCGGTTTGTCGCCAGCCGGCCCCGCGAGCATCTTCTCACCAGAGAGAAACGGCTGCAGCGTGGTCAACGTTCGCGCCGGCGGCTCGATGCCGTAGTATCGTCTGTCCGGCGCCTCGACCGAAACCGGAGCGTTGACCTTTTCAAGGGCCGAAGCGGCATCAAGACCGGAAAGGCGGGCGGCGGTGAACGCATTGAGGGTGGCCTCGCGCTGTTCTTTTGTTTCGCTGGCCAGCGCCGTAGAAAGCAATGTGCGGGCGGCGTCGGCGCGCCGGTCTTCCAACTCATGCGAGAGAGCCGTCGCGAATTCCGGACGGTCATCGACCACCGTATAGTAATGAACCGGCGCTGCGCGCGCGATCACACCCGGCAACACAACGCCGACCACGAGACCCAGCGGCGTCAGGATCAGCCCCAGCCAGAAGCCCCAGGCCGTGACGTATGCGATGTATTCGCGCCGGGCGACGAGCAGGATCGCGCGTATCATCTGATTTCTCCCGACCCGGCCGCTTCTGGAGGCGGCATATCTGCAGCAAGCGAGACGAAGACGTCGCGCAGCCGAACCGTTTCCGGCGCGAAAGCCATCACCGGCGCGCCGGCGTCAATGGCCGCGCGAAGGGCGTCCTGCGCATCGCGTCCTGCCGCAAGATCGACATGCCAGCGCCGGCCGGCGCCCTCTTCGACCGTCTCGGCCGTGTCTTCGCTCGCTGCAAAACCGCGACCGGCAAGCGCGGCCGCAAGGTCGTATCCATCCGCAGTCGTCACCAGCGCGCGCCGCGGAACGAGAGACAGCGCCTCCGGAACAGAACCCTCGAAACGTTTTTCTCCCTTTGCAATCACCACCAGCCGGTCGCACAGCCGCTCGGCGTGTTCCATGACATGGGTGGAGAAGACAATCGTCGCGCCTGCCTTGTGAGCGTCGGTGATCAGTTTCTCGAGACCTTGCTGGTTTACGGGATCAAGACCGGAAAACGGCTCGTCGAGTATGATCAGCTGAGGGTCGTGAGCGATGGCGGCGAGAATCTGGGTCTTCTGGGCCATTCCCTTTGAAAGCTTCGAGATCGTCTTGTTGGCGGCATCGCGAAGGCCGTGCGCCTCCAGCAGTTCTCTTCCGCGCTTCGTCGCCGTTGCGAGATCGAGGCCCTTCAGACGGGAAAAGTACACGATCGTGCCCAGCGCCGTCATGCGCCGATAAAGGCCGCGCTCTTCCGGCAAGAAACCAACCTGGCGCAATGCATCGATGCGCGGCGCAGCGCCGAACAAACGCGCTTCCCCGGTATCCGGCGCAAGCACGCCGAGCGCAATCCGCAGGCTTGTGGACTTGCCGGCGCCGTTGGGCCCGAGAAAGCCGACGATGGCGCCCCTGGGCGCCGTGAAGGAGAGACCGCGCACGGCCAGACGGCCGCCGAAACTCTTGGACACATGCTCGAGAACGAGCGGTTCATCAGCCATGAAGGAGCCTCCCCGATGGCACGATACCGGGGTTCGGTTGCCGCTCAATGGACAATCGACGACCTCGAACGCCGTGTCGGATTTGCGGCGGCGTCTTTGGCGAAACTCGTTCAGGCTCCAGCCAAACAAGGAGACCGTCATGAGCTTCCAGATTCATTCCCTCCCCGCAGCCCGGTTCGCCGACTTCTACGGAAAAAGCGATAGCGACCTTCGCGCGCTGGGCGTCATCACGCAGATCGCAGACTCGAAGCCCGGATTTCCATGTCGCGTCAGCCTGTGCGACGCCGAGCCCGGGACGCGCATGCTGTTGCTGAATTTCGAACACCAACCTGCGGCGACGCCATACCGTTCGGCGCATGCGATCTATGTGGCCGAGGACGCGCGTGAGGCCAAACCCGGCGTTGACGAGATTCCGGACCAGCTTCGCAGCCGATTGATCTCCGCACGCGCCTTTTCTGCGGACGGCATGCTGCTCGATGCCGATGTAGCGCAGGGCGACGATATCGCACCAATGTTCGAGCGACTTCTGGCGAGTGACAACGCAGCCTACCTGCATGCCCACTTCGCCAGATTCGGTTGCTACGCCGCTCGTGTTGACCGCGCCTAGCTCGCCTCGTCCAGTTCTTCGCCATCGCGCACGCGCAGGTCGTATTCGCGCACCTTGCGATAAAGCGTCGACCTGCCGATGCCCAGACGGCGCGCCACTTCCGACATGTGACCGGAGTAATGGTCGATGGCGTACTGGATAAGATCGCGTTCGATCTCTTCCAGCGAGCGCAGCTCGCCATCCGTTCCGGTGATGGTCACCGGCTGATCGCCCGCATCACCGGCCGCCGGCGCGAAAGGCGCGCTGGACGAACCCGATTGGGCGGCGACGAGGCCCGAAATCTGCGGAAAATCTTCCGGCTTCAGCATGCCGCCGTCCGAAAGAACGATGGCGCGAAACACGGCATTCTCAAGCTGGCGAACGTTGCCGGGCCAGTCGTAGGCCTGGATCATCGCCAAAGCCTCCGCCGAGACGCCGGGCACGGCCTTACCTTCTTCGGCGTTGAAACGCGCGATGAAGTGATCGACCATCGGCGCCAGGTCCTCGCGGCGTTCGCGAAGGCTCGGGATCTCGATGGGAAAGACGTTCAGCCGATAATAGAGGTCTTCGCGGAAGCGACCTTCCTGAACCTGCTGAGCGAGGTCGCGGTTGGTCGCGGAGATGATGCGAACATCCACCTTGGTCGGCCGGCGTGAGCCGACCGCATCGACTTCGCCTTCCTGCAGCACGCGAAGCAGCTTCACCTGCATGTCGAGCGGCAGTTCGCCGATTTCGTCGAGAAAGAGCGTACCCTGATCTGCTTCGACAAACTTGCCGAGCTTCTTTTCGTGGGCGCCCGTGAAGGAGCCCTTTTCGTGGCCGAACAGGATCGATTCAACGAGGTTTTCCGGGATCGCGCCGCAGTTGACCGTGACGAACGGTTTGCCGGAGCGCTCGGATGCGCCCTGGATGCAGCGCGCGATCACTTCCTTGCCAACGCCGCTTTCGCCCAGGATGAGGATTGGAATGTTGGATGTGGCCGCGCGCTGGCCGAGACGGACGACCCCCCGCATGGCCGGCGCGCCCGCAATCATGTCCTCGAATGACATGGCGCCGCCGGATTTCTTGGTGAGACGTTTTACCTCGCCGCGCAGGTCAGAAAGCTTCAGCGCATTGCGGATCGAAATGCCGATGCGCTCGGGGCTGGCCGGCTTGACAAAGAAGTCGATGGCGCCCGCGCGCATGGCCTGCACCACGGTGTCGATGCCGCCGGTGGCCGTGAGCACGATCACAGGAAGATCCGGGCGGCGCTCCATCAGGCGCTCGAGCGTCTCCATTCCCGATATGCCAGGCATCACCAGATCGAGCAGCACGACATCAACGCCGTTCTTCGGGTCGGATGCTTCCTGAAGCGCCTTGTCGCCGCTTTCGACGACGCGGGCGCGGAAACCCTGCTTCTCGGCCGCAGCCTGCATCAACCTGCGCTGAGTAGGATCGTCATCGACGACCAGAACCGTCTTCGCCATCGCCACACCATCGGTTAACCGCAGCTCTCGGATCGGGCCGCTCTGTTCGGGTCAATCTGGCACGGAGGGTTGAAAACGGGTTTAACCGCGACCGTGGAATTTACGCTATCCCTGCGAAAGCGTTCGATTCTGGCCCAGTCTGGCTTGCGGCCGATGCGCCCGCGGTCCGGCTTGATCCATGCTAGCTCCATGGTCTCAGTCGCGCCTGGCGCGGATAGTTCGGGGATATCGGTTTGACCTGGCGGCGTTTCATTGGGGCGGCCACGATGCTAGCCGGCGGATGCATGATCGTCGGCATGTTTGTCCTGTCGGGCATCGTCATCAGCAACTTTGTTGAATGGAACAACGCCGCTGACGCCCTTCGGACAGTCAGCCTGATCACGCTTCCGGTGGAGGTTCTCGGCGCCGCGCTCGTTCTTATCGGCCGGTGGACGTATGGCGGGTGGAAGCGGCGGGCGCCTCTACGCTGGGTTTCAGCCCAGATCTTTTTGACGATCGGCGTACTGACGGTGGCCGCACTTGGAGTCATGTTGTTGCTGCTGATTATCGCCGGCGTCGGCCCGCAGGACCGGAGCGACGCCGCCAGTCTCGGGCTTGGCGTCCTGGCCGGATTGGCGATCGTGCTGGTCGGCGTGCTGATACGCCCGCGTATCGAAAGACGCGCTTACAAGAAGACCTAGCCCCTGCGCCCTTGCGGCGCGCCGGTACGCACCGGACCTCCTGGCCGGTCCGGGCGCGGCGCATGGCCGCCCATCGACATCACCCGATCGTACATCACAAGCGCGCCGGCGAGTGACAGGTTGATGCAGAACCGGGTTGGAATCTTCACGACATGGCTGCAGCGCGCGAGCATGGCGGGCGTAAGATCTCCACGTTCGCGGCCCAGCACGTAGGCGGCCGAAGGCGGGTGGCGAAAACTTGGCAGATCGACAGCGTCGTCGGTCAGTTCGACGCCGACCAGGTGACAGCCTTTCGGCAGTGTCATGTCGGCGATCGAATCCCATTGATAGTGCGGCACGTGCTCGAACGACTTGGACGTATCGGCCTGATAGGTCTCGCGCAGGTTCTTTGCAGCATCCACTGAAAACGTGAAGCTCGCTCCAAAGGCGTGCGCCGTGCGCATCAAGGCGCCAAGATTCATCGCCTTGGAGATGCCTTCTGCGCCGATGGCGAAGTAGCCGCGAGGGTGTTTCATCGAAATTCGTTCTAATCCAGCGCCATCACGGCGCAAAACGGTCAGGGCCGCGCCCGCTGTCCCTGCCCTTCCCCGGGATGACAGGCTTGGAGGTTGCGGCTAATCCAGACCCTCACGCTTTTCCCTACGGAGTTCGCACATGAAAGCCATCCTCTCCAAGGCGCCCGGCTTGCCGGATACGCTGGTGCTGGAGGACGTGCCATCTCCCCAGCCCAAGGCCGGGGAAGTGGTGGTGAGCGTCAAGGCTGTCGGCGTGAACTTCCCGGATTTCCTGATCATCCAGGACATGTACCAGTACAAGCCGCCGCGGCCGTTTTCCCCCGGCGGAGAGATTTCTGGCGTCGTGAAGTCCGTAGGCGACGGCGTGAGCGCGCTGAAACCGGGCGACAAGGTTTTCGGCTCGGTTGGCTCGGGCGGGATGGCGGAGGAAGTTGCTGTCGCCGCCAACCGGATGATCCGGATCCCGGAAGGCATGCCGTATGATGAAGCCGCCGCTTTCCTCATGACGTACGGCACATCGCAATACGCGCTGGTGCAACGCGGGCAGCTCAAACCCGGTGAAAAGCTGCTGGTCCTGGGCGCCGCGGGAGGCGTGGGTCTGGCGGCCGTCGAACTCGGCCGCGCCATGGGCGCTGAGGTGATCGCCGCCGCCTCCAGCCAGGAAAAGGTTGACTTCGCCATTTCCAAAGGCGCGCACAAGGGCTTTGTCTACGAGTCCAACCCGCTGTCGCGCGAACAGCAGAAGGCCTTTTCGGACCAGATCAAGGAAATCTCCGGCGGCGGCGTCGACGTGGTCTATGATGGGGTTGGCGGCGACTACGCTGAGCCGGCTGTCCGCGCGCTCAACTGGGAAGGACGGTTCCTCGTGGTCGGCTTTCCGGCCGGCATCCCGAAACTGCCGCTCAACCTTACGCTCCTGAAATCATGCCAGATCGTGGGCGTTTTCTGGGGAGCCTGGGTCGCGCGTAATCCCAAGGCGCATGCCGACAATGTGGCGGCGCTGTTCGACCTCTACAGTCAGGGCAAAATCCGGCCACATGTCTCCAACACCTATCCGCTTGAGCGCGCCGCCGAGGCCATCCTCGAACTCTCGGAGCGGCGCGCCAAAGGCAAGGTGGTGATTACCCTCTGACAGGACCGACCGCCCACCGGACGCATTCGAAGGACACGTCATGACTCATCGTATTTCCTGCCTCTTCGTCGCGCTTGCAGCAGGCGGCCTTGCCGCAGGCTGTGCAACGTCAACTGCGCCGGCGGCGCCCAGACCTTCCAGCGGTGCGGTGGCCCTGACCCCCAACGTTGCGACGGTGCTGGACATTTCGGCGACGTCCGCCTGGGATTCAGAGGAGCGCCTGCTGCCCCAGCAGCCGATTCTCGCCCTGGTCAACGCGGGCGACTCCATCGATTCGCCGTCCGCCTTCTCGATGAGCTGTGGTCTCGACAACGGGGCGTTCACGGCCCGTCTAGGCAAGCAGCCGACCGACCGCGTCGGCCAGTCCGCCGCCTTCCGCATGAAGCTGGGCGCGGAATCCAAGACACTGGCGGGCAAGTTCGCCGCCAATCCCAAGACCGGCGACGCCGACTTCGTCTTCTCGGTCGAGCCCGTCACGCTCCGCACCATGGCCCAGCTCGATGAGGTGGACTTCATTACGGACAAGGGCGAACCGCAGTGGGCGTTTGTCGCCGGCGGCTCGGCGGCCAAGCCAAAGGCCAAGTACGTCGGATCGCTCAAAAACCTGAACGCCGCCTCGCAGGCCTTCCTGATCTACTGCAACCCGAAATAGCCGCCCCGCTTCCGAGAAAGCCAAGGCGAATATCTCGCCAAATCGAGAGATTGCATACAAAATCCTTGTGTAACAAGGATGTAACGCGTGTAACACTTGCCGCTCCGGATGAAACATGGAGGCGGAACGGCGTGTAGCGTGACGGCTTGGCGCAGCCGGACGAGCCGGCCCGGTGCGCCGCGTTGGCCCTATTTGCCCACGATATCCCTCGCAGCCTTGGCCAGAATGGCGCAGATGCGGTCGATATCATCCTGCGTCCACGGCGTGCGACGCATGTTCATGGCCTGACGCAGGGTCTTCCAGGCCTCACGCACCTCTTCTGGCGCCGAATGGCGGGCGTAAGCTGCCGCCGCAAGGTCTATGCGGGCGAACATGCCGTCTACCTGGGCGGCGTTGTCTTTCAGGAACGCCTCGCCCTCCGGCGTGATCGCGAACACCTTCTTGGCCCCATCCGTCGCCTCGGCGCGGATCATGTCCTGTTCTTCCAGCATGGTCAGCGTGGGATAGACCGCGCCCGGGCTGGGGGCGTAGGCGCCGCCGAAGCGGTCCTCGACGGCCCGGATCAGGTCATAGCCGTGGCGGGGCTTTTCCCCGATCAGCGCGAGCAACAGGATGCGCAGATCGCCATGGCCCAGTGGCCGGCCGCCACGCGGTCCGCCAAAACCGCCGAAGCCCTGCCCGTCATCCTCATCATGGCCGTGTCTGTGCCGGCCATGGCGTCCCATATGGCCCATGCGACCCGCCGCCAGATGGCCGGCGAAGTCACGTAGCGCTTCCCGCATGTCGTGCATGTCGCGCCGCCGCCAGCGACCGCCCGAATGATGTGAGTGCATCTGAATTCCTTTCGTTTCGTACATTCGATACTCAATTTCGATATATCAAAAGATATGTCAAGAGCTGCGCTTGCGCGAAACAAAAAGGGCTCCCGGCCTGCGAGACCGGGAGCCCTGGATGAGCGCGCAAGCGCCTTTGAGATGCTTCGCAGACGTCGCCGGGCTATTTGGGCGGCGCGTCCGGCTGGGCGGCTCGGCTGGCGTCCTCGTGAGCGCGGGCAATGACGTAGGCGCGGATGGCTTCGGCGTCGGGCGGGCTGATGCCGCCCTTGAAGCCGGCCATGCCGCTATGAGCGTACTTGCCGTCGACCACGATGTCCTTCCAGTCGTCCTTGGATGCCGCGATCATGGTCCAGCGCAGATCCGGAGTAATCCCGCCGGACTTCGCGCTTTCGCCATGGCAGACCATGCAGTTGCGGAAGAAAACGTCCTTGCCGTGTTCGACCATCTGCTGGCTGCCAAAATCCGCGGCGGGCGGCGTGGGGTCGGGCGGGAAGGTGTCGTAGGGCGGCAGGGTCGCCGTGCCGCCGATCTTGTAGACCAGCACTCGGCCATTGTCCGGCGAACCCAGCTTGGGCAGGGCGAAATCGCCCGACAGCGGCAGCGACGTGCCCCACCCTGCGGTTGTCGCAATGTACTGGACGCCATCGATTTCGTAGCTCACCGGACCCGAGAGCGCGGGATACTGGGTGTCGATCTCCCACTTCACGTCGCCTGTGGCGGCGTCGAATGCGCGGAAACGGGTGTCGAGCGCGCCCTCGAAAACCAGACCGCCGGCGGTGGCGAGAATGCCGCCATTCCATGGATCAGCCGGGTATTTGTGAACCCACTTCGGTTTGCGGGCGACGGGATCCCAGGCCACCAGCTGACCTTCAAGGCCAGCGAGCGCCGCAGCGCGCGCCTTCGGCTCGGTGGGCAACGCGCCGGCGGAGAAGTCCGTGCCGGTGTTCCAGAAGCCTGGCCGGTACTCGAAATTCTGCATGTCGGCGTAAAGCGAGGGAATGGTATGCGCCGGGATGTACACGAGACCCGTATCCGGGCTGTAGGCCATCGGATGCCAGTTATGCGCGCCCAGCGGACCCGGAATCGTAAGGAAGGGTTCCTGATAGCGCGCCGCCGGATTCTCGATCGGCCGTCCGGTCTTCATGTCGACGCCGGTCGCCCAGTTGATGTCCTGAAAGGCGTCAGCCGAGATCAATTCGCCGGTTGCGCGGTCCAGCACGTAGAAAAAACCGTTCTTCGGCGCCTGCATCAGCACCTTGCGAACCGTGTCGCCGAATTTGATGTCGGCAAGAATGATCGGCTGGGTTGCGGTGTAGTCCCAGCTTTCGCCCGGCGTCGTCTGGTAATGCCAGACATACTCTCCAGTGTCGGGCTTCAGCGCGACGATGGAGGAGAGGAACAGGTTGTCGCCGCCCGAGGGTGAACGCAGACGCCGGTTCCACGGGCTGCCATTTCCGGTGCCGATATAGACGATGTCGAGATCCGGATCGTAGACGATGGCGTCCCACGGCGTGCCGCCACCGCCAGCCTCGGTCCACTCACCCTTGTCATCCCACGTGGCGTTGGCCTTATCCGCGAATATCTTGTCGGAGACCGCGCCGTCCGGTTTCTTTTCCGGATTGGGCGCCATGTAGAAACGCCAGATCTGATCGCCAGTCTCGGCGTCATAGGCAGTCATGTAACCGCGCACGCCGTACTCGGCGCCGCCCTGCCCGATCAACACCTTGCCCTTGATGACGCGCGGCGCGCCGGTGATCGTATACGGCTTGGACTGGTCGACAGTGACCTTCTCCCAGACCGGCTTGCCGGTTGCGGCGTCAAGAGCGATCAGGCGGCCGTCGATTGTGCCGACATAGACCTTGCCCTTCCAGATCGCGACGCCGCGGTTGACCACATCGCAACACGCCTTCTGACCGCGCGCCTTGTCGACCTTGGGGTCGAACGTCCATTTGCGTTCGCCGGTCTTCGCATCGAGGGCGTAGACGATCGACCAGGCCGACGTGACATACATCACGCCATCGACCACCAGCGGCGAGGATTCCATGCCGCGATTGGCGTCGAGGTCGGCATACCAGGCAAGACCGAGCTGCCCGACATTGGAGGCATCTATCTTTTTCAGCGGCGAATAATGCTGCTCTGAATAGGTTCGGCCGTAGGAGAGCCACAGGCCAGGATGCTGATCCGCATTCACGATGGCGGCGCCGTCCACGGTTGCAGCTGTTAGCGCTTGTGGTGCGGCCGCTTCCTGCTTCTTGCCGCATGACGCCAGCGCAAGCAGTGCGGCGCCCGCCACTATCGCGGTTGAAAGCCTCATCCCGATCCCTCCCCTGAAAGCCTCTATCCGGTACACCGTCCGGGCATACCGATTTTTCAGCACGGACCGCCGGATTTGGCAAAGGCTGGAGCCGCCAGTGTTGTCAGGGCTTGCTTGACGAAGACGGCTTGTCAGGTAAATCCTGACGCGCGTTGTGACCCCGGAGTGCGCCATGACCGACACCTCGAAACTGTTCTGTTCGTTTTGCCGCAAGAGCGCGGCGGAAGCGCCCTCGCTCATCGGCGGGCCGGGCGTTCACATCTGCGGGGTCTGCGTGAAGACCTGCAACGCCGTTCTCGCGGGACTGCCCTCTGACGGATTTGGCGGCTGGGATCAGCTTGAGGAGGACGCCTTGCTGGCGAACCTCGAACGCTCGCAATCGGCGCACGAAGCGGCGCGGGCCGTCCTGCAGCAACAGATAGACGAGCTGCGGCGGCGCGAGGTGAGCTGGGCGAGGATCGGCGAGGCGATCGGCATCACGCGACAGGCGGCGTGGGAGCGGTTTGGCTAGACGGCCAGATCCTTTGCAGCGCCTCGATGGAGTCCTCCAAAGTGAAGGGCGGCGCAAACATCAGGCGATGCCGCCTCATTAGCCGGTCATAGTCCTCGAGCGTGTAATCCGGCGACAGCAACAACATGCTCCTGAGCGTGTCAGCCGCTTCATCATCGCGGCCGGCCATTACGAGCGTGCACGCGAGATGTGCGTGGGTCAGAAAGTAGTTTGGATTGCGATCAATGGATGTGCGGTGGGCATCCACGGCCTCATCGAGGCGGCCCAGCCGCGTCAGGCTCAATCCGCGATATAGCGCCCAGAGCGCGTGCCGCGGGTGGTGCGGCGCCCTGGCCTCGGCCGTCTTGATCATTTCCACACCTTCGCAATCGCCCGTGAGCCAGCAGGTCTGCCATCCCAGCGTGGCCAGGACGTGAGGATTGTTGGGGTTCCGTTCCTGGCTTTGCCTGAGCCGGCGCACGGCCAGTTCCGCATCGCCGCTGAACGTCGCAACGATCCCCGCGGCCATCAGCACTTCGGGGTCGCGCGGCGCCAGCTTGAGGGCGCGAAGGACATGAGATTCGGCCTCGGCCAGAGTTTCTTCAGGCGTATTTGTCCAGTTGCTCGCGACGTTCTGGGCGTACTGCGTGGCGAGCGCCGCATGCGCGGCGGCGTTCTCCGGCTCGAGTTCAAGCGCGCGTGTCAGAAGGACGACAATCTCCGCCGCTGAAGTCCTGCTGTAGAGAGACCGGAGGGTCTCGGCGGACTGGATGAGCTCGTGGCAGCTGAGGTCGTGAGCCTGGCGCTTCCGGACGTCGGCCGCCTCGGACACTTGAAGCTCGCTGAAGATGGAGGTCGAAATATCGAGCAGCAGCTCGGTCTCGGTTGCGTAAAACCGTTCGATTGGCTGGTCGATCCGCTTCGACCAGATTTGCGCATTGGTCAGCGCGTCCATCAGGGCGAGCCGCAACTGAAGCTGCTCGCCGCGCGCCGTGAGCGATCCCGACACGACATAACGGACATCAAGCGCTCGTCCGATCTCGGCAAGCGGCAAAAGGCTGACGCCTTGCGCGGTCGCTGAGTTGTAGGCCGCCACACGCAAACGTGGAATCCGCGACAGAAGCGAGGTCAGGTCGCGCGTGATTCCGTCCGCCAGAAAGGCGTAAGTCGGCGACGACACAGGCTCGATCGCCAAGAGGGCGATTGAATAGCCGGAAACCGCGATCTGTTCGTTGGCTTGCGGATGCTTGCCGCTCTCCTGCGCGTCGCCGCCCTTCCGGCTGACCGAAGCGACCAACCGGTAGCCGCGCTTGGGAATGGTTTCGATGATTTCTCCCGCTTCGCCGGCGTCGCGAAAGGTCTTTCGAAGAATTGAAATGGCGCGGGTCAGACTCTCATCGGCGCCAATGTCGACACCCCAAACGCGTTCGATCAGAGCATCGCGGGAGATAACGTGCCCCGGATAGTCGGCCAGCGCACACAATACGTCCATGATCCGGGGTTCAAGCGCACATTCTGTTCCGGCGCCGGCCACGCAGTTGCGATCGGGCTCGATCAGGAACGAGCCAATTGTGTAGGCACGCGACTGCGCGCGACCGCTTCGCGCAGGATTCATGGTCCGTTTCCCCTCGCCGGCAACGTACCGGAACGAGCCAGCGTCCTCCATAATAAATAGCAAGCAGCGTCAATAACTTTGGCAGTCCATCAGAAAAAAATCAGACGCCTTTCGCCCCGCCCTCGGGACGTCACGAAACATTTCGGTCAAGGAATTGGGATCGGTGGAGCGGTCCCCGCGACGGCTCACAACCGCACAGGGGAGACGTTCCATGATGCGTCCAGTCAAACTTCTCTGCACTGCAGCAGTGATCGCAACGTGCGCTGGAGCTGCGGCGGGCCAGACAACCTTCAAAGCAAGGTTCGCCTATGATGTGAACGCCACGCCGGAAGCCAACTACGCTGCATTCGAGTCGATTGCACGGCGCGCCTGCAGGATGGATCTGCTCGAAGCCGGCAGCCTTCAGGACAAACAACGGATGGAGACCGATTGCACGTCCCGTCTGATGGCGGACGCCGTCGCCGCCACGCACAACGTCAAGCTTGCAGCGGTTCACGCCGAACGCACAGGCGGTGCGAATGCCGATCAAGACTTCGCCGCGCTGAAATAGGCGCGACCAGAATAACCTGACGAGAAACGACCCCAGATGCCTTTAAGGGCGCCCTCACGGGCGCCCTTCTTATTTACGAGGCGGCCGCCCTGAGTTCGGCCTGGGCGGCGTCGATCGCCTTGTCGATCAATGCGTCCCAGTCTTTCGCCGACGCCGCCTCCTTCGCTCCGGGTGGCGATGCGGCGGAGCGCGACGCGCTGACAACGCCGCCTTCCAGACCATGATCGCCCTTGACGAATCCGGCCATCGCATCGCGTGCGCCAGCGCCCTGGGCGCCATAGCCGGGCACAAGAAACAGGGCGTTCCTGGCGGCGGCCCGCAGCCGCGCGGCCTCTGCCGGACCGGTGGCCCCGGCCACCAGCATCAGTCCGGACCATCCCGTTTCCGGTCCGCGCAGACGCTCGATCATCGGCGCCAGTGCGCGGGCAACGTGAAGGAAGAGCGGCTCGCCGTCGATCAGTTTCTGCTGGAAGTCCGCCGCGCCAGGATTGGACGTACGGGCGAGCACAACGACGCCCTTCCCGTCACGTTCGGCGATCTTCACGAATGGCTCGATTGTATCGACGCCCATGTAGGGATTCACGGTGATCGCATCGCACGGGCAGCTGGAGTCAGCTCCGAGATAGCCCTCGGCATAGCCTTCAGCGGTGGATCCAATGTCGCCGCGCTTTGCGTCAAGAATGACGAGAAGCCCGGCCTCCTTCGCCGCGGTGCAAACCTCCTGCAGCGCCATCAGGCCGCTGGCGCCCCAGCGCTCGAACAGGCCGGCCTGGGGCTTCACCACGGCAGCCTTGCCGGCTGCGCGCGCCACCAGCGCCATGCCCCAGCGCGCCGCCGCCTCGGGTCCCGGCGGACCAAACAATGGCGGCAGCAAGCTGGCGTGCGGATCGATCCCGACACAGAGCGGCCCAAGCAGGCGTGTCGCGCCGACAAGCCTGTCCGCAAACGCCTGTGTCATCGCCTGTCCACCCTGCAGATAACTTCCACCACCGCCAGTTCGCGCCGAAGCCGGTCTGACTCGCGCGTGTAGGTCTCGGCCGCCAGCGGGCGCGCCTCGCCGCCCGGTGCAACCAGACCACGGTCTTCGAGAAAATCACGAATGGCGTCCGGCGCCTCGGTATAGATCCGCCCGCGCCGCGCGCTTTCCGCGACGGTGACGCCAATCACGGCGCCGTTCTCGTCGAAGACCGGACCGCCGCTCATGCCGGCAAGCGTGCCGTCGACGCCCTCCGAGCGTCCGGTCTCGGACCAGGAGAGGACAGGTTCATCAAGCGCGTAGCGGCCGTGCGTGACCAGGCGCGACCGCGCCAGAAGCTGCGAGGACGCCTCGCCCGAATTGCCTTGCGGAAAGCCGACATGGTACCCGACTTCGCCGATTCTGAGCTTGCGGTCGAGGTCCAGCGTGAGCGCGCGCGGGGCGCGGTCTGTGTAGAGCAGCGCGAGGTCGGAGGTCTTCGAGATATCGACCTTGTCGACCCGGGCGACGCGGCCATCGCCTACCAGCAGTCCGACATTGGCGCAGCCGTCGACGACATGGCGCGCGGTCAGCCAGACACCCGACTTGTTGATGGCGAACGCCGTTCCGATGCCATTCTCGGCCTCGCCGATCTGGACCAGAACTTCCTCGTCGAACGGATCCGGGGCCGGCAGAAGCGGACCAGCCGGCAACCGGGGGGCGGGCGCGATCCGCGCGAAAGGATTGGCGGGCGTCTCTGGCGAGTCAGCGCCGCCGCGCACGAACAGTGTGGCGACGACGGCGACGAGGACCACGGTATAGACCACCCAGTCCGGGACCCTCATGCCCGACCACCTCGCATTCCTTGGTCCGTCATATATTCGGGCCCTGCCCCGAGGTCACAAGGCCCGATGTGCCGTGAATCGGGTTTGCAGCTTCTCGCCGATCAGGAAATCGCCTCGATAATTTCCGTATACGGAATTCCGCAACGTCGATGGGCGTGCCGTCAGGGAAGCCCAAAATTTCCTGTAACCACGGGCGATTCAGGGTTTGACACACGCACCGGCGCATCGCCAGATTTTCCTGCCGGAGAGGTCAAGACCGGCGGAAAGGGAATGTCGATGAAGCGTCAAGTTTCGTTAGCTGCGTCCCTCGTGTCAGCGGCCATGCTTGCAGCCATCCCCACTTCAGGATGCAGCGCCGCCAGGACCCCGGGGAGAGACGATCTCGCCCAGGCATGCATGCAGCGCATGGGCGGCGTGCAGCAGAGATGCGACTGCTATGTCGCCACGATCGAGAAGGCGCTCACGCCCGACCAGTTCACCGAACTGGCCAAGGGCGCCTATGACAATCGCGAGTACGCCGGAGCGGACTGGCTGCCGAACAATGTTCGAAGCGTGCCGGCGATCAGCACCGCCCTGCAGACTGCCGCGACCAGTTGCCTGACCAGCGCCTGAGGCTGGGCGCCGCCGCCGGCTCAGACGCCAAAAACTGCGAGCGCGCCTGCGGCGGCGGACAGCAGGGTGACCATGAGCGTCAGGGCCACCGCCACGATACGGCCTGTCGAGGTGCGCCGCCGCGCGCCGGGGGCGGCCTTGTCCCGCCGTGGAGCGAGCGTCCAGATGTTGGACAGGAACCCAAGCGCAGCCACGCCGGACGTGATGAAAGCGGCCGTCGCGCCCGACATGACGGCGAATCCGGCGGCGATGCCCAGCAAGGCCGCCTGGAAGCCTGCGGCGGCCACCAGCACCTTGCGGAGGTGACGGTCGGCGCGGCCATGGTCCAGCCCGTCGAACGAGGTGTTGGCGACGATGACCGCCGCGGTCCATCCCGAGGCGGCGGCCCCGCCGGCAAAAAAGGCGGCGGCAGCGTGAAAGAGCGGATCGAGATCGGGCATGGACCAGTCCCTCAGAGAGGCTCGCCTCTTAGGGGGATTCGGCCCGGGCGGTCATCATGCCCCAACGATGGCTTCGCGCGCGGGGGATTGCCAGCGCGCCCGGCGAGATCGAGTGTCGCCGCCGGATTGGCGACGTCTCCCGTGCAGCGAGTTGGTCACCCATGAATTTCAGGACAATCGGCGTCGTGATCCTTTGCCTTGCCGCCTCCGCGTGCGGCGGCGCGCAGGACCCGCCCAAAAGCGCCGGCGGCGCGACCCGTCCGGCCCCACAGGAGAAGCCGGATCCTCTGGCCAACGCCTTGGTGTTCAAATGCGAGGACGGCGAGCAATTGCGCGTCGATCTCGAGTCGCGGGATGGCAGCGCCATCGTTCAACTGGGTGACAACCCGGCAGCGACGCTGCCGCTGGACAAGACCTCGGATGTCCAGTCGTACAGCGACGGCACTATCACCCTCGGCATGGGCGGCGGTTCGGAGGTTGCGTTCGCCCATGCCCCGGATGCACCGCTAGCCTGCCACCATGTCTCGAAGAGCCTTCCTGCGCCCAAGGCGCCTGGCGTCAGCCGCACGTTCACAGCCGAGGACCAGGGCAAATCGATCACGATGACTGTCGGCGAGAAGATTGCGATCTCGCTCGTTGGCGTGCCGACGGCCGGTTATGTCTGGTCGGCGGACAAGGCGCCGGATTTCGTCAAAATCACCGAAGGCCCGAGCGGGCCGACCGTGTCCGACCAGAAGCTGCCCGGTTATACGGGCGGCAACCACTGGGAGGTGCTTGTGGTGGAGGCCTTGAAGCCGGGCTCAGGCAAGCTAGCGCTCGCCATGCGGCGGCCCTGGGAGAAAACCCGCGAGCCGGACGCCCCGACCTTCTCGGTGAACCTGTCCGTCAAATGATACGTGAGGATGTCAGCTCGCCGGACCGCCGGCGTCTGCAACGTCGACGGACGGCCCGCTTTCGACCACGGCGCCCGGATCCGTCACGACGGCGGCGACCGGGACGGTAAGATTTATGGTCTCCGCCGATCGGTCCAGGCGAGCGCGAAAGGCGGCGATGCGCACCTTCTCGCCGCCATTGAGAGCGGCGCGGATGTAGCGTGTGCGGCCATGGCGATCGGTCTCGACGGCAATGACGTGTCCAACATCCCTGTCGCTGGTGTCCCGCACATCGTAGCCGGACAGGCCAGCGACCCGCAGACCCGACATCAACGTGTCCGGGCGGGGATGCGAAGCAGTGAAAAATGCGAGAGCGGCGACTCCCATGAGCGCCACACCAAGTCCTGCCGCAATGAACAGAAGGCGACGCCGATCCATGGCGAACTCCTGAGCGGGCGGGAGGGTTTGGTCCGTCATCTGGTCTGATCCCTGTTGCGGCGGGCGAGAGCGGGAGGCACCGGCGAAACGGCTGGCGCGCCGCACGGTTCCAGACGTCTGGCGCCCGGCGCGTCGGACGTCCTAGGCTGGCGAAGACCACATGGCGGGCTGTGCGGGGCGGGATGACGGTGATGGCCAACGCATCAGGCAAGCGGAGCGCGCGCGTGCCGACCGCCGCCGGGATGTTCTTCCTGGCGTCGTGTCTCGCGGCTGCCTGCTCGCCGAAACCGGAAAAGCCCGACCCGGCGGATATCCGAGCGGCGCGGCAGGCGGCCCTCATGCTTGAGGGACAATTGCGGACACAAGTGCTGGCGCGTCTCGACCGGGGAGACGACCCCATGGCCGTCTATACCGCCTATCGTGACACGGTGCGCGAGCTGACGCTGGACGCCGCCCGGAAGGCGGCTGCGAAGCTTGGACTGGTCGCCGCCCTGCCCGATCCGCCACGCGACCCGGAAGCGCCGGACACGCCTGCTGCGCCCTCTGCTGCATCCAGGCCAGAGGCCGGTTTTTTCTTCAAGCGCACGGCGGACCGGGTCCGAAATCGAGCCAACGCCGCCGATGACTGGGAGCTGCGCCAGTTGGAAGGGTTCCAGTACTGGCTGGACGCGGGCATGGATGAGAACACGCTTGATGTTTCGGAAGTGGTCACCGAGGGGGGACGGCGGTGGTTCCGCTGGATGCGGCCGATCGTGATGAGCGAGGCGTGCATGACCTGCCACGGCGAGGCGATCAGCGACGCCATCCTGACGCGACTGGGACAGGACTATCCCGATGACGAGGGAACCGGATATGCCGAGGGCGACCTTGCCGGCGCCTATTCCGTGAAAATCGCCCTGCCGGACCGCCGGCGCTGAACCGCGTCCATTGCGAACTTAGGCCTTGGCGCCCTTGCGACCGCCGCCATAGGCAGGCGCCTCTGCGGCGGCTCGCTCATCCAGAGGCCAGCGGGCCCGGGCGCCGACATCAAGGCTGTCGACCAGACCTGCCTGCAGACGTTCAGCCCCGGCCAGCGCGATCATGGCGGCGTTGTCGGTGCACCAGCGCAGCGGCGGGCAGTGAAAAGTGAAATTGTACCGGCGCGCCGTCGCCTCGAGCTGGCTGCGCAGCTGCCTGTTGGCCGCGACCCCGCCCGCGACGACGAACGACAGGGGACCCTCCCGGCCGGCTGCGAACATCTCCATAGCGCGTGCGGACTTGACCGAAAGGATATCCGCGACCGCTGCCTGGAACCCGGCGCAGATGTCGGCCCTGCGTCCGGGCGTCAGCGGCGCTTCCTCCGCCGCCCGCCGGACGGCCGTCTTGAGACCCGAGAACGACATGTCGAGGCCGGGGCGATCGAGCAGTGGCCGGGGCAGCTTCACGGCTGAGGGATCGCCCTGTTGCGCTTCAGCTTCAACGGCAGGCCCTCCAGGCGCCGGGAGGCCCAGAAGCTTGGCCGTCTTGTCGAAAGCTTCACCCGCCGCGTCGTCGATCGTGCTGCCCAACCGGCGATACTTTCCGAGGCCCTCCACCGCGATGAACTGACAATGACCGCCAGACACCAGCAGGAGAAGGTAAGGAAAGGACGGCTGTCCCCCGAGGCGCGCCGACAGGGCGTGGCCTTCGAGGTGGTTAACCGCAATGAGGGGAATCCCTGCCGCCATGGCGATCGCCTTGGCTGTCATCACCCCCACCATAACACCGCCAATGAGCCCGGGGCCCGCGGTCGCCGCCACGCCGCTAAGGCCGCCCCATGTCTCTCCGGCGTCGCGCATTGCCAGCCGGACAAGAGAGTCGATTCGCTCGACATGCGCCCGCGCCGCGATTTCGGGCACCACGCCGCCGTAAGCCGCGTGCTCGTCTGTCTGGCTGGCGACGTGGTCGGAGAGAATCCGGACGCCCTGCCCGTCCAGACGCAAGACCGCCGCGGCGGTTTCATCGCAGGACGTCTCGATCCCGAGCACGGTGACGGCGGCTTGCATCATGGCGGCGGCGCTTGTACGCCGCTCGCGCCGGGCGGCCAAGGTTGCTCTGGCGCCTAGCCCTGGACCCCACGGAGCCGCACCGCATGGAGCAGGTGAAGCGAGCCGCCCGGAAAAAGCCCGTTCGCCCAGCCCGAACGGTGCGCATAGGCGCGCGCGGTTCGCCGCTGGCCGTGGCGCAGGCTCACATATTCGGCGACCGCCTTGTGCGCATGTCCGGCGGCGCGGTCGCCTATACGCTCCACTCCTTCACGACCACGGGGGACAAGATCCTCGATCGGCCGCTTCAGGACGCCGGCGGCAAGGGGCTGTTCACCAAGGAGCTCGACCGGGCGCAAAAGGACGGCGACATCGACATCGCCGTTCACTCGCTCAAGGACATGACGGCGCGCCTTCCGCGACACCTGTTCCTTGCAGCCTATCTGCCGCGCGAGGACCCGCGCGACTGCCTGATCGGACCCTGGACATCCATCGCAGGACTGCCGCACGGCGCCGTTGTCGGCTCCTCTAGCCTGCGGCGTCGCTCGCAACTGCTGGCTTTGCGGCCGGACATCAAGGTCGTGAACTTTCGCGGCAATGTGCAGACGCGGCTGCGCAAACTGGCCGAAGGCGAGGCGCAAGCCACGATCCTCGCGTCTGCTGGCCTGCATCGCCTTGGCGTAACAGATCATGTCGGCGGCATCATTCCGGTCGAGGACATGCTGCCGGCGGCGGGGCAAGGCATCATCGGGGTCACGCTGAACGCCAAGGCGCCGGATTGGCTGGTCGCGGCCTGCGCCGCGACCGACGA
The DNA here is from genome assembly GCA_016125405.1 of Alphaproteobacteria bacterium. Taxonomy (GTDB): domain Bacteria; phylum Pseudomonadota; class Alphaproteobacteria; order Caulobacterales; family Hyphomonadaceae; genus UBA7672. The sequence goes on along the minus strand of WGLW01000039.1, from coordinate 2,441 downwards.
TCACGCTGCGCGTCTCGCCGCCGTCGCCGAGCGGGCCTTCCTGCGCCGGCTGGATGGTTCGTGCCGCACGCCGATCGCGGCGCACTTCCGTCTCACAGCAGCTGGCGCGGCAATGTCCGGCGAAGTGCTGAGCGACAATGGCGACAAGCGCTGGCGGGCGGAAGGCGCACTGGAGCGAGCGCCCAGCGAACGGGACGCGAACGAGCTTGGCCTGTTCCTCGCCGAGGATGTGGCCTCGCACCGCGCCGCTGATCCGGGATGAGCGCCCGGGTGCTGGTCACCCGCGCCGAACCTGGCGCGTCAGCAACCGCGCGGCGCCTGGCGGAGGCGGGCTACGCGCCGATCATCGAACCGCTCTTCACGCTTGAGACCGTTCGCGCGGACCTGCCTGGCTTCGACGCCCTGGCATTCACGAGCGCAAACGGCGTGCGTGCGTTTGCAGACCATTCGGCGCGGCGGGACGCCCCAGTCTATTGCGTCGGCCGCCGCACCGCCGAAGCGGCGCTGGCGGCGGGTTTTGTCGAGGTCACATCCGCCGACGGCGACGTGGCCGCTCTCGCCGCGCTGATCGAGAGCCGGCTGGCGCCTGGCGCACGCCTTCTCCACGCCGGCAACGAACAGAGCCGGGGCGACCTCGCAATGACATTGCGATCAGCTGGCCTGAAAGCGGACTTCCGCGCCCTTTACCGCGCCCGCCCGGTCACCAACGCTGGCCCGGCCCTTGCGGCCTGTCTCGGCGGCGAAACAGCCTTCGAGGCTGTTCTCGTACACTCCCCGCGCGCCGGACAGATCCTCGCCGGGCTGCTGGCCGCCTCACCGGCGCCGCCGGGACTGAAAATCGCGGCCATTTCCCGGCAGGCGGCCGAACCGCTGATGACATGGGCGAATCGTGTTGAGATGGCATATTCGCCAGATGAGACTTCCCTGTTAGCGGCGCTCGCGAGACTCCTTCCGAAGACTTGAGGACCAGACGCTTGCGACCGTAGGCTGACGGGGGTCGAAGGCTCCACTGTTGGGCGAGGGAGGCGGGCGATCATGTCAGGCAACCCGGCCGAAGGCGGCGATGCGCCGCCCATCGATGCCGAATTCGAAACAGCGGCCGATGCGGAGGCCGGAACTGGCGCCGCCAGATCGCCTCGCGGCGCCCGGCCGGCGCGGCGCAGCCATACGGTGACGCTGCCGGAACTTCTGGTGGCCTCCGCCGCTGCGGCGGTGCTCGGTGCGCTGGGCGCCATCACCGTCTCGAGCGCAGGCGGCGGCGCATCGACGGGAACGCTTGCCCAGGAACTCGACACGCTGACGGCCAGCGGGGCCGATCTCGCCGACCGGGCGCAGCAATCCGCCAACGATATCGCCGCAGTTCGCACGCGTCTGGAGGCTCAGGCCGATCGCCTGGGCCAACGCGAGGCGGACGACCAGTCGATCAAGACAGAGCTGGCGGCTATCTCCGGTCAGCTTTCCGCCCTGGCCGGAACCGGCGACGGCCGGCCGGTAGAGGGCGCCACGGCCAGCCAGACACCGCTGGGCGCCCTGCTCGCCCGCATGACGCGTCTGGAGGACCAGGTTCGCGAAGCCTCCGAAGCGCCGCAGACAACACGCCAGATGCAGCAAGCGATCCACGATCTGTCTGTGCAGATCGCTTCACTCGAAGAGGCCAACACTCAGCTTACCGCATCGCTCAACCAGCGGCAGGCGGCGCTGACTGCGCTGGAAACCGGCCTCCTGAATGCGGGCGCAGCGCGGGGGACATCCGACGCCGGACCTTCGGCCGACACCCGCGCACGCACGCCCGTCGCCGCAGTGGCGGAATCGCAGAAGATCCGCGCGGTTTCGGCCATCGAAACGGCGGCGCGCTCCGGCCGGCCGTTCCGCAACGCCTACAAGACGCTTGCCCTGCTCTCGCCGCGGGATCCCGACGTAGCGGCGCTGGCGGACATCGCCCGGCGTGGCGGCCCGACGATAAGCGACCTGCGTCGGGGTTTCGCCCGCTCCGCGCGCAAGGCCGACTGGATCGCCGCGCGACAATCGGACGATGGCTGGAACTGGCTTCGGTCGGCGGTTTCGGGCGTTGTCCGCTTCGAGCGACCGGGGGCGGGTCCCGAGGCCGAGGGAATGATCCGTGAGGCGCAGCGCGCGATGGATGTCGGTGACCTGCGCGGCGCGGTCGATGCCGTCGACGCCGTCACCGGCCCGACGGCAGGCGCCTTCCATGACTGGCGGTTGCAGGCCCTGCGCCGCGCGGAGCTTGACGAGCGGCTCGACGTTCTCAACGCCAAGCTGCTGACGGCGGAAGCGACCGGTCCTGAAGGATAAGCGCCGCAAAGGCGGCCGCTGGCCGGTCACCTTGCCTTGCCCCGCCAACGTAAGGTATAGCCCCGCCGGTTGGCGCAATCCGCCATGCCGCCTTAGCTCAGCTGGTAGAGCATCGCATTCGTAATGCG
>WGLW01000025.1 GCA_016125405.1 Alphaproteobacteria bacterium | reverse complement strand
CAGCGCGGCGACGGTGGCGGTTTTCCGCGTCGGAGATTGGCCGCAGTCTTCGGACCGAACTTGATCGTCCAGCAGCGGATGGTTTCATAGGAGACGTCTATACCGCGTCGGGCCAGCATGTCTTCCACGCCGCGGAAGCTCAGTGTGAACCGGAAATAGAGCCAGACCGCATGCTGGATGACCGCCGACAGAAATCTGTGCCGCCTATAGGAAATCCGCGCGATCAACGCTCCCTTCCCAAAGCCAGACCCGCGAGAAACGGAGACTGCTTGGCGTTGCGCTGGCAGCACCCCGCTACTCGATCTCCCAGTCGATGTCGCCGCGAAGCTCCACCGGTAGCTCGTTCAGGGCCAGGTGCAGGCGATCGCGCGTAACGCTGCGGTGCAGGCGGAAAACGAACTCCAGCCTGTCCTTGGCCGATGACTTGTGCTCGGCGATTAGCTTGCAGCGGTGAGCATGCAACACGGCGCGATAGGCGTCCGCGCTTTCGTGCAAACGTCCGGAGGGAAGCTGGTCGATCTTCACCCGGCAGGCCGGTGTCGCGTCGAAGAAGAGAATCAAAATGAACGCGAAAGCTGTGGTGATGATGGCGAAGTGCGGCAGGCCGAGGCCGGCAACCAGCCCCGTCAGCGTCACCGCGATCAGACGTCCGGTGTCGCGGGTGGAACCCGTATCAGTACGGAACCGGATCAGCCCGCCGATGCCGAACACCACCACGCCGATCACCATGCCGAACTCGCGCACTGTCACACCGATAACAGCCGCTATAAAAGCGTACATGATGTAGACCTTGGGCATGTCCGCCTCGGTCAGGCGATCGACAGTGCGCCGGCTTGTTGGGTGGAATCCAATCGCCGCGCCGAGTGCGATGGCAAGCACGAGTGCGCCAATCGACTCGATCATGAACTTGGTGTCGCGGAAGCCATCCCAGCCGACGGCGGTCAGCTTGCCGCCGTCCGCATCGAACAGGCCCGGCGATTGCGCCAGCGCCACCTGCGGCAACAGCAACAACACAATCAGCGAAGCCCAGAACGCCCTCATGCCGCTTTCCCCCGATCCCTGTTTCAGCCCAAGCAACCCTTGAGTAGCTTGGCGAGTTCTTGCGGCTTGCCGATCTGGTCGAAAGAGCCCGTCAGATAGGCGCGCGCCTTCTTGCGGCTAGCCTCGTCAAGCTGCGGTGTCTCATCAAGTACGCCGAGGATTGCAGCCTTTTGCGCGATGAGTTCCGCCGCGACGCCTGAGGCCTGCTCGTTATGGCGGCAGAAACCGCGGTACTTCCGTATCCGCACACTCGCCAGGTTAATGCTGTCCGGCGGCACAGCATACGGCGCATCGACCATGCCGGAGAAGTCGAAGTCGTAGGGCGTCGGCGTCAGGTTGGTAATTGCCCCTGCCTGCCCGAAGGGTCGTGAGTTGTGGCAGCAGTCAGCGCCCGCGGGCCCTGCGGTCATGGCCCAGTCCAGATTTCCGATCATGTACTGGAAGATCGCGAAGCGCTCCGCGTCGTGTGGATTGAGCTGGGCGATCGCCAGCGCGTCATTCGTCCGCAGGCGCTTGAGGCCGTTGCGTTTGGCGACGTCGTCCACGTCTTCGATGAAATAGCCGACCCGCGTTGTGACCAGGCGGCCCGAATTGTCGACATAGTCGATCGTCGCCAGCCGGACGTCGAAGCTCACCGGCGTCAGCACGTTGTACATGCGGTAGGCCGCATACTCGAGCAGCACATACTGCTGGAAGCTCGCCTTCGACTGACAGTGTGTAACCAGCTTCAGGCGCTTCTGGCCCTTGAACAACGAGTCGGCCGGCGGCTTTTCGACGAATTCGACGCGCAGCGGAGGGAAGCTGCAGACATCGTCCTTGCGGCGCGTAAGGCCTCGGGTTGAAAGCTCGATCGCAAGGGTTTCCGTTGCAGACCCTTGCACGATCAGAGAGCCAGGCTCGGTCACATCGTCGGAGCCCTTGCGCGGCAGCTTGCCGATTGGCCCCTTGATGGTGAGTCGAATTGGCTCGCTGGTCGCGAACAGCGGTTGCGGCTCAATCGCCGTCGCCGGGCTGGCCGCTGCAAACGTGAGCAGTACGGCGACTGCGAGGCCCGCTGGCTGAAACAGGCGCCTCATCTCGCTTCCCTTCTTGCCGGGTCTGGTCGCGCGACGACGTACGGCAAAAGCTTTCCGTCGAGGATTTCAAGATAGGTGAGCTTGCCGTCGAAAACTGATGAGATGCCGGTGTCGATCCGGACCAGCCGACCATCTTCGAGCACAGCAATCCCTGACAGGATTGGCGTGTGGCCGATTATCATTCGCTTTGCGCCGACCGCCGGAAGGACTTCCTCGAGCTGATCAACAACGCTGGAGGGAGGTGGTGTGGAGGGCTCTGATCCCTCCTTTTCCTGCATAACGAGACCGCGGTACCAGAGTGGCCCGGACGGATCGTTGATGATCGCGTCCGGGGCCATAGCGCGCGCGGCGAGCGCGGCAGCCACCCGGCGATTGATCTCGTCCAGGGCGACGTGGGCGTAGACCGGACCGATCCCCCCGTGGACGAAGAGGTTGCCATCGATCAGGGCCACGGCCGGATTGGAGATGACCCATCGGCCTATCCGGCCAGCCGGGCTCCAGGCCGCCTGATGCTCCAAAGCGCCCAGGGGCGTGGCCATCAGCCATGCCGCCTTGATGGCCTCGCTGGTCATCGCCGGGTCCTTCTGACGGAACGCCGCCTCGAGTCGGGTCTTGTTGGCCTCATAGGTCTGCTGGCGAAGGCGTTCTGAATTGCCGTTAGCATATGCAGCGAAGTCGGCGGCCGACACGTAGCGCAGATCGCCCGTCACGTTCATGGCTTCGTGGTTCCCCACCAAGGCCACGACGCGGCCGTGTGCATGCTCTGCCTCGCGCTGCAACCGCATCAGATCATTTATGATCTTCAACCCGTCCGGCCCGCGATCGACGACGTCGCCGGTCTGCACGAGCACCGTTTCTCCCCCGGTCCAGCGGCCTCGGCTGTCCGTCAGCCCGGCTGCTTTTGTTATCGCGCGCCAGGCGGCGAAGTCGCCGTGCAGGTCGCCCACGGCGACGATCCGGTGAACGGTCGCCGGGGCCTGCGGCGCTGCCGAGGCGCAGCCGGACAGCACCAAGCTCAGCGCCGCCGCGAAAATCCCAAGTCGCGTCAATAACCGGCCCAAGATCTGTCTCCCCAAGTGTCGTCGATCGGACATGTTGACCCACGCCATGTCAACGCCCGGCCGCCGGACGGCCGATGATGGTGTTAGACGGCGAAATCGGCCATCAACAAGCTGGCGATTCAGGGCATAAAGGGATCAACAAGAGGGGCGGCGTGGTCGACATGCAGAGGATCATGATCATCCGCCATGCCGAGAAGCATTACGACGGCAGCCCCGACCGAAGCGTCGCGCCTGATGGAGTCCACGCCAAGCATCATCTGACCGTCCGCGGCTGGCAGCGGGCGGGGGCCCTGGTTCGCTACTTCGCACCCGCCGGCGGCTTGCCAGCCGGTGCGCCGATCTCCACCCCGGCGTCGATCTTCGCTTCGGCCGCCACCCCAAAGAGTCCCAGCCTGCGGGCTCAACATACGGTCGCGCCGCTGGCCGCCATGCTCGGCGTAGAGATCAACTGTGACTATGCTGATGGTGACGAAAAGGCGCTCGCCCCTGCGGTTCTCGCTGCCAAGGGCCCGGTCCTGGTCTCCTGGCACCACAGTCACCTGATCCGGCTCACGGTGAGTTTGGCCGGTCCGGACGTGCCATGCCCGCGAGACTGGCCCGATGACCGCTTCGATGTCGTCTGGATTCTCGACCGCGATGAGCCCGACGCGCCCTGGCGCTTTTCTCAAGTCACCCAGCAGCTCTTCGTCTATGACCGCCCCGAGCCAATCTAGCCGAGCCTTTCAGAAAGTGATGTCAGATTAATTTGCCAGCATCGGGCGCATTTGTGCGACATGCGCCGGCTGAGATCGCAACCGCTTTGGAAGCCGCTCTGGCCGGTTTGAGCTCGAAATCGTTCAACTCGATACACGCTTGAACCTGACGGTTGCGCGTAGTCCGCCTTCAACCCGGTTGGACAAGTTGAGGCATCCACCGGCGCCTTCGACAATCGACGTCACGATCGCCAGCCCGAGGCCCGCGCCGCCTCCATTGCGGCCGCGCGAGGGCTCAAGGCGCTCGAAGGGCGCGGTGACGCGATCCAGGGCCGCTTCGGGTATTCCTGGACCGTCATCATCAACCGAGATGCAGGCGCTGTCGTCCGTCGTTTCCACATGAATCCTGGCCCGCTTGCCATAGCGCACGGCATTGTCAGTCAGATTCGAAAGGACACGCTGCAGGGCTATCGGCGCGACAGCGACTTCAACGTTTGCAACATCTTCCCCCACCAATTCGACGGGTTCGCCCAGTTCATGGCGAGCGGAAAGGAATGAAACCAGCTCTGCGCCCAGATCCGACCGGCTGGCCGCTCCGCTGGCGTCGCTTTGCGCAAAAAGGAGCGTGTCGTCGATCAGCGCCGCCATGTCATCGAGATCGCGTTCGGCGCGCGCGCGCTGATCCGCATCGGTGATGAATTCGGCGCGAAGTCTCAGCCGCGTCAGGTAGGTTCGCAAGTCGTGCGCCACGGCGGCGAGCACCCGCGTCCGGTCCGTGACGAGAGCGCGAATGCGAGCCTTCATCTGGTTGAACGCTCCGATCAGCTGGCGCATTTCCCTTGGGCCGGACGCAGGGATCGCCGGCGCATCGAGACGATTGGCGAAATCGCGCGTGTTTGCGGCGAGCGCAGCGACGGGCTGCGCCGTCTGCCGCACAGCCAGCCACAAGCCGACGATGACAAAGATTCCGCCAATACTGATAATGGCGAAACCACGCGTCAGGAAGGAATCGAAAATGGCTCCGCGCGCCAGTTCGATCAGGACCCAAGGGCCGTCGTGCAGGCGGACATAAAGCCGTGTCGCCGCCCATGGCTCCCGTTGCTCCCGGTTGAGCAAGCGCTCGACAAACCGTCGCCGGCGAACCTCGACATGAACGTCCCTGTTGGCGAACGCCTGGTCATATCGCGCCAGAATGCGCTCGATCGGGCCCTCAACGATCGAGGTCCTCCCCCCGCCCTCGCCTGCCTCGGGCAAGCGGTCCACCAGCCGCACGCTCACGATCCGCGAATTGAGCGCCTCAAGCAGACGTGGCCGCGCGACTGGCGCCGCGGCATCGAGCACATCGACAATCGCCGCAGCCTGCGCTGGAAGCGGAAATACTCGGAGCGCCGACCGGTCGCGGCCGATTGGCGCGAAAATGGCGAGCGCCATCACAATGTTGAACAGCACTCCGAGAACCAGGAGCACGCCCGCGATGCGAATGATCAACGAGTTTGCTATGGGCGGCATGTCACGCCCGCTCAACGCGCGGCGCGAAGAGGTAGCCGCCATTGCGGACCGTGCGGATGAATTTCGGGCTTTGCGGATCATCGCGGAGCTTCCGGCGCAGGCGTGACAGCGCGACGTCGACGGCTCGATCGAACGGCGTCGCGTCGCGGCCCTTGGTCCAGTCCATGAGAAAGTCACGCGACAGAACCCTTTGCGGGTGCTGGACAAAGGCCGACAGCAGTTCGAACTCTCCCGCAGACAGCTCGACCGGTAGTCCGTCCGGATCAAGCAGTCCCCGCGCAGCCGGATCCAGGCTCCATCCTTCAAAACGGAATAGATGTCCGCCACTCGACGGTAGAGCGCTGGCTGTCGTGGAGCTCGCGCGACGCAGGATCGCCCTGGCGCGAGCGACAAGTTCCCGAGGATGAAACGGCTTGGGGAGGTAGTCGTCCGCGCCGATCTCCAGCCCGATGATGCGGTCGATATCGTCGCCCTTGGCAGTCACCAGCATGATCGGCGGTCCGCCCTGCGCCGAGATGCGACGGCAAACCGACAGTCCGTCCTCACCCGGCATCATGACGTCGAGAATGATCAAATCCGGCGTTCGCCGGGTCAGCAGATCATCAAGGGCGGCCGCGTTTTCGCAGGCGGCCGCATCAAAGTTCTCGCGCTCAAGAAGGGAGACCGCAAGCGCGCGGATTTCGGGGTCGTCTTCCACGACGGCGATGAACGGCGCTTCGGTCATGCCGGCAAGTCTAACCGAAAGAAGATTTCCAGTCCGTTCAACCTTGTAACGGCGTGTAACGGCGCCGGGCGCGCCTGATACACAGCGTTGCATTCCGAGAGACGGCCGAAATCAGGGCATTACGTTGGCGCCGCATTGTCCGCCCATTGGCTCCGGCGTCTGGCCGGATCAGATCGGAGGACGTTATGAACAAACTCACGCTTGCGGTCGCGGCGCTGCTGCTCGCCAGCACATTCGCCATCTCGTCTGCAGACGCTCAGGGTCGCATCCGCGGTGCGCATGCTCGCCCCGGCGGCGGCTTTGCAGCGGGTCAGGCGCACCACAATGTCGGCCCCAATGGCGGAGAGCGCGTCGGGGGCCGGGGCATCGTCACCGATGGGCAGGGCAATGCCGTCGCCGGCAGCGCCAACTGCGTCTCGGGGTCTGCCGGGCGCGCCTGCCGTGCGGGCAAGACCACCCTGAGCTCGGATGGCGCGATCGCCCGAAGCGGCGGCGTAGCCGTCGAAGGCGCCAATGGCGGGACGTTCGCCACCACGGGCGACTTCACCCACAATGCCGACGGAACGACTGCTGCGCGCAACACGACGGCGCAAACCGCCAATGGGACCTATACAGCTCAAACAACCTACAACCCGGAGACCGGCAAAACCCGGACCGTGACCTGCACCAACGCGTCCGGCGCGGTGGTCGCCTGCCCAACTCATTGAGGCGCTGTCTCAACCCGCTTGCCTCCCCGCCGCCTGGGGTCCTGGCGCCCGAGCGCCAGGACCCCGCCTCTCCGAAGGGAACTGTACATGAAGAAAACCGCCCTCCTCGCGCTCGCCTTTGCGGTCTGCGCCTGCGCGCCCGCCCAGGCGCAGACCCAGCCCAACGGCGAGCGCTTGCTCGAACGCATGAAGGATGCAGACGCCAACCATGACGGTGCGGTTACCCGCGCCGAGTTCATGACCTATCGCGCGACCCAATTCGACCGTCTTGACCGCAACCATGACGGCTGCTTTACGCCAGGCGACATTCCACAAAGACTGGCGAAACGCGTGACCGCACGAACCGGGGTGGACCCTGACCAGATGATCTCGATGCTGGACAAGGACGGCGATGGCAAAGTCAGCAAGGATGAGTTCGTCAACGGTCCAACGATGCTGTTTGATCGCGTCGACGCCAACGGCGAGGGCAAGGTCACTGCCGATGAACTCGAGGCGGCTCGCGCTGCGCTCGCGGCGCGCGCAAGTCAGTAAGGCCGCCGATAATGGCGACACTGCCGCGCTCGCCGGTCTTTCTCGCGATTGTGGTGCTTCTTGTGGTCGCCGAGTGGCTATGGCGAACACGGATCGCTCGGCGCGGATATGATGTCGGCGCCGCGGCGGCGTCGCTGGGCGTCGCCGTAGGATCGATCCTGCTCAAGCCCCTGACGGCCGGCGTGACCGCCGCGGTCTTTTCGGCGGCCAGCGGACTTGCGCCGATCCATCTTCCCATCGACGACTGGCGGGTCTGGGCTGCCGGGTTTGTGCTGGTCGAATTTGTCTACTACTGGTTCCACCGCTGGAGCCATACCGTGCGCTGGCTGTGGGCCTCGCACTCGGTGCATCACTCACCGTCCGAGTTTACGCTTCCAGCGGCGATCCGACTTGGCTGGACCGGCGTCCTTTCCGGGGGCTGGCTGCTGTTCGTCCCCCTCGTGATCGCCGGCTTTCCGCCCGTCGTGATAGCCGCACTGCTTGCATTCAACTTGTCCTACCAGTTCTTCCTGCACACCGAGGCGGTCGGCCGGCTCGGACCGCTCGAACAGGTTCTCAACACGCCCTCTCACCATCGCGTCCACCACGCATCGAACCTGGAATATCTGGACCGGAATTTCGGCGGCGTGCTGATCGTATTCGACCGGCTGTTTGGCACATTCTCCGAAGAACATCCGGAGACGTCGCCGCGATACGGTCTGGTGCATCCCAATCCTTCGAAGAACCCCATCACGATATCGCTGGCCGAGTGGCGCCGATTGCTGGCGGACGCAGGAAAAGCCAGGACTGTGAGCGATCTCGCCAACACGCTCGTAGGGCGGCCGTAGAGCCTCTGTGAGATTGCAAGACGCCGTGGCCGATTTATGCTACCATTTAGTATCATTTAGCAGCAGGACAGCTACCCGGAAGATAAGAGAGGTTCCGATGTTGAAATCCGTCGCGGTGCTTGCCGCGTTTATTCTGGCCTGTGCGGCATCTCCACCTGCGGTGGCGCAAACACCGGTCGAGACGGCCTTTGGCCGCGTCTCCGGCGTCGCTGCTGACGGCATCGTCTCCTATAAAGGCATTCCGTTCGCCGCTCCGCCGGTCGGGAGACCTGCGTTGGGAGCCCCCGCAACCGCCAACCCGCTGGAGTGGAGTTCGAAAAGCGGACGCTTACGGCGCCGCTTGCCCTCAACCGGATCGCGAAGATGGCGGCGGGGTTGGCCGCATGGCGGTCCAAAGCGAAGATTGTCTCACGCTCAACGTCTGGACGCCGCCGACGGCCAGGCCCGGCGCGAAGCTGCCCGTGATGGTCTGGATCCATGGCGGCGCCCACCGCCTGGGATCGGGTTCCGCTCCCCTCTATGACGGCGCTGAATTGGCCAAACAGGGCGTCGTCCTTGTTACGATCAACTACCGTCTCGGCCTCCTGGGCTTCTTCGCACATCCCGCCATCACTGCGGCGGCCAAGCCCGGCGAGCCGCTCGGGAATTACGGCATCATGGACCAGATCGCCGCACTCGAATGGGTGCGCGACAACATCGCCGCCTTCGGCGGCGATCCGGAAAATGTCACCGCCCTCGGTGAAAGCGCGGGTGGGGCGGATATGATCTACCTACTTGCCTCACCAGGAGCGAAGGGGCTCTTCGCAAAGGCGATCGTCGAATCCGGCGGCGGGCTCCAGCGCCCATCCACACTTGGCGACCAGGAAAAACGCGGTGTCGCATACGCTGCGAAGATCGGCCTTGATGCGCATGCGACGCTGGCGGACCTCAGAGCCAGGACGCCCAAGGACTGGATCGATGCGCAAGGCGCCCTGCAGGGCGGACTGGGGTTCGGTCCGTTTATAGATGGCCGACTGATCACTGAGGCCCCTTGGGTTGCGTTCAAGGATGGTCGCGCCAACGACGTCCCTTTGATTATCGGCGCGAACAGCAATGAAGCCAGCGTGCTCGCCACGCTGGGCGTCAGTTCCGATGCCGTCGGTTCCCTTGTCGGCGATTACATGACGGAATTCCGCAAGGTCTACGGCGAACAAACGCCCGAGACCGAGTTCACACGCGAAGCCATGGGCGACATCGTGTTTGTTGCGCCGTCGCGCTGGGTAGCCTCCGCCCTGTCCGGCGGCGCACCGTCCTACCTGTACTATTTCTCCTACGTGGCCTCGATGCGCCAGGGCAAGGCGCCCGGGGCCAGTCACGGGACGGAAATCCCGTACGTATTCAAGACATGGGACAAGACGCCCCTCGCCCGGTTCCTGAGCCCGAATGACCGCAAGATGTCAGACACAATGTCTGCATGCTGGGTCGCGTTCGCCAAGACCGGAAAGCCTGCTTGTCCCGGTGCGCCTGCCTGGCCGGCGTACACGCCAGCGAAGGATCAGGAGATGGAGTTCGGCGCGACAATCTCGGTGCATAGCCCCTCACGCGCGAGCGCGTTCAACATGATCGTTGAACGGTTCATGAAAGCTGCTCACTAAGCATTGGTGATTGCACAGAGCACAATTGTTTCTGGCTTGAGATAGCCGCCGGATCAATCACAGCGTGGCGTCTGTGTCCCGCCGCCTTTGACCGGCCATCTCCATCACCCGGTCTTCGTCCCTGACTGTGGGCCAGCCACGCGGAATACTGTCTATCTTGGCGGCTGGTTTACCCGGCGCCTGCCCAGGCCCGGGTCGACCGGCTTACATCCGGCCTACATGAAGTGGTGGCGTACGCCCCGCCCACGGCATTGCTTGTTCCAGAAGGCGCGCGACCTGAAGCACGACGTGATCGTCTGCCGGGCGGCCGGCAAGCTGCACACCGATCGGCAAACCGCTGGAATGCATCGCCAGAGGCAGGGAAATCGCGGGCGTACCCAGCAGGTTGTGAGCCAACGTATATTGTGTGACAGGTGCGAAGATCTTCTCACCGATATTGTCGAAATCGACATCAGGGCGAGACAGGCCGAAATGCCCCCATGGCGCTGCGACGCCCGGCGTCGTCGGGGCCAGCCAGATGTCGAAGGACTCGAAGAACGCGCCGAGGGATCGGCGCGCGGTGTTGGCGTCGCTCCATGCAGCCGTGAACCGCGACGGAGTGATTTCCTTCGCCCGCTGATAGATTGACCAGATGGTGGGCTCGAGCGTATCCGGACCAGGTTTCAGACCGGAACGCCGTCCATATCCGTCCAGGCGGTTGTCGAAGTCGAAGAAGAACAGGTCGCGCGACACGCGAGACAAATCGACGCCGCCGGTGGTGACCGTTGCGAGCTCGACGTGATGGCCGAGCTTGGCCAGTGTTTCGCCGACGCCGTGCACCGCCGAAACGATCTCGGGGTCGGGCGTGACGCCCATCATCTTGTCCAACACGATGCCAATGCGAAGCGGCCTCGGCGCTCGTTCGGTCAGCGCTGCGTAGCTTTCAGCAGGCTTTGGAATTACAAAGGGGTCGCCCGGTGCAGGAATCGAGATGGCGTCCAGCATCGCCGCGGCATCGCGCATCGTGCGCGTTTGAACAAAATTGATCGACCAACCCCAGCCGACCTCGTCGACAACGGGTCCGAGTGAAACGCGCATTCGCGACGGTTTGAAGCCGACTACGCCGCACATGGCTGCCGGGATACGGATCGATCCCCCAATGTCCGAGCTGTGCGCCAACGGCACGATACCTGCGGCTACCGCTGCCGATGCGCCGCCGGAAGATCCGCCCGCCGAGTACCCCTTCTTCCAGGGCGTCGAGCAATTGCCGTAAAGTTCGCTCTCGGTGGTCGCGGCCATCGAGAATTCCGGCGCCGCGGATCGGCCAAGATTGTTCACGCCTGCCCGGCGCAGAAGAACCATCATATTCGTATCGGCGGTCGCAATCATGCCCCTGCACAGACGCGACCCGAATTCGATCCGGCGCCCTTTTTCGTGGCCGAAGACGTCCTTGATCAGGAACGGCGCGCCGCGAAACGGCCCGTCGCCGAGCGCTGTCTCGTGCAGCCCCTCGATGCGGTCGGCATATGTTTCGACAACTGCGCCGATGGCTGGATTGACCTTCTCGATCGCGGCGGCGGCGGCCTGCGCCAGCTCACGAGGACTTACCTCGCGCCTCGCGACGAGTTCGGCCAAACCCAAACCATCGAATCCCGAATACTCGTTCAGATTCATGTCGCGCCTCGTTCGATGGCCGCTGCTCGGCCCGGGACGGATACGAACCTTAGGCGAGGCCCATGGCGAACGGAAGAACCCGGTCAAATTCCCGGGCGATCTCGTCGAGAACAGCCCGAGCGCCTGGCTAACCTCGCCACGAGCTCGATGGTTCAACGCATCGAATAGAGGACGAACCTTGCATCGACGATTTGGGCGCAAGGTAGGGCGCCACGATGGGCTCGCGCAGGAGGGGCTGCACCAGTCCGCCGCCAACTCGCCAGAGATATTGAAACTGTGAGACAGGCCTGTCGTGGACTGCCGGAACCAGCGGGCCGAATCGGCCCAAAATGTTGCACCCTGCTCTGCCTCCTAGGCGACGGTTGCAAGAGCTTCACGGATCGTTCCGACAATATGGTCGATCTGGGCCTTTTCGATGATCAGCGGAGGCGACAGGGCGATGATATCGCCTGTGGTGCGAACCAGGACGCCCGCGTCAAAGCAGGCCCGATGCACATCGAGCGCACGCTGCGTCGGCGCGCCGGAGCGCGGCTCGAGTTCTATGCCCCCGATCAGCCCGAGATTGCGGATATCGATCACATGTGAGGCATCGCGTAGCGAATGCAGCGCATCCTCCCAGTATGGCTCCAGTTCCGCCGCGCGCTCGAACAGTCCCTCCTCGCGATAGGTGTCGAGCGTGGCGATGCCGGCGGCGCACGCGAGTGGGTGGCCGCTGCCAGTATAGCCGTGGAAGAACTCGATCGGCGTGTCTGACGCCTCCAGGATGGTGTCGTAGATCTTGCGGGAGGCGGCGACCGCGCCCATCGGCACGGCGGCGTTGGTGATCGCTTTCGCCATGGAGATGATGTCGGGCTGAACCTCGAAGCGATGCGCCGCGAAAGGCGCGCCGAGTCGGCCGAAGCCGGTGATGACCTCGTCGAAAATCAGCAGGATATCATGCCTGGTGCAGAGCTCGCGCAAGCGCTGGAGATAACCCTTGGGCGGCATGATCACGCCCGTGGCGCCGGCGACCGGTTCGACGATGACTGCTGCAATCGTCGAGGCGTCATGAAGCTGGACCAACCTTTCCAGCGCGTCGGCGAACTTAGCGCCGTGTTGCGGCTGCCCGCGCGAGAAGGCGTTCCGGGCGATGTCGAGCGTATGCGGCAGGTGGTCGACGCCGCCAACCAGAGGACCGAACATCATGCGATTGCGCGTGATGCCGCCCACCGACGTACCGCCGAAATTGACGCCGTGATAACCGCGCTCGCGTCCGATCAGCCGGAACTTCCCTGCCTTGCCCCGCGCCCGCTGATAGGCGAGCGCAATCTTCAGCGCCGTATCGACGCTTTCTGAACCCGAATTGGTGAAGGCGATACGGTCCATGCCCTCCGGCAGGATGCCCGCCAGCCGGTTGGCGAACTCGAAGGCCAGGGGATGGCCGAGGTTGAAGCTCGTCGCGTAGTCCAGCTCGGCCGCCGCCTTCTGGATCGCCGCTACGATTCGCGGACGGGCATGGCCGGCGGCGCAGCACCAGAGGCCGGATGTTCCGTCGATGATCGCCCGACCCTCGGGCGTGTAATAGTGCATGCCTTCGGCCCGGACGATCATCCGGGGATCGGCCTTGAACTGCCGGTTCGGCGTGAACGGCATCCAGAAGGCGTCGAGCGAATTGGGGCGGACGGTATCCGGCATCAGGCGCGCGCTCCCGGCCGCTTGTAGGCCATTTTCCCGCCGACATAGGTGGCGTCGACGTCAAGCGTCAGCAGTTCGCTGTCGACCACTTTCAGCGGGTCCTGCTTGAGGATCACCATGTCGGCCAGCTTGCCGACCTCCAGCGTGCCTTTGGTCTTTTCTTCCCACGACAGATGCGCGCCATTGGCGGTGTGCATGCGGATCGCCTCTTCGCGGCTGACTTTCTCCTCGATTCCATGCACCCGGCCGCTCGGCCCCTTGCGCGTGGTTGCGGCATAGATCGCAACGCGCGGGTCGATCGGCAGGTTATCGGACGAGAATGCCATGAAGAGTCCGTGCTTCTTCACGGGCGTGGCGATGGGATTGTTGTGCTCCAGACGCCAGTCGTCCAGCGTGGCCTCGTAACGGGCCTCGAGGTTATAGAGGAAGTTGGGCTGCTGGGCGATCATGATGGCGTTATCGTGCATCGTCTTCATCGTGTCGTCGGGCGGCATTATGGTGAAGTGGCACAGGAACCACCGGTGATCGGTGCGCGGGCGTTTTTTCAGCGACGCTGCATAGGCCTTCACCGTCTGCACGATGGCGGCGTCGCCGATGGCGTGGAGGCCCATCTGCCAGCCATACTCGTTCGACGTGTCGACGATCTTCTGCAGCTCCTCGTCGGTGAAGCGCCCCTTCCCGCGAAAACCGGGCTGACCCTTGTAGTCGGCAAGCAGCCAGGCCGTGGGACCGGTGAAGCCGCCATCGACCAGATTCTCGCCTATGGGCCCCAGCCGCACCCGATCGTCGCCATCGCCAGACTTCTTGCCGAACGCCTTCATCCGGGCTTCGCCCGGGAAATTGATGTATAGTGTCGCGCGCGGCAGGTCGGCGCCGAACTGGTCGTAGATGCCACGCATGCGCCGCCAGGTGAGGCCTGAACCGTCGCGTACCGGCTCGCCATCGACCGGCTCGTCCCCGATGCCGGTGGAGGCGGACTGGAAGCTGGTGATGCCGAGCGGCAGAAGGTTTTTCAGTGCCTGGACATAGCTCTCCCGGAGCGTCTCGAACCTGTCGCCCGGCACCAGGCGTGATACGATATCGAACCGCTCGCGGATAATGCCGTTGGGTTCGCCCGAGGCGTCCTTCTCGATAATTCCCGCTTGCGGGTCCGGCGTCGCCCGCGTGATATGCGCCAGCTCCAGTGCACGGGAGTTCACAACGGCTGAGTGGGAGCCGGCACGCGTCAGCACCACAGGATTGTCCGGTGTCGCCTTGTCGAGATCGGCGCGGGTCGGGTTGCGCTTCTCCGTCCATTGCGCCTCGTCCCAGCCATAGCCGGTGATCCACTCGCCCTTGCCAAGGGACGCCGCCTTGGCGCGCAGCACATCCTGCAACTCGATTATGGATTTCGTCTTGTCGGGTTCGATGGCGCGCGGAGCGATGGCATAGATGTGGACATGGGCGTCGTTGAAGCCGGGCATCAGCGTGCGGCCGGCCAGATCGATCGTGTTGACCGACGACCAGTCCTTTAGCAGTTCAGGCCCGCCGACGGCGGCGATTTTACCGCCCTTCACCGCGACCGCGCTGGCCTTGCGGAATTTGGGATCGACCGTCAGCACCTGGCCGCCATGGAGGATCATGTCTGCAGTCTGGCCAGGCGCGGCCCTGGCCGGGCCGGCATAGGCCGCAGCGAGCGCAGCCGAGCCGCCCAGCAGAATGTCTCGCCGTCCGACTTTCATGGCTGCCTCCCCGATCTGCTTCCCGCGAGCCTAGACCTCGCCCCTTCGGTCTCCAAGCCGGTTGCCAACCGCTGGAAGACAGAGGCTAATCACAATGGGCGGAACCACGCGGCGCCGTCGCGGCAGCCTAGGTCAGCGACGAGGGGTCACGTCTTGGAGCAAGCAAGCGCACCGGCCGCAGAACTAGCGCCATCGAAGCTCAGCAGGTCGCTTCGCACCCGCCATGTGACGATGATCTCCATCGGCGGCATCATCGGGGCCGGCCTGTTCGTCAACTCCTCCAACGCGATCGCAGCCATCGGACCCGCAGTCACCGTCAGTTACCTTCTCACCGGCGTCATCGTCCTCTTTGTCATGCGCATGCTGGGTGAAATGGCGATGTCCCACCCTGAAGCTGGCGCCTTCACCGAGTTCTCACGCCTCGCGCTCGGCCCGCTGGCCGGCTTCGCGTCCGGCTGGCTCTACTGGTATTTCTGGGTGATCGTGGTAGCCATTGAGGCCATCGCCGGCGCACGCATCGTCGGCCAGTGGCTGCCCGACCTTCCGGTTTGGGCGACGGGCCTGGTTCTCACTGCGGCGCTCACCGGATCCAATCTCCTGTCGACGCGGTCGTATGGCGAGTTCGAATTCTGGTTTTCGTCGATCAAGGTCGCTGCAATCATCGTCTTTATCATCATTGCTGCGAGCTATGCCTGTGGTTTGACCTCCCCGCACGGACCGACCTTCGGCAACTGGATGAATTTCGGCGGCTTCGCGCCGAACGGATGGGCGCCGGTCCTGATCGGGGTCACAACGCTGATCTTCGCGCTGACCGGCGCCGAGATCGCCACTGTCGCCGCGGCGGAGGCCAACGAATCCGAAAAGGCTATCGCCAGCCTTTCCACCACGCTGGTGGTGCGCATCCTGCTTTTCTACGTCGGATCCGTAGGTTTGATTGTCGCCGTAATTCCATGGAACGAGGTGAAAACCGGGCTGTCGCCGTTCGCCGCCACGCTGGGACGGATTGGCATTCCCGGCGCCGAACTGGGCATGAACATCATCGTTCTCATAGCCGTTCTCTCGTGCCTCAATTCAGGGATTTATGTCGCCTCGCGCATCCTGTTCACGCTGGCGGCGAAGGGCGACGCGCCACAATGGCTGGTTAGGGTGGACACGCGCGGCGTACCTTCCCGCGCTATCCTGATCGCCGCCCTGATCGCCGCTGTGGCGGTTGGCGCATCGGTCATTTCGCCAGATCTCGTGTTTGCTTTCCTCGTAAACGCCACCGGCGCGCTGATGATCTTCGTCTATCTCGGCATAGTCGTATCGCAATTGATCCTGCGGCCGCGAACGCCGCCAGAAAATCTGCATATCAAGACGTGGTTCTATCCCTGGAGCGGCTATCTCACGATCATCGCCATGCTCGCCGTCCTGGGGGCGATGGCGTTCAAGAAACAGAGCGCGATCGAGCTTGGCGCCAGCTGCGCTTGCCTCCTCGTCGTGGTCATCTGCTATTTCGTCTTCCGCCGGCCGGCTTCTGGAAAGTCGCCCACCTGAAAATGACGGCTCTCCTAGCGCCAAACACGTGAGAAAACGCAGACAGTTTCGCATTAGACTGATGGGGTGGACGGCCCCTGTGTCCGGCGTCGAAGCGCCATAGGGTGGTCGTTGTTGAAGCAACCGCCACGAGCAGGAGCCGCCCACCATGAAGATTAGCACGATCGGGATTGATCTCGCCAAGTCCGTATTCCAGGTCCATGGCGTCGATGCAGCGGGTCAGGTCGTTGTCCGCAGGAAGCTACGACGCGCCGAGGTATTGAAGTTTTTCGAGGCGCTGCCGCCCTGCCGGGTGGGCATGGAGGCTTGCGCCACGTCGCACTTCTGGGCGCGAGAGATCAGCGCCTTGGGCCACGACGTCCGACTGATGCCCCCCAGTTACGTGAAGGCTTATCTCCGCCGGCAGAAGAACGATGCCGCCGACGCCGAGGCGATCTGCGAAGCCGTGACGCGGCCCAGCATGCGATTCGTACCGGTGAAGAGCGCCGAACAGCAAAGTGTCTTGGTGCTGCATCGAACGCGCGATCTGCTGGTGCGCCAGCGCACCATGTTGATCAACGCCATCCGAGGCCATTGCGGCGAGTTTGGGATAATCGCTCCGCAGGGCGCGCGTCGATCGGCTGAACTCACCGAGCAGCTCAGCAATGCGCCAGCACCCGTCTTTCCAGACCTCGCGCGCTCCGCCTTGCTGATGCTGGCCGACCAGCTCGATGCGCTGGCCGTGCAGATTCATGCTCTCGATCGGCAATTGATGATCTGGCATCGCCAGAATGAAGCGAGCCAGCGCCTGGCGACAATCCCCGGCGTCGGGATCATCACGGCGACCGCCCTCGCCGCGTCGGTCCCGGAGCCTGGTCTGTTCCGCTCTGGCCGCGAGTTCGCCGCGTTCCTTGGGCTCGTCCCACGACAGAACTCCTCCGGCGGCAAGGACCGCCTGGGCCGCATCTCGAAGATGGGTGACGGCTATCTGAGGAAGCTGTTGGTGGTTGGAGCGACATCGGTGATCCGCCGCGCGGCGGTCAATGCATCAGCCACCGGTGTCTGGGTGCGCTCCTTGATGACGCGCAAGCCGAGCCGGTTGGTCACTGTCGCCATGGCCAACAAGACCGCGAGGATAGCATGGGCCGTCCTCACCCGCGGCGAGGTCTATCGCGCACCGGTGATCGTCTGATCGAGTCTGTAGCGGGCGACCTCCGCTGCTTCGGACTGTGAGGGTGCAGATGCGCTGATGAGGATCGAAAAGCGGACCGCAGAACAGGACAACCCGGGGTGCTGTCGGAGCATCAAGCTCGATAGACTGAGTGGGACCTGGTCAGCGGACTCCATCAGGGCCAGCGGCTCGTCTCAAGCCGCGCAAACAGGCCGGACAGATGACCGCACCCGACAGATCTTCAGCTCGGCTCAACTTTCCCCTTGCAGCTCAGGGGCCGTCCACAGATGATAGCACCGCCGTCGCCTCTTGAGGTTAGTTGACCGTGAGAGCGACGAACTCTCCGGGGCGTCCGGGATATCCCATCGGCACGATGATGTACTGCCGGCCTTGCCAGGCATAGGTCATCGGAACACCGGTCACGGCGCCGTCGAGAGGAATCTCTGCGATCACGTCGCCGGTCGCCTTGTCGAACGCCCGGAACATCTTCCCCCCCGAACCCGGCGGGTCCTGCGGAAACCCCTC
Organism: Alphaproteobacteria bacterium; assembly: GCA_016125405.1. Lineage (GTDB taxonomy): Bacteria > Pseudomonadota > Alphaproteobacteria > Caulobacterales > Hyphomonadaceae > UBA7672. Next base: position 58,567 of record WGLW01000025.1, on the reverse strand, counting down.
GCCCATGAAGACAAGCGTCTTGGTGGCCAGCGGGCCAACGCGGCCTGGCACGCCGAGCGGAGGAAGCTTCAATCCCTTCAGCGCTGGATTGTCGCGGGGGCCGTCGCCATTGGCGACGGTCCATTTGATCTCGCCCTTGTTAAGATCGATTGCGACGAGGCGGCCATAAGGCGGCTTGAACATCGGAAGACCCTGTGGGCCTCTCAGAGGTTCGTAGCGCTGGCGCGTCATCCCCGTGTCCGAGCCGTCCGGAGCCGGCACCAACGACGCAACCACGGGCGTGTGAGCGGAGGGGACATAGAGAATGTTCGTCTCAGGATCGAAAGCGGCGCCGGGCCAGTTGGTGCCGCCATATGAGCCAGGCATGTGGATCGAGCCCTTCTTGCCCGCGCCCTTGCCCTGTCCCTGGACCACGACAGGAAAGAACATCGGCCCGTAGGCATAGTCTTCCAACATTTTCTTCGCTTCAGCGCGCAGTTCGGGTGTGAAGTCGATGAGGTCATCGACCGTCACGCCCTGCTGGTCGTAGGCGAAGGGCTGACCCTTGCCATTGAGCGGCACAGGCTGCGTCGGCGAATACCATTCTCCGGGCGCATCGCCCTGGGGGACGGGCCGTTCGACGATCGGCCACACGGGTTTGCCAGTCTCCCGATCCAGCACGTAGAGAAACGCCTGCTTCGACGGCTGAGCGAGCGCCTTGATCTTCTTGTCGTTAACGGTGATGTCGACCAGCACCGGAGCGCACGGGAAGTCATAGTCCCAGAGACCATGATGCACGCCCTGGAAGTGCCACACGCGCTTTCCGGTTCTCGCATCCAGCGCGACGATGCTCTCGGCGAACAGGTCGGCGCCCGGGCGCTTGCCGCCATACCAGTCGTTGGTCGGCGTGGTTTCCGGCATGTAGACAAGTCCAAGGTCCTCGTCCGCGCTCATCGCGCCCCAGACATTGGTATGGCCGGTATATTTCCAGGATCCGTCCAGCCAGGTCTCATTGCCGTCTTCGCCGGCCTGCGGAATGGAATGCCAGATCCACAGCTGCTTGCCGGTCTTCGCGTCGATGCCGCGCACATCTCCCCGCTGGGCTTCCTTGCGTTGAGGCCCGCGCGCTGCGTTGATGTCGTTGACAACCGATCCGATGATGATGACGCCGCGGACGATCACGGTCGGACCCGTGCGCCAGTTGAACGTCGTGCCGCTGTCCTGTCCCTTGCGCAGGTCGACCTGCCCGTCGACGCCGAAACCCGCGACCGGCTTGCCCGTCTTTGCGTCCAGGGCCGCAAGGTAACGCCCGCCGATCAGCGCGATGATCCGTCCGTCGCCGCCGTCTGCCCAGTAGGACAAAGCGCGCGTCGCCCCGCCGACGCGCTGCGCAGGATCGTCGGCCGACCGGGCTTCCTCCGTGGGGATCGAATCCAGGTTCCAGACGACTTTACCGGTCGCCGCGTCGAGGGCGGCGACGCCGCCAATGCCGGTGCTGAAATAGACCAGCCCGCCCGCCATGAGCGGCGTGGTTTCGTTGTTGCTCGACGGCGGAGGGATCTTCATGCCTTCCCCGCGCGGGACATCCGGCGTCAGCGACTGACGCCAGACGACGTGGAGCGTCTTGACGTTATCCTTGTTGATCTGGTCGAGCGGCGAATAGCGCGTGCTGGCGTAGCCGCCATTGTAGGTAAGCCATTCGACCGGAGCGGCCGTCGGGTCGATGACGACTGGTCTGGTCGATCCCGCCGTTTTCAGGGAGGCCGACGTTGCGCTCCTCTGCGACGAGGCGTGCGAGCCGAGATGATCCGCCAGCATCTCGATATCTGCTTTCGACAGGCCTGTAGTCATCGGCGCCATGACGCCGCCATCGAGCGCGCCCACGATCTGCTCCGGCGACATCAGTGCGATCGTGCTTCGCGACGGCGCTCGCTCGATATTCGGCTCGTGACATGACGCGCAGCGTTTCTGGAACAATGCCTCAGCGCTCGCTTCGAGCGCCGATGAGGGCGTCGACGCGCGCGTTTCCGGTGTCGGCGAATTCGTGCAGCCCACACCCGCTAGGAAGGCCGCCGCGACAAGACTGGCTGGAAGACGTTGCTTCAACGCTCTTGCAGACTGGAGACCCATTCTTCCCTCCCCTGACGCCGTCAGACCCCTGAGGTATGCGATGAGCCCGCTACCTTGTCATTGTTGCAACGCATCAATCTTTCGATGCCTGGACAGGGCGGAGCATGTTTGGAGCAGATCCGAAGATCTACTCCGCCACTTGCAGCCAACTGATCTCCAGCGTCAGCCGCGAGCGAAACCGCGCCTATTCCTCCCGCCGTCCGTTCTGGAAGTTGGATACGCCCTTTCGGTCGTTGGCGCGCCCTCCCGACAGAATTCCGCTCAGACCGTAATTGCCTTCATGGCAGGCGTACTCGTAGAGATTGGGCGCCGCGTTGAGACCCATCTCGCCTTTCCAGACCTGGGTATAAAGCGCGGGGTCATCTACCTCGAACTCGTAAAGCACCTGCTTCTCGTTGTAGCGCGTGAAACGTTCGATGATCTTTCCCGATGGCGTCAGCGGCGCAGACCCGCCGCCAGTCGAGTTCATATTGACCGTCTCGACCACCAGCGTGTCGCCCTCCCACCAGCCGATAGAATCGCCGGCATAACGGTTGAGCACCGCCGGGTCGTGCTTTGCGTTGAGGCGGATGATGCGGGTCTCGTGGATCATCTCCGCCTCGATCGCCACGGCGTTCGCGGATTGGGTTATGCGGTAGTTGTTGTTGTAGAGCCCGTTGGTCAGCGGCGGCCCGGCGCTGCGGCCGAAAAAGATACAGCGCTCGGCAAGGCTGCGCTCTTCGGGATTGTCGAACCCGTTTCCGCGGTCGCGGCGATGCGAGGCCAGCCATTTGCGGCCATCCTCGGAATAGGGAATTTGGCCATTTGGCGGATCGACGATCCAGGAGGTGCACCACGTGCCCTTGGTCAGCGAATAGTTGGTGCCGGGATCGATCCAGAAGGAGTTGTATCCGCGCCCGGCGGCCAGATCGCGGCCATTCAGCAGGCCATCCGCCTCCTTCTGGTTATCATCGGTCGCCTGGCGAATGTTCTGCGGGTGCTCGCGCCGCGCCTTGGCGGCCTCCGCATCGTTCATCACCAGCGAGGAGAATTTCGCTGGCCGCGTCAGCACGGTGTTTGAGGCGTTGGACCAGACGCCCTGCAGGTCAGGATGGCCATCCGACAGGCGCGGCGGAGAGTAGCCGGGTTCGGAGCGTGGCTTCGCCATCTCCGCCCGGCTCTCCGCGATGGCCTCCAAAGATGTCGCTGCTTCGAGCGAGGACGCTGCGGGAACAGCGGGAGCCGCCGTGGCCTTTCCGAGGAACGGGTTTACTTTGTAGGGGTCCGGCGCGTTCTGCGCATTGGCCTGGCCGACAAGAATCATCGCCAGCGCGGACGCTGGCGCAAGCATGAAACGCATATCTCTTCCTCCCCAACACCGGGGCCGGGCTGTCCCCCCTGTCCTCCGGCCTTGGGCCTGAGTGTCTACCTGGGAGGAACATGAGGCAAGGTAGGGCGCTCCGATCTTATGAGAGGCGGTCGCGCGCCCCGACACGTAATAGCAGGGCTGTCGGATAGGCGCGCGCAGGTTCCATGGAGATCTATCAAGCAGTCACGTGCTGAGGCTTCGGCTGCGTTCCGGACGGAAATCTGGCCTGCTCCTGGCGTACATGACGCTGGGGCTCAACAGCTGGGGCTGGATAGTGTGGGCGTTGTAGACCGGCGCGTGCGTTTCCAGAAAGCGCTGCGCTAGAGCTGGCGGCCAGGAACCCTGCATCTTGCGATGCTGGTCGACGAACTCAATCGTATATATTTCTGGGTTCGACGTCGCGAGAGCTGAATGGACATGCAAAGAGAGACAATGCGGAACACCATTTCGGGCGCCGAGGCCATACCGGACAGCAGCGGCATTAATCTCTTCCGCGCTGACCCGGATTTTGCGGCGCTGTCATCTCTTTATCTTCCCCGGGAGCTTGCCGACCACCTGATCCCCCATTTCGACAGGCTGGGCGGACTTGCAGGGGGTGAATTGGATGAGGCGGCGCGAACTGCGGATAACAATCCGCCGGAACTTGCAGTTCGCTCCCGCCGTGGCGAGGACCTGCAGAGCATTATCTATCATCCGTCGTATCGCAGGATGGAGCAGATTGCCTTCGGCGAGTTCGGACTGGCGGCGCTGTCGCACCGCGGCGGCGTCCTGGGTTGGGACGCGCCGATGCCGCCGGCCGCGAAATACCTGTTGACCTACCTCTACGTGCAGGCCGAGTTCGGTGTGTGCTGCCCATTGAGCATGACCGACAGCCTGACCCGTACGCTACGAAAATTTGGCTCCTCCGAACTGGTTGATCGATACCTGCCCGCCCTTACCAGCCAGGATATGGATGGTCTCTTCCAGGGCGCCATGTTCATGACAGAACAAGGCGCAGGATCAGACATCGCCGCCACGAGCGTGGAAGCTACCCCGCGTGGAGACGGCACGTGGTCGCTAAGTGGCGATAAATGGTTCTGCTCAAACGCCGACGCCGAACTCGCCATGGTCCTTGCGCGCCGTTCGGACGGCGCGGCCGGATTGAAGGGCGTCTCGCTGTTCCTGTTGCCGCGTATACTGCCGGACCGGTCGCCAAACGCCTACCGGATCGTGCGCCTCAAGGACAAGATGGGCACGCGCTCAATGGCGAGCGGAGAAATAAGGCTGGAGGGCGCCACCGCCTGGCTCGTCGGCGATCCCGAGGCGGGCTTCAAGCAGATGGCCGATATGGTCAACAACTCGCGGCTTTCAAACGGAATGCGCGCCGCCGGTCTGATGCGTCGCGCCACAACGGAAGCCTTGTTCATCGCCCACCGCCGAAAGGCCTTCGGCCGCAGGCTGATCGAGATGCCGCTGATGCGCCGGCAGCTGGCCAAGATGATCGTACCGACCGAACAGGCCCGCAGCATGATGCTACAGACGGCCGAGGCGCTTCACCGTTCAGATGCCGGAGACAAGGAGGCGTATGCACTTGTCCGGCTGCTCACACCCCTCATCAAGTTCCGCGCCTGTCGCGATGCGCGACGCGTTACGGGCGACGCGATGGAGGTGCGCGGCGGCTGCGGCTATATCGAAGAATGGCCTGATCCCAGGCTTGTGCGCGATGTGCACCTTGGCAGCATATGGGAAGGCACCAGCAATATCGTCGCGCTGGACGTCATCCGCGCCGCAAGCCGCGAGCAAGCTCTGCCTGTCTTGCTACGCCATATCGGCCATCTTGATCAGGGAACCCTGCCGGGCCTCAAAGACATGGCTGAACGAGCGGTCGCTCTTGCAGAGAAGGCGATCGACAATCCGGACCTCACCCGCTCGGCTGCATCTGCGCTTTATCATGTCGCGTCGGCCGCCAGCCTTGCCATGGAGGCCCGAGAGTTGGCTCTCCCCCATCGTTTGGCGGTCGCGCGCGCCGTGGTACGTCACCGCCTGGCGACAAAGGACCCGCTGGCGGCCGCAGGTAATGAGGACGACTTTGGGCCGTTGATGGGCGACCCGGGCGGCTATGCTGACGCTCCCCTGACCTTTGGTCGAGCCCATTAAAACCGACTTCCGCCGCGTGTTCTGTAGCGTGGCCGCGACCGCCGCGTCGAAAAGCGGCGCCACCCCGGAAGATGGCGCCGCGAAATCGCAGAGACAGACCGATGGGGGTTCTTAGTATCGAACCCTGGCCCCAATCATCAGTCTCCTTCCTGTGTCGAAGAAGTCGAACGGCAGATCACCGAGAATCGACCGCGTCTCCTCGGTGTCCTCCAGCAGATTCACGCCCTCCAGGATGAACGAGACATGATCGTTCAGATTGTAGCTCAGGTTCGCATCCAGCGTCGCGCTGGTGCCTGCCCGCTCCCCCAATCCGTTGTTACCATCCGGGAGCCCCGCGGTGACGTACTTGTCACGCCAGGTGTAGGACACGCGGGCGCCGAAGTGATCGGTCTCGTAGAAGGCGCTGATGTTGTAGTTGTTCTTGGACGCCGCGGTCAGAACATTTTCGTCCGAGTTGTCGATGAAGGTGTAGTTCGCCTGGACGCCCAGGTTTTCGAACGGACCAGGAAGGAATGAGAAGAACTGCTGGTAGCCCAGCTCAAAGCCGGTCAGCTTGACGCCCTCCTGGTTCTCAGGACGGTTCCTGGTGAACTGCGCAAGCCGCACTTCATCGGTATTGGTTGATTCAGTTCTGAAGGTCACTGGAATGAAGGTCTGGTCCGAAACTGTACGCACCAGCGTCGCCAGGTCCTTGTGGAATACCGCCAGCGTCAGAGATGTATCCGTGTTCGGATACCACTCGGCCGCAAAATCGAAGTTGAGGGCGATGAACGGATCGAGTTCCGGATTTCCCGACGTGATCGAAAAGTTGCCGGCGCCGCCGACCGCAGTCGTCGACGGCGAAATCTGGGTCAGGGATGGACGCGCCAGGGTACGCGAGGCCCCAAAACGCAGCAGGAAGTCGTTGGTGAGATCGAGCTTGACGTTCAAGGACGGCAGGATCTCGGTGTATTCATGCTTGGCTGCAATATTGCCGGCTGGCGGCACAAGAAGCGTGCCGCCTGCATCAACCAGCGAAACCAGATTTGTCAGATCCGGAGCAACACCCGCCGAGGATTGTTTTGTGTGAACGACCCTGACGCCGAAATTGCCGGTCAGGTTTCCATCGGGTGATTCAAAATCTGCTTGCGCGTAGACTGCCGCGATGTCCTCGGAAACGTCGACGACCTGATTGAGGTTTTCAAGGAGCCTGCCATTGGCGACAAGGTCCTTGCGCGGAATTGCGGCAAGCAGAGCCAGTGTATCTGTTGCGATCCATTGCGTAGGAAAGGTCATGTTCCCGTGATAGGCGCCCAGGAAGGAGCCGCTTCCGGCGTGTACCAGTTGCGTGAACGGTGCGACATTGTACCCGCCCGGTTGTACGGTCGATGGCTGCAGACCAACGAGATTGGCCAAGGCGCTTGCGGACACCACGAGCGCCTGGGCATTTGAGTAAATGTCCCGCTGGGATGCGACCCCGCCAAACGAGATCCGGTTAATCAGGGCGCCGTCGAAGCGTCGCGCAAAGTCGGCGCGAACTTCCGTCAGCTCGTCCTTGGTCCGACGATCGAATGCGCCATTGAGACTCGCCACGATTCCCTGGTTCGGATCGAGATAGCGTGCGCGCGTCTCATCGGAATAATCAATGCCGCACACCTGCTCGCCGGGTATGCAATCGTAGGCGACGCCAAAACGCTGGATTTGAGCCAGGTTAAGATTGTCCCCAAGGAGGTTGGATTCCGAATAGGCGACAGAAAGATCGGCCGACCAAACGTCATTGTCGTACGAGCCTCCGATCTTGATCCACGAGGTGTCAGAGGTTGAATCGTTCACCCGATCGTTTCCCCGGACATCGGTCGCATCCAGAGCTGCACCGGTCATATACGGAATGCCGAACGCGACCTGCGTCGGATCGATCCCGGCGATGTCAAGGAATTGGGTCTTTGAGTTGTCAAAGACAGGCCCATTGGCGTTGCTGGGGATGTGCAGATACTCGAAACTCTGGGAAACAGTGTCACGTTTGCTGTAGAAGCCCTCGGCAGACAGCCGGAGATCATCTGATGCGTCGAACTCGACCACTCCGGCAAGCGCCGTTCGCGCATTGTCCTCGCGCGTAATCTCGGGCCTGAGCTGACCTGGAATGTTGAACGTGTCGGTTTGGTCGCCGTCGTTGTTGTAGTCGATGTGGCGCACCGATTCGGACTGGGTGCCCCATACCGTTCCGTACATCGAGTGCGTCTCTGGACGCGACTTCGTGTAGCCGGCAGTCAGCAGCACGCCGAGACGTCCGTCCATGAACACATTCGAGAAGAGGCCCGAAAACTGAGGATCGGTTTTTCCGGAATTGGAGTTCTGCGAGGCAAACCCGGAACCAACCAGCGTCAGCTTGCCAAGGTCGAGCGGCCGCGCGGTCACGACGTTGATCGTGCCCGAAAGCCCTCCTTCCTGCATGTTCGCCGTGGGCGACTTTACGACTTCCAGCGTGCGAACAAACTCCGCTGGCAGCAGACGGAAGTCGAAGCTCCGATTGAGATCGCCTCCCCCGCCACCGCCGCGCAGATCGACAGTCGCTGAGGCCAGCGTTCCCCCGTTGAGTTCGACCCTTGTAAATTCAGACGGCAGACCCCGGATGCTTGCAGAGGTCCCCTCCCCGCGTGTCCTCGTAATCTGGACGCCGGTTACGTGCTGCACAGCCTCGGCCACGTTCTCCGTCGGGAATTTGCCGATATCTTCCGCGGTGATCGCATCAATGACCTGCGAAGCGTCGCGCTTCTGTTCAGCCGCCGATTGCAGACTTCCCTTGATGCCCGTCACGACAACCCGATTGTCCTGCTCCTGTTGGGGCGCCTGGTTGATCTGTTCGACGGATCCATCTGCGACTTGCGCATTCGCTACGCCTGTTGCGCTGAGGACTGCCGACAAGGCTGACAGCACGGTCCACTGGCTTCTCTTCATTGGATCCTCCCAATTATCTCAGGTCTCAAGCGCGTCTCGCGTCGCATTGCGGACAACCATAAAGGGGCGCGGGGAAAAAATGAACTGTTTTTTTCATTTTTTGTATAATTGAAATGTTCCAGCCTGATGACCCCGAATAATTGGTGTTCCTGACGGGCCTCTTCGGCCGGATGGCGCGCTTGCCCTTGCGTAATCCGACGAGAGACACAGACAGGAAGCCTGCCCTTGACGGGGCCTCGGCAAAAACCGAGCGGAGCTATCCCAAAGAGCGGCAATCCATCAGCAACCAAGGCGCCTTGAGGCGGTCGCTGAACGCGAGCCCATATGTTTCTGGCTCGAGGACATGCAGGTTCCGCCTGCTGAACGGTCGGCCTGTTGAAGGCGGGCGGTGTCCATGGCGACTTGCATGGGATGAAACCACCGTTCGGAGCGCGGCGGTCCGCCCCTTCGCAGGGCCGGCGCCTCACGAGTGAGATGCTGAGCTATCGTCTCTCGCCAAACACGCTGTTGTGCACTTCTTCCAACTCACGCGCATAGCGGCGGGCAACGTATACTTCAGACAAAGTGCCGATCGGGCTTCCAGCTCCATCGACGACGACCAGTTCCTCGGCTTCGGCCTGATCGAACATGCGCATAACGTCGTCTACGTCGCTCTGCGGAGACAGCGTGTAGGTTGCGGGACCGGCAATGGCGCCTACCAACTCAACCTCGCTACGTCCCTCTCGCCAGGCGTCAGCTACAAGAGCAATGCCTGCGTAGTGCTGAGTTTCGTCGATCGCGACAACGAAGGTTCTGGAACCGAGCGGAAAGCGCCTCCGAAACTCGGCAATCGTGGCGCCAGCTGCAATTGTCGAAAAGCTTGTCCGCATCATGCGGCCAGCTGTTAGCTTGCGCATCCAACCCACGTCACGCGCACTCCGGATGGTCTCTCCCCTAAGGTGCAGGCGCCATGTAGAGAATGAATAACCAAATCGTTCGCGCACGATGGTGCTGCCGATGAGTGAAGCCGCCAACGTCGCGGCGGACACGCCAAAATCGCGGGTCGACTCGAGCACAAGAAACGACATTGTGAGTGGGCCGCCGACGATCGCGACACCGAGAGAGCCCATTCCAACCAGAGCGGCCGAGTCACGCTGCATCGCAAGCGGCGCGCCCATCGATACAAGCGCATCGACATAGATCTGCCCCAGCAAAGCTCCCAGCAATAAAGACGCGAAGAACAACCCGCCCCGAAAACCGAAGCCCAGCGACACGATTGATGCACACGCCTTGAGAAGGAATATGCCCGTGAGAACGTCAATCGCCAACTTTCCGGTCAGGTCCTGGGTGAGCGCTCCATGACCGGATGAAAGTGTTTGAGGCTGCACGAAGCCGAGAACGGCAAGTATAACTCCACCACAAAACGGCCGGATCCAGACAGGAAGGCCGGATTTTTGAACCAAGGAATCCACCCGGGCCGCCAAGCGCATGACTGCTATGCCGACGAGAGCTGAGATGAAGCCGAGACCGGCAAAAGTGACGTAGTCCCAGGCCCCGGGCGCTTGCAGGACATGCACGTGAAGCGAATAGGGCGCAGCGCCCAGGCTCGTCGCGACAAGAACGCTCGCAAGACATGCGGCCGCTACCGGCGCAATCATGGAGGGTGCGTAGGACCCGATAACGATCTCGAATGCATAGAATGCGCCGGTTAGCGGCGCTCCAAAAGCAGCGCCTATAGCTGCACCAGCTCCAGCGCCCAGTAGTGTGCGAAGATCCTGGCGTCGAACGCGCAGCGCCTGTCCGATCGCCGAAGCAGCGGCCCCTCCAGACTGGGCATATGCAGCCTCCAAGCCTACCGAGCCGCCGAATCCGTTTGAAAGCCAGGTCTGAACACAGACGATCGCGCTGTCTCGTAGCGAAAGCAAACCGCCGTAGAGCGCGTTCGCTTCGACAACATCGATTAGCGGCCTCGTGCGCGATCGCTGGACTTGCCAGGCGATCATTCCCAGGATCACACCGCCGATCGGCAGCCAGATCAGCGAGCTGGGCGGAACGTACGGCAGGGCGTCGATATGCGCGCCGGGGGCCTGGTACAGAAATGCCTGCAAGCTATCCGCAATGTCGTTCTGCAGTACGGACAGCAGCCCCGCCGCGCCGCCGATCATGACGGCGAGAGCGATGAACCACATCTCGCTTGCCCGGAGTTGACGCCGAAGCAATCGCAACGATCGCGACAGGTCAATCGAATATGGCGGGCGCTTGAGATTGACGAATCGTTTCACCGCAGCGGCGAGGTATCGCGGGTTGCGGGCTTTCATCAGTTCATGGTTGGAATGACAAAGCTCGAACCAACCGCAGCGCCTGCCCTCGGCCATCGCTGGGTGACTATCTTCTGCCGCGTGTAGAACCTCACGCCATCCATTCCGTATTGGTTGAGGTCGCCGAAACCCGACCGCTTCCAGCCGCCGAATGAATGATACGCTACGGGGACAGGGATTGGCACGTTCACGCCGACCATGCCGACTTCAACCCGATCGCAGAACTCCCGCGCGGCATCCCCGTCCCGGGTGAAGAGCGCGACGCCATTTCCGTACTGATGCGCCGTTGGCAGAGCGAGTGCTTCTTCAAGCGTGTCGGTACGCATCAGCTGGAGAACGGGGCCGAAGATCTCGTCATGATACGATCGCATACCCGGTGTGACGTGATCGAGCAGCGTCGGACCAATGAAGAACCCGCCCTCATGCCCCTGCAGTGCAAGCCGGCGACCATCCACAACGAGCTCAGCGCCCTCCCGCACGGCCATATCAATGTAGCTCTCAATGCGGGCACGGTGCTGCGCCGAAACTACGGGACCAAAGTGGGCATCCGGATCCAAAGAGCGTCCAACCCGTAGCCCTTCGGCGGCTTCCGCTAGTCGCGCGCGCAACGCCCGAGCTGTGCTCTTGCCCACAGCCACCACTACGGGCAGCGCCATGCAGCGTTCGCCTGCCGAACCATAGGCGGCCCCAACGATATCCGCGACCGCCTGATCCAGATCGGCGTCCGGAAGTACGATCCCGTGGTTCTTGGCGCCGCCCATCGCCTGGCAACGTTTTCCATTTGCTGTGGCGCGCGCATAGACCGCCTGTGCGATGTCTGACGACCCCACAAAGCTGACCGCCTTGATGTCCGGATGATCCAGAATGGCGTCGACGGCCACCTTGTCGCCGTTCACCAGATTAAGGATACCGGGCGGCAATCCGGCTTCGAGCATCAGCTCCGCCAACCGCGCGGTAACGGAAGGCGTGCGTTCCGAAGGCTTGAGAATGAAGGCGTTCCCCGCCGCGATTGCGGGACCAACCATCCACATCGGTATCATCGCCGGGAAATTGAAAGGCGTGATGCCTGCGACGACGCCCAGCGCCTCACGCGCCGAATAGACATCGATCCCCGGCCCGGCGCCTCGAGTATATTCCCCCTTGAGCAAATGAGGGATGCCGCAGGCGAACTCGATCACTTCAAGCCCTCTCTGGATGTCGCCCTTGGCGTCGGAGAGGACCTTCCCGTGTTCGCTCGCAAGAAGCTCCGCGAGCGCCGTCATATCGCGTTCCAGCAGGCGCTTGAACTCGAACAACACACGTGCGCGACGCTGGGGATTCGTCTGGGTCCATGCAGGTTGCGCCAGCTTGGCGTTCTCCACCGCCACAGCCACATCGGCCGCGCTTGCCAGTCGCACCCGAGCTTGCACCTGACCCGTGTTGGGATCGAAGACATCGCCCAAGCGATCGGATTCGCCGGCGACAGCTTTGCCGCCGATAAGATGCGAAAGTGTGCGCACGGATTAGCCTTTCTTCACGATCCACTCGTGGTGGGGGTCATTTCTGAAAACCCATCGCCGTTCCGGTCCCGCCATCACGTTCAGGTAGTAGAGATCGTAGCCATGCGGTGCTCCGACCGGGTGGTAGCCGCACGGCACCATCACCACGTCGCCGTCTTCCACCGAGACGGTTTCATCGATCGAGCGGTCGTCGGTGTAAACGCGCTGCACCGCAAAACCCTGAGGCGGATTGAGACGATGATAATAGGTCTCCTCGAGCTGGGTTTCCTCACCCTGCGAGGCCGTGTCGTGCTTGTGCGGGGGATAGCTCGACCAATGGCCGCCGGGCGTGATCACCTCAACCACAAGAAGGCCTTCGGCTGGCTCCGTTTCCGGCAGGATGTTTCGCACTCGCCGCAGGTTTGTGCCCGTTCCGCGAACCTCGCCGGTCATCCGGGCAGGATCAATCCGCCTCGCCGCGAGACCGCCCTTGCCGGGCGCCGAACAGACGGCGAGTTCGACTGTATCGCTTGCCGTCACGCTCCACGCGACGCCGGCGGGGACGTACACAGCTCCCGGCGCCGTATCCTCAAACACGCTCTTTCTGCCGCCGACATGTGAATGGACGTCATCGCCAACCCGCACGTCAGCCGCGCCTTTCAGGACGACGAGGCAAACCTCGCGCCCGGCCTCACAGCCTGAAACAGTCTGGCCGGGCACGATGGCGTGAACAGCGAAACCCACATGCCGCCATCCGGCGCTCTCGGGCGTCACCGAGAGCACACGGCCATTCTTGTCCGGCGATTGTGGCCGTACGCGCAGACGCGACATCAAACCGCCTCCCTCAAGCCCGCCTTTCGGGCCGCCGCGACAAGCGTCTGAAGCCCCAATTCACCATAGGGCTTCGGCGGAGCGATGGCCGGATCCTGTTCAGCTTCGATCACGATCCAGCCGTCGTAACCGACAGCCGCCAGCGCGTGCATCACGGCGTCGAAATCCAGTGAACCGTCGCCGGGCACCGTGAACATTCCGGCCAGAACGCCGTCGAGAAAACTCTGGTTCCCGGACTCGACGCGCTCGAACACCTCTGGCCGCACGTCCTTGCAATGCACATGCGCGATCCGGTCCGCATGCCGGCGTATGACGGCGACAGCATCAATCCCGCCAAGCGCCGCATGGCCGGTGTCTAGCGTCAGGCCGACAGCGTCACCGGTAGACCCAAGAAAGGTATCGAGATCCTGCCCTCGCTCGACGACGGTGCCGAGATGGTGGTGATAGGCGAACCGCAATCCCTGACCCGAGATGTAGTCCGCGAACTCTGTCACGCGATCTGCGAAGACCTTCCAGGTCTTTTCGTCCAGACGCGGCGTCGTGCTCAGCGGCGCGCCCTTCAGGCCGTGGATCGCATTCGACGTCTCGGCGTGCACCCAGACCCCAACGCCCGTCGCCTTCAGTAGCCGCAGGTGGTCCTGCGCGGCGGCGATCTCCTCGTCAACCTTGCGGGTCAGCAGCGAACTCGAATACCAGCCCGCCACGAGATCGAGTCCGTGATGGCCCAGCATGGTCTTCAACACTTTCGGCTCACGTGGAAACCGGCCGCCCAGTTCGACGCCCTGGAAGCCGATCGCATCAGCATCGGACAGGATCGTTTCAACCGGCGTATCGCCGCCCAGTTCCGGCATGTCGTCATTGGCCCATGCAATCGGGCTCACGCCAAAGCGGATACTCATGGCTTCTCTCCTCGCGCTCTGGCGGAGAGCGCCGCGTCATAAGTCGCCCGGGCGGCGCGAACTTCCGGGCGCTCTGACACCTCCGGCACCGCAACATCCCACCACGCCCCGCCGATTTCTGACGTCCGGTCCGGATCGGTGTCGATCACGATGACTACCGTGCTTTCCTCCCCGGCCGCGCGGTGCAGCGCCGCCTCCAGCTCGGCAATGCCAGCGACCTTTTCCGCCTTTGCCCCGAGGCTTGCAGCATGCGCCGCGAAATCGATGTCTGGCGCCACAACCTGTTCGGTGTCCGAAAGCAGGTTGTTGAATGGCCGGCCGCCGACGCTTTGCTGCAACCGGTTGATGCAACCGAAGCCGCGATTGTCCAGAACCGTTATCGTCAGCTTCAGCCCGAGCATGACCGAGGTCGCGATCTCGGAATTCATCATCAGGTAGCTGCCGTCGCCGAGCACGACATGCACGTCGCGCTCCGGCGCAGCCATCTTGACGCCAAGCGCTCCGGCGATCTCGTAGCCCATGCACGAATAGCCGTATTCCACGTGATAGCCGCCGACCGAGCGGGTGCGCCAGAGGCGATGCAGCTCCCCCGGCAGGCCGCCAGCGGCCGCAACGACCACTGTATCTTCATTTGTCTGTCGCCAGACGGCGCCAAGCACCTGCGCGTCGGTTGGAAGGTGTTGCTCGGCCGGAGCCTTCATCGCGGCGTCCGCCGCAACCGTCCACTCGTCTGTCAGTCTTCGCGCCTTCGCTGTCCACGCCGACGGCGTACGCCAAGGTCCCAACGCAGACGACAGGATATCAAGTGTCGCATCAGCGTCGCCGACCACCGCCAAGGCGCCGTGCTTGTGGGCGTCGAAACCTGCGACATTGATCTGCACCAGGCGCTGGCCTTCCACGGGAATCAACGCCGCCGAACCGGTGGTGAAGTCCTGAAGCCGCGTACCGACGCCAATAACGAGGTCCGCCTGTCGCACCAAGGCATTTGCTGCAGATGTTCCGGTCACGCCGACTGCGCCGACACTCATCGGATCATCCCAGACCAGCGCTCCCTTCCCGGCCTGCGTCTCGGCCACAGGGATGACAAACCGTGACGCAAATTCGCGGAGCCTCGTCTCGGCTCCCGCGTATCGAACGCCCCCGCCGGCCACAATCATGGGTCGTTTTGCACGCGTCAGCAGATCGACCAGATCGGCGATTTCGCGGCTGTCTGGCGACTGCCTGCGAAGTCGCCAGGTTCGCGGCGCAAAAAACGCCTCCGGCCAATCAGCCGCCTCGGCCTGCACATCCTGACAGAAGGCGATTGTCGCCGGGCCGCACTGTGCCGGATCGGTCAGTACCGACATCGCCCGAGGCAGGGACGCCAGCAACTGTTCGGCACGGGTGATGCGGTCAAAGTATCTCGAAACTGGCCTGAAGCAGTCATTGGCGGAAACCGTTGCGTCGGAGAAATTCTCCACCTGCTGAAGCACTGGATCAGGTCGACGGCCGGCGAAGATGTCGCCCGGGACCAGCAGGACCGGCAATCGATTGACATGCGCCAAAGCCGCGGCGGTCACCATGTTTGTTGCGCCCGGACCAACAGAGGTCGTGCACACCATGGCGCGACGTCGACGCGATTGTTTGGCGAAAGCGATCGCAGCGTGCGCCATCGCCTGCTCGTTGTGGGCGCGCCAGGTTGGAATGAGGTCGCCTGCCGACGCGAGCGCCTCGCCCAACCCGGCGACATTTCCATGCCCGAATATCGCCCAACATCCCGCGAAGTAGGGCTGAACCTCTCCTTCACTCTCGACGCGTTGTGCGCCCAGCCAGCGAACCATGGCTTGCGCGGCTGTAAGGCGGATCATCGCGTTCACGCGACGCTTTCCTTCTGGCGACTGCGGCGCCAGGCGCTCGCCAGTCGGCTGAAGTTTGTCGCAAGCTCGTTCTCAACAGCCGCGTCGTCGATCTTGCCCGACAACCAATCCAGCGCGGACCGATGCCAAATGGCCCGACCGATGGCGAAACCCTTCACAACGTTAATGTGAGCGGTTGCCGCAAAGGCCGCTTCCAGCGCCTCCACGGACTGCTCAAGTCCCAGAATCAGAGCGCCACGACACAATGGATCACGTCGCTGAATCACATCTTCAACCTTGCGCCAGATCGCTGGATCAGCCGCCGGTTCCAGCTTCCACCAGTCGGGCCTGACGCCAAGATCATAAAACCGATCCATTGCGCGCACGACAGTTGTCTCGTCCGTTTCCATGCCGCTGGGCGGAATGATCTCGAGCAGAAGTTCGTGTCTTGTCTTCCGGCAGGCGTCAAACAACCGCAGAATTTGTCGTTCCTGCCGCTCGCGCAGCTGCACCTCATCGTCCGGATGGTAGAAGACCAGCACCTTCACCACCTGGTTGAGCGGCCAAGTCGCAAGCTCGGTGGCGACGTCCGGGGAGGACTCAAATTCCAGCGGGCGGGATCGCGGCACCTCGATGCAGCGTCCAACCCAATAAGGATGCTCGCCAGCCGCAGCGAGCGCATCGAAACCGTGCCGCCCGTCAAGCAGGATGCCAAAACCAGGATCGCCTTGCGCTACCTTATCCAAAGCCGATAACGCCAGCTCCTTGAACCGGGAGATGCGCGCGGGGTCGGCCCCGACGTCCGCCGAGATGTCCTCGAACTGGCTTCGATGGTCCACGGCGAGGATGGTCAGGTCCTCATAGCGCCGCGCGCGCGTGCTCGCCCAATGTATGTGCGCAAGCTCGACGTCATCCCGCAGTCGGTATGGGCGCTTGTCATTCGCAAGGAAGGCCTCAAGTTCGACCCAGGTCGGCATGGCTGGCGCGCAGCCGTGCCTGGACACCACGATCGCGCCGCAGGCATTCCCAAAACGACAGCATTCTGCGAGCGGCAGATCGCGAAGCCAACCCCGCAGAAACCCGGCCATGAAGGCGTCCCCTGCGCCGAGCACATTGAAGACCTCCACCTCGAACCCGGGGACGTATATCCCCTCGTTCACGATGTCCGGCACGTCTTCAGGGAACGCCGCGCAGCCTTTGGGACCAAGCTTGCAGACGAGAACGGCTTGCGTTCTCTTGCGAACAGCGCGAAGCGCCGTGATCGTGTCGGTATCGCCGCCAAGGATATGCATCTCCTCCTCGGTGCCCACGACAAGATCGCACATCGGCAGAATCCGCTGGAAGACCTCAGTCACCGCGACATGCGCCACGAACCTGTTCTCGCCCATGTCGCGTGGCGCAAGGCCCCACAGGACGGGTCGATAGTCGACGTCCAGGACGACGCGTCCGCCAGCGTCCTTTATCAGGCTCGCCGCACGCAACGACGCCTCATAGACACCTGGACGGGACAGATGCGTCCCGTTGATCAGCAATGTCCCGGCCCTGGCAACAAATTCAGGATCGATGTCTTCTGCTGACAGGGCCATGTCGGCGCAGTTTTCTCGATAGAAGATCAGGGGAAAGGTCTCGCGGTCGCGAAGCCCGAGCAATACAAGCGCAGTCAATCGCTCCGGGTCAGGGATCACCCCGCGGACATCGACGCCTTCGCGCAAGAGCTGTTCGCGAACGAAGCGGCCCATATGATCGGCGCCCACCCGCGAGATGAGCCCTGCCCTCAACCCCAGCCTCGATGCGCCTATCGCGGTATTTGTAGGGCTGCCCCCGACATATTTGGCAAAGCCGGAACAGTCCTCGAGCCGGCCGCCGACATCCTGACCGTAGAGATCGATGCCGGATCGGCCGAGGGCGAGCAGTTCCAGTCTGTCCATATCCTCCGCCCTATGCGGCCAAACCATCATGACGTGATTTGAAATCGATATTCCATATTTTCTATTTTTGCAAAGACAATTTCATACCGTGGTCGCGACCAGGAAGGGAGTGACCGCAAGATCGCCGCGCATGTTGCGACCAGAGAGGTCAGCTGCCGCGCACGCGCTTTCGCTTGCTCGACTCGAACGCAAAGCCAATCGCCAACGCTTGCGCCAGGCAAAGAGACGCCGAAAGCGTCCGAAACGTTCGAATCTCGGATTCACGAACCTGCAACGTACTATCTGCGAGCTTGGCGATGGGGCTGACCGGGCTGTCGGCGATCGACAGAATAGGCACGCCTCGCTCAACCGCCAATTCCGCACATTCCACGGCTTCCTGTGCGTAGGGCGAGAAGCTCACGGCCACAAGCAGGTCGCGGTTGCTCGCCGTCTGCAGCTGCTGACGCGTCATCCCGCCAACTCCGCTAACAAAGACGGTCCGCTTGCCTGTCTGCTGCAAGGAGTAGGCAAGATATGACGAAACGGGGAACGACCTGCGGAAACCCGCAACGAATACGGTTTCAGCGTCCTGAACCAAGCGAACCGCCCTGCGTATGTCGTCGCTAGTGACGGTCTGTTTGAGACTCTGAAGGGCCAGAACGTTTCCTTCGATGAACTCGCCCAGTATGTCGTCAGCCTTCGTCCCGTTTACGTTCTTCGCGAACTTGCGGACCCGTTCATTATACCCCAGCGCCGCGTGGCTCGAGACGAGCCCGTCGCGGAATATGCGCTGCATCTGGCTTGCGCCTTCGAACCCGAAGAATTTTGCGAATCGAACAATGGCGGAAGGCTGCACGCCGCTCCGTTCCGCTATGACCGCCAGTGTCTCCAGCGCCAGCTCATCAGGCTCATCCAACACGTAACGAGCGATTTGCTGCAGCCGCTTCGAAAGGCCGTCATATTGTTCAAGGATCGCTTCGCGCAGTTCCGCGGCGGTTGTTGGCGGCGACAAGGGTTCCATGCTCCAATTAATTCGTGAGACTCATCGCAGCATAGCTGCGGCCGGCTACAGAACGGCGCAACGAACGACAAAATATTCTATCCGACCCCGGAATGGAATGCACTTGCTCTTCGCTGAATGAGTCGGGGACGCTGTGGAAGTTCAATCGTCCTTCGACAACTTCGGTTTCCTTTTCTGTCGGAGCAAAAGGTTCGGATCACCTGAGGGCGCAATTCCCCCCATCACATCGATCGGGGCTAAAGCCCGTGCGCACGAAGAAAGGCGAGCGATTTTTCCAGCGTGTCGCTGTAGGGCGCAAATCCGAGGGCGGCATCGATAGATTTATCGTGGAAGAATGAATGATCCCGCCCCGGATACTCGGTCAATTCACAATCTGCGCCTGCCGCCAGGGCACGCGCGCAGAATGCCCGCGGCTCCTCAATCGACACCGTCCTGTCCGCGGTGCCGTGAAATATCGCCGTGGGCGGCAGGTTTTCCAACGGCATTTCGCTTGGTGAGATCGCCTTGGCCGCCTCGAACTCTTTTGGCTTGGCGAACCGCATCAGATCAATCGCGGGATTGTACAAGAGGATCGCCGCCGGTCTTTCATCTGCTGGAGCGAGCAAGGACGCAGCAAGCGCAATATGGCCGCCCGCAGACGTGCCCGCCATTACAATGCGCGCCGGATCGATCCCAAGTCGATCTGAGCGATGCCGCATCCAGGCGTAGGCCGCCTCTGCATCGGCGAGGGATTCATCGATGGTCGATCGGTCGCGACAGCTCACTCTATAGTCGGCGAGAGCCGTGACATAACCCTGCTCCGCCAGTGCGCGCGCCTCGTCTTCAAATGTCTGGATTCTTCCAATGCGCCACCCGCCCCCGAAGAAGAAGACGACAGCTGTGCGCTTCGATTTTCTCGTGGGCGGAGAGAATACGTGTATGCGCAAGTCACGCCCGGCCGGCCTGGAATACGTGAAGCTCTCAGCGCCGGCGAGATGCTCAGGCTGTGGAACCACACCGGCGCACCCAAGCTCAAGCCTTGGGACCGAAACGGTCTGGGAAGCAGCCGGATTGGCGATCCCGACCGCCGCTGCCAAAAACGCCGCGCAAATTGCAAATCTCATCGCCGCGGTTCCCAATTACCGTTCCAGTTGTTTGTGGCTCTCCAAAAACGCTTCCGTCCTGGCCAATGTATCGTCGTAGGGCGAGCGACCAATGTGCGGATCGACTTTCCGATCGCTCCAAAATCCGTGATCGCGACCAACATACTCCACCAACTGACATTCGCGGCCTGCCGCTTTCACGCGCGCGCAAAAGGTCCGTGATGCTTCAATTGGCGCTTTGGTATCGGCATCACCATGCATGATGATCATTGCCGGGGCATTCTTGACGGGCAGGTCGCTCGGAGAGATTGCGATCGCCGCTTTCAATTCGCCGGGTTTTGCAAGATTGCGAAGATCGATGGCTGGGTTGTAGAGCACGAGGCCCAGAGGCTTTTCGCCCGGCTGCGCTTTCAGCGCCGCGTAAAGTGCAAGCTGTCCTCCAGCCGAACCGCCTGCCAGAAACATCCTTTTGGAATCGACCCCGAACTCAGCGCTGCGCTCACGCAACCAGGAATATGCGCTCCGCGCATCTTCATCTGATTGAACAACGTCCGAGTTGTCACGGCAGCTGACGCGATAGTCTGCAATCGCGGTGACGTAGCCACGGTCGGCGAAGTAATTCGCCTTATCGACAAATTGAAGGACCGACCCGATGCGCCAGCCGCCGCCAAAGAAGAAGAGTACGGCCGGATGACCGGATCCAGCATCCTTCGGTTCAAATACGTGTATACGCAGGGCGCGGCCGGAAGCCGTCTTGTAGGTGAAGGATTTCGCCCCTTCAATGTTGTCGGGTTCGGGGGCGACACCCGCGCAGCCCATCTCCGGACGGAACACCGAGACGTGCGGGGGTCGAGATACGCAGCTGGTCAGGGCGAAACCGAGCAGGGCTAGCATTATCGTGGCACCGCGTTTCATCATGCGCGCATCCTCGCCCAAAAGCTTCCTGGTTTTTTGAAACGATTTTTTCTCTCGTTATGCAAGTGGAATTTGTCAGCCACTCGCGCGCGCGATGTTGATCGCGACATCCGTCGTAGCTGTGCGGCTTCATAACCGCAGTTTTTCAATGCACTAGCGAAGAACCGGCGAACCGCAGTCACGGAATATTTTTTTCATTTTTCTCAATCATGGCAATTCTTGACTATTTTGTTGACTACTAGATAGTGCCCGCGCGTGTTCGATCGCCCAACCCTCCCAAGATGCGAGGATGGGGCGCGGGACGCTCGCCGACGCCCGCCAGAGGCCGCGGCGAACACGGCCGGACGAGGATCAAGCATGGACAAACCCACTGACGACGCAAATGACCCGTCCGGTCGGGCGCGAGGCATGCAATCATCGGGTTTGACGGCACAAGCGCCCACTCTCAATCCTAACGATCACTTGGCGGATTTCGACGGCGGTCGCCCTACGCCAGCCCGGCGTCGCGCCATGATCATGATCGCGCTCGGCGAATACCTGGATGGCTATGACCTGATAGCAATCGCCGGCGCCCTGCTTCAGCTTAATGTACAATTCCACCTTACGGCCTCGCAGACCGGGCTGTTGGGCGCCAGCTCGTTCTTTGGCGCCACACTCGGGTTGCTCGTGGCGGGCTCGGTTGCGGATCGGATCGGGCGTAGAACTATATTCGTTCAGGTCTTCTGGCTGTTTGCGATCCTGGCGGGGCTATCCGCGCTGGTCATGAATTTCGCACAGCTATTTGCCGTTCGATTTTTGCTAGGCGTCTGCATCGGGGCGGACATCGCAATTTCTATCCCCTTTCTTGCGGAAATATCGCCCAGGAAATCACGCGGCCGCTGGGCAGGCGCCGTTCCCCAGATCGCCTGGACGCTCGGAGCCATGTCGTCGCTTGCGATGGCCGCCGTCCTCATCACGATCGCCGGCGAGCACGCGTGGAGATGGCTCTTCGGCTTCGGCGTCGTCCCGGCCCTCATAATCCTGGTCGGGCGGCATTCGGTGCCGGAATCGCCACGTTGGCTCGTCTCTCAAGGGCACTTTGCGGAGGCTGACGCCGCAATGCGCGCCTTTGGTCTTGAGACGTCGGTGTCGGCGCGCGATGAAACTCAGCCAGCGCTGGAAACCGAAGCCAGGGCGCGAGGATCGTATCTCGACATCTTTCGGGCGCCGCATACGCGGCGGGCCGTATTCGTAATTACTGTCCTGGGTATTGGTCCTCTTGTAGGGTCGGCCGCGAGCGTGGCGGCGCCTTACGTCATGCATTTTGTCGGCGACCTTGGAGCCGTCACGTCCCTTGGCGGAAGCATCCTGATCTGGATCGGCGGCTTCGTCGGCTCCATCATTGCATTCCTCACTGTCGATCGCCTCGGCCGTTTTCGCTCCACGGCCATTGCATTCTGGGGGTCAGCCACCTGCCTGATCCTGCTCACATTGACAGTGAAAGTGCCCGTACTGTTTGTTGCGACATATACGCTCTACGGCGTTTGCGTGTGGTTTGGGTCTTCATCGAACTGGCTCTTGCCAACGGAACTTCTGCCAACCCATCTCCGGGCGCGAGCGCAGGGACTCGGCAGCGGCGCCTCTCGCTTGATGGCGGGATTTACAACCTGGCTGGTGCCGACAGGCGTCGAGGCCGTAGGCTTTGCACCTACGTTTCTGGCGCTGAGCGTGGTTGGCGTCGTGCTTGGAGGTTTCGTCCTGATGAACCGGCGCTACGAGTCTAAAGGAAAGTCGCTGGACGAAGCGTTGGAGTGAGCGCGAGCGTGAAGACCGTATTTGTTCTGTTTGATTCCCTGAACCGCCATTTGCTCGGATGCTATGGCGGCAATCGTATTCCCACACCAAATTTTGACCGGTTGGCGAAGAAAGCGCAGGTGTTCGATCGTCACTATGTCGGTTCGCTGCCATGCATGCCTGCGCGCCGTGACATGCACACCGGCCGATTGACATTCCTTCATCGCAGCTGGGGGCCCCTGGAGCCTTTCGACAATTCCTTCCCGGAAATCATGGGGCGGCACGACGTCTACACGCACCTCGTCACTGACCACTACCACTACTGGGAAGACGGCGGAGCAACCTACCACAATCGCTACACGACGTTCGAATTTGTTCGCGGTCAGGAACACGATCCATGGAAAGCCATGGTTCAGCCCCCATGGGAGCGCTTGCGAGAGAAGTACCACGAGCGCCAATCTGGACCACGGTTCAACCGCCATATCGTCAATCGTGAGTTCATCCGCGAAGAAGAGGATTTCCCCGCCGTCCAGTGTTTCCGGCACGGTCGCGAATTCCTCGAGATGAACCGCAACGCCGACAACTGGCTCCTGCAGATCGAAACCTTCGACCCTCACGAACCCTTCTTCGCCCCTGCCCGCTTCAAGAAGCCGTTTGCGACCGGCTGGAATGGCCCGATCCGCGACTGGCCGCGTTATGGAAAGGTCGATGAACTCCCCGAAGAAGCGGAAGAGCTCCGCGCGAACTACTACGCAACCGTAGCGATGTGCGACGACCTGCTGGGAACCCTGCTCGACGATTTTGACGCCCACAACATGTGGGAGGACACCGCCCTCGTCGTCGCAACGGATCACGGCTTCCTGCTCGGCGAACACGATTTCTGGGCCAAGAACCGGATGACAATGTACGAGGAGATCGTGCACATCCCTCTCTTCGTGCACGACCCCCGCAATCCCGGCGCCAGCCGCTCGCCAGAGCTGACGCAGACGATCGATCTCGCAGCCACGCTCCTTGACCTTCATGACCTGGAACTTCCTGCGGAGGCGCAAGGCAAGTCAGTGTTGAGGCCCAATGACCGCGAAGCCGCCTTGTTTGGATATTTCGGAGGCGCCGTGAACGTAACCGACGGGCGCTACACCTATCACCTCTACCCACCCGATCTGCATGCCCAGAACATCTTCCAGTACACGGTGATGCCCGCACACATCGCAAAGCCGTTCACGCCCGCAGAGCTGGCCGGCGCCACGTTGGCCAAACCGTTCAGCTGGACGAAGTCCTCCCCGCTCCTGAGAATCCCGGTGATCGAACGATCACCCATGTACAATAACTATGGGCCCGGCTGCCTCATCGAAAACGAGACGCGCCTGTTCGATCTGGAAACCGATCCTGGCCAACAGAAGCCTCTAACGGATTCCAAGGTAGAGGCCCGCATGCGCTCGCTCATGGCGCAACTGATGGCGGCCAACGATGCGCCGCCCGAAGCGTTCGAGCGCCTGCACCTGCAATCCGAACACTCGGCATGATGACACCCGCCGGTCGAGGCCCATCCCCCTTTTTCCCTCAACCTCAGACCACTGGTTGCACCCAATGACCAAAACCTTGCGAATCGGCCTGATCGGATCTGGCTTCATGGGCCGGGCGCATGCCCAGGCCTTTCGTGCGGCTGCATTCACCTTCGATCTGCCTGCAGAACCGGAGCTCGACTGCATCGCCGACATCGACGAACAACGCGCGGCGCAAGCGGCCTTAAGTCTCGGATTTCGGCGTTCGACCGGAGATTGGCGCAAGGTCGTCACGGATCCGGCAATTGATCTCGTGGCGATCGCAACACCAAACATACTGCATGCACCCATTGCATTGGCCGCGATGGAAGCCGGCAAGGCCGTCTACTGCGAAAAGCCTCTCGCGGCGCGCTTCGAGGATTCTGAGCAGATGATGCGCGCTGCGACCGCCCGCGGCGTGGCGAATGGCGTCGGCTTCACCTACCTCCACAATCCCATGATCCAGTTTGCGCGCGAACTCGTTGCATCGGGAGAAATCGGCGAAATCACAGGGTTCAGGGGCGTTCACGCCGAAGATTTCATGGCCGATCCGGAGGCCCCCTTCAATTGGCGCTGCGAGCCTGAGAATGCGGGCGGCGCGCTCGCGGACATTGGCAGCCATATCGTGTCGCTGGCTCTGCATCTGGCGGGCGGCATCGAATCCGTCAGCGGCGCCCTGTCGACGATCCACACACACCGTCGCGGCCGTGACGGCGTTGAGCGCCTGGTCAATGTTGACGACCAGATGGATGCGGTCGTTAGATTCAAGAACGGCGCAACGGGCGTCCTTGCCGCAAGCTGGATTGCTTCCGGCCGGAAAATGGGTCTGGCCTTCGAACTGACGGGAACCAGGGGCGCGATCTCCTTTACGCAGGAACGGCTCAACGAACTTCAGCTGTTTCGCGCCCATGGGCCGTCGCACAGCCGCGGGTTCGTACGCATCGAGGCTGGCGTCTCGCACGGCGATTATGCCGCGTTCTGCCCCGCAAGTGGTCACCAACTGGGCTACAACGATCTCAAGACGATTGAAGTCAAGGAGATGATCCACGCCATTCACGGACTGCCCTCCCTCAACAAGGACTTCAGATTTGGGTTGGACGTCGAGCGAGTCGCAGAGGCGATCCGCACATCTCATCACTCGCAAACATGGGCGAACGTAGCCTGAGGGGGCGGGGACCCCTGCGCCCTCCTCGAAACGCCATCGTGTGGTCGAGAGCTGTCCCGCAAACTCGCACGGCGCCTATGTGAGCTTTTGAACCTCTCGACAGTTGGGCGACCGCTGCGCTCCAGACAGAATCCGAGCGCGCTCACAGCGTGCGCGATTCACGACGTCCCGGTGGACACCGCTATCCGTAGAGCGCGTCGTGGAAGCTTGCCTGCGTATCGAGACGCTGCTGCACGGATGCCCCCACCTGAAACCCTGCATCCTGCGTTCGCGACGTCGGATGGATAGAGGCGAATTCCCAGAGCGGTTTTTTTGTCTCTCAATCGGCCTGGTCGGCTCAGATCCAAGCCGCAGAGGATCTTCGGCGCGGCAGGACATGAGCGCAGTGTGTCTGTCCTGATCGTCTGCGGCTCGACATGTTGACCGCGACTTTTGAGACCGAACCTGATCATCCAGCAGCGCATCGTTCCCCGGGAGACGCCTATACCACGTTGGGCTAGCGCCTTCTCGGCGTCCCGGAAGGTCAGCATGAAGCGAAAGTGGAGCCGACCACGCGCTGAATGACCACGGCCGCAAACCAGGCCTCTTATTGGGAATTCGGCTCATCAACGCCCCTACCCCACGCCAAACAAGCGGGAACCAGAGACTGGATGGCGTCAAAGCGACACCCCCGTTTCGCGGGTATTTCCTCCGAACACAGACAATCCGTCAGTCGCCTGTCAGATCAGGGCGCGCCGATTTCGCATAAGTGGGTTCGGAGGTGAAGGGCAAGCGACACCGTTCCGGCGCCGTGGACCGGCAGCAAAATAAATTCTCGCTGCGACGTGAGGCGCCGGATGCGCAGAGGCGTCTCGCTTTCGATAGCCTTTTTCTCGCAGCGAGAGAACGAACGGTTTGGCTTGCCCCAATTATCCCGACTGTCGGGGGAAATCACCGCCGGCTGCACGCGTGAGCGTGCGCAAACGCGCCATTTCCATCGGCCGTACCGGATATCGGTCGTTGCCCGCTGCATGCCTGTTTCGCTCCAATGCAGGAGGAGCGATTGTTGCTGTCCGTAGCTTCGGCTGAATCCCCCGAGCAAAGCCGATTGAATCTGACACTTGGTGCGATTGCTGCACTGATCGTTGTCAGACTGATCTTCGCGGCCCTGCTGCCCCTGTCAGGCGATGAGTCGCTTTACTGGATGTATTCCAGGCACCTGTCGCCGGGATTCATCGACCATCCGTTCATGAACCCGCTGTTGATCCGGGTGGGAACAACCCTGCTCGGAGATACGCCTCTTGGCGTGCGGCTCATGGCTGTTCTCCTCAGCATTCCCGCGACCTGGGCTGTCTGGAGATCAGCTATCATTCTGTCGAATGATGCAGGCGCAGGCCCGGAAGCGGGCGTCCTGTTCAACCTCATGACAGCGATAAGCGTAGGCTCTCTGGCGGCGACGTCTGACATGGTCGTCGTCCTGACCAGCTCGTTTCTCCTTTATTCCCTGGCGAAATTGCAGCAGTCGGGCCGTGGCTACTGGTGGCTGGTCGCGGGCGTCGCTTTCGGCCTCGGAATGGATTCAAAATACACGACCGCCTTCTTCGCGTCCGGCATTCTCGCCTGGCTTGTCCTTGTTCCCGCCAACCGCAGATGGATTCTGAACCCCTGGTCGTTCGCGGGCGGCCTGATCGCAATCGTCCTCTTTTCACCGGTTGTGCTCTGGAACGCGGGCCATCACTGGGCGTCGTTTGCTTACCAGACCCACCGGATGACCGTTCAGCACTGGTCTCTTCGTTACGTGGTCGAACTGATCGGCTCCCAGCTCCTTCTGGTTTCGCCGCCAATATTCATTCTCGGATGCTTCGGACTTTCGTCCGTCGGAGTCGCCCAAAGGGAGATGCGAGCAAGCCTGGTTCTGCTCTGCTCCTTCGTCTTGCCGATTGCCGCATACTTTCTTTGGCATTCACTTCACGAACGGGTTCAAGGAAACTGGCCGGAACCAGCTTACCCCGCCCTGGCAATCGCCGCTGCGATCGCCGCCCGGGACCTGCCATTCCGTTCCGACATGTCACGGCGCGTCGTGCGCTGGTCTCGAATTTCATCTGCCCCGATCGGGGGCGCAATCACAGCATTGGCGCTGCTTCAAGGCGCCTTCGGAATTGTCCCGCTTGGTCACAAGGATCCCACCGCGCGGGTCCTGGCGGTGGGTTGGCGTCAGCTTGCAACATCCATCGACGAACTGCGAAGAAACGCCGGCATTCCAGCCTATGTGGCGACTGACTACACGCTCGCAGGGTGGCTTACCTTCTATGTTCCCTCAAAAGCGCCGGTCATTCAGCTGAATGAGCGCGTTCGGTGGGTAAATGCTCCCCAACCGGACAAAGACCTTCTGGACGGCCCCCTGCTCTATGTCTGCAAGGACGCCTGTCCATACATCCCATACCTGAAACGCGGCTTCAATCATGTCGATTTGCTCGGGGCATTTCGGCGAGAGCGCAACGGCGCGCTCATCAACACCTACTCCGCCTATCGTCTTTCGGGAGCAATTGGACCCGTCCTCGACGCGGTCTATCCGCCAATGAACCTGGGTCGCCGCAATGACTGAATTTCGACGAATTGCCCCACTGGTGGATGTGACACATCTATCGCTACCGGCAGCGCTTGATCTGACGATCGTCGTTCCGGTCTACGATGAAGAAGAGAGCATCGGCCCGCTGCTCGGCAAGCTCTTCCCGATACTCGAATCCCTGAAGTGCACCTTTGAAGTGCTTGTTGTGAACGATGGAAGCCATGATGGCTCCATCCGGGTGTTGCGGGACTTCGCGCGGCAATACCCAAGTCTGCGCGTCATCGAGTTTCGCAGAAACTACGGACAGACCGCTGCGCTGATGGCCGGCTTCGACAATGCGCGCGGCGACGTCATCGTTACGCTGGACGCGGACCTTCAGAATGATCCTGCAGACATTCCCGAGATGATGGGCAAACTCCGGGAAGGATTTGATGTCGTTTCCGGTTGGCGGGCCGACCGTCAGGATGCGACGCTCAGCCGGAAAATTCCGAGCAAGATTGCAAACTTCCTGATCTCCACAATCTCCGGCGTCAAACTGCGGGACTATGGCTGCACGCTGAAAGCCTATCGCCG
The DNA here is from genome assembly GCA_016125405.1 of Alphaproteobacteria bacterium. GTDB lineage: Bacteria > Pseudomonadota > Alphaproteobacteria > Caulobacterales > Hyphomonadaceae > UBA7672. The sequence goes on along the minus strand of WGLW01000025.1, from coordinate 30,175 downwards.
CGACGTGATGGAGAATGTCCGCCTTTATGGCGAGATGCATCGACTGATCCCGATTTACGCCAGCTGGATGGGCGCAAAGGTTGTTGAGATTCCCGTCCGCCATCATGCGAGAAAATTCGGGCGCTCCAAGTATGGCCTCGGGCGGGTTCTCAAAGTCATTCTCGACCTCACAGTCGTCAAGTTTCTGGAATCCTACCTGGTCAAGCCGATCTACATATTTGGCGGCTTCGGCGTAACCTGCATTTTGCTGTCGTTTGGCGCGCTCGGGCTCGCCCTTGCGAACAAGTTCATCGCAGGCGTTTCGCTCATATTGACGCCTCTGCCGTTGCTGGCTGCGATGCTGTTTCTTATGGGGTGCACCAGTATCCTTATGGGATTGCTGGCCGAGATGGTGACGCGCACCTATTTCGAGGCGCAGGACCTTCGGCCGTATCTGATACGCGAGCGCATCAATTTCGAGCCTGCCAGCTGATGTGCGGCATTGCGGGGTTTGTCGGCCCTGGAGGACTTGCCGATCTGCGCCGCATGATGTCTGCGCTGGAGCACCGCGGTCCAGACGGCGCCGGCACGTATCACGATCCGAACGCTTCTGTATTCCTGGGGCACCGACGACTCGCGATCATCGATCCCGGCGGCGGAGCGCAGCCCATGTGGAACGCCGAGGGATCCATCGGAGTCGTCTTCAACGGCGAGATCTATAATCACGTGGAGTTGCGCCGAAAACTCGAGCGGCGCGGTCATCAATTTCGGACTGACCATTCAGACACTGAAGTTCTGATCCATGGTTATGCAGAATGGGGCGAGAGTCTTCCCGAGAAACTGAACGGAATGTTCGCGTTCTGCATCTATGACCGAACACGCGCGCGTTTGTTTCTGGCGCGCGACCGGTTCGGAGAAAAGCCCCTCTTCTACTCCCAACAGGGCGGCCTCTTCTCCTTCGCCAGCGAATTGACCTCGATTGCACAGCATTCGCATTTTTCCTCGCAAATTCGGCGACGCAGCCTGCAAAAGCTTCTGGCCTACGGCTTTCTGCCGGCGCCAAACGCCATTCTTGAGAATTGCGAAAAGCTTCCCGGCGGCTCATGGCTTACTGTGGACGTGCGCTCGGGCGCCATACACGCACACCGCTATTGGCAATTCAGGCTCGAGCCTGAGCATGGTTGGCGCGACCGGCCAGAGTCCACGCTTGTCGAAGAATTGCGCGAATTGCTCTTCGAGGCTGTTCGGCGCCGCATGAACGCCGATGTCCCACTCGGATTGTTCCTCAGCGGGGGGATCGATTCCAGCGCTGTGCTTGCAGCCGCGACAAAATTTCGAGCGGCTGAAGACCTTCAGTCCTTTACACTTGGATTTACCGAAGCGTCCTTTGACGAATCAAGGCCGGCGCGACGCGTTGCTGATGCATTCGGCGTTCGAAATTCCATCGACTGGCTCGAGCTCGAAACGGCCCGACAACAGGCGCCCGATATTCTTTCGCGTCTTGACGAACCATCATGCGACCCTTCGGTTCTTCCAACCCACCTGCTTAGCCGCTTCACGCGCCAAAGCGTTACCGTCGCACTTTCCGGCGACGGCGGGGATGAACTCTTTGCAGGCTACGATCCGTTCTCGGCGTTGGCGCCCGCACGCATTTACAACGCCTTCGTTCCGCGACCGCTGCATTCAATTTTACGGGCTGCGACGAACCGGCTTCCAGTTTCCACGCGCAATATGAGCCTGGATTTCAAACTGCGACGAACACTCGCCGGGTTGAGCTATCCCCCGGAACTCTGGAATCCTGTCTGGCTGGCGCCGGTCGATCCAGAATTCATGCGGGATCTTTTTGAAGAGCCACTCACCCCCGAGGAGCTCTATTCCGAGGCCCTGGATGTCTGGAGCGCCAATGGCGAACAGGCGCTGATCGACCGGTCCCTGGAGTTTTACACCAATTTCTACCTGCAGGATGGAATCCTCACCAAGGTCGATCGAGCGACCATGCTGGCGTCGCTTGAATCGCGTGCGGTATTTCTCGACAACGATCTCGTGGATTTCTGCCGTCGCCTGCCTCATCGCTTCAAGATGCGCAGCGGCAAGCGAAAATACCTTCTGAAGAAGGCCCTGGAGGGCCTACTCCCACAAGATATCATCGGCCGCGCCAAGAAGGGGTTTGGAATCCCTACTGCAAGCTGGCTCAAATCGATGCCGACGAATCCGCCACTTGACCCTGTTCCCGGCGTTCGAATGGATCGGGTCGCTTCGGCCTGGAGCGACCACCGGAACGGCAGCGCGGATAACAGGATGTTTCTCTGGAGCTGGCTCTCTGTCCAGTCATTCGGGCGTCTCACCCGGGATTATGCGACGCCAGCTGCTACGGCTCCCCCATCGCTCCTGCCTGTCTCGGCCGGGAGTGTCGGTTAATCAGATGCTTGCACAGTTGATCTCCCTGCATGGGCGGTTTGAACGCCTGCTTCGCTACGGCCTGGTAGGTGCAGGCGTCGCCGCTTTCTATTCGCTGCTTCTGGTGATCCTTGTCGAAGGGCGCCTGATCCGCGATCCAACCGCTGCAAGCGCTGCGGCTTTCACACTAACCCAACCTCTCGCATTCTTCGCCCATCGCCATATCACCTACCCCGACGCGGGAGCATCGCGAACTCAATGGAGGCGGTTCGCGGTTCTTGCCGCCTGCGGATTTGCGGCGACTCTTGTCACAATGAAAACGGTCGACCTGCTTGGCTGGCCCTTCTGGATCGGCCTCATGATCGGTTGGGGGCTTATTCCATTTGTGAATTTCATGATCAGCTCGATCTGGGTATTTCGGATCAGGACGCTCCTCCATTTCCCGGATGAACACGGGCAGGAAAACGCCGACCCTGTTCATATGAGACCGTGAGGCGCCGTTCCGCTGGCGGCGTCTAATGTTCGAGGCGGCGCTTTTTGGGGCGTCCGCAAATTTCAGCTTCGGAGCGGTCGATGGAGACAGGCCGGATGGATGGACGCATCGCATCATCTGACCCTGTCGGCGAGGCTGGGCTCGCGACCCGAAGACCGACGTTCGCCATCCTGGGCGTGATCGCACTTGGCGTCTATGCCATCGTCGGCGGTGCATTCGCTTGTGACGGACATTTCCCAGCACTTTCCCTGGGGACGCTCGTGCATATCGCGACTCTATTGGGCGCGGGGTTGGCCGAAGGCGCCGATGAGGGCGCCGGACCTGTCTAACTCCGGCTGGCGGGCCCGAATTCGGGCGCAAGTGCGGCTCAACCCAGCGGCAATGTGATCAAGCGAATCGGGATTGACGAACGCGCCCGCGAGGTGAAGCTCCAGAAGGATATTAGTCGCGCGCTGGCGGACACTTGGGACATTCGACCGAACCTCGCATGTCGGCCTTGATGACGCTGTATCTGGCCAAACGCGCCGATCTTGTTCGCTTTTTTGCGGCCAGAACGTCATCGCCCGGCGAGGCTGAGGATATCGTCCAGGACATCTTCCTGAAGCTTTCGAGCGTTGATGATACCGGGATTGAAAACGGCGCCGCGTATCTTTACCGTCTGGGCTCCAACGTCATGCTGGACAGGGCGCGGGCCCGACGACGCGCGACCGTTCGCGATGACGCCTATTACCGCACTCATCGAACCGGGCAGCCGGTTGGCGAAGATGAAGCGGACCTGCCCTCTCCGGAGGCCAGACTGGATGCAAAGCAGCGCCTGGATCGCCTCGTCAGATCCGTCGAAGCCTTGCCGCCTCAGTGCAGGCGCGTCTTTACCATGCATAAATTCGAAGATCGCAGTTACGCGGAAATTGCGACACTGCTGGGAATTTCGCGCAGTGCGGTCGAAAAGCACATGATCACGGCCCTGAAGCGCCTTTCGGAGCACAAGCCGTGACCTGCGCCTATATTTCGCCTCAATTGGCTGTGGCGCCATTGCGTGCGCGGCGTCTACTACAACAGGAAGAGTGCAGACCTTCGTCCAGGGCCACGGGAATATGAGCGCGGACCAGTCGCCAAACACCGAAGACGAGCGCCGCGAGGCCGCGGCGGCCTGGCTGGTTCGCCTCCAGTCGGACGACGCCTCCGAGACGGACTGGCTAAACTTCGAGGCCTGGCTGGGTGATGCGGAGAACAAGGCGGCGCTCGTCGTCGTCGAAAACGCGATCGCTGAAATTGATGATCACGCCGGAGAGATCGCAGCGGCGCTCAAGTCGCCGGTAAGGAGTACAAAGGTCACTCCGATGCGCTCCGGGAGGCGCTCCCAGGGACGTATTCGAGCGGCCTGGGGCGGCGCGATCGCCCTGGCTCTGGCGAGTGCTGCTGCATTCTTCGTTGTTCCGAGGGTGATGACACCATCCGTTGAGGAGACAAGCTATTCCGCTCCTGCCGATGCATCACGCTCCATAACATTGCCGGACATGTCTATAGCCGACCTCAACCGCGGAGCCGTAATCCGCGTACGATGGACAGTGAAGGAACGCCGTGTCTACCTGGACAAGGGCGAAGCTGCGTTCAGCGTCAATCATGACCCTGCACATCCCTTTCTCGTACTGGCTGGAGAGGACACGGTCCGGGATATCGGAACAGAGTTCAACCTCCAGCGACGGGCCGACGGGTTGCTTGTTACTGTGCGAGATGGCGCCGTCGGCGTGAAAGGCCCTGGCGGGACGTCAGTCAACGTAAACGCCGGACACGCCCTTCTCGTCGACCACGCAAAGCATCAGGCGATCCTGTCTCAGGTCAACCCGGACGATGCGTTCGCGTGGCGGCAAGGCCGGCTGATTTATCATGATGCGACCCTCGCAACGATTGTCGAGGACCTGAACCGTTACGGCGCCGAGCCCATCCGGCTGGCGGATACATCCGTTGGGCAGCTTCGCTTTTCGGGCGTACTCATGATACAGCCCGCCAGAAATATGGTCTCACAGTTGGAGGCGTTTCTCCCGCTACGCTCGGATGAAGAGAAGGGAGAAATCGTCATCAGGAGCAGATAATCGCCTTGATCAGGCCAGCGCTTCTCGCACTATCCGGAGCGCTATTGTGCGGCCTGCCCGTGGCCCGCGCGCAAGAGGTGGTGACGTTCGAGATCCCGCCTCAATCGCTTGAGTCGGCGCTTGTTCGTTTTGCATTGCAGGCCAATGTCTCGCTATCCCTTCCGCCAAACGGCTTGCAGTCCATAAAGAGCGAAGGACTGTCTGGGGCACGTACTCCAGAGAGCGCGCTAACGGGTCTTCTGTCGGGAACCGGCTATGCCTTCGAGCGCGTGGGTCAGGGTGGGTATCGGATTTTTCCCAAAACGACGAAGGCTGCCCGACCGGCGAGACCGACCTCCCCTTCGCAGGCGCCCGACGTAATTATTGTTTCGGCGAAAGCGCCAAGTTTCGAGTCGGATCTTCCACGAGACGTAACGCACCTGGAAATCGACCAGACGACTGCCGCCGGAATAACCAGCGATTCCGGCCTTTCAGGCAGTATCAGCGGATTATCCTTCACCAATCTCGGCGAAGGGCGAAACAAGATCCTGCTGCGAGGACTCTCCGATGGCGCCCTGACGGGCCGCACGCAGTCTCTGGTGGGTCTTTATTTCAATGACACACGCATCACCTATGGCGCGCCGGACCCTGATCTACAACTCGTCGATATCGCCTCGGTCGAGGTATTGCGCGGACCGCAAGGCGCCCTCTATGGCGCAGGAGCGCTCGGCGGGATCATGCGGATCGACGCCAACCAGGTGGACCTCGATCATTTTAACGGCTCAATGCTCGTCTCCTCGGAGGCGACGAACGGCGGCGACACCGGAACAAATGGAGAGGCGGTGCTCAACGCACCGCTTGTGCGAGGCCGTCTCGGCGTCAGAACCGTATTCTACAATCAGTCCTGGGGTGGCTGGCTCGATAACCCGAAACTTGGAACAAGCAATACCAACGCCGCGGGCAGAAATGGCGCCCGTCTGGCGGCTCTGCTGAAGATAAGCAACAGTTGGTCCGTTGAGTTGACTGGGGTCACGCAGGGAATCACCTCGAAGGACTCCCAGTACCTTTCCGAAACCCCGTCGGGCCTGCAACGCACGGCCGCGATGCCCGAACCACATGACAACGACTTTGGTATGATAGGCCTGACTTTGCGTGGCAAAACGGACTGGGGCGACCTCACGTCAACGACTTCTTACGTGAAGCACCAGTTCGGAAGCCGGTTTGATGCGAGCGGGGCATTCGATCAATTTGGAGCCCCGCCAGACACGGTCCAACCGATCGACGAACAGGATTCTCTCGGCATCCTTGTTCATGAGACAAGGCTCAGTTCACCTGCAAGCGCATCGCTTCCGTGGTTTTTCGGGTTTTTCTATGCGGATGGGGACAGCAATCGGGATGTCGCCCTTCGTGACGGAGATTACGGTGTCTGGGACAGTCTCGATTACCTGGAAAGCCGGCGGGACGCGGTGGATGAACTCGCTCTTTTCGGCCAGGCGACATGGAGCCTCACGCCGCAGATATCATTGAGCACAGGGCTGCGGTTGTTCAGGTCGACCCTCAGTATGCATTCCACCACAAGCGAGCCGCTTCTGGGATCGCAGAAAGCTACAGCTGATCATCTTACGTCCAGGGGAATTGCGCCGGACATCAGGTTATCATTCCAGCCATCTCATGCGTTTCTCCTGTACCTCTCCGCTGCGAGCGGGTATCGCGCTGGCGGCTTCAACACCGGCGGGCCGATCGATCAGCCATTCTCGGCCTCGTCACAGCCCTTCCAGCGTTATCTGGATGACGAGATCTGGACGTACGAAATCGGCGCGCGGCTAACGCTGATGGACGACCGGCTGGCGCTGCGTGCAACGGTGTTCGAAAGCGACTGGCGTGGCGTTCAGACGGACGCTCTTGTCGTCAACGGATTTCCATATTCCGGCAATGTCGGTAACGCACAGGCAACGGGACTGGAATTCGAAGTCAAATATGAACCCACGCCCGATCTCGCCCTGCAGGCTCACGGCCTGATCAACGAACCCGATATCTCGCATGTAAGCGCCTCCTTCCCCCAGGCGATCACAGGAGGATTGCCGGGGTCGCCGGAATATTCGGGCGGCGCCTTGATACAGTATTCGAAATACCTCCAGTTCGGATCAGTTCAGTCCCGCGCCTTTATGGAGCTGGGCGGAGACTATGTCGGCGAATCGACGCTCGGTTTCGGCGTCGGCCCGCCGATTGGCGATTACATCACGGTGCGTGCGCGCCTCGGTCTGACGGTCCAATCCTGGCAAGCCACTCTCTACGTCGATAATCTCACCAATTCCGACGGCAAGACCTACTCGGCGGGTAACCCCTACCAGCCGCAACAAACGCTGGTGACGCCGTTGCGGCCGAGAACCGTTGGAATTTCCCTCCGCAAGTCCTTCTGAACGCAGAGATTTATGTACGGGCTCCGGTCTTCAGGCCGCGGCGGCGTCTTGACCTTTGGAGGCGCCAGAAATTTGCGCCCGGGTTCGTCCTTTGGACCGACGACACCCGGTTGACGCCGCAGAACGGGGATTCGGATTGACGGAGAAGACGCGACATCGAAGCGCTCGGGTCAACACACGTGAAGGGGTCCTCAAGCCGTTACGACTGGCGGAAAGGGCGGCTTCTCTGGCTCGGGAGGTCTGGGCGTCCGTGCCATTTTGCCCGAGGTGCGGGAACGGCCACTACATCGCGGAAATGGGACGGCACGCTCAATCGATTGTCCTGGCTGGAATGCGTTGTTCGTCATGCAGCCACAGCATTCTTGCAACCTATTTGATGATGCCGGCGTCCTTGGCGGTGAAGGTCGGTGATGGCTGGGTTTCACGGCGGCGCCAGGAATCCGCTCCTTGCGACCTTCGACAAGAACCCGCTCAACGCAACGACCTGAGGTAAACCCCTACTCGTGACGTCTCAATGATCGTGCGCCGACTATTCCAATCGCCGCTCACGGAGGCCCGCATGAATATCAAACCGGTCAACTTGCAGCCTGTCATTCCCCCAAGCCATCAATCGCAACCTGCTCCGAAGGTTGCGATTGATCCTGACCACGATGGCGATGGCGATGGCGCAAAGGGCAAGGCCGCCTTGCCCTCAACCCAGGGCGCCATAGTCGACAAGGACGCATAAGTCCGGCTGTGACCTCGGTCTGACCAGACCGGGTCTAACGCGCGACAACGGCGATCCTATCGCCGCGACTTCGAACTGGTGGGTCCAATGTTGAGTTCGCCCAGGAACAAGACTGTCGATTGTCCGAACAGCACCGCCGCTGCAGAGCCACTTCCCTGTCACGCCGTCTATCCAACACGGCGGGCCTGTATTCTTGCAGTGGCGGGAATTCTCGTCTCCGGACCGGCTGCAACCGCTGCACCGCCTAATCCGGATTTCGATCTTGCTGATTATAGAGGCAAGGTCCTCTACCTTGACTTCTGGGCTTCCTGGTGCGGGCCCTGCCACCTCTCCTTCCCCTACATGAATGGTCTGACGACGCGATTTCCCGGCAGCGATCTCGCTGTCATTGCGGTCGATGTAGACCACGATCGCGCCAAGGCGGATGCGTTCCTGAAGCGCTTCGGAGGCAACGTTCCGATCCTGTTCGACAGTTCCGGAAAATTGGCGACCCGTTTCGGCGTCAAGGAAATGCCGACATCCATCCTGATCGGCCGTGATGGAAGCATTCGCTACATACACAAGGGCTTTTTCCCTGAAAAAACGCCCCTTTATGACGCCCACATCACGGAGCTTCTCCATGAAAGATGACACTTCAAAAGCAAAAGCGCCCCGCATTGCACGGGTCTTGTTAGCGGGAAGTCTGATGGCGGCGTCAGGTGGTTGCGTCCACCTCGGTGCGGCTGCCTGGGATCGTGATCTGATGGCCAAGCAGGCGATGGAGCTCAACACGCATCCGAATATCACCGCCGCCGAAGAGCACATCTACTTCAGCAAGGAAGGCTCCAGCGGTGGACGGACGTTCGATGGCGGAGGTTGCGGGTGCAACTGATGCGTAGCGGACGCAACAGGCAGATCAGCAGTGCATTGGGACTTCTGACCGCCAATCTCCTGTCGGCGGTGGCGGCCCATGCCCAGGAACGACCGGTCGACCAGATAGCGCAGACCGTTACAACGACGCAGGACGATTACGATCCTGGCTCTGATCTTGCGACAGGAAGAACAAGAATCGACAGTTCTGTATTATTCTACCAGGAAGCCGGAGGTCGAGTTAAAGCAACCGAGCCGGTCACGAGCTTTACCCTCAATGGATCCGACGGGGAAACGCTGAACCTCAAGCTCACCTCCGACACGTTGACGGGCGCGACACCCAACGGCGCTGCACCCTGGAGCCAGGATCAGGTATTCACCACGCCCGCACACGCTCCCGGCACAACCGCGACCGTTACCGGCGCGTCCGGCGGTAGTCGCATCGTCACGATCCCGGGTACGGGCACGGTCGCGCGTCAGTACACAGCGCCCGCGAACACGCTGCCCGTTGATTCCGGCTTCCGGGATCAACGTTATGCAGTCGACATCGGCTATTCCTCGCCGCTTGGCGCGGCAAGTCGTTACTCACTGGGCGGCAGCTACTCGGATGAACGGGACTATCGTTCTTTCTCGGTCAATGCGGGGCTTTCTCGCGACTTCAATCACCGGAATACGACAGTTTCCGCAGCACTCGATTATGAGTACGACCAGTCCGCGCCGATCTTCGGCACGCCTACGCCGTTCACCGAGATGAACGCCGACGTAAAAGGCGGCGACAGGTCGAAATCGGTTATTGGCCTCGTCGCTGGCGTCACTCAGGTCATGAACCGCTACTGGCTGACGCAACTGAACTATAGCGTCGGACGGAGCACTGGCTACCAAACGGATCCCTACAAGATCATATCGGTCGTGGACGGGGTATCAGGCGCGCCAATACGATATCTCTATGAGGGCCGGCCTGATAATCGCCTTCGACAAAGCGTATTCTGGGGCAACAAGGTTGCACTGGGCCCTACGTTTGCGGATTTTTCCGCACGTGCTTACCACGACGACTGGGGCATCACGTCATATACCGTAAGCCTGTCCGACCGCATTCCATTTGGTCAGCGCTTCTATCTCGAACCTGGCGTCCGTTACTACAACCAGGGCGCCGCTGACTTCTTTCACAACTACCTTATCGACGGGCAGCCGCTTCCATCGTTCGCCAGTTCCGACAGCCGGCTCGGAAAGTTCAGCGCAATCACCGCAGGCTTGAAGCTGGGTTTCCGCATCACGCGATACAGCGAAATCTACTTTCAATACGAGGATTACAGGCAATCCGGGACGACGCACCCTGCAGGCGCGCCGGGTGGTCTCGCAGACCAAAATCTGTTTGGCGGCGTGAATGCAACGAGTGCAATCATAGGCTTGAGTTTCGCGTTCCGGTAGATTTGGAATGGATTGCAATGGGCGCCAGAGCGAATGCCGATTGAACCGAATTCGGCGATGCTCACAAGGCTGGTTCAGGGCCATCTTTATCAATTTCGGTCGATGGCTTCGCCATGCGAGGTCCACATTGAGACCAACGATCAGGACATAGCCCTGCGCCTTGGCCGGCTCGCAGAAGCCGAAGCGACGCGCGTCGAATACAAATACAGTCGCTATCGAGACGACAGCCTCTTGTCCGCCATAAACGCTTCAAATGGCCAGTCCCTGCCAGTTGACGAAGAAACGGCCGCCCTGCTCGATTATGCTTCGAACTGTTACGCGCTGAGCGATGGCCGGTTTGACGTCACCTCCGGCATTCTTCGCAAGGTCTGGCGATTTGACGGATCGGATCGTCTGCCGTCGAAGGCGAGTGTGCGGGAACTCCTGCCTTTTGTCGGATGGAACAAGATTACCTGGCGAAGCCCGATTATTCAAATACCGCCGGGAATGGAGATCGACTTTGGCGGCATCGGAAAGGAGTATGCTGTTGATCGGGCAATCGAGATCATCGAGGCCGCAAGCGATGTTCCCGTTCTGGTGAATTTTGGCGGCGATCTCAGAGCCAGCAAGTTGCGCGCGGATGGAACGAGATGGCGCGTGGATATCGAGTCGGTCGACCGATCCGGCCCCTCAGGCGCGCATCTTGAAATCGGCGCCGGCGCACTCACGACGAGTGGCGACGCGCGTCGATACCTGCTCAAGGATGGCGTCCGTTACAGTCATATTCTGGACCCTCGCACCGGATGGCCAGTGAAGGATCCGCCACGGTCGGTAACTGTCGCCGCAACGACCTGCCTTGAGGCCGGCGTACTATCGACAGTGGCCATGCTTCATGGCCGGGGTGCGGAGCGGTTTCTTCGACGTGAAGGCATTAAGGCATGGTGGGTTCGTTAGCAGATCTGTCGGGACCCGACTAAATGGCGTCTCATCGCCCCTGCCACCCGGATACGCGAGAGGCAGAGACTGGTTAGCGTTGGTCTGATTGCGGAGAGCGAGGCCACGCGCCAGCGCCATAAAGTCAGGTGCGAGCACTGATTACGCGACAGGATGTTACAAATCTCGCGGAAAGTTGCGACGATCTTACTGCCGGATTGCGCGTGAGAGGGTCTAACGGGCCTCCGCTTCCTTGCATCGATTTCCAACTTTTGTGAGTGTGGCCTGCAGCGCTGCATCGATGTCCGTCGAGATATCCCGACTTGCGCGCAGAATTTGCTGTCGAGGAGACATGCCATGAAACACCGACTTATTGGAATTATGACAGCGACGGTCGCCGCAGCCGCATTGCTGGGCGTCGCAGCAGTCGGTCAAACCAGTCGCGAAGCCGCCTCGGTAACGGACGTAAAGGTGCCGGCAAAGGTCGGCGATTTTCGTCTTGTCGACCAGAATTCGATCGCCCACGACCTCTATTATCACAAGAACGCTCCGGCGGTCGTGATCGTCTCGCAGGTCAATGGCTCGCCGTTTGTCCACGATCTGGTTCCCGCGCTGAACGCGCTCAAGGCGAAGTACGCAGACAAGGGTGTTGTGTTCTACATGATGAACTCGACGCCGGTGAACGACGAGATCGCCGTCAAGCAGGAAGCCGAAAAGATCGGAATCGATATGCCGGTGCTGATCGATGATGCTCAGCTGATCGGCGAGAACCTCGGCATTTCCCATGTTGGCGAAGCGTTCGTGATCGACCCCAAAGGCTGGAAAGTCGCCTATCACGGCCCGATTGACGATCGCTTCTCTGGCCGATCAGCCAAACCGAAGGCCGCCGTCAAGACGGCCTACCTCGCCGACACGCTCGATAGCCTGCTCGCCGGCGAAGGCGTTCAGGTGTCGACCGCGAAACTCGAAAGCCCCTCGATCGCCTTCCCGCAGCGCGACCACCAGGCGGACTTCGTGAAGATCTCCTACGCAAATGACGTGGCGCCGATCCTTCAGAAGAACTGCGTCGCCTGCCACTCGGAAGGCGGCATCGCGCCTTTTGCGATGGACAGCTATCAGAAGGTGAAGGGTTTCGCCCCGATGATCCGCGAAGTGATCCGGAACGACCGGATGCCGCCCTACAACGCCGATCCACACATCGGCAAGTTCTCGGGCGACCTCAACCTCTCCAACAAGGACGCCCAGACCCTCGTGCACTGGATCGAAGCCGGCGCCGCCCGCGGCGACAGCGCCATCGATCCATTGAAGGCCAGCGCAAAGCCGGCGCCTGAGTGGCCGCTGGGCAAACCGGACTTCATCATCACGCTGCCGCCGTTCAAGGTCCCGGCGTCGGGCGTCGTCGACTACCAGTATCCAAAGGTCGCGAACGAATTGAAGGAAGACCACTGGCTAAGAGCGACGACGGTGATCGCCGGCGATCGTCAGGCTGTCCACCACCTGCTCTCCAACGGCGTGGGTAGCTACGCGGTGGGCGCCGAATCAGTCGTCTTCCAGAAAGGCTCCGGCAGCTGGGTGGAGCCCGGCACGCCGTTCCAGTTCCAGATGCACTATACGCCCTATGGCAAGGAAACGACGGACGTGACCCGCGTCGGCCTCTACTTCTATCCGAAGGATGCGCCGCCAACGATCGTTCGCCGCTCAGCGGTGATCGCCAACATCAACATCGATATCCCGGCCGGCAAGGCGCACCACAAGGAGGTCGCCTATCTCGACTTTCCGGAAGACGCGACGATCTATTCGATCTTCCCGCACGCCCACTATCGCGGCGAGAACGCGCACATCTACCTGCAGAAGCCGGGCGGCAAGGAGGAGTTGATCCTCAGCCTGCCGCAATACGACTTCAACTGGCAGCGCTTCTACGATTTCGCAGCGCCTATCAAGGTGCCGAAAGGCTCGCGTATCGTTACACGCTACGAGTACGACAACTCGCCGAACAACCTCGCCAATCCCGACCCGACACGCGAAATCACCTGGGGCGAGCAATCCTTCGACGAGATGCAGTACACGGCCATCGCGTTCCGCTGGGACGACGAAACCGTCGCCAACCAGAAACCGGAATACATGACCGAGCTGAACTCGGGCCGAATGATGGGCATTCTGGACACCAACATCGACGGCAAGGTCGAGAAGTCCGAGGTGAGAGGCCGGATGAGCAAGATGCTGCTGGCTAATTTCGACAAGCTGGACGCCAATAAGGACGGCGCCCTGGAAGCGCCGGAACTCGCCGTCGTGTCGAAGATGATGGGACGCCGGGCGCAGAAGGACGCAAGCGAGCAAGACCTGCACTAGCCGCCAGCCACTCGTTCCGAAGCGACACAAAAGCAGGCGGGCCCACTAATGGCCCGCCTGTTTCGCTTGCCGGAACGTCGTGTTGAGGATTGTCAGGCCAGGTCTTTCAGAACTTGTAGGGCCTTTCAGACGCGGCACACCCAAGCAGCAGCTCACCAGGCGAGGCTCACCGCTTTCTGAACGTACGCAACGCCTGACGACTGAGCAAATGGCACGGTCAGGCTTTCACTCAATTCTCTGTCTCGGGCAGTTGTCTGGCTCCGGGTGCTTCCTCGCCCTGGCCAAACGCGTCTCTCAGTTTCTGCTTGTCAATCTTGCCCGTGGCGGCCAGTGGCATCGCCGCCACCCTGATGACCGCATCGGGCGCCCACCACGAGGGAACCCGACCGCGCAAGCGCTGCACAAGCTGATCATCTGTTGCTGTGGCGTTGTCGGCCATTTCGACGATAAGGATTGGGCGCTCGCCCCACTTCGGATCCAGCCGGGCAATCACGGCGACCTGCGAAACCAGCGGCGAAGCCCCCACGATCGACTCGATTTCAGCCGGATTTATCCACTCTCCGCCGGACTTTATCAGGTCCTTTGCCCGCCCGGTTATGAAGAGCGAACCGTCCTCGCCAATGCGAGCCAGGTCACCCGTGTCGAACCAGCCCTCAGCATCGACCGCGGGTTCGCTTTGGCCGTAGTACCGGTTCACTACGCTTTGGCCTTTGATGTGGAGTCGTCCCTCGGCTTCGCGCTGGTCGGGCAAGGGCCGACCATTCTCGTCTTTCAGCAACAGATCCACGCCGACGGCCACACGGCCAGCGCTTGCCGCATCACGGCATGGCAGGTCCGCGGGAGCAATCGTCCCCAGCGGCGTCAGTTCGGTCATGCCCCAGCTGGTCTGCACGATGGCGCCCAACCTGCGCTCGATTCGCTCCATGAGCTGGCTGCCCATTGGCGCGCCGCCGACAATGATTCGCTTGAGCGTCGGCAAGTCTTCTCCAGTCTGGTCGATGTGATCGATGAGACCAAGCCACACGGTCGGAACGCCGGCGGCCACCGTGACGCCTTCGGTCCGGATCAGGCTGGCGAGGCTTTCGCCGTCCGAATGGCGACCCGGCAAGATCAGGGACGCGCCGGCAGCCGGCGCCGCAAACTGCAGTCCCCACCCGTTGGCGTGGAACATGGGCACCACCATCAGAATCCGGTCCGCTGCGGTCGGGCCGATCACTTCGGCCTGCAACAGTCGCAATGTGTGCAGATAAGACGAGCGATGCGTATAGATGACGCCCTTAGGCTCGCCGGTCGTGCCGGATGTGAAGCACAGTGTGGCTGGCGCGTTCTCGTCATCACCGCCCCACTCGCCAGGCGGATAGTCGGCCATTTCGCCGTGCAGGCTCACGGGGACAGGTGCATCCAGGGCTCCCAAGTCCAGAGCCTCGTCGATCACAATCAACCGTTCGATCGACGGGGCTAATTTCGCCAACTCGGCGCCCAGCGACGCAAGGCTGGCGGACACCACCAGCACGCGGTCCTCCGCCTGTCGCGCCATGCTCCCCAATGTGTCTGGCGACAGCCGCGGATTGAGTGTGTGGACGACGGCGCCCATGCCCGCGATACCATACCACGCCTCTGCGTGCGCCTGCGTGTTCCACGCGAGGGTCGCAACGCGATCGCCAGCGCCGACGGAAAAGCGCCGCAGTGCAGTCGAGAAGCGCCGGCTGGCCTGCAGAAGATCGCGGTAGCGTATCCGCGCCGTGGTTCCGCGTCCTGTGGCGGTGACGACACCCGCATCCGGCCGCCATTTTGCGGCGTGCTCCAGAAAGCCGGCCAGTCTGAGGGGAAATTCCTGGACGTAGGATTGAGTCATCGCTCTCGATCTGTCCGCCATCCTTTGATGGCCATCCATCTTCAGGAGGGCCCTGTTTGGGCAATGACTTGCCGGCCATAAGTCAGCGGGTTCGAAAATAGCGGCAGGCGGCTGAAGCCGCCTGCCCAGTTACCACGGGGGTTAGAAGGTCTTCTTCAGCCCGACTTCGAAGGTGCGCCCCAACGGGTTGCCCATACGCGGGTCGTAGCCGAACTCCTCCTGCGCCGGCGGGGGATCACGATCGAAGATGTTCGCAACCGTGCCGGTGAGGGAGAAGCTGTCGCTGAGCTCGTAGCGGTAGGTGAAGTCAGCGGTGATCCAGTCCTCGCCATTTTCTCCATACTGGATGCCGGGACGTTCATCAGTAACGGCCGAGACATAGTTGACGCCCAGACGGAAGTTGTGGCGAGCCATCTTGTAGTTGGCGCTGAAGTTTGCGCGCCACTCCGGCGCCGCCGCAGCGACCGTCGCGAAGTTGAGATATCCGAGACGATCGTCGCCAGATGAAACGACAACACCGTCGAGCGATGTGGGGCCTGTCTTGAGCTCCGTCACCTTGGTGGCCGTGAGGTCGAGGGCGAGATCGCCCGGCCCCAGCGGCAGCGAATAGTTCACCTGGATATCGTAGCCATTCGTGGTCTGGCCTGGGCCATTGCCGTAAAGGGTCGACACCGACGAGAACGAACCCACGCCGCTCATCCCCACCGTGCACCCGCTGTTGAACGTGATGCGGTTGAGCAGTGGCTGAACGTTGGGATCGCAGGTGGTGATCGTTCCGCCAGCGCCGTTGAACACGAGGCTGGCGATCTGGTTCGGATCGGCGATCTGGCCGATCTCGTCCTTCGTCCGGATATCGAAGTAGTCGACGATCACGCGGAAATCGTGGCTCACAGCGATGCCGCGGCTCTGCCAGATCACGCCAACGTTCCAGGATTTCGCCGTTTCCGGCTTGAGGCTGGAGTCAGTGATGAACTGCGCCCCTAGCCAGTTGTTGGCCGCAACCGAATAGGTTCGCGCGGAGTTGGTAACCGTGCCGGGAATCACGCCGACCGGAGGGGTCTGGTAGTTGGTGCCGTAGGATCCGCGCACTGACAGAGGTCCCCAGACATCCCACTTTCCGGCAAACTTGTAGACGGTTGCGCCAAGACCGCCGGAGAAATCCTCGCGTCGCACCGCGGCCTGCAGGTTGAGGCGGTCGAATACAGGGATCTGCAACTCGCCGAAGACGGACTGCTGTTGCCGGTCGGAATAGTTCGACGGGCTTGTTGCGAAAAGCACGAATGGCCCGGGGGCGTCCGGCGTGCAGCCGCGATAGTTCGGGTCCGAGGGCGGAAGCGGGTTGGCCTCGAGGTTGGCCGATCCGGCGCCGTTGGCGCTGGTCGTGCCGTGCGGCCAGGCGCATTCGATTGTTCCGTTGTAGATCGGATCGGGATTGTCCTGCCGGCTTTCCGACATCCTGCCCTGCCCGCCAAGCGCCCAGGCCACCTGTCCGCCTGGAAGCTCGAACGGAAGCTTGCCGTTGAATACCAGATCAATGGTCAGGTTATGAGCGATGGTGTCGTTGGCGCGCGGATCGAACATCCAGCGGGTCAGTTCCGCGGTGTTCTCGTCACCGACGACGTAGTTCGGGTTGGAAAGCCCGAGCACAGGTTGCTTGGCGAAAGAAGTCGAGAAGGGATTCCACCAGTGGCAGTTACCCTGCCCCGCCGCTGCCGGATTCTGGGTGCCAAAACGCGTCGGATCGAGGTCAGCCGCATTGCAGCCAGGACCGCCGAACCCGTTGAGAGCCTCTTCCAGTCGATAGCCGATCACGTCGGCATGCGTGTTGGATGAGATCGCCTGGTTGTAAGTCACGGCGAAGTCGTAGTTCGTGTCTTTCAGGAACCCGGCCCAATCTCCGAACGATCCTTTGACGCCGGCAGATACGCGCCAGGTCTGGTTGTCGATCTTGTCGGGAACGCCGAAGCCGTCGCCGTTGGCAAGATAGGCGTTGCCGCCATGAGCCAGCATACGGTAGGTCACCGGCGTGAAGCCCGATACCCCCGTAAGGCCATGCATTGTGGCGAACTCAGCGGCGTAGGGATTGGTGATCGGGACGTAGAACTGATACGTCAACCCAGTGGCGAGCGCCGGCCCACGAACGATCGGCTGCGATGGGGAGCCCATCACCTGAGGCGTGCTGACTTCGCCGTAAGACGCCTCGACGTGGACGTCCATGCGATCGTTGACGGTCGCGTTGAGCTGCGCATAGGCGCGATAAATGTCGTTGTTCTCGACGAGCCGATAGTACGGAATATAGTTGTAGGCGCAGGTGTAGGCGTTGTCGTATCGACCGCCGACTGCCGCGCAGGAAGCTGGTGTGAAGTCTGATACAAGACCAAGTGGGGAACCCCATTCTCCATTGGCCGTGGCGTCCGGGACGGCTGGCAGAGCGCCACGTGTGACCCACCCTGCAAGGTTGGTCAGTGTCGACCAGGGCGCCGGGTTGTAGCCCGGCTTGGTTGGATCAAGAGAATCATAGGTGAAATCCCGATCGAGCGTGTTGAGCCTGGAGCGGTGCTCGTACTCGGCCGAGATCATGAAGTTGACGCGGTCATCCCCGACACCGGCGAGCAAGCTGGCGTTGTAGTCGCCATCCGAACCATCGACATACTTGTAGCTTGCCTTGGCTTCGAGGCCGACAAAGTGGTCGCGCGTGATGAAGTTGACGACGCCGCCGGTTGCGTCGGCGCCGTAGGTCACAGCAGCGCCGTCCTTGAGAACCTCGGTGCGCGCCAGCGCGGCCATCGGGATATTCGAGGCGTTCTCGCTGACACGACGCCCGTTCAGAAGCGTCAGTGTCTTATCGGCGCCGAGGCCGCGGAGGTTGTAAGAGACGATGCCGGGCGCAGAGCCGCCAAAATAATAGGACTCGCCCGTCGTCGGGCCGGAGATCGTGAGGTTCTTGGCAAACTCGAGCGCGGTGGGCGATCCTTGATCCTCCATCTCCGCTTGAGAGAAGACCTCTACCGGCAAGGCTGTATCTTCCGGCGTGCCCTGAATAAGCGAACCGGTAATGACCACCTTGTCAGAGTCCGCTTGAGCGGCCGCCGGCGCGACCGGACGGGTCTGGTCCACAGCAGCCGGCGCCGCGGCTTCCTGCGGCCCTGACGCGTCGGCCGGGGCTATCTGCACGGTCTGCTGGGCTTGCTGGCCCCAGGCAGGCAATACCCCGCCCGCCAAGCCGACAAGAAGCGCAGCGCTCGACGCGCCGCGGAACGCGATCCTCATGGAATTCCTCCCCTTATTTGAGTCCAAAGACCCTCATTCTTGTGTGAGGGAGTTTTCATGAGGCCAAATTCCAGGTCAATAGATTTTCACGCTCTCCTTAGTGAATTAATTAGTCCGGCCGACCGCATGGGGCGGGCGCGCCATGATCCCCAATGCTCAGAGGACTACGAGAGGACAGAAATTGGGCGGAACGCCAGGCCAGAGCGCTGGAATGGCGCTGTTCTAGGCCTTCAGAGCCAGGAAGCCCGCCGCCATGAACTTTGCCATGCGCCTTTTCACGGCCGGAAAGTCATCAGAATGACAAAGGCCCCCTGAGAGGCGGTCAATACGGCCCGTGCGCGCGAGCGTATTCATCAGGGCGCCTGTGACGAAGTGATAGCCCCAGAAAATATCCTCTTCCGAATAACTTGGAAGCGCGCGCCTCAATATGCTCACTAGTTTGAGGACAACCGGATCGAAGTGGATGTCCATCAATTCTGCACCCTCGGGCGTGTTGCTGACACGCGCGCAGAAGGCCGCGTAATTCATCCAGAGTTCCCCGCCCTCATAGTAGAGGTCCAGGTCTGTATCGAGGAAAGCGTGCAGCGCGCCTTCGACCGTCGGCTTCTTGCCGGCTTCTTTTTCGTACTTTTCAAGCGCGGCGATGCGGCGCGCACTGGTCACACCCGCTCTGCGCGCAAAGACGGCTTCGAAAACGTCTTTCTTGTCCTCGAAATAATAGTGCAGCAGCGTGGTGTGGATTCCGACACGCTGGGCGACATCGCGCAATGTGACGCCGTGAAATCCATTCTTGGAAAAAAGATATTCCGCGGCGTCGAGAATCTTTTCCAGGCTCTCGGCGCGCTGCTCGGCCTTCGTGCGGCGCGGGCGTTGTTCGGCCTTCGCCCGCTGCGGCCGTTGCGCTGTCTTTGTCCGACGCGGACGCTTTGCGGTTGCCGCTTCTGACATCTGTCCAATCCTCATGTTGGTCAGGCAGATCGATCAGACTGGATGCCAAACGTATTCCGCCGAATGTCTGCTGTTTTTGTAGTTCCTTCCCAATCGTGATTTGTCAATTGCTCGCTCGCCGCAGCGGCGCGGAAACCCATGGACGCAACCGCCGTGGGCGCCGAAGCGGCTGATCTTCTGCCTGCAGCGATCGTTAATGCCGGGAAGCGCCTCCGGCATCCGGGATCACCCACTGACGCGCACCTTCGTGCGCGGGAATCGAGTTCATCAGCGGTGGAATGCCGGGATCTGCCGTCAAGCCTATCTTTTCCCGCCGGTCCCTCACCCAGTCATAGCGCGCATCAAACAGATGATCGCGAACGACGGGTCCGTCCGAGCTGAAATCCATTACCGGTTCATGCGCAAGGTCATACTTCGGCCAGGCCGGACCACCGGCGTTTCCGGGGTCGCCCGTTTTTGCAAACGCGACCCAGTAGGCCTGAACAGCGGCTGTCATGGCCGCATCATCGGGATTGGCCGTATTGCGACCGAAGACGTAGCCAATCTCGCCGCCATGCGGTACGCCGAAGGATTCCGGCGTCCGTCGATCCGGAGATAGATAGGAAAAATAGTACCGGTAGGTCGGCGCGCCGTTCCGTGTGTGCCAGCGGGCCATCTCGCGATCCTGTTCGCCCATGAAATAGTCTGTCACCATCATGTTGTTGATGCGCTTGGCGTCGTAGCTTCCGTCTGGATTGTACTCGGGAGGCAGCGGCCCCAGCTTCGTCAGCCGCGCGGCGGGATCAGCCGTAGGCCACAGGCTCGCTTCATTGCTGTTCCCGCCAAGCAGGATGGGAATTTTCATCTCCCTGCCTTCGGAGAAGGCCGCGCCGGTGTCTCGCTTGATCAGCTTGCCATCAAGGATCGGCTGCGTTTCGCCAACCTTCGTGCCGCCCTGCAGGTCAGCCCATGGCGCCTTGCGCATCTCTTTGAGAGTGGCGGCAGATTCCCCCGTAATACCCCTGGCCGCAAAATAATCGGCGCCGACCTGTTCAGCCGCAGCGGGGTCAAAAGCAGGCGTGAGGCCGAAACCGGATTCCGAGATCATCTTCTGGAACAGTCCACGCGCCGCCTCTACGGACACGAGATAAAGATCGGAGACGCCGCCAGCGGATTCGCCAAAAACAGTAACGTTGTTCCTATCGCCCCCGAATGCGCCGATGTTGGCCTGAACCCACTTCAGCGCCGCGATCTGGTCCTGGAGGCCGAAATTGTCGACAGCCTCGCCTTTGGGCGCATTCTTTGTGATGGCCGGGTGGGCAAACCAACCCGCGCGCCCCATGCGATAGTTGATCGAGACATAGATGACGCCCTTCTTCACAAAGGACGACCCGTCGTAGATCGAACCGGACCCATGTGTGAATCCGCCACCGTGAATCCAGAACATCACGGGCAACTTCGCACCCGGCGCCGCGTCCGCAGGCTTGTAGACATTCAAATAGAGGCAGTCCTCCGAACCCGCTGGCGGCGCGGTGCAGCTCTTGCCAAACTCTGCGGCGCCTCGCACGCCTTTCCATGGCTGAACGGCCTGCGGAGCGCGCCAGCGAAGGTCGCCGACCGGTGGCGCGGCGTAGGGGATGCCGCGATATTCGGCGACATCGTCGAACACGATGCCCTGGATTTCGCCAGAACCGATCCTGACGACAGCGGCCATGCCGGCAGGAGCTGGTTCCGGCGGCGCCGCTCTTCGACCGGCGGCCGACGCACCCGGCGTTTGTGACCATCCAGGCGCGCTGGCGGCGAAGAACGCAAGTGCGGCCATGACAATCGCCGCAAAGGCGGACGAAGATTTGTGCGCCATTGAATTCAGACTCCCATCTATCGCACCGCCGCCGGCATCAAGATCGTCAGCCCGGCTTGCCAGCCTTGCTGACATAGGCGGCGCCCTGTTTCTTCACGATGCGAACGAGATCGCCCATGGACAGATCCATGTCGATGAGGTGGAGACCCCATCTGAGATCGGGTCCGCTCGCGCGTACAATCTCGCCGCCAACGTCATCCGTGCGCGGGTCTTTCGGGTCGGCGTTCACATGCATCTGGAGGTAGGTGAATTCGCCCTTGTGCACGCACGTGGTCGAGACAAGTCCCGGTGTGCGAACGAAAGGCGTCTTGATGTCCTGATGCGGCGTCAGCCAGTCGGGCTGGGTGTTTCCCCCGGCATCGTTGAGAAAACTCTTCGTCAGGAAGTAGCTTTTCGGCTCGCCCGTTCCGGTCGCGAGATTGGCCGGGTTCACACAGGCGGCCAGGAGACCATTGCGAGATTTGCCGAAGAGAGAATCGTCCGGCGGAGGATTGGCGTCGCGGAAGCTCATGTAGGAGATGACGCACCCCGTCTGCGTTTCCTTTCTGCAGAGCGGCACAGACTTGTAGGTGCCACCAACATCCTTGCCTTCCGGCACCAGAACTGTTGAGCCAAGAATGATGGCCGAGACCAGCTGTTTCTGAACGGGCTTGCCTTCGATCTCGTTTGCGATCAGCCGTTCAAGCAGCGCAGCGCCCTGGCTGTGACCGATGAGCACGACGCCGCGACCCTTGTTGTCGTGGCTCATGTAGTAGTTCCAGGCATCCAGAACGTCTGCATAACGACCCAGGCCTGGAGGCGGACGCTCGCCAACCACGGGGGGACCGCCGGCCGAAGCGCGTATGGCGGTCGTGGTGCCCTGCCTGTAGACGGGGGCGAACTGCCGACACGCCGCGCCAAACCGCGCGAACTGCAGCTTGATGTCGTCAAACTCCATGTGATCTGGAACGAAGTCGCTCTGGTAACCGGGGTCGAGCGAAACGGTCGGATAAACGAAGAAGCAGTCGATCTTCGGATCTTTCGCAGGCGTGAAGGCCTCGATCGAGGTCTTGCCGTTGGCCGGGATCACAGTTGTGGTGAGGTCAACCTTGCACTTGTCGTCTTTCAGATCCGGGCGGCAAAGCCAGATTGCGGGGTTGGAGTAGTCCGCGTGCGCAATACCGGGGTCCGGAGCCTGAGCTCTCGCGGCGCCAAGCGCCGAAAGGCCTGCGACGACCGCCGTCGCCAAGGCATGTCGAACGACCATGTTCATTCCTCCACACTGTCTTGTTTTCGCGCTGTCGCGCGTTCGCCTCATTGAAACACGGCGGGCGATTCAACCTTCAGACCGGCTCCGTTCATAATCATTGCTCGAAAGCCGCGGCTTGCCTCTTCGACGAGTGCAACATGAGTAATCGGCTGAGGGATGCACTTCATTTGACGACCCTGCCCGGCATGCGCGGCAATCATCTGCCGAACGGCTTCCGCCTTTAGGCCACCCAGGGCCTGAGCAGGGACATGTCCCCCTCCTGCACCGAGGTGAGCGCAGTCATCGCCAACCGTCAATGCTCACTCGCGAGATAGTGAACTAGGCTTCATGCCTTGGACATGAGGGCGACGACCGGCCGAGTTGGTCCGGGCAGCGGATCACTTTGTAGCTCGCCTCGATCCCGACGGGGTGGGCAGTAGGTCGGCGCGCGCCCCGCTCCACGCCAACCGCGCGAGAGACGAGGAACAAGGAGCGCCAGACGGCGGCGCCCTAGCCGGCCCCACACCTTGTTGATTATCCCGGCATTTTCATATATAACTATCCAGTCAGTTATTAACCATAGCCATGCCAAACCCGTCGGAACATCCAAAGTGGCGACGCCGCAGCAAAGAGCGGCCGGCGGAAATCGTCTCCGCCGCCTATGCCGTGTTCGCGGAAAAGGGGTTCTCCGCAGCAAAGCTGGACGACATCGCCCAGCGTGCGGGCGTCTCGAAAGGCGCCCTCTATCTCTACTTCGGGAACAAGCAGGACATTTTTGAAGCGGTGGTCCACGACGCGATCGCACCCAATATCGGCGCGATCGAAACCATGGCCCTGCAGCACCCAGGACCGTTTGCCGACCTCGTGCGGCTGATCATTCCCTCGATCGCGCAGATCGCCGCGACGTCTTCGCTGGGCAAAGTCATCAAGATGGTGGTCGGCGAGTCCGGAAATTTTCCCGAGTTGGCCAGGATCTGGCACGACGAGTTGATTGCCCGCGCACTCGGCATTCTCACCGGCCTCATCGAGCGGGCGCAAACCCGCGGCGAAGTGAAACCGGGCGATCCGCGCAACTACGCCGTCAGCCTCATCTCGCCCATGCTTATCGCCGTTCTTTTCCGCGAGACCTTCGAACCGGTTGGCGGTACCGGCTTCGACATTCCCGCACTCGCCCGACAACACATTGAAACGGTGCTGCCGGGTCTGCTCGTTGAAAGCGACGGACGATGAAACCCCAACGCATTCTGATCGTGGCCCTGCTGCTCGCGGCCGCCGGTCTTGTGGCCTTCCTCGTGCTGGCGCCCCGCTTCAAACCCGCAGCGACGCTCTCTGGATATATCGAGGGCGAACCGCTCTATCCCGCCTCCCCTCTCTCTGGCCGACTTGTGCGCATCGACGTGAAGCGTGGCGACATTGTCTCCGCCGGCGCGCCGCTGTTCGCCATCGATCCGTCACAGGGCGAAGCCGCACGCGAACAAGCAAGTGCGGATGTCGCCGCGAGCCAGGCTTTGGCCGAAGATGCGCGCCGCGGCCAGAGGCCGGCAGAACTCGCCGTCATCAAGGCAAACCTGTCGGCCGCCCAGGCGTCGCTGAACGATGCGCAGAAGACCTATGCAAGGGTGAAGCCTCTCACTGACGCAGGCGCTGCGTCCCGCGCCGATCTCGACGCCGCAATCGCGGCGCGCGACACCGCCGAGGCTCAGGTGCGCGCCATAGAAAAGCAATTGCAGGTCGCCACGCTGGGCCAGCGGGCTGAGCAGATCGCGGCGGCCGACAGCCGGGTGCGCGGCGCGGAAGCCGGACTTGCCGGGGCCGCCTCCCGGCTCTCCGACCTCGCCCCGACGGCGCCGCTCGCAGGCCGTATCGAGGACACATTCTTCCAGATCGGGGAATGGGTGCCGGCCAATCAGCCAGTATTGTCCCTGCTGCCGGCTGATCGCATCCGTATCCGCTTTTTTGTTCCGCAGGATCACGTCGCCGATTATCGCATCGGCCGCGATATCGCGTTCGCCTGCGATGGATGCACAAGCGGCCTTTCTGCACGCATCAATTACGTAAGTCCGCGGCCCGAATTTACGCCGCCAGTGATCTACAGCCGGCAAGCACGGGATCGGCTGGTCTTTCTCGTCGAGGCCATTCCGCAGAAACCCGAAGATTTGACGCCTGGCCTGCCCGTGGATGTGCAGCCGCTTGCGCCGGCGCGTGGACAATGAGCGAAACGGACGCGCCAGACGAACTCGTCATCGATGTTCATGGCCTCAACAAATCCTTCAGCGACAAGCACGTCGTGAAGGATTTCTCGATCCAGGTCGCGAAGGGGCGTATCACGGGATTTCTGGGGCCGAACGGTTCGGGCAAGACGACCACGCTACGCATGCTTTGCGGCCTGCTGACGCCGGATTCCGGTACGGGAAAATGCCTTGGCTTCGACATCGTGGAGCAGACCGAAGACATTAAATGCAATGTCGGCTACATGACGCAGAAGTTCTCGCTCTACGACGACCTAACGATCGAAGAGAACCTGATGTTCATGGCCCGCGTTCATGCGCTGGATCGGCGCCACGAACGGGTGCGAGACGCGCTGGAGCGGCTCGGTCTGGTTGAGCGCCGCAGGCAACTGGCCGGCAAGCTGTCGGGCGGATGGAAACAGCGCCTCGCCCTTGCCGCCGCAACCCTGCACGAGCCTGATCTGCTTTTGCTTGACGAACCCACGGCTGGCGTCGACCCCAAGGCGCGGCGCACTTTCTGGGACGAGATTCATAGCTTGTCTGCGGAAGGCCTCACCGTTCTCGTCTCCACACACTACATGGACGAGGCCGAGCGCTGCCATGACATTGCGTACATCTCCTACGGCGAGCTGATCGCCCGCGGCACAGTCTCGGACATTCTCAGGCAGACGAAGCTGGTCACCTACGAAGGATCGGGCGCCGGCGTCGACCGCCTGGGACCCGAAATCGCCGGGAGGCCGGGCGTCGAGGCGGCTGCACCCTTCGGCGCTACCCTGCATGTCAGCGGCACAGACCGTGAGGCGCTGAAACGGGCTCTCACGCCTTATGAACATGCACCGTTCAAATGGCGCGAATCCGAGCCGACATTGGAAGACGCCTTTATCCACCTGATGGGTCAGGCGGAGGACAATTACAAATGACCGCGCCCGCCCGGCGAAAACGACCGGACTCATGGGAATTGCGGGTGCTCGCCATCCTGGTCAAGGAGTTTACCCAGCTGACGCGCGACCGGCTTACCTATGCGATGATCCTGGCCGTGCCGATCATGCAGCTCCTTTTGTTTGGCTACGCCATCAACACCCAGCCGCGGCATCTCCCGATGGCCGTGCTCGTGCAGGACAACAGCGTCCTTGCCCGTTCGACACTCGCCGCATTCGTCAACACCGGCTTCTTCGACATCACGCACACGGCCCGGACGCCCGCCGAGCTCGACCGCCTGATCGCAACGGGCGAAGTCACCTTCGCACTAACCATTCCAGGCGATTTCACGCGGCGAGTGGCTCTGGGCGACCAGCCGCAGGTTCTGCTGGAGGCGGACGCGACCGATCCGTCGGCCACGCAGCCCGCCATCGCCGCCGCCACGGGCCTGCCCTCCCAGGCTCTTTCACACGATCTCAAGGGCGGGCTGGGCCCACGCGCCGCACGGCCGCCGCCGTTCGAAGTGGTGGTGCACAACCGCTACAATCCTGAAGGCATCACGTCCTACAATATTGTCCCGGGCCTGCTGGGCGTGATCCTGACCCTGACGCTTGTGATCTTCACCGCGTTGTCGGTCACTCGCGAGATCGAGCGCGGAACAATGGAAAGCTTGCTCGCCACGCCCGCGCAGCCGATCGAAGTCATGATCGGCAAGCTGGCGCCCTATGTGATCGTCGGCCTCATCCAGACAGTGATCATCCTCGTGCTGGCTCGCCTCCTGTTCAACGTGCCGATGGCGGGCGGCTGGCTGGCGCTGTCGGTCGGCGTGCTGCTCTTCATCACTGGCAGTCTGGCGCTTGGCTTTTTCTTTTCGACGCTTGCGCGCACCCAGCTTCAGGCGATGCAGATGTCGATATTCTACCTGCTGCCCTCGATCCTGCTCTCGGGCTTCATGTTCCCGTTCCGGGGAATGCCGCAATGGGCGCAGGCCATCGGCACAATGATCCCCGTCACCCATTTCCTGCGCGTGGTTCGCGGCGCCCTGCTGAAAGGCGAAGGAATTGGCGTGCTTTGGCCAAGCCTTACAGCTTTGGGCGTGTTCGTGTGCGTGGTGACCGCGCTGGCGATGCTGCGCTATCGTCGAACACTGGACTGAGGATTTCTCGTGCAGTTTTTCGGCGGCTGGCAAGTCAGTTGCCGACGCTGAAAGCAAGGGGTGGCTGGCGACAATAGTATGATATAACGTGCCAGCTTCATGTGTGACCATCGCCTCAAAGGTCGACTTGTTCCATGCGCTTTATCCCGTTGGTGGCTGCCTTGTCCCTGATTTGCGCTTCGGCCGCGGCGCAGACGCTGCCGGCATCCAACCCGTTTGCGAAACCAAGTACACTGCCGTACCAGGCGCCGCCGTTCGACCGGATAAGGGATTCCGATTATCAGCCCGCGATCGAAGCCGGGATGCGCGAGCAACTGGATGAGATTTCCAGGGTCGTTGATAACAAGGCGCCGGCGACATTCGACAATACGATTGCGGCTGTCGAACGCTCCGGTCGATTGCTTGAGCGGGCCTCACTCGCATTCAACGCCGTGACCGGCGCCAATACCGACGATACACTGCAAGCGGCCGAGAGCGCACTCGCGCCAAAATTCGCCGAGCATCAGGACGCCATCTATCTCAACCCCAAACTCTTCGCGCGCGTGAAGTCGCTCTACGACAGGCGCACCTCGCTGAAACTGACGCCCGAACAGCTGCAGGTATTGACGCTGACCTATCAGGACATGGTGCGTGCTGGCGCCCTGCTATCGTCCAAGGACAAGGCGGCGCTGAGCGACATCAACCGGCAGATATCGACCCTGGAGATCGCTTTTCAGCAGAAGCTTCTCGCGGCGACCAAGGCCGGTGCGCTCGTGGTGGACAACAAGGCCAGCCTTGCAGGGCTCTCCGAGGCCGAGATCGCTGCAGCAGCAGACGCGGCAAAGGCTCGCGGTCTTGAAGGGAAATGGGTGCTGCCCCTGCAAAATACGACCGAGCAGCCGAGCCTCACAGCCCTGACCGACCGGGCGACGCGGCAGGCCCTGTTCAATGCAGGATGGACCCGCGCGTCCAAGGGCGATGCAAACGATACGCGCGACACGATCGCCACTCTCGCCGTCCTGCGCGCCGACAAAGCCAAGTTGCTCGGTTTCGCGACCTGGGCGGACTATGTTCTCTCCGACCAGATGGCAAAAACGCCAAAGACAGCGATGGAGTTCATGCAGCGCATGGGCCGTCCGTTGGCAATCGAACAGCACCGGGAAGCCGCTGAACTCCAGGCGCAGATCAAGGAAGAGGGCGGAACGTTCAAGCTTGAGCCATGGGACTGGCAGTTCTACGCGGAAAAGCTGCGCAAGGCGCGCTATGACCTCAATCAGGACGAACTCAAGCCCTACCTTGAGATTCACAAGGTCCTGGTCGACGGCGTCTTCCGGGCGGCGACCGATCTTTATGGCGTCACCTTCAAGCGCCGGACAGACATGCCCGTCTGGCATCCCGACGTGATGGTCTATGAGGTGTTCGAGGCGAATGGCCAGTCGCTGGGCCTCATGTATTTCGACTACTGGAAGCGCGACAACAAGAACGGCGGCGCCTGGATGTCGAACCTGGTCAACCAGTCGAAGCTGCTCGGGACCAAGCCGGTCATCTACAACGTCGCCAACTTTACCAAGCCGGCAGCCGGACAGCCCGCATTGATCAGCTTCGATGATGTGACGACGATGTTCCACGAGTTCGGCCACGCGTTGCATGGCCTGTTCGCGGACCAGGTCTACCCCAGTGTATCGGGCACAAATGTCGCGCGCGATTTTGTCGAGTTTCCATCGCAGTTCAACGAGCACTGGGCTCTCGACCGCAACCTGATGAGCCACTACGCGGTGCACTATAAGACCGGCAAACCGATGCCGCAGGAGCTGGTGGACAAGATCAAGCGCGCCGCCACCTTCAACTCCGGCTGGGACGTCGGCCAGACGCTTGCCGCAGCTGAGCTCGACATGAGCTGGCACACCCTGTCGCCAGATGCGGGCAAGCAGGACCCGGACGCATTCGAGAAAAAGGCGTTGGCGCAAACGGGCCTCGATGTTGAGGATGTTCCGACGCGCTACCGTTCCACTTACTTCCTGCACATCTGGGCGAATGGCTATTCCGCAGGCTATTACGCCTACGAGTGGACCAAGATGCTGGCGACCGATGCAGCGGACTGGTTCGAACGCCATGGCGGCCTGACGCGCGAGAACGGCCAGCGCTTCCGCGACATGATCCTGTCAAAAGGCCATACGGAGGACTACGCTCCAATGTTTCGGGCCTTCTACGGCAAGGATCCCGACATCGGACCGTTCCTTGAGGACATGGGCCTGACAGCCGACGGCCAACGGATTGCGGCAAAGGCGACTTCGACGTCGAAGGGGTCGGTCACACCCCATCCATAGTCGCCTCCTGAAGGCGCCGCCGACACTTCCAGGGCTTGCCTGCGGCGATCAGCGTAAAGCCGCGCCCATCGGGCCGTAGCAAGCTCGGGAACGATGCCGAAACGCCGGGCGGAGCCCGCTTATTCCGGACTCCCTGGAAAGTGTGTTAGCTGCCGCCCAACTAAAGCCGGTTGGGTCATTGGCAGGAAAAAAATGGAGCTGCTGGAACGCGAGGAGCATTTGCGTCGCCTTGACGCCGCGCTCGCCCAGGCCGCGCTGGGTCGAGGCAGGCTTTTTGCAATTTCAGGCGAAGCCGGCGCAGGCAAGACCACGCTTATCGAAGCCTTTTCGTCGGGCCAGGCAGCCGCCAACATCTACCGCGGAGCCTGCGAAAACCTCTCGACGCCCGAACCCCTCCTCCCCTTGCGCGATATTGCTCGTGCGGGCGACACGCAGCTCGACCTGTCGAAGGGCAATGTGGCCGCGTTCGAAAATCTGCTGAGCATGCTTGGCCATGGAACCAAGCCAGCCTTGCTCATCGTGGAGGATGTTCACTGGGCGGACGCAGCCACGCTCGACATGATCCGGTTCCTGGCGCGTCGCATCGCCGGAGTGAAAGCACTGGTCCTGGTGACCTACCGCGACGACGAGGTCGGCGCCCGTTCGCCTCTGCGCGACGCGCTAAAGCAGATTCCGCTCAAGTTGCACCATAGCCGGCGTGGCGGAAGTAAGCGCGGGCCTCGTTTGTGCTGACAGTTGGGACGAAGCGGGCGATGGCGCGGCGGAGGCCGTTGACGTTTCGCTGCGCCAGCTTTCGCAAT
>WGLW01000021.1 GCA_016125405.1 Alphaproteobacteria bacterium | reverse complement strand
TGATCGCGACACGCGCCACAAGCATCGCGCCAGCGTCAGCAACCATCATCGCCTTCGCGCCGCGCCCGGCGCAGCCCGCCGCCTTCGCCGCGCGCGCTCCGCCTCTCCCCATCGGTCTCAAAGAAGCCGCCTGATCCGCCTCGCAAGCCCCGCTTGCGAGGGCGCCGGCGGTTGTGCGTCAGCCGGAGCGATCCTCCATCGCTGGCTCCGGCGCGCGAAACAGGCGGTCAGGGCCAAGGTCCACGCGCATCGGCAGGACGATCAGCGGCGCGTCATGCGCGTGCAGGCGCCGTTGCAGCGACAGCGCCGTGCCGCCGTGGAGCAGGGTGGAGGCCCAGCCATGCGGCCGCGTCATCGCCCGCGTCGCCACGAACACCAGGTTGGGATGGTCCTCCCGCGCCTTGAGGCACAGCTCTTCCAGCGTCTCCACCGCGTCGGTTGAAAAGCCGGTATAGACTTTCGCTGGCATGCCATGGTCGCGGCTCCACGCCACGATCTTGGCGCAGCGCTCGCCGACATGCTGCTTCAGGCGCTCCAGCGCCTCGTGCCCGCCATAGGCTTCGGCGTCCACCTCGCCGGCGGAAATGATCACCACGCTGTCGAACCCGCCGCGGAACAGGCGCTGCGCATGCATCAGGGCGTGCAGGCCGGCGCCGCCATGCGATCCGGTCACGATGGCCACCGGACGTTTCATCACGGAGGGCTTCGGCGTCTGCACGCCGCTTTCCGCCGGCCGAACCAGCAGCTCCTCGAACGTCTTGTCCATCGCGGCGTCGAAGCGGAGATAGTGGTCGCGCACCCAGTAGCCGCATCCGGCCAGCATCACCGTCAGCGCCAGCGCCACCCAGGCGCCTTCGAAGAATTTCGCGACGAACAGCGTGATCAGGATCAGCACGGCCGTAACCAGCGCCAGCAGCGAGACCGCCATCCGCCCGGCCCAGCCCTTGCCGGTGCGATGCTTCAGGTTGTGGCGCACCAGCCCGGTCAGCGACAGGCTGAAGGTCAGGAACACGTTGATCGAGTAGAGCACCACCAGCGCATCGAGCCGTCCGCCGGTCGCCAGCAGCACGAGGCTGGCGGCGACGCCCATCGCCAGCAGTCCGTTCTGCGCCACCAGCCGGCTGGAGAGGTGCGCAAAGCCGTGCGGCGCCCACTTGTCCAGCGCCATCGAGGCGAGCACCGCCGGGCCGCCGAGAAATCCTGCATTCGCCGCCACCAGCAGCAGCGCCGCCGCGAACGACATCGCTGCGATCATCATGACGTGGTTGAAGGCCGGCGCGCCGGGAAACAGTTCGGCCAGCGTCGCCTGGAACACCACGGCGTTCAGCGTCTTGCCGGCCTCCATCTGCGGCAGCCACACGGTGTAGAGCAGCATGATGCCGCCGGCGACCACGGCCAGCGAAATCGCGATCAGCGCCATCGCCCGCGCGCCGGTCTGCGCCCGCGGCGGTTTCAGCGCGTGGGCGTTGTTCGACAGCGCCTCGATGCCAGTGTAGGTGCCCGCGCCCGCCGCGTAGGCGGCGCCGAGAATGGCGATCAGCGCCCACGCCCCGCCATCGTGCGTCACCCGCGCCGCCACATGCTCGGCCCGCGCCACGCCTTCGATCAGGTGCGTCGACCGCGCGATCAGCCCGGCGCCGATGAGAAACACATGCGTCAGCAGGAAACCGAAGAACACCGGCGCCAGGATCATGATGGATTCCCGGATGCCGCGCAGGTTCAGCCCCAGCAGGATGGCGATGCCCGCCGTCAGCAGCCATGGCTTCAGCCAGACCCAGTCCGGAGGCGCGAGACTCAGCAGCGCGTCGGCGGCGGCGGCGACCGAAATCGCGATGGTCAGCGAATAGTCCACCACCAGCGCCGAGCCGGAGATCAACCCGGCGTAGGGATGCACCAGCCGCGTCGCCGCCTGGTATCCGCCGCCGCCGGAAGGGAAGAGGGCGATGATCTGCACATAGGCCATCGAGATCACGATCACCGTCACGGCGGTGATCAGCGCCAGCCACAGCACCAGCGGCTCGTGCCCCGCCATCGCCTTGAAGGCTTCCTCGGGGCCGTAATTGGCGGACGACAGTCCATCCGCGCCCACGCCCGCCCATGCCAGCACGGCGACCAGCGCCGCGTGCTGCCATGTCTTCCAGTCCATCGGGTCCCGCTTCTTCTTGCGCGGGGCCGGGGCGTCCGGCTTTTGTCGAAAGGCCATCTCCAGCTTCCGCAGCTAGGCGCGGCGCGCGGCAAGCGAGAAAGCCGGCCGGCAGAGGCGCAAGTCCAGCGTTGGGCGCATTCCTTCCCCGGCTGGATCGCGTGTCTTGTCCGAGCAGGACGCGCCGCCAGCCTCGGCGCGGGCGGGACAATCCCTCCCGCCCCCGGGCGAGTAAACCCCCGGACACCACAAAAATAGCTGGAATCCCGGCGTCTTCTGTGTCTAGCCGCTCTGGTTATCCCCCACCGCGCGGATCGACGGATACTGGTCGCGCGGCTAGCATTGGCCGCGACCAGAGAGGGCTGGAGACAACGCATGGAGACGGCCAGCCCGGACGACGGCGCGATCGAGCGCAGCGCGCTCTCCAAGGCGACGTGGCGCCTGCTGCCGATGATCGGCGTCGGCTACGGCATCGCCTACATGGACCGGGTCAATCTCAGTTTCGCCTCGGTGCAGATGAACGTCGACCTGAATTTCAGCGCGGCGGTCTATGGTCTTGGCGGCGGGCTTTTCTTCCTCGGCTACGCGCTGTTTGAAATTCCCTCCAACCTGCTTCTCGTGCGGTTCGGAGCGCGGCGCTGGATCGCCCGCATCATGCTCACCTGGGGCGCGCTCGCCGTCGCCATGATGTTCGTGCGCACGCCGATCCAGTTCTATATGGTTCGCTTCTTCCTTGGCGTCGCCGAGGCCGGCTTCTTTCCGGGCGTGATCTACTATCTCACACAGTGGTTCCCGGCGGCCCATCGCGGGCGCGCCATCAGCCGCTTCTACATCGCCTGGCCGGTGAGCCAGGTGGTGATGGGCGTCATCGCCGGCGCGCTGCTGGGTCTCGACGGGACGCTGGGCCTGCGCGGCTGGGAGTGGCTGTTCCTTGTCGAAGGCCTGCCCGCCGTGCTGATGAGCGCCGTGGTCCTGTTCCTCCTGCCCGACAGCCCGGCGGCGGCGAAATGGCTCACGGACACCGAGAAGGACTGGATCACCCGCCGCCTCGCCGCCGACGCCGAGCTGCTGGGGCCGCAAAAGCCGCACAGCATTCTCCGCGCCATCTTCAACCCGCTGGTGTTGATGGTCAGCGCGGTCAACTTTCTCGTGCTCGGGTCCTGGTACGCCTTCACGCTGTCTGCGCCGGACCTGCTGCAGCAGGCGACCGGGCTCAGCATCACCGATGTCGGCTACCTGATTGCGGGAGCGGGCGTCCTTGCCGGTATCGGCATGCTGTTCAATGGCTGGCACTCGGACTGGTCGAAGGAGCGCTACTTCCACCTCGCCATCCCGCTGGTGCTGATGGGTCTGTCCTACGCGGTGATGGCGCTCACCACCAACAGCATCGTGGTGATGGCCGCCTACGCCTTCGCGGTCGCCTGCAACGGGGCCATCGCCGTGCTGTTCTGGCTGGTGCCGGGAGACCTGCTGCACCCGCGCGCCATGGCCGTCAGCGTCGCCGCGATCAACGCCATCGGGCAGTTCGGCTCCTTTGTGAGTCCCTATGCCTGGGGCCTGTCGAAGGACCTGACCGGCAGTTTCCACGCGGGGCTTCTGGCGCTTCCGGTCCCCTATCTTGTCGCCGCCGGCATCATCCTTCTGCTTCGCCGGCAGGTCCGTATCCGTGAGGCGGCCGCCACGCTGGCCGCCAGCGCCTGAGCCGGATTCGAGGCTCCATTTGACCCCGGCGGCGCAATCCGTAATACGGGCCCCGAAAAGACCCGTCAGACGGGCGATATCTCCCGGGTTTTTCCTCCATGCTGCAAATTCAGGATCTGACCTTCCGGATCGAAGGCCGGCCGCTGTTCCAGCAGGCCTCGGCCCAGATTGCGGACGGCTGGAAGGTCGGCCTCATCGGCCGCAACGGCACGGGCAAGTCCACCCTGCTGCGCCTGATCCGCGAGGAGATCGCCAGCGACAGGAGCGACGGCTCGATCCGCATCAACAAGGGCGCGAAGCTCGGCTATGTGGCGCAGGAAGCCGCCGCGACGGATGACCTGCTGATCGACGTCGTGCTGGCCGCCGATGTCGAGCGCGCCGAACTGATGGCCGAGGCGGAAACCACCGAAGACCCGATGCGCATCGGCGAGGTCCACGCCCGCCTCGCCGACATCGACGCCTGGTCGGGCGAGGCGAGGGCGTCGGAAATCCTCGTCGGCCTCGGCTTCACGCAGGCTGACCTCACGCGCGCCGTCCGCGAATTCTCCGGCGGCTGGCGGATGCGCGCGGCGCTGGGCGGCGTCCTGTTCTCGCGCCCCGATCTTCTGCTGCTCGACGAGCCAACCAACTATCTCGACCTTGAGGGCGCGGCGTGGCTTGAAGTCTACCTGCGCAAGTACCCGCACACCGTGGTCGTGGTCAGCCACGACCGCGACCTGCTCAACCGTTCGGTCACCCACATCCTCGCCGTCGAACAGACCAAGCTGGTCGTCAGCCCCGGCGGCTACGACACCTATCTGAAGAAGAAGGCGGAGCGCGCCGCCCAGCTCGAAGCGCAGAAGTCGAAACAGGACGCCCAGCGCGCCCACCTTCAGGCCTTCGTCGACCGCTTCCGCGCCAAGGCGTCGAAGGCGCGTCAGGCGCAGAGCCGGGTCAAGATGCTGGAGAAGATGCAGGACATCTCCGTCCCGCTGGCCGAGCGCACCACGCCCTTCAAGTTCGGCGATCCGCCGGACGAACTGGCGTCCCCCATCCTCGACCTCGAACGCGCCGACATGGGCTACGTCCAGGGCAAGCCCGTGCTGCGCAATGTCAGCCTGCGTCTCGACATGGACGACCGCATCGCCATCGTCGGCGCCAACGGGCAGGGCAAGACGACGCTGGTGAAATCCATCGCACAGAAGCTGCCGCTGCTGGTCGGCGGCCGCCGCGCGGCCAAGGCGCTGCGCATCGGTTACTTCTCGCAGGACCAGCTTGATGAACTGCGCGCCGGCGAGAATGTGCTGGACCACATCAAGGACCTCGATCCCAACGCCAACCAGTCGCGCCTGCGCGCCATCGCGGCGCAGTTCGGCTTTGGCGCCGAGAAGGTCGAGACGAAAGTCGACAAGCTTTCGGGCGGAGAAAAAGTGCGGCTGCTGATGGGCCTCACCACATGGTCGAAGCCGCACATCCTGATCCTCGACGAGCCGACCAGCCACCTCGACATCGACAGCCGCGAGGCGCTGATCTACGCGCTAAACGATTATCAGGGCGCGTTGCTGCTCATCACCCACGACACCTATCTGGCCGAGGCGACCGCCGACCGGCTGTGGCTGGTGAAGGATGGCAAGGCCGCGCCCTATGACGGCGACATCGCGGACTACAAGGCGCTGGTCCTCGCCGCCGATCGCCAGCCGGAAATCCGCCGCGCCGAAATCGCTCGTGCGGACCCGCCAAAGCCCGAGCCGGCGAAGGCAAAGTCGGGCGCCAAGCCGTCCTACAAGCAGAAGCTCCGCGTCGAGACGGCGGAGAAGGCGATGGAAGAAGCGCGCGCGGCGCTGGAGCTGCTCGACCGCGAGCTTGCCGATCCGGACGCCTTCGCCCACGCGCGCGACGCCGAAGCCAAGCTCAAGGGCCGCGCCCAGCTTCAGGCCAAGCTCGACGCCGCCGAAGCCGAATGGCTCGAGGCCAGTGAAGATCTCGAAGGTTAGCCTGCATCAGTCCTGGCCCTGTCCGTCGTAGTGCAGGCGGCGCTCGGCCTCGCTGCGCAGCTTCTGGTGCTCGTGGTCGTGTTCGCTGAGGCTCGGATCGTCGCGGCCGTTGGCTTGCGTATAATCGCCTGGACGGGACGGCGCAGGCTTGATGGCCGTTTTGCCGGGATGCGCGCGGGCCTTTGGGGCCTTGCGCCGGGGCGCCCCGCTGGTCGAACTGACCGGCGTTTCATTGCTCGCCAGCTCCGACCCGCCGAACTGGCCGGATCCCCGCTTGTTCTTTGCTCGCTCACTCGCTGTGGGCATGAAACCGACTCCTCTCTCACGCATGTCTTGTGAAACGCGTGAAGCGGGCGAGGGGTTGCGGTGGCAAGTGCAGCGGCCTCAGCCGGCCGGCGTATAGACCGCGCGCTGGCGAACGGTGGGCCGCTCGATCTCGATGCGCGAGGCGGAATAACCACGGGCCTTCAGCTGGCCGTCGATCCAGAGCAGCAGGTTCTCGAAGGTGGGTTGTTCCAGACCCGGAATGTCGTTCAGCACCGAATGGTCGAGCTGGGCCAGCGTGTCTTTCAGCGCCGCATCCAGTTCGCCAAGGTCCAGCACCCAGCCGTCCTTGCCCGGACCCTGGCCCGCGACGCTCGCCGTCACGACGAAGGAATGGCCATGCACCTTCCGGTAGGCGTCGGATGCGCCCTCGGCATTGATGTAGTGGCTCGCCTCGAACGAACCGGAAACGGAAACCTCGAACATGACCTACTCTTGTTTTCCGGCCGTATTTCTGGGGAGGACGGGGGCCGGAGGCGGCGTCATACAGGCCGGCCGCCTTCGCCGCAATGCGGTGAGGCCGGAGCCCGGGACGACACATTGATACAAATCCCGCCGTCTTCGGCATACATTCAGATACCGAACGGTAGTACTTTCAGCGTGTCAGCCAGCAAAAGGAGGCCGGCATGAGCCTGCTTCAGGGCGCCATCGCTGCAAACCGCTTCGGACTGGGCGCAAGGCCGGGCGAGATCCTCGCCGCTTCCTCCGATCCGCGCGGCTGGCTCAAGGCCCAGATCCGGCCGGACGCCGCGCTGATTCCGGCCGACGGCCTGATGACGGTCGAACAGGTCTTCACCGAGCGCCGCGAAGCCTATGCGAACATGTCGCCCGACGACCTCGCGAAGCTCGGCGGCAAGCGGAAGGCCGCGGCCGATCCCTCCATGCAGACCTCCGACGGCAGCCGGCCGGAACCGGGCGGTCAGAACCCGGCGCTGGCCAACATCCCGCAGGAGGTCCGCAAGGAAATCCAGAAAGAGGCGCGTCAGGGCCTGCAGCAGGAGATCGCTGCGCGCAGCCGCCATGCCGCCGCAACGCCCGACCCGTTCGCCGAACGCTGGGTGCGTTTCTGGTCTAACCACTTCACCGTCGCCGCGCGCAACCCGCAGCTGATCGGCATTGTCGGTCCCTTCGAGCGGGACGTCATTCGCGCGCACGCCTTCGGCTCGTTCGCCGGCCTGCTCGGCGCCTCCACCTTCCACCCCACCATGCTGGTCTATCTCGACGCCAACCGCTCGATCGGGCCGTCAACGCAGGTCGCCGAGCGGCGCAAGCTCGGCCTCAACGAGAACCTCGCGCGTGAGGTTCTCGAGCTGCATACCATGGGCGTCGACACCGGCTACACGCAGGCCGACGTTATCGAGTTCGCCAAGGCGCTCACCGGCTGGACGGTTGGCGGACAGGCGCGCCCCGGCGGCGGACAGAACCAGCAAAAGCTGGCGCGTCTGGCCGGCCGCCGGCGCGGCGGCGGGCAGGGCGGCGGGCTGATACAGGTCGCCCTCGACCTGCAGGACCATCCCGGCGAAACCGTCTTCGTCGAACCGTTCCACGAGCCCGGCTCGCGCAAGATCCTTGGCAAGACCTACTCTGTGCAGGGCAAGCAGCAGGCCGCCGCCGTGCTCGACGATCTGGCCCGTAGTCCGGCCACCGCCCATCACATCGCGACCAAGCTCGCCCGTCATTTTGTCGCCGACGATCCACCGCCGGCCGCCGTCGCAAAACTCCAGGCGGTCTTCCTTGAAACGCATGGCGATCTTTCAGCGCTCGCCCGCACGGTCGTCGATCTCGACGAAGCCTGGGTCGAGGCGCCCGCGAAGTTCAAGACGCCGGAAGAGCTGCTCGTATCTGTGTCCCGCGCCGCCGGCGCCCAGGCTGCGTTCGGGCGAGACCAGCGCGCCGTTTATGTCTCGCTGGCGCAGCAACCCTTCGGCGCGCCGTCGCCCGCCGGCTGGCCGGATATCGCCTCGGCGTGGTCCGGCGCCGACGCGGTGATGAAGCGGCTTGAATGGGCCAACGCGGTCTCGCAGAGAATGTCCGCGATGGGCTCGCCGGAGGATTTCCTCGACCGTGCGCTGGGACCGATGGCCGGAGAGAAAACCCGCCAGGGCGTCTCGCGCGCCGAAAGCGCCGAACAGGGCTTCACGCTCGCCCTGATGAGTCCCGAATTCCAGCGGAGGTAAGGATCATGGCTCCGTCCAACCCGGCGTTCCACGCCATCAACCGCCGCTCGCTGCTCATGGGCGGTTGTGCCGTCACGCTGGCGTCCGTCGCCGCGCCCGCCTTCGCCGCCACGCAGCAGAGCAACGGCAGGAAAGTCATCGTGGTCATCCTGCGCGGCGCCATGGACGGCATGTCCCTGCTGCCCAAGATCGACGATCCGAACATCCATGAATACCGGGCGCCGCTGATCGACGCCGCGGCCCGTCCGCTGGACGATGGCTTCGCGCTCCATTCCGCCTTCGCCAGTCTTGCGGGCATGTACAAGGCGGGCGAGGCCGCCTTCGCGCCGGCCACGGCGGGGCCGTATCGCGAGCGTTCGCACTTTGAGGCGCAGGATCTCCTCGAGTCCGGCGCGGTGAAAACCGTCACGCCGGATGGCTGGCTTAACCGGGCTCTGCAGCGCGCCCCCGCGGCTTATTCCGCCGTCTCGATCGGACCGATGCAGCCGTTGATCGTGCGCGGCAAGGCGCAGGTCGCGTCATGGTCGCCGGCTGTGCTGCCCGA
Source organism: Alphaproteobacteria bacterium (assembly GCA_016125405.1). Lineage (GTDB taxonomy): Bacteria > Pseudomonadota > Alphaproteobacteria > Caulobacterales > Hyphomonadaceae > UBA7672. The sequence continues at coordinate 139,007 of WGLW01000021.1, read as the reverse complement.
AGCCAGCGACGACACGCTCAACCGCTTGATGGACCTCTACCAGGACGATCTCCTGCTGAAGACCTCGCTCACAGAGGCGCTGGGCGCCAACAAGGTCGCGGGCGATGGCGGCGCCATGTCCGGCATGGGCGGCGGCCGGGCGGGGCCGGGCCAGTATGTTCCGATGCTGCAGGCCGCCGGCAAGTTCCTCGCCGAGCCGGACGGCCCGGAGATCGCCGTCGTCAGCCTCGATGGCTGGGACACCCACGCCGGCCAGGCGCCCGCCCTGCAGCAGCGCTTCACGCAGTTCGACGCCGGGCTCAAGGCGCTGAAGGACACGATGGGCGAGAGCTGGAAGAAAACGGCGCTTGTCGCCGTCTCTGAGTTCGGCCGCACCGTGCGGGTCAACGGCGCGCAGGGCACGGATCACGGAACCGCCGGCACGGTCCTTCTCGCCGGCGGCGCGATCAAGGGCGGGCGCATGTTCGGCGACTGGCCGACGCTCAAGCCCGCCGCGCTTTTTGAAAACCGCGACCTCGCTCCGGCCAACGATGCGCGGTCCGTATTCAAGGGCGTGTTGCGCGAACAGCTCGGATGGGACGCCGCGGATCTCGACCGCATCGTCTTTCCAGACAGCGCCGGCGCCCGTCCGATGGCGAACCTCGTCTAGGCCGCGATACCGAGGCCAAGCAGGCGTCCGAAGAAGCCGCCGCCAATCAACTGGCCGACGATGTTGAAATCCCACATCGAGGCGTAGAGCACGACGGCGGCCATGTACCCGCTGCTTCCCAGCACGGTCGTCGCAAGGGGGCCGGGCCGGGCCCAGCCCTCGCGTTGTCCCCGCGCCAGCTCCGCGCAGAGAATAAAGCCCAGCGCCACCGCGTGCATGCGGATCCAGCGCCCCCAGTCGTCAGCGGCAATGAAGAGCGGAAGGCTCATTGTCAGGGCGCACAGGGCGCCGATTGAAATCACCAGAAAGCGGCGCGGCCGGCTTTGCTTCAGCTGGCTGATAAAGCCGCTCATCGGCAGGAAGGCGGCCGAGATCAGCAACAGCGCGGGCGTCACGGTCAGGCTCGTCTGGTTGCCATAGGTCTGGCGGAAATGGTCCCAGCCCTGCGCCAGGCTGGCCTTCAGCATCGAGATGGCGCCGCCGCCAAGGCAGGCCGACCCGAAATTGGGAAGCTTGATCCGGTCTCCAAGCGCCTGGCAGATCCCGGCCGCCTGATGCGCGGAGCCGTGGAACACCACCGCCGCGCCCAGCGCCACGCCGGACGCCAGCCACAGTGCGCCGAGGCGCAACCGCCGCGTCCGCGTCGCCGGATCGAGCAGCGCGAACACCAGGATGTAGGGAGAATAGAGAAAGAAGGCCTCGTGGATCAGCACCAGCGCGGGCAGCGCGCACAGGGCGATCTCGGGCGCCCGGCTCGGCTCGTCCGGTCTGCGCCGGACATGGCAGACTGCCAGCATGGCCAGCACGGCGAGAAGGATCACGTCCTTCCGCCCGGTCGCCGACGTCATCAGCACTTCGAAGCCCAGCATGAACGGGGCGAAAATGATCATCAGCGCCGGCGAGGCGTCGGGAATGGAGCGGAACAGGGCGATCTGCGCGGCGGCAAACGCGCCATAGACCGCGACCATGCCGGCGAACGCCAGGTTCAGCACAGAAACGCCCGTGGCGTCGGAAAGCCGGAGCAGGACCTCGCCCAGCAGCCCCCGGCGCACGAAGCCGGCCTGGTAGTTGGTCAGCCAGTCGAACGTCGCCCAGCGGCCGGTCGTCGGCATGTTGGGCAGAAGGTCGTTGTGCGTGATCCGCCAGGCCATCCAGACGGCGATGGCGAAGCCGGCGATAGCGTAGGCGGTAATCAGGATGTGCAGAACCGATGAGGCGCGCACCTCGGCCGGGCGCACCATTCCTGACCAGCGCGAACGCGCCGTCAGCGGGTCTGGATGGGGCTTGGCCGGAGCGTCCATCCGGCCAGTGATGCCGCCGTTTCGTTTCGGGACGATAAACGCGAGGGAAAATAGCAGGTCCGCACGACGCGCCCGCCGCCCACACTTGGGGCGCCCCGGGTTAACAGGTCCGGGTCATCCCTGTCGCAATCGTAAACCAGGGATGAAGGCCGCCCCCGAATTCTCCCTTCGGCTTGAGCGGATAATTAAACCTGATGCCTCATCATGTGATGCAGTAGATAAGGCGGGACACTCCAATGCGGTCGCACAGGCGGCTCTCCGGCGAGGAGGGCGGTAGCGCGTTGATCGAATTCGCCATGCTCGCGCCAGTGTTCTTCCTGCTGGTCGTGGGCCTGATCGAATTCGTTTTGTACCAGTACAAGGCCTACGCGCTCGGCTACGTGACCTACGAGGCCGCCAGGGTGCTGCAGACCGGCCAGGTCCAGACCAGCGGAGACATGGCCCAGGCCTTCCACGACCAGGTCTGCGCCAAGAGTTCGACGATGATCGATTGCGAAGCGATCGTGTTCGACGTCCGCTCGTTCGACAGCATCAGCGCCATCACCTATCCGCCGCCCGAGTTCGACGCGGACGGCAACCCCGTGAACTTCGTCTTTCAGCCCGGCGGCGCCGGAAAGTATTCGGTGGTTCGCTCGTCCATCCACCACACCTTCATCACGCCGTTCATGAGCAAGTTGTTCGGCATGGGCCCGGACCTGCCGGCGATCGTCAATTCCTATTGCATCGTCAAGAACGAGCCTTGGTCATGACGCCAGACACAAAGCCAGCAATCCGGAAGGTTTCACGGCGTCTTGGGCGCGATCGTCGCGGCATGGCGGCGGTGGAGTTCGCCCTGCTTGCGCCTGCGCTCATTGTCATCGTGATGGGCGTATTCGAGCTGACGCTGCGCTTCCGCGCGACCGACGAGGCGACGCGCTACGTTCACGAAGTCGCCGATCTCGTTGCGCGTGAAAACATAATGACGTCCAGCGATCTCAAGCAGATCTACGACGCCTCCATCTACATGATGAAACCGGTGACCACGGAGAGCGTGCTCGATCTGGACGTGTCGGCGATCGGCTACCAGAACGACCCGGACAAGGATCCCTACCTCCTCTGGCGGCGGTATGCCGGGACCGAGGTCAGCTACGACATCAACGACGCTGCGGGTCTGGGCGATGTCGGCGAAAGCGTGATCCGCGTCGGACTTCGCTACCACTACACCAGCCCGCTGACGACGCTGTTCGACGGGCCGGCTCTTGCCATCGTGCGCTACGCCTATGCGCGTCCCCGCGAGAACCGATTGATCTCGATGGACGGCAAGACGGACGACAACGGAAATACCTCGACATTCTAGCATCCGGTTCGGGATTGCCGGCGCCGGCCGGTTGGTTGTGGACACAGGACGTGAACAGATGAAGCGTTCATTCGAGCGTTTTCTGAAAAACCGCAGCGGCGCGTTCGCCATGCAGTTTGCGCTGATGGTCGTGCCGCTCATGGCGTGCACCGGCCTCGCAATCGACGGGGGCAGGGCTTTCCTCGCCCGCTTCGAACTCGGTTCGGCGCTCGACGCGGCCGCACTGGCGGTCGGCTCCACCACGAGCAAGGACGACGCGACGCTCAATGATGTTGCGCGCCGTTATATCGACAAGAACTTTCACCAGGCCCCGCCTGGATCGGTGGCGCTGACGCTCGTGTCCGGCACAGATGTCGTGAGCCTCAAAGGCACCGTGCGGATCGACACATTCTTCATGCCGATCATGGGCATCGACCACGTCAACGTCTCGGCCGAAAGCGAAGTGCGGCGCGGCGGCGCCAATGTGGAAGTCTCGCTCCTGCTGGACACGACAGGGTCGATGGGTTCCGGCACCAAGATAAGCGACCTTCGTACGGCCGCAGGCAACCTCATCGACATAGTTGTCAACGATCAGCAGACGCCTTTCTATTCCAAGGTCGCCGTGATCCCCTGGTCCATGGGCGTCAACGCCGGCGCTTACGCCGACAGCGTTCGCGGGCCCGCGACGGGCGCGACCGCCATAACGGCCGCTGACTGGCGGAACGGTTCGGCGAAGTCGATTTCCTTCGTGGACTGGAAAAACGGCGCCTCGAAATCGATCAGCGGCGCTGCGTGGAAAAACGGGTCGTCCAAGACGCCGTCGGCGATTTCCAAGTCCAGCAACCAGGTCACGATCACGTCCAACGGCCACGGCTTTGCGAACGGGAACTACCTTCGCATCACCGGCGTCGGCGGGATGACGCAACTGAACAACAACATCTATCTCGTTTCCGACGTAACGACGAACACGTTCAAGCTGAAGGACGCATCGACGTCCGCGTATATCAATTCCTCCAGCTTCAGCTCCTTCACCTCGGGCGGCACGCTCCAGCGGTGCTTTGACGCCGCTTGCGACGTCCAGATCACAACCTCGAGCAGCCACGGCTTCTCGACCGGCGACCTGGTCCACATCAGCGGGATCAGCGGCTTCACCTACGCCAACAATTCCGGCAGCGGCACGTGGACGATCACCAACAGCACGTCGACCACTTTCTTGCTGGACGGATCGAACGGCTTCACGTCGCAAACCTACTCTTCGGGCGGAACGGCGCAGCGTTGCTTTGATGCGACCTGCGAGGTTCAGGTGCAGTCGACGGCGCATGGATTTTCCAACGGCGACTATGTCTACATAACCGGCGTCAACGGCTTCACCTACGCCAACAACACGGTTGGAACGACGTGGACCGTTTCCGGAGCGACCTCGAACGCATTTTTCCTCAGCGGCACGACCAACATGTCCAGCGGCATCTATTCGTCCGCCGGAACGGTGAGCAAATGTTTCACCAGCGCCTGCGAGGTCCGCGTCACGTCCGCATCGCACGGCCTCGCCAATGGCGACTACGTCTATATCACCGGCGTCAACGGCATGACGCAGATCAACACGAGCGGAAACAACTCCTGGCCGGTTTCGAACGCCGCGAGCAACACGTTCGTGCTGGGCGGCACGCTTGGCCCGAACTATTCGAACTACAGTTCAGGCGGATCGTCCTGGTGTCTGAAGCAGGGGTGCGAATATTACCGCTTCACCAACGCGAGCGGCTCCACGCGCATCTTCGAGATCAGCACCTGCACGTCTGAACGCACGGGAAGCAATGCCTATACGGACGTGTCGCCAAGCGACGCCCTGGTGGGCCGCAACTACGCGTCCAGCGGCAACCCATGTCTGACCAACCAGATCGTTCCCCTGACGTCCAGCAAGTCGGACCTGCACACGGCGATTAACGCGCTGGTGGCCCAGGGCTCGACAGCCGGGCAGGTTGGCGTCGCCTGGGGCTGGTACATGATCTCGCCCAACTTCGCGTCGCTTTGGCCATCGGGAAGCCAGCCGGCGGCATATGGAGCGCCGTACCTCGCCAAGGTCATGGTGCTGATGACCGACGGGTCGTTCAACAGTCCCTATTGCAACGGCGTCATCGCCAAGGATGCAGCGTCCGGAAGCGGAAGCACCTCGGACCACATCAACTGCAACGCCACGAACGGGGATTCCTATACCCAGGCGAAGGCGCTGTGCGCAGCGATGAAGCAGGCGAACATCACCATCTTTACGGTGGGATTTGATGTCGGCACGGATCCGAACGCGATCGATCTGATGAACACGTGCGCCACGAATGCGTCGCACGCGTACATCGCCGCCACCGGAGCCGACCTCAACGCGGCCTTCCAGTCCATCGCCAAGGAAATCGCACGGCTGCGACTGTCGAAATAGCCGGGCGAAATAGCCGGGCGCCTCGCGCGGCCTACTGGTCCGCGAGGCGCAGCCGCTCCGACACGGCGCGGGCGGCGGGTGAATTGATCGCATTGGCGCTGCCGAACCTCTGCAACGCGAGACGCCAGAGCCATTTGGCTGCGCCCGTGCGTCCGGCTGCGGCGGCGTGATCGCCGGCGAGGCCCGTCAGTTCGGCCAGCGCAATCTCGGATCCGGCGCCCGCCGCGGTCAGGCGCGCGCGCTCCTCATTCAGCGCACGATCGGCTTCATCCAGCTCGTTTGCCGAAATCGCGGCGCGGATCGCTCCGAACGCGCCGTCAGGGGCGGCCTCGGTCGGCGATGGCGCCGGCGCTGCGGCGACCGCCGCCATTGACGCCGCAGGTTGCCGGGCGACCGGCTCTGCGGCTGGCGACGGCGCCGCTGTCGTCACCGGCGGAACCGGTTCGCTGACTGATTTTGGAATCGGCGCCAGCGTGGCGGCGGAGGGAAAGCCGCGCGGGGCGGCGGCCGCCACCACGGGTTCGGGTAAGGGCGGAGCTTTTTCTGGCGCCGGGGGGCGCGGCGTTTCGGCGACGGCGGGCTCTGGCGGTTCCGGCTGGGGCGGCGCCGGGTCCCGATGGACGGCGCGAGGCGGCTCGGGCTCCGGCGCGACGGGCTCCGGGGCAGGCTCCGGCGGGACGGGCGGCGGCGCGTGGACGACGGGTCCCGGCGGCAGATCGCCCGAACGCCAGTCGCGGTCGGCCGCGCGGGCGCGTTCGGCATAATAGGCGTCCGCCGCCTGCAGCGCCGCTTCGCGGCGAGCGGCCTCTTCGGCCAGGCGCAGCTTGCGGCCGCGCCCGGGGATGGCCGCCCCGACCAGCGCCACCAGGCCGACGACAAGCGCGCCAAGTCCGGCAACCAGAATCCATGGCGCGTTGTGCGGATCGGGCGGAAACAGCTGCGGCGCGTGGGCGCGGTTCAGCCACGTCAGATAAGCTCCGGCGCCTGCCAGAACGGCCCCGATCACGAGCTGGATGATCCTCACCATGCCGCCTTCTTTGATCCGCGTTCCCTGTGCCGGGTCGTCGGATTCTCCTTGTCGCACTCATACACGCCGGCCGGCAGACTAAGCCGGTTCCCGGCCCGGCTCAAAGGCCCGCAGGCGCGGCCAATACAGCGGCGGCGGCCGCATCGCCACCCTTTGTTAACCTTTCGGCTGAAAGGGTTAACGCGGCAATTTCTGCCTACCCCAAATTCCGAGGCGATGCGCATGAACGGCGGAGAAGTTCTCGATCTTGGGCGCGAAGCGCTCTGGGCGACGGTGATCATGTGCGCCCCGGCGATGATCGCCGGACTGGTGATCGGTCTCGTCATCGCGTTCTTCCAGGCGCTGACCCAGATCCAGGAAATCACGCTGGTCTACGTCCCCAAGATTCTCGTGATCTTCGCGGCGCTGCTGATCTTCCTGCCGCTCATGGGAGCGACGCTGGGCGGCTTCTCGAACCACATCTTCGCGCGCATCGCCGACTTCTGAGGAGGGTCCGGTCCTGGACTGGCTGTCGCAATATGCCTGGATCGGCGCGCTGCTCTTTGCGCGGCTCGGGTCCGTACTGATGCTGGCGCCGGGCTGGGGCGAGCAGGCGACGCCCGCCACGCTGAGGCTAGCTGCCGCAGTGCTTGTCACGGCGGCGCTGGCGCCGTCCCTGTCCGGCCAGATACCGGCCGCGCCTTCGTCCATCGCGGCTGGCATCCCGATGCTCATCAGCGAAATCCTGATCGGCCTGCTGCTCGGCGGCGGCGCCCGTTTGATGATGAGCGCGCTTCAGGTGGCCGGGGCCACGGTCGGCATGGCGTCCGGTCTGGGCTTTGCGCAACAGCTCGACCCCATCGCCAGCCAGTCGGGGGCGATCTTTTCGGGCTTCTTCTCGCTGATGGGCGTCGTCCTGATCATGGCGGCGGGCCTGCACCGGATGATGATCCAGGCGGCGGCGGACAGCTATACGGTGTTTCCGCCGGGCGCCATGCCGCCGGTGGGCGATGCATCGCAGTTTGTCATCAACGCGGTATCGGGGGCGTTCCGGCTTGGCATCCAGATCGCCGCGCCGGTCCTGATCTTCTCGCTGCTGTTCAACGTTTCGCTCGCGATCGTCGCGCGCCTGATGCCCCAGCTTCAGGTCTTCATGATCGCGATGCCGCTCTCGGTCCTGCTGGGGCTGGCGATCACCGCGGTCGGGCTGGGCGGCGGGCTCATGGTGTGGCTGGCGGAGATGGAGCGCGAAACGCGCTTCCTCTCGCCACACTAGGGAGCGCACATGGCGGAGGAGCAGGACAACAGCCAGAAGACTGAAGATCCCACCCAGAAGCGGCTGGATGACGCGCGAAAGAAGGGCGATGTCGTCAAGAGCCAGGACGTGCCGGCGTGGTTCCTCCTGATGGCGGCGGCGGCCGTCGTCGCCGGCGCCGGCCCGGCCACGCGCGCCATCGCAGACCCGCTGGCGCGGATCATGGATCATCCCCAGGCGTTCCGGCTGACCGATGGCGGCGCGATGAATGTGTTGCGCGCGCTGTTGCTCGCACTATTGCCTCCGCTCGGCGTGATCTTCGGCGCCTTGCTGGTCGGCGCCGTGATGGGTCACATCATCCAGGTCCGTCCGCTGTGGACCTTCGAGAAGATCAAGCCCGACCTGAACAAGCTGTCGCCCGCCAAGGGGCTGGAGCGCATGTTCGGTCCGCAAGGCTGGATGAACCTGCTCAAGGCCGTCCTCAAGATCGGCGCCGTCGGCGTTGCGATGGGCTATGCGATCTGGCCCCATGCGGCGACCATCGTCGGCGCCGGAACGCTTGATCCAGGCGGCCTGCTGGCGCTGGCGCAAACGCTCGCCGGTCGGATGTTCGTCGCCGCGCTGATCGCCATCGGGTTGATCGCCGCGCTCGATTATCTCTGGCAGCGCATGAGCTTCATGAACCGCATGAAGATGTCACGCCGCGACATCCGGGACGAGGTCAAGCAATCCGAGGGCGACCCGCACATCCGGGCCAAGTTGCGGATGATCCGGATGACCCGCGCGAAGAAGCGGATGCTGGCTGCGGTTCCGAAGGCCACCGTCGTGATCAACAACCCGACGCACTATTCGGTCGCCTTGCGGTATGAGCCGGAGACAGACGCCGCGCCCGTCTGCGTCGCCAAGGGCGTCGATGATGTCGCGTTGCGCATCCGCGAGGTAGCGAAGGAGGCCGGCGTTCCGATGATCGAGAACGTCCCCCTGGCGCGCGCGCTGTTCGCCGCGGTCGAGGTGGACGACTCGATCCCGCGCGAGCATTTCGAGGCTGTCGCCAAGGTGATCGGCTTCGTTCTCAATACGGCCAAGGGGAGGAGGCGGTGATGCGGTCGCCCCATCCGTTTGGTGCTGTGAATAACTCTTCGCCCGTGCGTCAGGCCCCTGCGCGCCTTGGCCGCCCCGATCGCTGCGAATCACCTCAATACTGTCGAGTCGAGAAACGGAATCCCGCCCATGTCTGACGCGCCCGACCTCAAAGAGGACGAAGTGGCCGAAACCCCCGCCCACGCGGAAAGCAAGGGGTTCGACTGGCTGCAGATCGCCTTCTGGACCTCGCTTGCCGTCGCAGGCGGCGCGGCGGGCGTGGCGCTCACCTGGAGCCAGGCGGTCGGCCCGTCGGGCGCTGTGCTGGTCATCGCGCTCGGCGCGATGGCGCTGGTGCTGACCCTGTGGCTCATGAAGGGCGCCGGGCGTCGTCTGGGCGTCTTTCCCGAACGCGGGGCGGCCGAGGCCGCGGCCCAGACAACCCGCAAGCTGGTCTGGCTGGAGGCGCTCGAGGAAGCCGCGCTGGTCTCGGACCGCGGAGGCGCCACCGTTGCGGCCAACCCGGCCTATCTCGAACTCGCCCAGGTCGCCAACGACCTTGGCGATTCGAGCCATGCCCCCTCGATCGACCGTCTGTTCGGCGCCAATCCGGGAATGGCGGCGCCGATCTATCGCCTCTCGAAAGCCGTGAAAGCCGGCGCTCGGCGCACCGAGGTGCTGCCCGCCATTCTCATCGGCGACGCCCACATCCCGACCCAGTACGAAGCCAGCGTGGCTCCGCTGGGCAAGTCAAAGGCGCTCTGGCGTCTTCGCCGCGTCGATGCCTCAGCGGCCGCGTCCGGCTCTGTCGATCCCCGCGCGCTTTATGTCGAGGATGCGCCGGTTGGCTTCTTCTCCGCGCGGCGCGACGGCCGCGTCGTCTATGTCAACCAGACGCTGCGCGCCATGCTCGGGCTACCAGAAGAACCCGCCGGCCTGCGGCTTGAGGACATTCTTCGGCCGGAAGGCCTGAAGCTCATGCGCCGCGAAGTGCGCGGCGCCGCCAGCCAGCGCGCTGAAGTGGTGATGCGCGCCCGCGATGGTGTTGAAACGCCGGCGCAGCTCATCACCACCTGGTCCGGCAAGGGCCCGGAATCGCTGACGCGTTCCATAGTTTACGTCTCGAACTCTCCCGAAAGCTCGGCCCGGCGCGGTCCGCCCATGCCGGCCGCAGTCGAGGCGTCGCAGCAGCGCGCCGTTCGCGGCGACGACACCATGTTCGCCGATGCGCCCTTCGGCGTCGTCCGCCTCGACGGCGATGGCGTGGAAAGCGCCGTCATGCTGGACGCCAACCGGGCGTTGCTGGACATGACCGAAGGCAGGGCCCAGCCCGGCGCCCGCTTCGCGGATCTCTTCGTGGCGGACCAGGGGCCGGCGAAACTCGCCGAGGAGCTTGGCAAGGCGCTGGACGGCGCGGTTAACCTGAAACTCGCCGGGGAAACCTCCAAGTCTGTGGACGTCTTCATCGCCATCGACCGGCAGGGCCGCCCCAGCGCCGCCTACGTCATCGACACGACCGAGAAGAAGATGCTCGAACAGCGCGTCGCGCAGGGGTCGAAGCTGCAGGCGATCGGCCAGCTGGCTGGAGAGCTGGCGCACGACTTCAACAACCTGCTTCAGGGCATCATTCTCAACGTCAACAAGCTGCAGGTCCGGCACCCGCCGGGCGATCCCACCTTCTTCGAGCTGAAGTCGATCAACGAGTTCGCGTCGCGTGGCGCGGAGCTTGTCCGCACGCTGCTGGCGTACTCCCGCAAGCAGGTATTCCGCCAGGACGTGTTCGACGTGTCAGACGTGCTGTCGGACTATTACGTCCTGCTGCGCGACATCATCGACGAGCGCATCAAGCTCGATATCGTCCACGGTCGCGACCTGCCGCGCGTCAAGGCCGACAAGGGGCAGATCGAGACGGCGCTCACCAACCTCTGCACCAACGCCCGCGACGCCATGATCGAGAAGAATGGCGGCGGCAATCTCACCATCCGGACCTCCAAGGCGGATGCAGCGGCGGCGCGCAAGGATGGCTTCGTCCACGTCACCGAGGGCGACTACGTGTTGATCGAAGTGGTCGACACCGGCGCGGGCATCCCGCCCGAGCTGATGCAGAAGATTTTCGAGCCGTTCTTCACCACCAAGGATGTCGGCCACGGCACCGGCCTTGGCCTTGCGACCGTCTACGGCATCGTCAAGCAGTCCGGCGGCTACATCTATCCGGTCTCGAAGGTCGGTCGGGGCACCACCTTCAAGATCTTCCTGCCCGCCTGGACCGGCGAAGCGGACGAGGCGCCGCAGGACCCGGTCTTCGAACAGCCCGCGCCCGTCCCCTCCACGGCCAAGGGCGCCGATCTCGCGGGTCGCGGACGCATCCTGCTGGTCGAGGACGAGGACGGCGTGCGCGGCATCGCCTCGCAGCTTCTCGCATCCTGCGGCTACCAGGTGATCGAGGCGGCAGATGGCGAAAAGGCGCTTGAGATCATCAAGGAAAACGCCGGCGACATCGACCTGCTGATCTCCGACGTCGTGATGCCCGGCATGGACGGCCCGGCGCTCCTTCGCGAGGCGCGGCCATGGCTGGCCAATACGCGGGTGATGTTCATCTCCGGCTACGCCGAACGCGACCTCGCCCGGACGCTGGAAGAGGAGCGCGCCATCTCCTTCCTGCCCAAGCCGTTCACGCTCCGCCAGCTCGCCGAGCGCGTGAAAGCCGAACTTCAGGCGCTGGAGAAAAAGGACGCAGCTTAGCCCGCAGCGGGTTGTCTAACCTGCTGACAGTGGCTGGAACGGCGGGATTGCCGTCCTCGATGCCAATCTGGACGAAGGCGCCTCCACGCCGGTCGCGGACGACGGGGCGCCGATCGTACGGAAGCCCTACAGCGAGGAAGCGCTGGCCACGGCCCTCGCGAAGCTTTTCGACCCGTCCGAAGGCCGAACCCGCCTACTGAACCGTCACCGTGATCTTCTTCGACATGACCGGCGGGCTGAACTGGTTGTGGTCCTTGTCGCCGAAGTCGAGCTGCAGGGTATGCTGGCCCGGCGGAAGGGTCAGCACCGTCTCGGTCTGCCCGCCGCCGAAATGCTTGTGCGTCTCGTCGTTCGGGATGGCGAACTTCATTTCCTCGTCCGTAAGCTCGGTGTCGATCAGCAGGTGGTGGTGACCTGTGTTCTCTTTCTCGGTCCCGGCCGGCGCGACGCCTTTCCCGTAGACGCCGAAGACGACCCGGAAGGGCGATGAAACCGTGTCGCCGTCTTTCAGGTTGACGAAATAGACCGCGGGACCGGCGTCCGCATGAGGCGCGGTCATGTCGGCCACAGTCGCTGCGGATGCGAGTTGCGATTTGAGGCTGTCGACCTGCTCGGTCAGCGCCTTCTGGGCGTCGCTGGCGGCGGCGGCCGCATCGGACTGTGCCTGCGGCGAACACGCAGCCAGAGCCAGACCGGAAACGGCGGCGATCAGAAACAGGGTGCAGGTTCGCATGTCGGCTCCTCAAGGCGTCTTGGTTCAGGGCGGCATAACACGGACGGGCGGCGAGGACACCTTAAGGCAGGACTCCGGCCAAGTCAGGGATCACCCGGACTGTGTACCGGCGACACGCTCCGAACATCATTTGTCCGCCCACAGGCCCAGCCCTTGACGGCCCGGACTGCGGGTCCGAGGTAGATCGGCAGGGGGCGGCTCGCGCGCGAGAACGGGTCCCCCAGGGAATTGGTCTCCGTGATGAGCACAGGCGAGGGAATAATGTCCTCCCATGAGGGCAGGTCGGCGCTGCGGTTCCTGGTGGTTTCCGCTGCTGCGTTCGGCGTCGATGTCGCGCTCGCGCTCGCGGGTCGCCGCATCTTCGACGTGCCCGTCTGGCTGGCGGCGGCGATCGCCTACGGGATTGTCAGCTCCGCCTTCTATTTCGTCCACGAACACTGGACCTTCGCTCGCCCGAATTCCCGCACGTCCGCACGCCGGATGATCCAGACGGTGATTTCGTCGGCGCTTTCGATGGTGGGCCGAATCGGCCTCATCGCCCTCCTGGAAGCCTGGCACGAGCCGGGCCTGGTCGGGGCCGCCAGCTATATCTGGCTGGGCGCGATGGTCTCCCTCATGATCAACTACACCCTGTCCCGCTTCTGGGTTTTTGCGCCAAGACAGGCCTGAATCGCGCGGACCCAGAGATTTTTTCAGCCGGAACGACTTTCACGCTTTGTTCATGAGAACATTTGTAGTACAAATGCCTTGAAGGGTTGGTGGCGCGGTTTGCCCGCTTTCGCCCCCCATGGCAGAGGTGGAGATCGATATGGCGAGCGCGACGCTTCGGGTGGTGGACAATTCAGGCATGGACAAGTCGAAGGCTCTGGAGACAGCGCTCGGGCAGATCGAGCGCAGCTTCGGCAAGGGTTCCATCATGCGCCTGGGCGACCAGCAGGCGCTGGACATCGAAGCTGTGTCGACCGGATCGCTCGGTCTCGACATTGCGCTCGGGATAGGCGGCCTGCCCAAGGGGCGCATCATCGAGATCTACGGGCCGGAAAGTTCCGGCAAGACCACGCTCGCCCTTCATGTCGTCGCCGAAGCCCAGAAGAGCGGCGGCGTAAGCGCCTTCATCGACGCCGAGCACGCGCTTGATCCCACCTACGCCGCCAAGCTGGGCGTCGATCTGGATGACCTGCTGGTGTCCCAGCCCGATACGGGCGAGCAGGCGCTTGAGATCGCAGACACACTGGTGCGGTCCGGCGCTGTCGATGTTCTCGTGGTCGACTCGGTTGCGGCGCTGACGCCGCGCGCCGAGCTGGAAGGCGAGATGGGCGACAGCCTGCCGGGCCTTCAGGCGCGCCTGATGAGCCAGGCGCTGCGGAAGCTGACCGGCTCGATCTCGAAGTCGAAGACGATGGTGATCTTCATCAACCAGATCCGCATGAAGATCGGCGTCATGTATGGCTCGCCCGAAACGACCACGGGCGGCAATGCGCTGAAATTCTATTCGTCGGTGCGGCTCGACATCCGCCGCATCGGGGCGATCAAGGATCGTGACGAGGTGATCGGCAACCAGACCCGGGTGAAGGTGGTCAAGAACAAGGTCGCGCCGCCCTTCCGGCAGGTCGAGTTCGACGTGATCTATGGCGAGGGCATCTCCAAGACGGGCGAGCTGATCGATCTCGGCGTCAAGGCCAACGTGATCGACAAGGCGGGATCGTGGTTCTCCTATGGCTCCCAGCGTATCGGTCAGGGCCGTGAGAACGCGCGGAAATTCCTCAAGGACAACCCCGCGATCGCGCACGAGATCGAGGACACCGTCCGCAAGAACGCCGGGCTGATATCCGAGACGTTGCTGGTCGGCGAGGAAAGCGGGGACGAAGCCGCGGAAGGCTGAAAGGGGCGGAGGACGGGCGCGGGTTCCGGTTTACCGGCCGCTGTCCGGCTTCAGGTCCCGGTTCAGGCCGGTTTCCTCCCTGCGGCTGATAAGGTCGCCGACACCGGCGCCTGAACTTGGCGCCGCGGCGGGCGGGGCTTATATCGCCCTGTCCGCCGCGGTCGTTGTATCCGGGGCAGATGCGCGCCGCCGTTGCGGCCGGCGAATTCGCCCGCGGAGCCCTGTTCATGCCGACCCGACGTCCGTCCAGCCCATCCGCCGCCGCTTCAGCGGGCAAGAAGGCGGGCACCGCGACCAGCGTCAACGCGATCCGGGCGGAGTTTCTCGACTTCTTCGCCAGGTCGGGACACGTCGTGAAACCGTCTGCGCCGCTCGTCCCCCAGGGCGATGCGACGCTGCTGTTCACCAACGCCGGCATGGTGCCGTTCAAGAACATCTTCACAGGGGTCGAAAAGCCGTTCGCGCCGCGCGCGGCCTCGTCGCAGAAATGCGTCCGCGCCGGCGGCAAGCACAATGACCTCGACAATGTGGGCTACACGGCGCGCCACCACACCTTCTTCGAAATGCTCGGCAACTTCTCCTTCGGCGACTACTTCAAGGAGCAGGCGATCGAATACGCCTGGAAGCTGGTCACCGGCTCCTTCGGCCTGCCGCCGGAAAAACTGCTCGCCACGGTCTATTCCGAAGATGAGGAGGCCGCCGCCCTCTGGCGCAAGATTTCCGGCCTGCCGGACTCGCGGATCATCCGTATTCCGACATCGGACAATTTCTGGTCGATGGGCGATACCGGCCCGTGCGGTCCCTGTTCGGAAATCTTCTACGACCACGGCGACAAGATTCCCGGCGGCCCGCCCGGCTCGCCGGACCAGGACGGCGACCGGTTCATCGAGATCTGGAACCTCGTCTTCATGCAGTTCGACCAGGCGCAGGACGGGTCGCGCACGCCCCTTCCCAAGCCGTCGATCGACACGGGCATGGGGCTCGAGCGCATTTCCGCCATCCTGCAGGGCGTCCACTCGAACTACGAGATCGATCTGTTCGCCAACCTGATCGCCGCCGAGGAAGAGGTCTACGGCGTCAAGGCGAAGGGTGAGCAGACAGCCTCGTTCCGCGTCATCGCGGACCATCTCCGCGCCACATCCTTCCTGATCGCCGACGGCGTCATGCCATCGAATGACGGGCGCGGCTACGTCCTGCGCCGCATCATGCGGCGCGCCATGCGCCACGGCCACATGCTCGGCGCGCGCGAGCCGTCGATGTACCGTCTGGTGCAGACGCTGGTTGACGAGATGGGCGAAGCCTATCCCGAACTTGGCCGCGCCCAGGCGGCGATCGAAAGCGTGCTGTCGCAGGAAGAAGCCAGCTTCCAGCGCACGCTGGGCCGCGGACTTCAACTGCTGGATGAAGCCACCGCCGGCATCGGCAAGGGCGGCGTCCTGGCCGGCGAAACGGCGTTCCGGCTCTACGACACCTTCGGTTTCCCGCTCGACCTCACGCAGGACGTTCTCCGCGCCCGCGATCTCTCGGTCGACGAGGCCGGCTTCAAGGCGGCGATGGAAGAGCAGCGCGCGCGCAGCCAGGAAAGCTGGAAGGGTTCGGGCGAAACCGGTTCGGGTGAAGTCTGGTTCGCCGTTCGCGACGCCTCGGGCGCGACGGATTTCCGCGGCTATGATGTCGAGGAAACCAGCGGAATGCTCTCCGCCATCCTCGTGGATGGCGTGCGGAAGGCATCTCTCGGCAAGGGCGACAAGGCTGAACTCGTGTTCGACCACACGCCGTTCTACGCCGAATCCGGCGGCCAGTCCGGCGACAAGGGCGAGATCCTGTTCGCCGGCGGCGGTCGTTTCCGCGTCGACGACATGCAGAAGCGGGCGGGCGACGTCTTCGCCCACATCGGCGAGATGACCGAGGGAACGGCAAAGACCGGCGACCTCGCCGAACTCAAGATCAACCGCGTCCGCCGCGCCCGCATTCGCGCCAACCATTCCGCCACCCACCTGTTGCACGCGGCGTTGCGCAACCGGCTGGGCCGCCATGTGTCGCAGAAGGGCTCGCTGGTCGAGGCCGACTATTTCCGCTTCGACTTCTCGCACCCGGCGCCGCTCACCCGCGACGACATCGACGCGGTGGAAGAAGAGGTCAACGCGGTGATCCGGCAGAACGCGCCGGCCGAGGTGCGCGAGATGTCTCCCGAAGCCGCCGTGAAGGCCGGAGCGTTGGCGCTGTTCGGCGAAAAATATGGCGAGATCGTTCGCGTGCTGCGCCTCGGCAATTCGCCGACGGAGGCAAATACGCCCTATTCGGTCGAGCTCTGCGGCGGCACGCACGTTGGCCGCACGGGCGATATCGCGCTCTTCGTGGTCACGGGCGAAAGCGGCGTTTCCGCCGGCATCCGGCGGATCGAGGGCGCAACGGGCGCTGCGGCGCTGGCCTTCCTCAAGTCACGCGCCTCCGTGGCGCGGGAGATAGCCGACCAGCTCAAGTCGCCGATTGCAGACGCCCCCGCGCGCGTTGCGGTGCTGGCCGATCAGCGCCGCAAGCTGGAGCAGGATCTCGCGGATGCGCGCCGCAAGCTGGCGATGGGCGGCGGCGGCGCGGCCTCCGGCCCGGAGGACGTCGCGGGCGTGAAGTTCATCGGCAAGATCGCCGAAGGCGTCGCCGCGAAGGACCTGAAGTCGATGGCGGATGAGGCCAAGAAATCGCTTGGCTCGGGCGTCGCCGTGTTTGTGGCGGTGAACGACGGCAAGGCCGCGGTCGTGGTCGGCGTGACCGACGATCTGAAAGCGAAGTTCAGCGCGGTCGATCTGGTCAAGGTCGCGGCCTCGGCGCTCGGCGGGTCCGGCGGCGGCGGCCGGCCAGACATGGCTCAGGCCGGCGGCCCGGACGGCGCCAGGGCGGCGGACGCCATCGCCGCAGTGAAGGCTGCGCTGGCCAACTAATTCTTCTTCGCGCCCGCCGGCGGGTCGTTGACCAGCGTCAGGTGGAGCATGTCGAGCAACTCCTGCGACGAACTCATGCCGCCGCCCAGCTGGGAGAGCGGCAAGGGTTTGTCGGGTTCGATGCGCAGGTGAAGGGCGCCGCCCTTTTCGATGAACGCGGCGACGCTGCGCATCATCTCGCGCTGGCGGGGCTCCGTCTTGGCGTATTCGTCGGCAGCCATGTAGACCGCTGAATACGCCAGCTGACGCAGCGACGCCGGCGTCGCGTTTCTGAGCGGTCCAAGCGATTGCTGCTGGTCCGCGGGCAGCAGGGCCATGATCTCGACGGCGAGCTGGAAGCCGTTATCCAGCCCGCCCTTGTCGGTCAGGTTCATCTCGGCGGATTTCACAAGCATGTCTTTCTGGAACAGGGCGGACAGCTCGTCCTGCTTCGCGGTTTCAAACCCGCCGGGAATGAGATCGGAAACGTTCTTGAAGTTGGGCAGGGCGCCATCCGCCTTGAAATCGAGGTCGAGATAGCCGTTCAGGCTGTACCGGCCATCCAGATGCGCGGCGCCGGTGGTCGCATCCCAGTCCCAGCCGCCCTCCATGTCCATCGTGGGCTTCGCCAGGCCGTGACGGTTGAGCGCTTCGATTATCCGGGGATCGAGATCCTTGGCGTATTCCGGATTGGTCGCTCCCATGGCCTCACGCATGTAAGACATGAAGCCATCCACGTCATACGTGACGCCCGTTATTTTCAGTCGGGCATGCGTGGGGATCGCCCAGTAGAATCCCGATCCGTCAAGCATGACGGATTTGACGCTGAACAGGTCGTGCCCACCGACCGCCTCCCTGAACCCGTCATAGGACAAGACGCCTAGGCTCAGCAGGCTGGTTTCGGTGCGGGGCGGCATCTCTCCGCGCGCGAGATAGCCGGCCAGCTTGTCGAGCCGGACCGCAGACAGCGACTCGCGATCGACAGAGGCCGTTAATTTGGTCGCCGGCCCCAGCGTGGAGGCCGGCATCGACATGTTCATTGCCGTTCCGTCGATCGAGGCGAAGTCAACATCTCCGCCGCGCATGCCCCGCACGCCGGCATCCTTGATCTGGACAGAAACTGTGGAGGGCGCGCCATCGATGCTGAGCGCCGCTTCGGTCGATGTGTCGTAATAAACCAGCGTGTCGAGCGCGATGGACCGGAAGCCGGCCACCAAGGTTTGAACAGCGGGCAGGGCTGTCGCCCATTCGTTCCCGTCGTCCAGCTTGCGGGTCTTCAGCTCCCAGGGTCGCAATCTCAGATCGTCCACAACGATGCGGCCGACGGTGGCCGTGTAGGTGGTCGTATCCGCGTCCAGTTTGAGCACAGGCACGGGAGCCCCTGCCGGCGAGGCAAGCCGGCCGAGTGATTTTTCATAGGCCGACATCGTGTCGCCAAGCAGGGATGCAAAGTTCAACTTCAGGCCTTCTGCTTCGATGCGCCGGGCAAGGGGCGCGGTTTCCTGAAGCCGCTGACCGGCGAACCGCGCGCGGAGAAGATCGACATCCAGTCCCCACACGCTCAGCTTGTCGGCTGTAACAAGCGTTGCGCCGCCATCCGTCTGGCTGAGTTTCGCGCCGGTCAGCACGGTTGCGCCGGTGGCCTCGTCCAGCTGGAGCTTGTCCCAGGTGAGCGCGAGCGTCTTCGGCATGGCCGCGGCGAGGGCGGCCATATCAGCAGGCTTGTCGGCTTTCAGCTTGAAGGTTGCTGATCGCATCTTCTCGATGCGGGCCTGCATCGCCTTCGCGTTCGTCTGTACAGGCGCGATGGCGGCGGACTTTACCTGGCCGCAGCCAGCGGCGAGGACAGCAAAGGCGAGCGCTGCGGCGATCGTGCGGATGAGATGCATGGAGCGGCCGTCCCCTGTGGCTGTCTCGATGCACAGGCATAGCGGCCATAGGCGTGCCCGGCAAACCCGCACGATAAGGGCCGGGACGCCGACGTCCTTTTGGTCTGACTAGATGAGGCGGATGTCGTCGAAATAGACTTGGCGGCCGCCGGCTTCGGCGATGCGGCCGATCTCGGCGCAGCTGAGGCCTTTCAGGTTGTAGACGAAGAGCCGGGCATGAGCCTCGCGCGCGGCGGCGGCGGCGGCTTCCAGTTCAGCTGCGGAAAACTCTCCGCCGTTGATCCGGATCTGCCCAACCGTCTGAAGGGCCTGGGTGCATTCCTGAAGCGACATTACGCAACTCTCCGTCGGTGACGTCCGAAGCGCTTCCCGTGCTCCGGTTCTACCGAAACAACGATTCGAATAAGGCGAAAACGGTGCACGCCGGATTAAGATGCAGTCAGGAATGCATCCGTCCGGCGATATGTGGCTTTCCGGACTCATATGAGTCAGCGGCAGGCGCCGGCGCCCGGCAGGCGTGCAATTTCCCCCGCAAAGGCGTAGGATAAAAGTTCGGGCGGGTCCGGAGGAGACGCAGGTCTTCTGGAGCCCATGCCATGGCCGAATCTCCCAAACTGACAAACACCCCCCACGACGATAAAACCCGCAATTCCTGGGGCTGGGCGGGCGAGCCGGACCTCGCCGCCGTATTCGCCCTTCTGGGCGCGCTGGGTCTGGGCGCTGTCGCCCTGCTGCTGATGGACCTTGTCACCCACCATTAAGCGGGCGGGCCATTGAGCGGGTAGGGGTCAGGGACGCGCCAGTTCGGCCCGCAGGGCATGAACGCGAAGGGCCGCCTCGCCCCGTGTCAGGCTTTCATCGAAAGCGGCCGGAAGGTGCGCGGCCTCGGCCAGCGCCCGCAGCTCGGCGGCCTGTTCGGGGGTCATCGGCCGGCCTGCCGTGGACCAGTCGAAGGGCGGAGCACGCCCGATGAGATTGCCGTCAGCCATGGCGAACGCCTTCTTCATCCCCCGTCTGAACAAACGGCCTGACCCGCCGCCGGGTTCCTTGAACGGCTGCTGTGCGCCGGCCTGTCAAAGCTCCATTGGCGCCGATTTGGGCCATTGCTAGCGTGCCGCCGCTGCCCGGTTCCCGGGGGGCGTTGGGAGCATCATCGCATGAAGGGTTTGCTGGTTCGGTTCGCCGCCGTTCTCGGTGGCGGGTGTCTGTTTGCGCAAGGGGGACTCACGGAAACGCCCTCGCCGCCGAAGTCGGTCGCGACGCTCACCGTGGTCTACGAGTTCAAGGGATCGGGCGAGGACATCCCGGCCTCCCACGAACGGCATCTCAAATGGGCGGTGGCCGACCGCTACGAGATTTCGGCGACCATGCCGGCGGAGGTGATGTCTCCGGTGCCGGGCCTGCACAAGTCAGACGGCAGCGGCGAGGCCCAGATCGCCCAGCGCCAGGCTTCGGCTCAGGCGGCGGCGAAGGACATGGCGCCGATGATGGCGGCGGCGCAGGCCGCGGCGGCCAAGTGCGGCGACGACGAGGCGTGCCTGCAGCGCGAAGTGATGAAGATGGCGCAAGGCGTCGATCCGAACTCGGCCGCCATGAAGAACGCGCGGGCCAACGGCGCGGCTGCGAGCGTTCCCATCAAGACGCGCTACCAGGCTTTCAACACCGGCAAGCAGACCGGCTCGTACACGGTGGATGAAAGCGCGCACCAGGCTTATTTCGATGCGGCCTGCTCGCTCCGCAACGAAACGCCGTGCGCCTACGACACCACGATCAAGGGCGCGGGCAAGCTGACGGACAGCACATCGGAAAGCTTCGCCTCGGAGGCTCACGCCGAGATCGACTACCAGGCCGGCACGCTGATGGTGGTGGCGCCGTTCCCCGGCTATGTGAAGGCGACGAAGACGGTCACCTCCGCCGGCAAGGGCATCAAGACCGGAACGGAGGCCATCGGCCGCCGCGAGACGCTGTCGCAGGTCTCCAACGTGCCGGTGAAGGTCACGTGCGGCGAATGCCGCTCGGCCTCGGGCACGTTCTCGCGCGAGATCGACGATGCGCTGCTCGGCGAGAAGGGCGTGCTCACCGCGAAGTGGACCTTCACGCGGAAATAAGCGGCGGACCGTCTGACGCCCGGCTACTTTACGGGCGTCAACGCCGTCGGCCCCATGCCGGCTTCCTGGTAGACGACGTCGCTGGTCGACGCCTCGGCCCAATGCGGCTTGCCCGCCGGCACGCTCAGCACGTCGCCCGCGCGATAGAGCTTCGCGTTGGCGAGGTCGACCGTCTCGCCGAAGCCGTAATAGACCTCGCCCGATACGATGGTGAGGATGCGCGTATCGGGATGGGTGTGCGGCGCGATACGACCGCCTTTTGCGATATGTACGCGGATCGTATAAAGCGCCGCGGTCCGGCCCGAGCCCACAAGATACGTCGCCTCGGCCTTCTCCGCGTTTCCCATCGCGGCGAAGTTGACGCCCTCCGTCCACGCGCTGGCCGAAGCGGCGGTGGGCGCGTGCGCGCAACCGCCGACACTGCTGCCTGCAAGGAGGGCAAGGGCGAGCAGGGCGGTGCGCATGGGCGTCTCCGGGCCGACGGTCTCAGGGGATCTGCAGCGTCGTTCCCTTGGAATATCCACCGATGGAAATGCCACGGCCATAGGCCGGCGTCATGGTGACTCCAAGGAAGCGCCAGTCATAGTCGAACCACACGCCGAATGCGAGCGAGGCGCCGGAGGTCTTGAAGGCGTCCTTGAGATGTTCGCCGCCCTTGGCGGCCTTGAGCGCGGTGGCGAGTTCGCCGATCTCCAGCGGGTCGAAGACGAAGCCGTGATAATCGCCGCCGATGTGGTTGTTGTCGTCGATCCAGCAGCCATAGTTGACGCCCGCGCTGCCGCCGGCGTTGAGGCCGATGCTGTAGCTGACCGCGCCATACCAGTAGGCGTTGCGCTGTGGCGTGCGGCCTTCGCGCGCCGGCTTGCGGATGTCCACCGCCATGCCGGTGTCCAGCGCGGCGCCGATGATGGCGTTGACGTCCGCGGTGCCGCCGAGCGACCAGGTGTTGAAGGCGTCGAGCGCGCATGGATTGGCGCCGGTCGCCCGCTCCGCATCCGCCGCCAGCGCATCGTCATGGTTCTTCAGCCGTGTCGTGGTGCTTGAGTCGTTCGACAGCGTCAGCGAGGCCAGCATGGCCTGGACCATCTGCGGCGCCAGCTCTTCGGCCTTGGCGAGACCGAGCCGCCGTGCCTTGCCGGCCTCGGTCAGCGAGCAGGCGTTGAACGTGCTGGGATCAGCGCCGGTGCGCAGGTTGCGGTCCATGTCCGGCGGGCAGCTATAGCAGCGCCCCGTCAGCAGGTGCTGGAACGATCCCGGCGGACAGTAGGCCGAAGCCCGCTCCAGTTTCGCACGCGCGCGCCGGGCGGGAACCAGCCGCGAGCACGCGCGCGGGTTCGAGATCGGATAGGCGGTGCGGTTATAGCCATTGCACGAATAGCATTTGCCCAGCCCGATATCGAGGAACCAGCCCGGCTGACAGTCGGTGTGGATCAGGCCCGTGGGATTTTTCGGACCCGTGGCGCGGCGGAATTCCTCGTGCAGCGGCGCCTCGCAGGCGTCCGCGCTGGTCACCGCAAAGATGGTGCGCGCCGGGGCGTTGGGCGGACAGCTCCAGCAATCGCCGCGGCCGATGTCGAGAAACGACCCGGAGGGACAGCCCATCGCGCCGGTATAGGTCGCAGGCGCTTCCTCGATGACGGCCTGCGCGTGCGCGGATGGCGAGGCCGTGAACAGGAATGCGAAGACCGCGCAGGCCTGCAGGACCAGCGCCGTAATACGGCCAGCCGGTTGAACTGAAAGACGCATGTTGAGATCCCCCTCTGTCGTCGATGAGGGCAGGCTAGCCCCGCCTGTCTGAAGCTCAGACAACAAGAGTGGACGCAGGGTCAGGCAAACCGCACGCGCTAGTAATGCGGCGGGGGCGGCTCCTCGCGCGGGTCGCGGCCGGGCGCGGTTTCGGCTGCGGCCAGCTGGTCCCTCAGGAACGCGACCTCCCGCGACAGCCGGTCGATGGCCTTCCACTGCTCCGTCACCGTGGCGTTGAGCTCGTCGATGGTCGCGTCCTGGTGGACGATGCGCATCTCAAGGGCGTCGAGGCGGTCTTCCTGTGTCATGGGTGCCAGACTAGCCGCATCGCGCCCCCCGCGCGAGCCGCCGCGCACCTTCCCGCTTCAACTTCCCCGGCCACCCAGACTCGGCGCCCCGCAATCTTGCTGCTAGAACGCTCCCGGGTGTTGGTTAAACGAGGGGGGAGCCGGCGATGCACTGGCACTTTCTGGGGGTGGATGCGGCGCACACGGGCTCGTGGCTCCTCCGCACATTCTGGAACGACAAGGGCGACAGCCTGCTGCCGGACCCGGACCTGGCGCGCAACGGCGCCTTCACGATCCTCACCTTCGCCTTCGGCTGGCTGCTCTCGCTCAACAGTTCGACGGGCAAGCTCAAGGCCCGCATCGTGGACGAGCTGATCCTCTGCCAGTCAGAGCTGTTCGCTCGCGCCTATCCCACGGTCTGGAAACAGGACGGCCAGCGCGAGGCGTGGATGCTGCATCCCTTCGTGGCGCGCCTGCGCTTCCTCTATTCCAGCCTCAACGAACAGAAGAGCCTCAGCCGCAAACAGCTCGACCGCATCGAGTGGTACATGATGCGCGTGGACGAGTTCATCGCGACATGGTCGGCCACGTCGCGCCGCTTCGATCCCTACCACGAAGGCTACAAGCTGACGTACACCGGCCTCCGCCTCGCCGTGCAGGACCTCGGCCTCAAGCGCATGAGCCGCCTGCAGGGCCTCGCCTGTCCGAAGGACGGCCTGTTCGGCGGCCCAACCCCGCCGCCCGCGCCAACCTCGCCGCAAACGCCGAAGCCCGGCCCGGGATTGGTTCCGGCGGAGTAGGGTCTGTTGTGCAAGCGTAGCAAGGCTTAGATGACATCGGGCGTTTCTAGTTAATGTCGATCGCGACCGCATTGGGATCGGCGGGGACGTACGATTTGATTTCTTTAAAAACTGCATTTGCGTCGATTGGACGATCAATGCGAGCTTGTAGTTCTGCAAGCTGTTCTTGTGCCACCACAGCCACACCATGTGCGCCCGCAGCGGCAAGCTCGCTTGCCAGTTCTTGGCGCGACATTGGGGAGACTATGACGGGCAACAGTTCCACATTTCGCCCTTTGTCGCGAAACTGCCTCCGCAGGCGCTCAGTTCTTGCTATCAAGTTGGCTAGTTTCCCTTCGGCCTTTAGGATGCCAACGGTGCATTCTATCAGCATCATCTGATCGGCCCCGGCGACGGAGAGTATATCGACGGCCTCTTGCGTTTTTCCCCCTCGATCAAAATGTAGTGGGGAAACTCCGAGCATCCACAGCATTGAACAAAACCCCGACTCAAAGTCCCGCGAATTTCTGCCTCGCGCGTTTTCCCATTTCAGGGATTCTTGGAACCGGCTAAGTCCAGCGTCGAACGTTTCTACAGAAACTTTTCGACCGTTTGCCGTCTCACTTGGGTCCGCGATCCAGTAGTAGTGGAGCGCCCTTCCTCGATAGCAGGCAATGCATTCAACTACGGCTCCGGTCGGCACGGATATCTCAACTGTGCCTTCCTGTTTTGTGTCGGTAGTCAGCCAATTCATCTGGTCAGCTTGTACTTGGCGCCGTTCGACATCACCCTTGGGAACCGCAATCTTGAGCCCCAATGAAACCTCGGCGAGGTCAACTCCGTGTAGAGCGTTGACGCCTATTGTCGCGATTCCGCCGTTCACTACGGACCGACCGGTGTCGATAGCAGTTAGAACTTGGGCAACAACTTCAAACACGGACTGCGGACCGGATGGATGCAAAACCCCGCACGCGTCAAAAATCTCGGGAAGGCCATCGTATGGAGTTTCATGTGACCGAAGGTCCCACGCTATCTCTGGATAGTTCACCTTCTCCGCCAGATCGGCCCCGAAGATTTTTAGAGAGTTCAAGCGAACTTGCCCTTGAGGTGGAGGCCCAAGCGCGTAGTGAGAAATTCCGAACGAGTTCTGGTCTCTCGGCACGAATCTCACGTCTTCCTTTGTTGAAAAAATCTTGCCCTCAATGAGGCTTTCCAAAATTTCGCGAGGAGATTTTTCGGTGCCGCGCACAAGGAACGACTCTGCAATGACCGTGTCGCTAAAAAAAGAAAATGGCGCCGGAGTCGGCATTACCACATTGAAAATCACACGGCCGCCAATAAGAGCGAATGTTCCGTTTAGCTTTACCGCCACATAGCCATAAGCCGACAGTTGGTCATCGTCCGACGCCAACGCGGCGGAATCTAGGTAGTCATTAATCTGACCCAGATCTTTTGGATGTGACACGTCGATTCCCCCAGCACTTGATGCGGCTCTACCCACTATGTGATGCTATCGACGTATCATCTACAGTATGCCAATTCGCGCGTCTCAGGGGGGTGGTGAGGCTAATCAATCCCCTCCCGCTTCTCGCCGCTCTCTGAGACGTACAACTCCCCGCCCACTTCTTTGAACTTCGCGCTCATTTCGGCCATGCCCTGTTGCGGGTCGTTCAGCCGGGCGGCGTGGTCGCGGACGTCCTGGGTGATCTTCATCGAGCAGAATTTGGGCCCGCACATGCTGCAGAAGTGGGCCACCTTGTGGGCGTCCTTCGGCAGGGTGGCGTCGTGGAAATCCTTCGCCGTTTCGGGGTCGAGCGAGAGGTTGAACTGGTCTTCCCAGCGGAACTCGAACCGTGCGCGGGAGAGCGCATCGTCGCGCAGCTTGGCGGCCGGGTGGCCCTTGGCGAGGTCGGCGGCGTGGGCGGCGATCTTGTAGGTGATCACGCCGGTCTTCACATCGTCGCGGTCGGGCAGGCCAAGATGCTCCTTGGGTGTGACGTAGCAGAGCATGGCGCAGCCAAACCAGCCGATCATCGCCGCGCCGATGCCGGACGTGATGTGGTCGTAGCCCGGCGCGATGTCGGTGGTCAGCGGCCCCAGCGTGTAGAAGGGCGCCTCGCCGCACGCCTCCAGCTGTTTTTCCATGTTCACCTTGATCTTGTGCATCGGCACATGGCCGGGCCCTTCGATCATCACCTGGCAGCCTTTGTCCCACGCCACTTTCGTGAGTTCGCCCAGCGTCTCCAGCTCGGCGAACTGCGCCGCGTCGTTGGCGTCGGCGATGGAGCCGGGGCGCAGGCCGTCGCCCAGCGAGAACGACACGTCGTATTTCGCCATCAGGTCGCAGATGTCGCCGAAATGCTCGTAGAGGAAGCTCTCCTTGTGGCGGGCCAGCATCCAGCGCGCCATGATCGAGCCGCCGCGCGACACGATGCCGGTGACGCGCTTGGCCGTCAGGTGGATGTAGGCGAGGCGCACGCCGGCATGGATGGTGAAATAATCCACGCCCTGTTCGCACTGCTCCACCAGCGTGTCGCGGAAGACCTCCCAGTCCAGCCTGTCCGGATCGCCGCCCACCTTCTCCAGCGCCTGGTAGATCGGCACCGTGCCGATCGGAACCGGGCTGTTGCGCACGATCCATTCGCGGATGTTGTGGATGTTGCGGCCCGTGCTCAGGTCCATCACCGTGTCGGCGCCCCAGCGGATCGCCCACACCATCTTCTCGATCTCTTCCTCGACAGAGGAGGTGACGGCCGAGTTGCCGATATTGGCGTTGATCTTGGTGAGGAAGTTGCGGCCGATGATCATCGGCTCAAGCTCGGGGTGGTTGATGTTGGAGGGGATGATCGCCCGGCCGCGCGCGATCTCGGAGCGCACGAACTCCGGCGTGATGAATTCGGGGATATCCGCCCCGAAGCTCTCCCCATCGGCATGGCGGATATCCGCGCCCTCGGCGGCGGCTTCGCGGCAGATGTTCTCGCGGTGGGCCACATAGGCCATCTCGGCGGTGATGATGCCCGAGCGGGCGTATTGCAGTTGCGTCAGGCCCCGGCCGGGCTTCGCCTGCAGCGGCGCCCGCTTGTTGGGGAATTCCGTCACCAGCCGCTCCAGCGTGACATTCCCGTTATCTTCCGGCTTCACTTGGCGCCCGGCATAGCCCTCCGCATCGCCGCGCGCCGCGATCCAGGGGGCGCGAAGGGGGGCGAGGCCGGTGTGCACGTCGATGGCGACGTTGGGGTCGGAATAGGGGCCCGTGGTGTCGTAAACCCGCACCGGCGGCTCGTTGGCCGTGGGGTGCAGGGTGATTTCCCGGTAAGGCGCGCGGACATCGAGGCCGGCGGCGAAGCCGGGGGCGGGCGAATAGCGCTTTTCGCTGGCCGGCAGGGGGCCTGTGGTCACGCGAAACGGCTCCACGGAGCGGGGATCGAGCGGCTTGTTCATGATGTCGCCTCTGGAAAGATCTCGCGAAGTTTGTTTGCGACGAACGGAAGTTCGTCGATGAAGTTCATCGAAAACGCATGCGCCGTTCCAACGTCGTTGCGTCGTAGCACTTGTAATGAAGTTGGCGGATGTCCGCCGTCGACAACGATGCCCGCAATCGCCGCGCCGTCGATCTCCTGCACCAGATGTCCGTTTGCGTCGGCCGCCAGTAGACGCTGGTTCGTTGCTGCGTAGTAGTCCGCGCCGTTCGTTGGCGTCGTCATGCGTCGCAGAAGTCCGTATGCGGCGAACAGAAGCGCCAGGCCGAACGCCGCGTACAGCGGAAGCGTCACCGCGTTGGTCAGTCCGGATTGTTGCGTCGTTGCGAACGCCGCCACGTAGAACCGCCATCCGAACACGGCGGCCATCGATATCGCTGCAATCGTCAGCACACTGTTGCGAACGATCGTCCGCCGTCGATGAACGTCGCGCAGCCGTTGCGATGCAACGCCCCGCCACACCAGCTGTTCGCCAGTTTGCATATGGATGGACCAGATGTCGTCTTCGTCCACGTCCCGTCCCTTGCGCCGGCATGATCCGGATCAGGTTCTAAGGGTGCTTGGCCGGATCTGAACCAATCTCAGCAGGCTTCCGCCTGCGCCCCTCGGATAGGCGGCGACCATAGGGCGTTCGCGTCGCCGATGAAAGACGTCCATCACGACGGGAGCTGCGGGGGGAGCTGCCGGTGACCAGCCTTCGCTTTCCAGATTGGAAAGTTATGACTTGACGATGTGGAAAGTGATGGATATGACTTTCCATATTGGAAAGTGAATAGCTGGACGCAGCCCATGAAGGACGAAACGGACATCCAGACCCCGGACGAAGCGCTTGAGATGGCCAAGAAATCGCGCGCTGCGGCGGCCGATGCCGGCAAGAAGCCGCTGGTCTATCATCTCGCCCTGCCGGCGATTGTCGGCTGTCTCATCGCCTCGTTCGCGCTGAGGGACGGCCTTCAGCTTGCGGTGACGGCTGCGACGATGGCGCTTCTGGCGCTGGTTTTATGGCGCGTGCGCAAACGCGGCGTCTGGGTGGGCAACCTTCGAGGCGCCGTGTCGTACCTTCTGGCGTCGCTTCTGATCGTTTTGACGCTCGCGGCCATGTTCGCGATTTTCTGGCTGAAACGAACCTATGGACTTGATTGGCCCGCCGCGGCGATCGGGGCGGCTCTTTTCCCGGTTATGGTCGCAATGAGCCTCGTCTGGGAGAAGCTGCGCCACCGCGACCTGACGGGGAAAATGTCGTGACCAATCCGGCAAACGGTCTTGAGCCGCTGTTCAATGCGCCCACGCGGCTTCAGATCACGGCCTTTCTGTCGGGCGTGGCCGAAGCGGAGTTCGCCGTCTTGCGCGACATGGCGGGCGTCAGCGACTCGGTGCTGTCAAAGCAGCTCTCCGCGCTGAGCGATGTGGGACTTGTCGAGTTGCGAAAATCAAAGCTCGACGGCCGCCAACGGACCTGGGCGGCGCTGACCCGCAAGGGCCGCAAGTCGTTCGCAGCCCATGTCGCGGCCCTGCAGCAGCTGGTGCAGATGGCGGCGCGCGCCGCGGAGTAACACGGGCTGGCGAGCCGGGCGTGCGCAAGGGCGATGTCGGGGGCGCTACCCAAGCGTGAGACCGATGCTCAGCGCCGCCGCGCCCAGAGCGAACAGGATCAGCGCCAGCGGCGCGACGAAACGCAGCCAGCGGTCGTAGGGGACGCGGGCGATAGCCAGCATGCCCATGAGGCCGGCGGACGTCGGCGTGAGCAGCTGGGTGATGTTTATGCCAGTCTGGTTGGCGGTGACGATCAGTGCGCGCGGCACGTCCGCGAAATCGGCGAGCGGCGCGAAGACCGGCGTCGCCAGCACTGACAGTCCTGACGAGGACGGCACAACGAACGACATCAGGACATCGACGGCCTGAATTCCGTTGATGAAGATGATGGAGGGCAGTCCGTTCAACAGAACTTCGCCGCCGTGGAGGATCGTGTCTGTGATGTGGCCGTTGTCCATCACCACCAACACGCCGCGCGCGAGCGCGACGATGAGGGCGACGCCCAGCAATTCGCGGGCGCCGCTGACGAACGCGTCGACAAATTCTCTCTCGCCCGTCCCGGCGGCGACGGCCATGAGGAGGGAGCTGCCGAGAAACAGTGCGGACATCTCCGCCATCCACCAGCCCTGGCTGGCGACGCCCCAGATCAGGACGGCGAATGTCAGTATGAAGATCGCGAGCACAAATATCTGCCGGGCCGAAAGCCTGGCCTCTGGAACGTGCGACGTTTCGAAATGCGCCTCGATTTCGCGGCGGCGGTCGGCGATGAGGGAAAGCTCCGGGGTCTTTCGCACACGCGCCGCGTAGCGCATGACCCAGGCCGAGCTGATCGTCCAGCCGATAACAAGCAGGACCGCACGAAGCGCAATGCCGTCGGTGAGACTGACGCCGGCGACGCTGGAAGCGATTCCGGTGGCGAATGGATTTATCAACCCGCCAAACCTGCCAACACTTGTTCCGACGATGACAATCGCTGCAGCAACAATGCTGTCGTATCCGGCTCGCATCATCACAGGCACGAGCAGCGCGAGGATCGGGATTGCCTCCTCCTCCATGCCGTAAACGGTTCCGCCAAGAGCGAACAGGCCCATCAGAACCGGAATTAGCAGATGCTCGCGCCCTTTGAGGGCGGTCATGGCGGTCGTCATGGCGACGTCGATGGCGCCCGTGCGATTGACCATGCCCATGAACCCGCCAACGAACAGCACGAACAGCACGATGTCTGCGGCGCGGGTCTTGCCGCTTTTTGCATCGTAGAAGCCGCCGATGGGCGCCATGATTATGTCGAGAGGCGTTTGAGGATGGGCGTCTATGGAGTGGTAGGATCCGCGTACCGTGACTTCACGCCCGATCTCGGGGTCCTGGACACGATTGTACTGGCCGGCCGGTACGACCCAGGTAAGGGCTGCGAAGATCGCGATCAGGGCGAAGAGGATCGTGTAGGCGGACGGAAACTCGACAGGGCGTTTCCCTGACGCCTGCGCGCCTGCGACTTTCTGATTCATCGACCGCCCCTCGCCGACGTGACGGTTCCACGGTATCCCGTGGCTGTCTACTCTGCGGTCGCCGTCAGGGCGTCACCATCCCGACGCCCCGGGCGCGGGGATCCGGACGAGGTTCGGGCTGGCCATCGATGACGCGGATCGCCTCGATGTCGCCGTTGAAGTCCTGCGGCGTGACGGTGTAGCCGCGCTGCTGGAGAGCTGCGATCTCCTTCGGAGAAAAGGATGCGAACGGTTCCGTGAAGATGGTGTTCTCCGGCAGCAGCTGGTGATGGAAACGAAGCTGCTTCTGCGCGTCCTTCAGCGACAGGTTGAAGTCGTAGACGTCGGTGAGGACCTGAAAGATCGAGGTGAAGATCCGCGACCCGCCGGGCGTGCCGATCACCATCGCCACCTTTCCGTCCTTGAGAATGATAGTCGGCGTCATTGAAGACAGGGGGCGTTTGCGTGGCGCGATGGCGTTGGCGTCTCCACCAACGACGCCAAACTGGTTTGGCGCGCCAGGCTTGGCGGAAAAATCGTCCATTTCATCGTTAAGCAGGAAGCCTGCTCCTTTGACGACGACGCCGGAGCCGAACCATCCGTTCAGCGTGTAGGTGTTCGATACGGCGTTGCCCCAGTGGTCGACGATCGAGAAGTGGGTCGTCTGAGGCTTTTCTAGGCCGGGCTGCACGTTCGCCGTTTTGGAGGGGTGCGCAGGGTCAATCTCCTTTGCGCGTCGCGCGGAATAGGCAGGGTCGATCAGGGCATCTACTGGAACCTTCACAAAATCCGGATCGCCCAGATACTGCGCCCGGTCAGCGAAAACGCGCTTTTCGATCTCGGAAATGAGATGAACATATTGCGTTGAATTGAGCGCGACGCCGGCGAATAGCGAAGCGGCGTCCTGCTTCATCATCAGCATCTGCAGCAGGGCGATGCCGCCCGAACTCGGCGGCGGAGCGGTGATGACCTGGAAGTCGCGCCAGTTGGCCGTCACAGGTTCGCGCCACACCGCCTTATAGCCGGCAAGGTCGGCCTTCGTGATCAGTCCCGGTTTGCCGCGCGCCATTTGCGCCACCAGGAGGTCGGCGGTCTTGCCTTCATAGAATTCGGCATCGCCGTTTTCGGCGATGCGCTCAAGCGTGGCTGCGAGTTCCGGTTGCCGGAATTTCTGTCCTGCTTTCATGCCGCCGAAATACGTCTCGAAATTCGTGACGCCGACGAAAGGCTCGTGGCTGCCTTTGTCGATCTTCATCAACTGTTCGGTCACGAGAAATCCTTCGCGGGCGTAGCGGATGGCGGGCGCAAGATCCTGCTTCCAGCTCAACTTTCCGAACCGTCGGTGCGCTTCTGCCATTCCGCGCACGGTTCCCGGTACGCCGGAGGCCAGGTTGCCGTATAGGCTGCGATCCTGAACGAAGTCACCCTTCTCATCGAGATACATGTCGGCGGTCGCTCCGCCCGGCGCCATTTCCCGGTAATCGAGAAAATAGGGTTTGCCGTCGACAAAGAGGGTCATGAACCCGCCGCCGCCAAGATTGCCGGCTTCCGGATACGTCACGGCCAGCGTGAAGGCAGTCGCGACGGCGGCGTCAACGGCGTTGCCGCCTTCCTTCAGAATTTCGCGAGCCGCGAGCGCGCCATATTTGTCGGGTGACGCAACAGCGCCGGACTTGAGGAGGTGTTCCTGCGAAAGGGCAGGCTCTGCTGAAGCGGAGACGAGAGCTGCAATGAAGATACAGATCCGAGCAAGCCGCTTCATTCAGGCCTCCGATGCGTTTTCGCGCCGCAGTGCGATTGCGGACGCTTCGGCCGTCGTCATTTCCGAGTTATCGCCCGATGTCGAGCCCTTGCGGTGACTAGCGGGATCAGACGGAAGCGTCCGCGCGGCCCATCACACCGAGAACAAGAAGGACAACGCCAAGGATTACAGCGAACACGGCGTACGCGCGGGCGCGGCCGGCCGTGCCCACCAGCGAAGCGCCTAGACGCAGGAATCCCTGCGGCACGGCGAAGAGGAGCAAACCCTCGATCAGGACGATCCAGCCAATGAGGCTAATCACGACCGCCAGCGGATCGGTCCAGAACGAATGGATGCCGACCAGCACGAGCCCAAGAACAAAGGTGATGACCGCTGTAAGATAGGTGAGCCCCGGCGAGTCCTGGAAGTCGACGACCATCGCATTCCAGCGCCCGGGCGCGACAATGCCGCTGAGTCCCGTGACGAGCATGTAAAGACCGTAGGCCTTCGCCAGCGTGAGGGTGAGTATGGAAAATGTCAGAATCATCGCGCTGCTCCCAGTCCGCCGGAAGAAAAGTGCGTCAGCAGATAAATTGTTCCGCCAGCCGCATGGTCGCGAGTGTCGTCAGTTCTGGTGTTCCCCCGCCGGACCCGGCTTCAGATGCGCGTGGGCGTCGATCTGAATCCATGTCTGCTCCGAAAAGGCGACCATGCGGCCATCCGCTGTGAAGAGTGCGGAGCCGGCGAAGTGCTTGCGACGGTCCGAGCCATTTGCCCATGCGACGACGACGAGCGCCTCATTGACCTGAGGGCGATCGAGCACGCGCACCGAGATGCGGCCAAGCAGAATTGGCTCTTTCTCGATTGCAAAGGCGCCGGGGCAGTCGAGCGCCGCCCAGAGGAATTCGGGCGCGATGCGACCGTTCCTGTCTGCAAGGTCGGGTGTGGGGCGCCAGGGCGCCGTGACGATGCGAAACGGGTTGGGATTGTCCACGCCAGCCGGGTCCTTGGTCCAGTCGGGGAAAATGCGCAGCCCATCTCCTTCCGCGCGCAGCGGGCCGCAGACAAAGCAAGTCGGAAGTACGTGATCATCCGCGCTGCGGAATGTCTGCGCGGCCA
Organism: Alphaproteobacteria bacterium; assembly: GCA_016125405.1. Taxonomy (GTDB): domain Bacteria; phylum Pseudomonadota; class Alphaproteobacteria; order Caulobacterales; family Hyphomonadaceae; genus UBA7672. The sequence continues at coordinate 105,536 of WGLW01000021.1, read as the reverse complement.
CACTTGCGGCTTCAAGTCCGGGGGATTTGACGATTGGCAGTTCAAGAACCACCGGCTTCAGCGACATCACAAGAATGCGGTTTGATGCATCGTCCGTCAGCACATCAATGCCGTTGCCGGTTTCCTGCACGCGTAATGTCTGGTCGAGAGGGATTGCCGCGCGCAAGGTCGCCTCCGCGCCACGTTCACCACCCGCAAGAAGCTGCGCCGCCAAGCCGGCGGCGTAGCCGCCATTCCCCGAAGCCACCGGCCCATTAAACCGGCGATCAATGCACAGCGTGCGACCTGAGGACGATGCAATATCCATAATTTCTCCGCAGACTCGTCGGGAAGCTAGCGGCTGGCGGCGCTCAGGCAACATCTACCGGCACACGGGTAGCGCCGCACCGGATGAAATCAGGCTTCGACCCCCAGGTTCGCCTCGCGCCATGTGTTCATCCCACCGTCCAGCGCGGCGGCATGCAAGTAGCCGAGCGATCGAAGCGTGGCAGCGGCGAGCGTCGAGATCTTGCCAAACTCGCAGACAGCCACGATGCGAATGGTTGGGTCCGGAAAGACCTCGTTGACACGCAGTTCGAGCTGGCCGCGCGGCAGCCATGTGGCGCCGGCGATGTGACCCGCATCGAACAGGTCCTTTTCCCGAACATCCAGCACGACCAGATCATTCTGGCGCGCGGCGATCCGGCGAGAGAGTTCCTCGATCGATATGAAGGGAACAGCGGCGGCAGCTTCCGCCAGCGTCTGTGCGACAGACTTGGCGCCGCTCATGTTGACGCGCAGCGCTTCGGTGAGATGCGTTGGCGCTTTCAGGTCGAGCGATCGCATCATCTCCACGAATTCGGCGCGACCGGTTTTCTGCAGTCGTGGATTTGTCCTGATCTCTTCGCCAATCGTTGTGCCGCTACGACCCTTGTACTCGTGCGCCGGATGAACATGAGTGGCTGGGTCAAGCTCCAGTAACCGGCCAAAGAGGCTGTCATAGAGCTGGTCCGGATCGCCGGTGGGCAGATCCGTGCGGCCAGTCCCGCCAATCAGCAACGTGTCGCCGGTGAAGACGTGATCTTCAATGAGCAGGCAGGTGGAGTCAGCCGTATGCCCCGGGGTGGACATCGCGGTAATCCGCATGTCTCCGACCCGCAGCATGTCGCCATCGTCGAGCTTGATATCGACGAAGGGCGCGGGGCTGACATGGCTCATCACCACCTTTGCGCCGAGCGCGTGCGCGATTTCACGCGCGCCGGTGAAGTGATCTGCGTGCGTATGGGTGTCGATCGCAAAGCGGATCGAAAGGCCATGCCTGGACGCAAGACCGCGATATCGCTCGATCGCGCTGATCTCGGGATCGATGACGGCGGCGACGAATGTTTTCGGGCAGCCCACCAGGTAGGAACGGCATCCGCCCACTTCGATTGTTTCAAGGATCATTCCACACCCCTTCCGCGCGGTAACATTGAATGCGCTTCAGTACGGCCGCGCGCAATGGGACTCGGCGCGGCTGGGTGTATCGTAGGCTGGCGGGATGGCCGCATCGGCAGGCGATTTCGATTTGCGCGACGGGCGATAGACGCGCACTTCGCCTGGCGGACAGGATGTATCGGGCTCGGGGTCTCGCCGCGCCTCCGGGTTGGTTCGTGGCAACGCCCGCGGCACATGGGTAATACAGCCCGAAGCCGCCAATGTTGCGGCAAGGGCGAGCCCGATCGCAACGCGCAACGTCATCCAGCGCCCCCATGGACTAATTCGACCGTTCCCATACTAGCGCACCAAAGTGGCGAATTTCAAAACCTCTACAGACCCAGCATTTCGCCCAATTTCAGCATGGTGTTCCAGTTGCGCGCCGTGCCGGTCGCGGCCTTTTTCGGGAGCAGGAGTTTCGACTGGCCAATGGACGCGCCGTAGTCGATGAAGATTTCGCGACCAACGATCTTCAGCTGTTCACCCTTGTCATGCTTCTGCCGGAAGCTCTTGAGGTAAGTGGCGATCACCGCTGCGTCGGGCGTCTCCTTGCAGACCATGCAGACCAGGTGCGCCGGGTCACGGCTGGCCTTTTCGGGGAATGGGTTGGCCTCAAGAATCGCTTTCCACTCCCCGGGGTCCCGCACCATCACATCCGAGAAGAGGCCGAAGGTGCTATCGATTGCGGCTTCAAGCTTGCGTTCAAGCGAGCCCGCCGGCGTCGCTTTCGTTTCAAAGACCAGGTTGCCGCTGGCCAGCAGCGTCTGCACCTCGCTGAACCCGAGGTCTGCGGCCGCGCTCCGCAGTTCGGCCATCGTCACCTTCCGGCCGCCGACATTCACAGCGCGAAGAAGGGCGGCGTAGCGCATCGGCTCACTCCTCAGGCAAATCCTTGCGCATCTCCACCAGGTCGAAATCGCGCGTCGTTTCGCCGGACGTTTCCGTGAAGGGGAATGGCAGACGGGCGCCGGTCAGTTGATAGCCGCGCCGTTGATACCAGCCAATCAGTTGCTCGCGTACGTTGATCACCGTCATCACCATGGACCTGACGGACCAGAGCTCTCGCGCGCGGGCTTCGGCGGCGGCCAGCACCAGCTTGCCCAGCCCGGCGGATCGGATACCGGGATCGATCGCGAACATCCCGAAATATGCGCTGTTGGCCGCCATCGGCGGACTGCAGGGGTTTTTTGCCTGCGGGGCCGCTCCGTTTGCCTGGATCAAGGCGCATCCAGCGATGCGGCCATCCTGCTCGGCCAGCACGAACCGGCTGTCGTCGCGCAGGAGAAGGCCTCTGATCTCGGACGTGCTGGTGCGCGGCCCGGTGAGAAGATGGCTTTCGGAATCCCATTGGCCGGCGGTCGCTGGCCCACGATATGCGCGCTCAATGAGATCCGTGATGACCCCGGCGTCGTCTGGCGTGGCGTAGCGGAACTCGACGGGGCTCATGAGACGCCTCAGTGTGGAGATGAGGTCCGTGTCAGCCATGGGGCGGCGCCGGCGTCAAGCTGGCAGGACGCACAACCGATATGGCTCCAATTTTGATTTTGAAAACAATGGCCTGATCGCAAAACTTGCCTGGGGAGACGCGCGGAAGAGCGAAATTGGGCTTCGGCATTGCGCCGCGCCTGTCATCGCCGCATGCTCGCCCTAATTCACCAGTCAACGTCCTCCGGACGAAGGGCCGAACCGGCCGGAAGGGTTGAGAATGCGACGACTCGTTTGTGGTGCGGCCCTCGCGATGCTGGCGCCTGTCAGTATTTCAGCCTGTTCATCGACTGATCCCTCAAAGGTGACGACGTCTTCGGATGAAAAGACCGTCGAACTGCTGATGTCGGGCCGGATGACGGGCGCGGAACTGGATGCGGCGCTGAAAGAGGCCCAAAAGCACCCGCTCGGCTCGGCGCAGAACCCAGTGCGGGCTGACCTCAATATCGGTGAGCACGCCTATCTTAACCGTCTGCGCTGTTCGGATGGCACGCGGCCGACATATGAGCGGCCGACGACGCCCGCCCCCGGCATCTATCATTCCGTGGTCGACACGTACGACGTGCTTTGCGCCACTGGTGAGCCTCGGCATTCAGTGATCGTGATGGACGGCTTCTTTCCGGGATATGTCGAGAGGAAGCCGGTCCCCGGTTACACCATCGAGACGCCCTGATCGGTGATGGTTCGGAAGTACGACCAGTGCCAGAGAGCCGCGCGCAATAGCGGGTCAGGGAAGCGGATGCGTTTTCCGGTCCGCTCAGGTCACTGACCGACACTTCTTTTCGGAACAAAAGCCTCCCCCGTGCCGGGCAGGAAAACAGGCGGAAGCGGCCCGCTCAGACCCTTGAGAAACGTGACCCTGGTTTCGATTGTCAGCGACCGCCGGACCGCAAGCGCCGCCTGCAGCGCCTTGTAGTCGGCTCCGTCGCCGCCCATCTTCGCCGCGTCGCGCGTGGCGGCCCAATGGTCGAGACTCGCATACCGCGTGGTCAGATAAACTTCATCGTAGTCTGCCGAAGCTTCCTTCGATCCTGGCGCCGGGATCACCTCCCACATGCCGACGACGCGGGCGCCGATCTTTTCGAAATACGGCCAGACGCCTGTTTCACTCGCCTTCAGGAATTCCGGAAAGCTGCCTTTCTTGATCTTCCAGTAGCGGATGGTGACGATCTCCTCGCCAGGCTGGGCGGCAAGATTGCGCACCGGCCCGATATGATCGGCAGATGGGGACGAAACCGCGCCGCTTGCCGGGGGCGCCGCCAGGGCTGGCCAGGGCGCGGTTGATATCAGGGCGAACAGGCCAAATGCCAGCGCGAGGCTGGCGCGAGGCGAACATCCGGGCATTTGAAGGCTCCTGCGCTGGCGATGCCACGCGAGAGCCTATTCGGGACGCAGCGCTGGCGCCAGAAGGGCCTGTTCGGCCGTCTTGAGGCTATCGGCATCCTTGCGCGTTTCGGCGCTCGACCAGATCGTCCAGTTCTGCACCAGCGGATCCCGGGAATTGAGAATGCTGTCAAGAACGGGGTCCAGACTGACGATGGACAAGGTGACGTCGTCGGTCTTGCGGCCGGTTTCCTTGAGGATCCGCAGGGCAAAGGCCTGCGCGTCCTTCTCCGAAAGGTAGAAGTAGACGCGCTGTTTTCCGTTCGCGTCGCGCAGTGTGAATGGCGTGCCCTCACCGTCGCGCACAAGAAACAGCGGCACGCCCGGAATGCTCGCCGCAGCCGGCAACCGGCTGGATGGCTTGAAGAATTCATGCGGACGCTTGTCGACCGCCGCCTCGCGAAGATCGGTCAGCTCGACGTGAAGGGCGTCCCCGTTCTTGCCAGCCTCGGCAAGATCAGCGCGGGCCATGCCGACGGCGATCGAGGCCTGGGCGCGCGTCAGATAATATGTGACTTCATCGGAGCCATTAATTTTGACCGGCGCACCGTCCTCGTCCGCGACGTAGAAGACCGGCACGTTGTGCAGCAGGTCACGAGCCGGGATCGATCCTGCCTTGTTATCGGCATGGGCGGCTGGCGGCGCCAGTCCCGTGGCAACAGTCAGGCACGCTGCCGCGATGGCAGTCTTCATATAGGTTCCGAACATCTGGGCCCCTGTTTCGCGATCGCTTCCTCGATCGCATGTGAATCCCGTCGTCCCAGTCCCACTATTACAGGGGAGCAATGTGGTAAGAATGGGGTTAAGGGACGCAGACGCGTGGAAATCGCTCCGGCGCCTGCCGCTTTGACAGTCAAAAGGCCGAATGACTCCGAAGCGGTCACACATAGGATAATTTTCGTGAGACTGACGTTCTTGGCGGTCTTTCAGCTGAGGGCGACCATCTGGCGAGACGCGGGGCGGGCGGCGGTCGGCTCGTAAACATAGGCTTAATCGGGTCGGCCGAGACTCGCATTTCACGCCGTCGAGGGGCGACCGCCATGAACCTGTTCGAGCGCCTGAAAAGCGACTGGATCTACCTCAGCAAGCTCTACGAGATTATCAACGCAACGAAGGATGTGACGCCCGACAGCGACGTGCTTGTGGGCGATGTCATCGAACAACAGGTCGACAAGCACGCGGATCGCACGTTCATCGTTTTCGACGGTGAAACGATCACCTACCGGCAGTTCGATGCGCGGGCGAACCGCTTTGCACGATGGGGCCAGGGCATCGGGCTGAAGCCGGGTGATTGCGTCGCCTTGTTCATGGAGAACAGGCCGGACTACATCGCCTTCTGGGCTGGCATGGCGAAGATCGCTGTCCGCACCGCGCTGATAAACTCCAATCTTTCCGGCGCCGGGCTGGCGCATTGTGTGAAGGTCGCTGACGCCCGCGCGCTGGTGATGAACGCCGAGCTTGGGCCGGCTCTTGAATCCGCACGCTCCCTGCTGACGCTGGATGCCGGCATCTGGCATCTCGGCGATCCCGAAGGCGCGCCCGGCTCGCAGTCTCTCGAGATCGCTTTGGGTGATGTGTCGGAGGAGCGCCCTGATAAATCTGCCCGCGCGGGTCACAAGGCAGGGGAGGTGGCGCTCTACATCTACACATCGGGCACAACCGGCCTGCCAAAAGCTGCAAAGATCACCAATGTGCGCGCGCAGGGCCTGATGGCGGCCTTCTGGAAAGCCGTCGGCGTCAACGAGGACGATCGCGTGCTCCTCACGCTGCCGCTCTATCACGCGACCGGCGGCATGTGCGGCGTCGGTTCGGCGCTCTACGCCGGCGCGACGCTGATTTTGCGGCGAAAATTTTCGGCGTCTCATTTCTGGCAGGAGGCAATCGATAACCGCGCCACGATGATGGTCTATATCGGCGAGCTGGGCCGCTATCTCATGAACCAGCCGCCATCGCCCCAGGAGAGGGCTCACAGCATCGTCAAGGGCTTCGGCAATGGCCTGCGTGCCGATGTGTGGACCGAATTCGTCGAGCGGACAGGCATTCGCCATCTGGTCGAGTTCTATGGATCGACGGAAGGAAACGTCTCGTTCTTCAACGTGGATGGGAAAATCGGCGCGGTCGGCCGCATCCCGCCGATCCTGAAAGGCATCCTGAAGGCGCGCTTCGTGCGCTTCGATATCGAAAAGGAAGAGCCGGTGCGTGGGCCGGACGGGCTCTGCATCGAAGCGAAGCCGAACGAACCGGGCGAGGCGATCGGGCCGATCTCGGATGCGCCGCGCCAGCGGTTCGACGGCTATGAGGATGAAAGCCAGACCAAGAAGAAGATCCTGCGCGACGCCTTCGTCAAAGGCGACATGTGGTTCCGTACCGGTGATCTGATGCGCAAGGACAAGGACGGATACGTCTATTTCGTCGATCGCATCGGCGACACCTTCCGCTGGAAGTCGGAGAATGTGTCGACAGGCGAGGTGGAGATCGCCATCTCGTCCTTCCCGGGCGTCGAGCACGCCATCGTCTATGGCGTGAAGGTGCCGGGCCAGGATGGGCGCGCCGGCATGGCGGCAATCGGGTCCCGGGGCTCCATCGACCTCAAGGCGCTTTACGCGCATCTCGGGCGTACGCTCCCCAGTTATGCGCGACCGGTATTTGTCCGCTTCCAGCAGGAGGCCGAAACGACCGGCACGCTGAAATATCGCAAGGTTGATCTGGTGGCGGCCGGCTTTGATCCGGGCAAGACCGGCGATCCGCTATTTGTCGCCGATGCAGCTCAGGGAACCTACGTCCCGATCGATGCGACGATGTTCGAGCAGTTGATGGGCGGGGCAATGCGGCTCTAGCGCGGTCTATTTTTCCGTGGCTTTTTTCGACAGTTCCTCGATCTGTTTTTTCGGCTTGTCCTTCGCCGACGCCTTGGATTCTGCCACCTTCTTCGCCGGGTTCCTCGCCTCGCTGGCGGATTTGGCGTCCGCGATCAGCGTGGCGCACGGCGCGTCCTTTCCGCCGCCCGTTTCAATGAAGGGCAGGACCGCCAGCGCGCCGGTGACGGTTGATAGCGCAGAGGAAAAGACGCCCTGCAGAAGGGTTTTGCCATTCAGCGCAGAAACCGAGGGATGCCGCAATGTGCCGCGCACATGTATCTCGCCGTTAAGCTTGCCAAGAGAAATGTCCTTCGGCTTCGCCATGACGTGAACATCGAGCGATTCCGATTTCAGGTTGGCGCCGCCCGTCGCAAGTATAGTGCTGTCCTTGTTGTCAATCACTGCGGGCGCCAGCTGCGCTACGCCCTTTGAGAACGCAATATTTCCGGCAGCGCATGTGGACGGGATGTAGTCGTGCGCTTCCCGTTTTGCGTACAGAAGCAGGATTTCTCCGATGTCGAGTCCCGCCGCCTCATCCGCGAGCTTGGCGATCTTGCTGTCGGGGGACCAGACGCCGGCCTCGCCGGTCGCCGTGGCGGCTGCTTCGCGGAAACCCGATCCCGTGAATTTGAGGTTGAAGGTCCCGTTGAGCGAACCGGTCACATAATTCGAGCTGATCAGCCGGTTGATCTGCACGTGACTGAGCGTGCCGCGGGCCGTCGAGTGAGCAGGATCGGAGCGTGCATCAATGTGGATTTTCGCGTCGAGGTCTCCTGTGGATGTCTTCACCAGCGCCTGGTTGAAATCGAGAACCTGGTCCCGTAGCGTCCCCGAAAGCGTAAGGCTGGCGACGCCTGCGGGCGCATCGACAACCTTCGCGGCAGCGAAACGGATATCGGCGTTCACCGCCTTGAGTCGCGAGAAGTCGATGCGGGCGTCAGGAATGAGGCGGCCTGACTTGTTGAAAGCCGCGCGCGCCTGTCGTTGTTCGGCGTTGGCGGTCTCGCCTTCGCCCACGCCCACCGGGACGCCAAACACCACGCCGAGATCGTCGAAGTCGAGTTTCTTCGAGGCGAGATCAACCTTGAGGAATGGCTTGTCGTGAGTGAGATCGATGGCGACCTTCCCGCCAAGGTCGCTGTCGCCCATCTTGCCGTTGATGTCGGAGACCGACCAGGTGCGGGCGTGCATCTCAAGTTTTCCCTTGATGTCGAAGGGCGGGGTGTCCGGCGCAGATGCGCCGACAAGATCGGCAAGGCGCCGGAGATTGTCGCCTTTCGCCGCGACCTCTCCCGAAAGGGAGCCACCGCCCTGACGCGCCATGCCGTCGAACGAGATGTGCGAAGCGCCGGAGAAAGCTTCCGCCTTGACGGTGCCCTTTGCGAAGGAGCCGCTGGCAGAAATGATCTTCACTTCGTGCGGCTCGCCACGCCGGGTGTAGCGCAGCGTTACATTCTGGGCGTCGATGTGGTTCACCCACTTTTGCGGATCGATCGTTTTCGGGCCCGAAGCCTTGCTGTCGAGAATGAGATCGCCGTCGCGCACGCGGATATAGCGTGTCCAGGGACGACCGGGGAGGAAACCGAACAGGTCGAATGCGACGTCGAGTTCTTCTGCGTCGGCGCGTCCCGGCCAGTCGAGCGTGCGCATCAAAAGACGCGATCCGAATGGATGTTCCAGCCGTCCTCTCTGGATATGCGCAGACTTGTTTCCAAATGTATGGAGCGCCCAGTTGAGCGTGGGGGTCGCAAACTTGGCGTTCGCCATCGCAATGTTGAAGGCCAGCCACACGGCCAGGATCGCAAGGAGAAAGCCGACAGCGATCCAGACAATCAGGCGCTGGGTCTGCGTCAACGACCGCAGCCAGTCGAAGCGCCGGTTATCCACTTCAGACACGATCTGCTCCTCACCGTAACATGAGGAACAATGCCGAGGCGGAATGGTTCCGGCCTGCCCAACCCCTTCGCACCCAGCCGTCAAGGCGGGAGCGAAGGGGCCGGAGCTTGCCGTCTCAGCTCCAGAGGTCGCCGAGAGAGAGTTGATCGACGAAACCCGGGCCGGGGCGGCTGCAGTAGTTCGTGCCGCTGGCGTGATCGTCGAGCCGGCTGGTCAGCGCCTGCACGGAACAACCGCTGCGGACGCCGTGCAGATCAAGGATCTGCACCAGCTCCCGAAGGCGGTCTTCGTCCAGGTCGGCGTTCTCCGCGGCTTTGGCCTCGGCGAGCCGCCAACCGGCGACATCCCAGTTAAGGGCGATCACCGCCGCCGGCTGAACACGCCAGACGAACACCGCCATCCGACCTTCCGCGATGCGCACCGCATGGTCGCGGAGGCAGTTGCGGAACTCCAGCGCCACCTGCTCCAGCAGCTTGCGGCTGGCGATCCGGTGGAAGGGATCGCCAGGCTGCGGCGCGGGATCGGCGGGCCGGAACCGGTCGGGCACAAGGTCTTGCATCGCCCGGCCGAAGACTGCCGCCGCATCTCCGCCCGCTCCCCAGCGGCGCGCGACGGCTTGCGCTCCCTCGGGCCCGCGCATTCTCGTCACGAGATGAAATGCATGGGCGAGATCGGCCGCAGCATCCACACCCGTGAGGATGCGGAGGATGGGGGCGACACGCAGTGCCGGAGGCAGTTCGGCCAGTGGCGCGAGCGCGCCGGGGCGAACCATCTCCATGTGGCGCAACGCCTGACGCGCAGCGGGTTCGGCGAAGAGACGAAGAAAGCGCTCATACTCCTCGGTGGCCCAGAGCGGCTCTCCGGCTTTCGCCAGCGTAGGCATGATCCCGCGCCAGTCATCGCCAGCAATGGCCGCCGCAACGTCAGGATCGCGTGCGAATTCGATCATGCGCCGCAGCGCGCTTATCTCGAGAGGACGCCGACCAAGGCCGGCCAGCACGACCGCCGCAGCATGGCGACGGGCGGCGGGCAGGGCGAAGAACTCCGCGTGCGGGGCGCGCCAGACATACGCCACCTCATCGGCGAAATCGCCGGCGATGAAGCGCAGCAGCGGCGTCGCCGCAACGGCGCGTTCAGGCGCACGAAGTCGCGCGATGAGTTTCGCGGTCATGACGCCGCGCCTCCTTCCTCACAGGCGCGCGCGCAATGGCTGCGGGCGCGCCGCCGCGCTCGCGAGAAGCGAGCGTCAGACGTTGATCATTGGTGCGAGGTCAGACGCTACCAGGCCAAAGCCAGGGGCGCCGACCGGCCCCTGTTTCGAACAGGGGCGAAATGCAACTTTTCAGCATTCGCCTCATGCGATGGCTCCAGTGTAATTCTGTCAGAGGAGTGCTCCCCCGACCCGCGTCGGTCTGACGCAAAATCTGGGCGGGAATTTGGCAGCCGCAACCGTGTCCAGGTTTTTCTGATCCTCGCCTGCCGGGGCGAGCCCTGACGCTTGTGCCCGCAGGCTGACTGTCGTCTATGAGTTGGATGGCAGAACAAACGCCCTTTCAGGCTGAGCGCGCAATTCTCGAACTCGACGACCGCTTCTACGCCGAAGTGGAGCCGGCGGCTTTTCCAGAGCACATCCCGCGCTGGCGCAACCAGCGCTGGGCGACAGCCGTCGGCCTTGGTGACTTGTCCGAGGTCGAATGGATTGATCATTTCGGCCGCTTCGAGCCACTTGAAGGATCGCTTGGAAAGCCGCTGGCGCTCGCCTATCACGGCCATCAGTTCCAGGCCTACAATCCACAGATCGGCGACGGTCGGGGGTTTCTCTTCGCCCAGCTTCGCGACGGCGAGGGCAGGTTGCTGGATCTCGGCACGAAGGGCTCCGGGCAAACGCCATGGTCGCGAACCGGGGACGGGCGCCTCACGCTTAAGGGTGGCGTGCGCGAAGTGCTCGCGGCGGGCATGCTTGAGGCGTTGGGTGTCTATACATCGAAAGCTTTCTCGCTGATCGAGACCGGCGAACAGCTGGCGCGCAATGACGAGCCAAGCCCCACGCGCTCCTCGGTGCTGGTGCGTCTGTCCCACAGCCACATCCGCTTCGGCACATTCCAGCGGCAGGCGTTTCTGGGTGACAAGGACGCGATTGCGAAGCTTGTCGATTATTCGATCCGGCATTTCTATCCCGATGCAGCTGGCGCCGACACGACCGCTTCGGCCGCCGGCTTGCTGCGTGAAACTGTTCTGGCGACGGCGGATCTTGCGGCTTCCTGGATGTCAGCCGGTTTTGTCCATGGCGTACTCAACACCGACAACATGGTGGTCACCGGAGAAAGCTTCGACTACGGGCCGTGGCGCTTCCTGCCGTATTCCGATCCTGCGTTCACGGCCGCTTATTTCGACGAGACAGGGCTCTACGCCTTCGGGCGCCAGCCGAGCGCCGCAGCCTGGAATCTGCAGCAGTTCGCCACCTGCCTCACCCTAGTTTCGGAAATTCCGCCGCTTGAGGCGGCCCTGGGCGAATTCGAGGCTGCCTATCGTCTGGCTTTCCGTCGGCGAACGCTCGCGATGCTCGGCCTCGCCCCTGGCGAGGAGGCGGATGACCTTGCGCTCCTGAAGGCGTTGTTCGGCTGGATGGGCGAAACGCGTGCGCCATGGCCGCATGTTTTCTTCGACTGGTTCGGCGGGTCCGCGAGCGAGGCGCGGGCCGATGCAGGGCCGCGCGGCGGGCTCTATCGAGCAGCGGCGTTCCAGCCGTTGCGCGCCCTGATACTGGCGCGCACTCCGCTGCACCCGGAACGATTGTCGAACCCGTATTTTTCAGGGTCCGAACCTGTCAGCCTCCTCATCGAAGACGTGGAGCGGATCTGGGCGAAAATCGACGCCGGCGACGACTGGTCTGTATTTCACGCCACGATGGAACAGATCGATGTCGCGCGGCAGGCTCTGGACCTGCGGCCGAAAGACTGAGGCGCCCGTGAATCTCCAATGATTCCCGGGTGGAAAACGCGTCAGTCCTTATTCCGGATACGGTTTTGTTAACCGTTATCAAGCGAGATGGCTTGTAATCCTGCAATCTCTCGCCTGTAGCAAATGACATCGACCTCGCCGCCAAACAGCTATGGTTCGACCGCGTCGGAAACCGACCGCAGTTTCAATCGGGCTGTCGAGCATTTTCTGAACCTGGTGAGCGATGCGTTCGCAATGGTGGACGCCGAGGGACGCGTTATCCGCGCGAACATCGCCTATCGTCGCCTGACGGGTCCCGCCGGCGGCGCCCATGACGCCTCGATCATATCATTTGTCGACGCGGATCGTCGCGAGGCTGTGCGCGAAGCGCTGAAAACGATGAGTGAGGCGACGCCCACGCGCGCCTTGCAGATGCGGATGCGCATCGGCAACCAGCTCAAGCTGATCGATGCGGAACTGAGCTGGCTCGGCGAAAGCGGTTTCATCGGGTTTGTCGGCCACGATGTGACGCGTGAAGACACGCTCGAGCGCGAGCGCCTGGAAACAGCGACGGCGCGCGACGCAGTGGAGCAGGTGGGCGAAATCGGCCACTGGCGCGCGACCCGGGATTTCAAGCTGCAGTGTTCGCCGGGGACATCTCGCATCCTTGGTCTTGACCCGACCGCCCCACCCCTGGTGCTGACCGATTTCGTCGAGATGATCGAGGCGGCGGACCGCAACGAGGCGGTGGCCGCCGCACGGGATGCCGTCGATAAATGCCGGCCGCTGAAAACGATGCTGCGGATCAAGCGTCCAGACGGCGCTACGCGCGTGTTGCGTGTTTCCGGCTCGCCATCGATCGACGCCCGGGGCCAGATCGAGGCGATGCATGGCGTCGTTGTCGACAAGACAGACAGCCATGCGGCGCTCAACGCGGCCATGAACGCCGATTCCACCGTGCGCCGGTTCGTTGAGGCGGCGCCCATGAGCGTCGCCATGTTCGATCGCGATATGCGGTTGCTGATGGCTAGCCAGGACTGGGTCGCCGAACGGGGCGTGCCGGCGGAAGACCTGCTTGGCCGCTCGATGTACGACATCATGCCTTGGCTCCCGGAAAAGTGGCGCACCGTCCATCGGCAGGTGCTGAGAGGGGAGACCCTTCGGCACGAGCGTGACCCATATGATTCAGGCGATGGCCGGGGCCAGGGGTGGATGAAGTGGACCTGCGCTCCCTGGCGCGACGCCAACGGAGACATTGGCGGCCTGATCAGCATCCACGAGGACGTCACCGAGATCGTGCGGGCCCAGCACGAGGTGGAGGCCTCCAAGGAGCGCATGGCGTTCGGCATGTCGATGACCCGGATGATGATCTGGGAAGTCGATTTCGACGCACGCGAAGTCTATCTCGAAGGCGACTGGACGGACTTTTTCCCCGAACGGCCGACCTACGATCTGCTCACCGGCGGCGAAACCTGGATCCATCCCGGCGACCGCGAGATGTTCGCCAACCGGTGGCGCGCGCACATGGCCGGTGGCCCGCCCTTCACCGCGGAGTATCGCGTCACGCTCGCGGATGGACGCGATATCTGGCACAGCGCCTCGATCCGGGTGCTCAAGACCGCGAAGGGATCGCCTGCGCGCGCCTTCGCGATGATCCAGGACATCACGGCCCGCAAGCAGGTCGAGGCCAAGGCGATGGAGGCGGAGCAACGCGCCCTTGTCGCCGGCGCCGCCAAGTCCGACTTCCTGTCCAACATGAGCCACGAGATCCGAACGCCGCTCAACGGCGTGCTTGCGGTTTCCGAAGTTCTCGCGCGCACCACGCTCGACGAGAAGCAGTCGGAAATGGTCCGTCTGATCACGACCTCCGGGCGCACCTTGCTGCGGGTGATGGACGACCTTCTCGAATTTTCACGTCTGGAAGGCGACGATATCCAGTTCGACGTGCGGCCGTTCGAACTGGAGGAAACCGTTCGTCAGGCGTGCGAAACCGCGAAGGTCCGGGCCGAGGCCAAGGATCTCAAGTTCGACAGCTTCATTTCCGCCGGCGTCGATGGCGTGTTCCGGGGCGACGCCGTTCGCATCGGCCAGGTGCTCGGCAACCTGCTGAACAACGCAGTCAAGTTCACCGATTCAGGCGAGATCAGCGTTTCGGCGTCCGTCGAGGAATCCGACGACGGCCAGGCCATTCTGCATTTCTCCGTCACCGACACGGGCGTCGGATTCGCGCCGGAAGTGGCGCAGCGCATCTTCGAGCGGTTCGAGCAGGCGGACATCTCGACGTCGCGTCGGTATGGCGGCCTTGGCCTTGGACTGTCGATCGTCAAACGGCTGGTCGACCTGATGTCCGGCACCGTGACCGCGCGCTCGGCCGAGGGGCAGGGCTCGACATTCGAGGTGACGATCCCGCTGACCCGTGACCGCATCGCGGCCCTGGGCCCGCTGGCGGCGGTCGACATCGAGGACTTCGACGCCGAGACGATGATCGAGAACCTCCGGCTGCTCGTCGCCGAGGACAACCCGATGAACCGCCGCGTCGTCGAGCTGCTCCTGGCGGGAAGCGGTATGGAGATCCACTTTGCCGAGAACGGCAAGGAAGCCGTCGCCAAGTTCGCCGAGCGCACCTACGACCTCGTTCTGATGGACCTGCAGATGCCGATCATGGGCGGGCTTGCGGCCACGCGGGCGATCCGTGAGTGGGAGAGGGCCAACGATCGCGGCCACACACCCATCCTCGCCGTCTCCGCCAATGCCACCACGGACCATGTCGAGGAGGCCAAGGAAGCCGGCGCGGACGACCACGTCGCCAAGCCCATCGTCCGCGAAGTGCTGTTCGAGGCGATTGCGCGCTACGCAAGACCGTCCGCGCGCAAAATCTCGACGCTGGACGACATCACATTCGACCTGGATGACCTTGACGTCGCTATCTAGCCGGCGCCGTCAGCCTGTAAGCTGCTGCAGGCCCCGCCCGAGTGAGTTGGGCGCCAGCACGCCCAGCAGGATCAGCCCCAGCACCAGTATGTGCAGAGCGGTGATCAACCCTGTCACGAACACGTAGCCGGGCTTGTAGGTCTTGTGGCGGAAGAGATGTTGCGCCAGCAGCCCGCCGATGATGCCGAAGCAAAGATCAAGGATATGCAGCTTGCGCTCGGGCGTTCTTGAACGCCGCGCGTTGGCCGCCTGCTTGTCGTCACGATAGAACCAGAAGGACCCGGCGCCTGCGATCAGGTAAAGCGCCAGCGTCCAGGCCGGCAGCAGGCCGAAGATGATGTTCGCCGCCAGCAGGGCGAGAAGAATGGCTGCGGCCCAGACCCGCGCGGAGAGCAGCGGAGCGGGGCGCACGGGACGGCCAAGCAGCTTCTTCTCGGCCGGCGCCGCCGCCTTCGGCGCGTCGGCGAGAATTTCCACATCGGTGGCCACAGGGCGGCCGCCCTTGCCCTCGCCAATGCCATAGGCCATCCGGTCGCCGATCTTCGGCCGCTCCGCCCCTCGCCGGATGGACCGGATATGGACGAAGATCGTGTTCAGCCCATCCGGCCTGCGGATGAAGCCGAAGCCCCTGTCGTCCTTCCAGTCGACGAGTTCCCCTGTCTCGCGATCCACGGTGCGCCGCCTGCTATCGGTTCAGGCGGTTGTCGATCAGGTCCTGCACCACGCCGGGATCGGCCAGCGTCGAGGTGTCGCCCAGCGAACCATAGTCGTTCTCCGCGATCTTGCGCAGGATGCGACGCATGATCTTGCCCGAACGCGTCTTCGGCAGCCCGGCGGCGAACTGGATGTGGTCGGGCGTCGCGATCGCGCCGATCTCCTTGCGCACCCACTTCACAAGATCCGCCTTCATCGAATCCGACGGCGTTTCACCCGCCATCAGGGAGACATAGGCATAGATGCCCTGGCCCTTGATGGGGTGCGGGAAGCCGACGACCGCCGCTTCCGAAACGGCGGGATAGGCCACCAGCGCGCTTTCCACTTCGGCGGTCCCCAGCCGGTGGCCGGAGACGTTGATCACATCGTCGACCCGGCCCGTGATCCAGAAATATCCATCCTCGTCGCGCCGGCATCCGTCGCCCGTGAAGTACTTGCCGGGATAGGTCTTGAAATAGGTCGAGACGAAGCGGTCATGATCGCCATAGACGGTACGCATCTGGCCGGGCCATGAATCGAGAATGCAGAGATTGCCGGCGACCGCGCCTTCAAGCGTTGCACCCTTGTCGTCGACAAGCTGCGGTTTCACTCCGAAGAACGGCTTGGCCGCCGCGCCGGGCTTCAGCGCATGGGCGCCGGGCAGGGGCGTCATCATGCAGGCGCCGGTTTCCGTCTGCCAGTAGGTGTCCACGATCGGACAGCGCGTTTCCCCCACCACGCGGTAATACCACTCCCACGCTTCCGGGTTGATCGGCTCGCCCACGGAACCGAGCAGGCGCAGGGACTTGCGCGAGGTCGATTTGACGAACTCGTCGCCCGCGCCCATCAGCGCGCGAATGGCGGTCGGCGCGGTGTAGAAGATGTCCACCTTGTGCTCGTCCACGATGTTCCAGAAACGCGACGCGTCCGGCCAGGTCGGGATGCCTTCGAACATCACGGTGGTCGCGCCGTTGGCCAGCGGTCCGTAGACGATGTAGCTGTGCCCGGTCACCCAGCCGACGTCAGCGGAGCACCAGAAGACCTCTCCCGGCTTGTAGTCGAAAATGATTTGGTGGGTCATCGACGCCCAGACGAGATAGCCGCCGGACGTATGCAGCACGCCCTTCGGTTTTCCGGTCGAGCCGGACGTGTAGAGGATGAACAGCGGGTCCTCCGCGCTCATGTCCTCCGGCTCGCACTCGTCAGAAACTTCTTTAGCCGCGTCGTCGTAGTAGACGTCGCGGCCGTCCTGCATGTCCATTGCCGCGCCGGTGCGCTTCACCACGATGACAGATTTCACGGTGCCGCTGGAAAGTGTCAGCGCCTCGTCGACATTGCGTTTCAGCGGGATGATCTTGCCGCCGCGTACGCCCTCGTCGGCGGTGATGATGCAGTTGGACGTGCAGTCATCGAGGCGGCCATGCAACGCCTCGGGAGAAAACCCGCCGAACACGACCGAGTGGATCGCGCCGATCCGGGCGCAGGCCAGCATGGCGAAGGCCGCTTCGGGAATCATTGGCATGTAGATGGTGACGCGGTCGCCCTTCTTGACGCCTCGCGCCTTCAGCACGTTGGCGAAGCGGCAGACGCTGGAATACAGCTCCGCATAACTGATGTGTCTCGACTGGCCCGGGCTGTCGCCCTCGAAGATGATCGCCGTCTTGTCGGCCATGACAGGCAGGTGACGGTCGATGCAGTTGGCGGAGACATTGAGGACGCCATCCTCGAACCATTTGACGTGCAGGTCGTCCGGGTTGCCGGTTTTCGAAATGTCCCAGTTGACGTTCTTGACCTTGGTGTAGGGGCGGGTCCAGCGCAGACGCTTGCCTTCCTTCGCCCAGAACGCCTCCGGATCGGCGATCGAGGCGGCATACATTTCCTCGTATTTCTCGGCGTTCACCAATGCGTGAGCGGCAAAATCGGGGGGGACCGGATAGACGTGCGACTCGGACATGGGGCGTCTCCCGTAAGTTTCGGTTTTCCCCGGTTGTGGCGCCTTTGGGCGCGAAGTTGAAGAGCGCGGACGAGGTCATTTCCGGCCCGCAGAAATGCGACGCCCGTCCCGGTCTGGGCCGGAACGGGCGGGTAGGTTTCTTGTCTCGTCTCTGAAGCCGCGTCTCGCCTCAGGCCTGGTAGATTTCCTTCAGCGCTGCTGTATAGCGCTTCACGTCCTCGATCTTGCCCATCGAGACGCGCGACCACTGGGTGTGATCGCCATAGACACCGCGGATCATGATGCCCTTCTCGGCCATCTTCTTCTGCAGGACCGCCGCATCCGGAACCTTCACATAGACGAAGTTCGTCTCGGTCGGCAGGTGAGTCAGCCCGGCGGATTTGATCGCGGCGAACACCATCTCCCTCGCTTCCTTCACCTTGCCCTTGGAATAGGCGAGGAAGGGCTCGTCATTGTAGGACGAGACGGCGGCGGCAACCTGCGGCGCGCCCATCCACGACATCACATAGCTGCTGACGAGCTTTGCGTTTTCCGGCGTCGTCATCATGTAGCCGATGCGCATGCCGGCCATGCCGTAGATCTTCGAGAAGGTGCGGGCGACGATGACGTTGTCGCCTGCGCGCACGAGATCCATGATCGAGTTCTTCGCCGGTTCGTCCGTCAGTTCGTTGTAGGCCTCGTCGACAACGACCGTGCATTTCTTGGACACGCGCTTGCAGAACGCTTTCAGCCTGGCCGGATCGAGAAGCTTGCCGGTCGGGTTGTTGGGATTGCAGATATGCACCAGCGAGACGCCGTCATCGATAGCGGCCTCCATGGCGTTGAGATCGATGTCCCATTCTGCTGTCAGCGGAATGCGCTTCAGCTTGGCGCCTTTCTTCTCGGCGTAGACGGCGGTGGTTTCCCAGAACAGCGACGGCACGACGATGGTGCCCTTGGCGCCCCAGGCCAGGGCCATGGCGGACAGCGCCTCACCCGAGCCGGTCGACAGGGCGACCTGGTCCGGCTTGATGCCGTTCTTTTCCGCGATCATCGCGGCAAGGTAGGAATTGTCCGCGTAATAGGCGCCCAGCGATGTCGCTTCGGCGACGGCCGCCGCGACCTTTGGCGAAGGTCCGTATGGATTTTCATTACGCGACAACAGCGCAATGCCCGGTTTGGGTCCGAACAGATGCGGCGGCAGCGCCACGGCGTCGGGCGTCGGCGTCGCCTGGGCTGGCTGCACCAGCCGTGAGGCGGTCGCGGCCAGAGCCGCGCCGCCAAGCGCTCCAGAAATCAGCAAGCCCCGTCTCGAAACGGCCTGGCCCATCGCGATTCTCCCTTTGCAATTTTTGTGAGGAGAAAAGTTTCGCGCTCAGGTCGGTTGGGAGCCAGTATGTTACGGCAATCCACCGGCCCCAGGGCCGATACCGTTCCGGATCGGGTAAAAGTCGGGCAAAGGTGGTCGGGATTTGACCGCCGAAGGGCGCCAGATGGCCCTTATTCTCAGCCGACGAAGGCTTTTTCGACGACGAACTGCGCCGGCGAAGAGTTCGAGCCTTCGATCAGTCCCGCCTTTTCCACCAGGGCCTTGGTGTCAGCCAGCATCTCCAGCGAGCCGCAGATCATCACGCGGTCCGTGGCGGGATCGAGCGGCGGCACGCCGAGGTCCGCGAAGAGCTGTCCGCTCTCGATGCAGGTGGTGATGCGGTTCTGGTTCGGCCATGGTTCGCGCGTGACCGTGGTGTAGTGGACCAGCCGGCCAGAATGCTCTCCGACCAGCGGGTCGTCCTTCAGCGCTGCGACAAGCTCCTGGCCGTATTTCAGCTCCCCGGCTTCGCGGCAGGTGTGCGTCAGGATCACCTGTTCGAACCGTTCGTAGGTTTCCGGGTCGCGGATGATTGAGGCGAAGGGGGCGATACCGGTACCCGTCGAAAACAGGTAGAGCCGTTTGCCCGGCGTGAGCGCATCGTGGACCAGCGTGCCCACCGATTTGCGCCCCAGCAACACCTTGTCGCCCGGTTTGATATTCTGCAGGCGCGAGGTCAGCGGGCCGTCGGGAACCTTGATCGAGAAGAACTCGAGTTCATCGTCCCACGACGGACTGGCGATGGAGTAGGCGCGCAGCAGCGGTTTGCCGTTGGCGCCCTCCAGCCCGATCATCACGAACTCGCCGGACCTGAAACGGAACGCGGCTGGCCGGGTAATCCGGAAGGCGAACATGCGGTCGGTATAGTGCCGCACCGACAGCACGGTTTCCTCTGTGGGCGCGTTGGGGGACTTCACGGGGGCTGCGGCGGCTGGCTGCGTCACTGTCATCGTCGTCCCTGAGGGTGCGGCATACGGCGCTTAACAGCGGTTTTGAGAGGCTGCGCGCGAGGATGCAGCTAATGAGGGATGTGTTGATTTGCAACTAAAAGCAGTGTTTAGCGCCTCCGACGCCCCCGGAAAGCCCCGGCTGCGGCCCCCTCCGCCGGCGCCATAATCTTGCCTGCCGCGCCATTTTGATTCCGGTCGCGGGCGAACGCCCATATAGTCCTCAAAAGGCCACGATTCCGGGCGGATTCGGCGGTCCGTCCCGCGACGGGACGCGCTGGCGGAAGTTGATGAAAGGATAGCGCCTTGCCGCGCTGGTTGACGATCATTCTCGGGGCTGTCGCAATCGTGGCCGTGGTCCTCGGTTTCCGGGCCATGATGCCCGGCGGCCAGAAGATCGCGACCGTGCAGGCGGAAACCGTTCCGACCCTGGACAAGCCCATGGCCGCCACGGGCAGCGTCCGAGACGGGATGCAGGTGGTCGTGCGGCGTTCAGTCGCCGAGGTCCGGCCCCTGTTCCTGACCCTCAGCGGGCGTTCGGAAGCGGCCCGCACCGCGACGGTGAAATCGGAGACCTCGGGCACGGTCGTATCCGCGCCTGCGGTCGAGGGCCGGCAGGTCGACAAGGGCGACATTCTCTGCGGGCTAGACGGCGCGGCGCGCGCGGCCAAGGTACGCGAGGCGGACGCCGCCGCCGCCCAGAAACAGCTCGACTACAACGCGGCAGTTGAACTCCAGGCCAAGGGCTGGGCCTCGCCCGCCCGCGTGGACATTACCAAGGCAGCGCTGGATTCGGCCAAGGCGGCGCTCGAGGTCGCCAAACTGGATTTCGCCAAGACGCAGATACGCGCGCCGTTTCCCGGTGTCTTCGAAAAGCGTCTGTCCGATGTGGGCGACTTCATGTCGCCCGGAACGTCATGCGGCACGGTCGTGGAGCTCGATCCGATCGTCGTGATCGGCGAAGCGTCGGAGAAGAGCGCGGGCCTGATCCACCTCGACGCGCCCGCAAAGCTGAAGCTCGCGGACGGGTCAGAAGCCTCCGGCAGCGTGCGTTATGTCGCCAAGACCGCGGATCCGCAGACCCGCGCCTACCGTGTCGAGGTCGAGGTAGCCAACCACGAGGGATCGATCCCGGTCGGCCGCATCGCCGAAGTCCGCATCCAGACCGGGCAGGGCGATGCGCACAAGGTCAACCCCGCGCTTCTGACCACCGACGATCAGGGCCGCATCGGCGTGCGTTATCTCGATGTCGGCGGCGTCGTCAGTTTTGCGCCGGCTGATGTGGTCGACGAAACGCCCGACGGCGTGTGGATCACCGGCCTGCCGCACGAGACGCTCATTGTTGCCGAGGGGCAGGATGGCGTGAAGCCGGGCCTGCGCGTGACGCCCGTCATCCGCGACGCGGCGCGCTAGTCGTCCTCACCCTGAAACTGCGCCTCGAATTCCGGCGTGCGCGGCTTCGGATGATAGCCTGACGCCAGGAACAGCTTTAGCACGCGCTTGCGTTTGGGTCCGAGCGGGATGACGAGATCGCCGGCCGGTTCGATGGTGTCGAAGTCAGCTTTTATCATGTCGCGGAACGGCGGCACGACGCTGGCGATCAGAATTTTCCTGTCCTCGCCCGGCCGCATGGTTCCTGCGCCTTCTGCATAGCTGTGCGGCTCGTCTCCCCGCCGCCAGGCGCGCACCGGCGGAATGTCGAGATTGCGTCCATAGTAGTCGACGCCGTGCCACACTTCGCGATCATCGAACATCAGCGCCGTTGCGCCATCCTGAGCGGCGAGCTTCTGCAGCGCCATCGTGGCTTCGCGCCAACCACGCACGCGCTTGTAGGCGTTGGCCGCGCCGCCCGCGTCGCCGATCGAGGGAACGGTCCAGGCCACCAGAAACACCAGACCGAGAAATACGTTCAGCGCGACGCCCGCCTTTAGGGCGACGCTCCAGCGCGGACGTGCGATCCACGAGGCGGCCAGAACGGCCGCCGCCGGATAGGCTGTCGCCGCCCAGTTCGCGTGGGCCCGGCTGATGACCGCCTGCACCATGATGACCAGAAGCGGCGGGGCGATGAACGAGGCGAACCACAGCTCCCGCCGGAATGTCTCTCCTGACGAGGGCCGCATCAGCATCGCCACGCCCGCCGCCAGCACCAGGAAGGTCAGCGGGCCGAACACCCCCATCTGGTCGAGAATAAACTGCCCGAGATGGCCGAAGTCGAAACTGGCGTTGTTCCAGTTGGCGTTATCGGTCGTGTGGCTCAGCGTCTCGAACTTGTTGGCGGCGTTCCAGACAAGGTTGGGCGCAAGCACCGCGATGAATACGGCCAGCGCGGCGAGTCCGCTCCACGACAGCAGCGCGCGTCGCGTGGGGGTGTCGACGATGGCCGCCAGCGCCGCCCCAATGAACAGATAGAGCGCGGCGTATTTCGCCAACATCGCCAGCCCGAGCGCCAGGCCGAGCAGCGCGCCGTGCGCGAGCGCCGGCTGGTCCCGCAGGCGCCACAGGCACAGCATGGCGGCGGACCACAGCGGAAGCAGAAGGGCGTCCGTCGACATGATGGTCGAGGAAAGCCACACGCCGGGCATGAACAGGTAGAGCGCCGCCGACCACGCGCCGACACGCGCATCAAACGCGCTGCGGCCCAGCAGGAAAAGAAAGAAGCCCGCAAGACCATGTGCGATCGGCGCCGAAAGACGGATCGCCCATTCGCCGTTGCCGAATAGTCCCGTGGTGAGCGCGATGGCCCACGCAATCAGCGGCGGCTTGGAATAATACCCCCAGTCCAGCGTGCGCGACCATCGCCAGTACTGCGCCTCGTCCGGTCCGATCTCCAGCGGCGTCACGATCACGGCGATGATCCGCACCAGAACGAGCGCGGCAATCGCAAGGCCCACGCAAAAAGCGGGCTGACGGCGCCAATAGTCGATCGCGCGATCCATAATGCGGCCCTTGGAAGGATCGGCGCAGCGGCCGGAGAATCGGGACGTTACATGTCCGTCCGTCCGTATCAAGGCGCGTGACCGGGCTGCTGATACCCAGGAATCAGAAAAGGGGCGACCGGACTCGCCGGTCGCCCCTCCTTCCAGCTCATGATCCGGACAGGATCAGAACTTGTAGTTGATACCGACGTGGACCTGCCATAGCGAGGGCGTGATCTGGATGCTGCCCTTGTCGACGCTCGGGCTGAAGGACGAGATGTTGTACTGCCCGTTCTCGATCGTCGCCGTGTAGAGTTCGGCGTTCCCCGGGAAGCCATGTTCGCGGAGAATGCCCCACCTGTTGTTGAGAAGGTTGGTCAGGTTGTTGATGACCAGGAAGCCTTCGAAGTGGTCGCCGCCCATGAAGCCCGGGAACTCTTGCGTGAGCTTGAGGTCGAGCTTGCCCCACCAGTCGTCGCGACCGATGTTACGCGCCGCGATTTCGCCCTTGTGGTTCTTCAGCCGGTCATTGCTGTCGATGAAGTTGACCAGCTGCTGCACCGCATTCGGATCGGAATTCGGCGAGATCAGCGGATCGTTCACGCCCGTGGGCAGGTAGGCCAGCTGGCGGCTGGACTTGTAGGGCGTCTCGAACATGTTGTTGTACGCGAACGTGTAGCTGTAGCCCGGGCCCTGGTGGGCGGTGCCGAACAGCGACACCTTGGTCGCGTAGTTCCGGATGAACTCGGCCTTCCAGTTGAGCGCGAATGTGAACCGGTGGGCGATCTGGTAGTCAGATGTCGCGAGGTCCATGTGCAGCGGGTCGGATGTCGAGACGTTGGTGAAGTTTGAATACGCCACCGAGGACGTCATCGGGTTCAGATCCTTGGCGTAGGTGTAGGCGTAGCCAAGGGTCCAGTCGATGCCGTTGTCATAACTCTTCTGCACGGCGATCGAGGCGACCTGCGCGGAGCCCTTTTTGTAGGCGTTGGTGAGCAGGAAGTCGTTGGTGTTGCCGCCGTAGATCGGCCGTCCGTCGGGGGCGTTGCCCGTCTGCGTATAACCGAGCGGAACCACAACCGCCGCCTCGTGGGTCTTGGAGAAGTAGTAATCCGTCGTCAGGCGCCAGTCGTTGCCGATCCAGCCGATATTGCTGTTCAGATCCCAGACCGCGCCGATGTCGAACTTCCATTCCGAGGGAATCTTGAAGTCCGGGTCGAGGGCGTTGACGTTGCCGGCGCCGGTTGCGTTGGCGATGGCGTCGATCGCCTGTTGCGGCACGTTCTGGAAGGGCGTGCCGGTGCCCGGGTATGTGAAGTCCGCGAGATTCATGGTCGCCACGCCCTGCGGTACGCCATAGTAGTCCGCCAGCGTCACCCCGTTGTTCGAATAGTTGTTGGATATCCAGACGTTGGGGTTGCCGCCCGAGAACAGGCCCGCGCCAGCATGGATTTGCAGGTTGTTGCTGACGTCAAAGGTCGCGCCAACGCGCGGTTGCAGCAACGAGCGGCCGTCCATGTTCGAGTCGTTGCGGAAGCCGTACTTGGTCTGGAAGGCCTGGTTGAAGCGCGGCTTGTCGCCAGACGTGTACCAGTCATAACGCAGGCCTGCGACGATATCGATCTTCGACGTTGGTTGCCACTTGTCCTGCACGTAGGCGGTGTTGACCTCGTAGCCGAACTTCGCCGCGCCGTCGTCCACGTTGTTTGTGCCGGCGGCGTTGGTGTACTGGAAGAAGTTGAAGTCGCCATTGGCGAAATCGGCCGGGCTCGAGAAGTGCCATTCACCCAGCGGCTGCTGGACGAACAGGTTGAAGACGCTGAACTCCTGACGTTCGAAACCGGCGGTCAGCGCATGGGCGCCCACCTTGTAGGTGCCGGCCAGTTTGTAGTTCCATTCCTCGTAGTTCAGCTTGTTGGCCTGGCGGCTGTCGTCCGCGCCGATATAGACCGTCGACGATCCGCCCGTGGTCTTCGGCACCCGCACCTGCACTTCGCCGAAGGTGAGACCGGCGACCGGGATTTGGCGGTTGTCGAGTTTCAGGTAGGAAACGCGCGCCTCGGTGGAGAAGTTGTCCGTCCAGTCCGAATAGAGGCTGCCGGTGTAGGCGTTCAGCGTCGCGCCACGGTCGTAGTAGTGGTTGCCGTCGGATATCTGCGACGAGCTGTTGTCGGACGGGTTGAAGTTGTCGCCGTCATTGTAGTCGTAGGTGAAGACCGCGCGATGGCGGTCTGAAATGTTCCAGTCGATCTTGGCGAAGAACTTCTCGTCGGTGACCGGGATGGAGGTCGGCAGGCCGCCGGCCTTGTAGCCATACTGGTTGGTCGCGATATCGATCACCTGCTGGTAAGCGGCGTCGGTCAGGCCGACGTCGGCCGGCTGGTAGCCGAAGATGTTCGCGCCTTCGAACTTCTCGTAGGCGGCGAAGAAGAACAGCTTGTCCTGGATGATCGGGCCGCCGATGTTGAGGCCGTAGCGCTTCTCGTCGAAGTTTCCGAGATCGCGCTTGATGCCGTCGGTGTTCTTGCCTGTCAGGTTGTCGCTCGTGTAGTCGAAGAAGGCGCCGCCGTGGAAATTGTTGCCGCCGGATTTGGTGACGGCGTTGATGGTGCACGCGGTGAACTGGCCGTACATCACGTCAAATGGCGCCAGCTCCACCGAAACCTGCTGGATCGCATCGTAGGAGAACGGCATCCGCTCTGTCGGATAGCCGTTGGAGTTGAGGCCGAAGTCGTCGTTCAACCGCACGCCGTCGACGGTCAGCGAGTTGTAGCGCGGGTTGGCGCCGGCGCATGAAATGGAGTCGACGAACGCCTCGTCCATGTAGACGCGCGGGTCCATCCGGATGATGTCCTTGATGTCCCGGTTCGCGGCAGGCTCATCCTGGAGCTGGGCGAGGTCGAAGGTGGCGGCCGGTCCGATGGCCGAGGCGCCGACCGTTTCGCGGGTGGCGGAAACGACCACCACGTCGGAGCTGGTTTCGCCGCTGAAGGCGAGGTTGACGTCGGCTTCCTGGCCGAGCGTGAGGAACACGCCCTCAAGACGGGTCGGTTGCTTGTCTGGCGCCTGCACGGACACGCTGTAGGGGCCGCCAACGGCCAGGTTGCGCACATCGAACGCGCCGGAGACGTCGGTGTTGGTGTCGCGGCGCAGGCCGGAGCGCGTGTCGATCACCGTAACCGAGGCGTTCGGCGCCGGCGTGCCGTCGGCGTTGGTGATCACCCCATGCACGCCCGAGGTCGTCACCTGGGCGAAGGACGGCTGCGCGAGCACGGCCGAAATCGCCGAAAGAGCCACCCCACCGGCAATCCGCTTCCACGAATTCATCATCTACCCCTCCTGAGAATCCATTTTTCCCGCTCTTCGAGCGATGCCCCGCCCATGCCCGGCGGTTTCAAAGGTTGGGTGACGCTTTTCAGAAAGTTTGATGACAGCAGCGAACGCTCCGGATTTTCCGGAGGTTCATCAAGGCAGCATCCATCCAGCACGTTGGCGTGACACTTTGACTGGCCAGTTCCTGGGCGGTGGGGCGCTGGCGCTGAAGCGGGCCGGCCCCTTGTGCGCCCGGCCCGCGATGCTAGAGCGGGCGGCATGAGCCAGTCCCTGCATCCGCCCGCCGAATGGACCCCGCATTCCGCCATCTGGACGGCGTGGCCGGCTGATCCCGATATCTGGCCTGGCAATTTCGAGGGCGCCCAGCGCGAGGTCGGCGCCATGATCCGCGCGCTCAGCGGCGACGGCCCGGATGGGCTCGTCGGCGACATGGTCCGCGTGCTGGCCAACGGGCCGGAAGCGGTGCTCTCCGCCGAACGCGCTGTGGGCGATTACGCCGAGGTGATCCCCGCGAAATACGGCGACATCTGGCTGCGCGACATCGGCCCCATATTTCTTTCCAACGATCGTTGCCTCACCTTCGGCTTCAACGGCTGGGGCTCGAAATTCGTCTACGAGCACGACGACAGGGTCGCCGGCTTCATCGCCCACGCGGCCGGAGCCTCCGCCGCGGAGTTCGCCCGCGTGCTCGAAGGCGGCGCGCTGGACTGGGACGGTGAGGGCACGTTGCTCACCACGCGCGAATGCGTGCTCAACCCCAACCGCAACGACTGGACCGAGGCGGACGCCGAAGCCTTCCTGCAGAATGCACTGGGCGCCGCGAAGATCATCTGGATCGACCGCGGCCTCGCCAACGACCACACCGACGGCCATGTCGACAACATCGCCCGCTTTGTCGCGCCGGGCGTCGTTGTCTGCCAGCAGCCGAGCGGCGCCGATGATCCAAACGCCGAAGCGCTGGAGGCCATCGCCGAAACGCTGAAGTCGGCGCGTGACGCCCGCGGCCGCAAGCTGCAGGTGATCCGCATTCCCTCGCCTGGCCGCGTGCTGGGCGATGATGGCGAGGTGGTCCCCGCCAGCCACATGAACTTCCTGATCGGCAACGCCACCGTGGTCGTCCCCACCTACGGTACGCCCAGCGCGGCGTCGGCGGTCGAAGCGCTGAAGCCGCTCTTCCCCGACAGGGCTGTTGTGGGGCTGTCGGCGCGCCATATTCTCTCCGGCGGCGGCGCCTTCCACTGCATCACGCAGCAGCAGCCGGCCTAGGGAGACCCGTGATGGCCCGCACGATCACGCTCGCAGTTCTGCAGACCGCCCTGTCGGACGACATGGACGCCAACATCGCGCGCATATCGGATCTCGTGCGCGACGCGGCGGGCAAGGGCGCCGATGTGATCCTGCCTTCCGAGCTCTTCGCCGGCCACTATTTCTGCAAGACGCAGGACGAGAAACACTTCGCGAAGGCCTATCCCTGGAAAACCCACCCCGCCGTCGCCGCCATGGCGAAGCTGGCTGGCGAGCTGGGCGTGGTCATCCCGGTTTCGATCTTCGAAAAGGCGGGCCCGCACTATTACAACTCGGCGGTCATGGCGGACGCCGACGGTTCGCTGCTCGGCGTCTATCGCAAGAGCCACATACCGGACGGGCCGGGCTATCAGGAGAAATACTATTTCCGGCCCGGCGACACCGGCTTCAAGGTCTGGGATACGAAGAAAGGCCGCATCGGCGTCGGCGTGTGCTGGGACCAGTGGTTCCCCGAGGCCGCGCGCGCCATGGCGCTCATGGGCGCGGATGTGCTGCTTTACCCCACCGCCATCGGCGCAGAACCGCCGGAAGTGGGCGAGGGCGACACCGCCGCGCGCTGGCGCCGGGCCATGCTGGGCCACGCGGTGTCGAACTGCATTCCCGTCGCCGCCGCCAACCGCATCGGCACGGAGCAGGACCAGACCTTCTACGGCACGTCCTTCATCTGCGACGAGGCGGGCGAAATTCTGGCCGACCTGGGCCGCACGGAAGAAGGCGCTGCGATCGCGGCCATCGATCTCGATCATGTCGACCGCGCCCGCGCCGCCTGGGGCTTCTTCCGAGACCGCCGGCCGGAGCTATACGGCGCGCTGGTGAAGCCGCAGTCGGAAGGGTGACCTAGAGAAGCGGCGGCTCTTCGGGCCCTTTCGCTTCTCTGCGGGTGACCACGATATCCGGCGAGGATTCGATTTCCTCGACCACGTCGCGCGCGATCTCCTGCGCTTCGTCGTGCTGGTGCCGCAGGCGTTCGCGATGGCGCAGTTCCGCGGAAAACGCGCTGGCGAATATGCCGGTCGGCAGGGCGACCACGCCGATACCCGCAAAAGCGATCAGCGCGGCGGCGACCTTGCCCCACACGGTGACCGGGTAAACGTCGCCATATCCCACCGTGGTCAGCGTCGCGACCGCCCACCAGATCGCGCGCGGAATGGAGGCGAATTGCTGCCGCCCCTGTCCGACGCCCTCGATGAAATAGAGCGTAACGGCGGACACGAACACCAGCGCCATGGCCAGCGCCAGAGCGGTCAGCAACTGGCTCGAAGCGCGCTTGAAGGCGGCGCCAAGTATGTCGAAGGCCGGGCTGAAGCGGGCGATCTTCAGCAGCCGCACCAGCCGCAACACGCGCAGGAACATCAGCATGCGCTCGTCGTCGCCCGTGTGCGGTAGCGACAGCCACAGAAGTTCCGGCAGGAAAGCCGCCAGGTCGGCAAGGGCGTAGATCGACAGCGCATAGCGCAGCCGCCCCATCATCCCGCCATGGCGCCCGTCGAGACCGACCACCCAGAGCCGAACGATGTATTCGACGGCGAACGCCACCAGCACGGCATAGTTGAGAATGACGATCCATTGCCGCGCAGACCCGGTGATCGTGGGCTCGGTTTCCAGCGCGAACAGCAGGAAAGAGAATAGCACCAGCGCGACGATGAATGTGTTTGTGCTCGACAAGCCCGGCTTGCTGCGGGCATGTGGCTCCATCTCAAGGTAGAGCTTGTACCGCAAGCCCGCCTGAACCGCGACCTGTTGAGCAACCATTGAGCAACCTCCCCGCGCGCGTTTCTAGCACGCCAAAAATGCCTCTGGCGAATACCTGTCGTCTGACAGGGGCGCGGGCGTCATGACGCGGGCGCTGGTGTTCGATTCGGGCGTGGGCGGGCTCACGATTGCAACAGAATTGCGCAGGGCCGCGCCGGACTGGACGGTGGATTACGCCGCCGATGCGGGCTTCTTCCCATACGGCGTCAAAACCGACGACGAACTGCGCGTCCGGTTGCCGGGCCTGTGCGCGTCCCTCGTCGATATCGCCCGGCCGGACGTGCTGGTCATCGCCTGCAACACGGCCTCCACCCTGTCGCTCGCCGATATCCGCGCGTGTGTGGCGATCCCCGTCGTCGGCACCGTTCCCGCGATCAAGCCCGCCGCAGACCTCACCCGCACCGGCGTTATCGGCGTGCTGGCGACGCCCGGCACGGTGAAGCGCGCCTATCTCGACGACCTCGAACGCCAGTTCGCTGCCGGCAAGACCGTCATCCGGCGCGGATCGGCGGGTTTGGTCGATATGGCCGAGCGGGCGGTGCGCGGCATGGCGCCCGACGCCGATGCGGTCGCCTACGCCGTCCAGCCGATGTTCGATGGGCCCGAGGGCGCCCGCATCGATGTCGTCGTGCTGGCCTGCACGCATTTCCCGCTCATCCGGGAGGCCATCGCCGCCGCCTGTCCGCCCGCCGTGACGCTCATCGATACTGGCGAGGCGGTGGCGCGCCAGGCCCTGCGCGTTGCGCCGGCCAGCACCGGCAACGATCCCGGCGGCGCCCCGGTCGCCTATGTCACCGGCGGTCACGCCAACCTCGCCGCCATGGCCCCGGTGCTGGCCCGCTTCGGCTATGCCGACGTCCGGGTGGTCGATCTCTAGCCATCCCCTCGGGCAGACCGCGCCGAATGCGCGCATGGCGCCCACACGCCCGTGGCAGCGCGGACGCCGTGTGCTAAGTCCGGAACCAGACAGATGCTCCGCAACACGCTGGCGACATGGCTGCAAAGTCCGAACCCCGACTCATCAACCTCGCTCTGCAGGGCGGCGGGTCGCATGGCGCCTTCTCGTGGGGCGTCCTCGACCGGCTGCTGGAAGACGACCGCATCGAGATCGAGGCGATCACCGGCGCGTCGGCGGGCGCCATGAACGCCGTGGCGCTGGCCGACGGCATGGTCGATGGCGACCGCGAACACGCCCGCCAGTCTCTCCGCGAATTCTGGGAGGGCGTCCTGCGCGAAGCCGGGCAAAGCCCGCTCAGGCGTTCGCCGATCGAGGCCATGCTCTCCGGCTGGAACCTCGACACCTCGCCCGCCTTCGTGATGTTCGATCTCATCACCCGCATCGCCAGCCCGTACGATTTCAATCCGCTCAACCTCAATCCGTTGCGCGACCTGCTGGTCGAACTGGTGGATTTCGACAAGGTGCGGAAATCCAGGCTGAAGCTGTTCGTGTCGGCCACCAATGTCGAAACCGGCCGCGCCGAAGTCTGGGACAAGTCGGAGCTTACGGCCGACCACGTCATGGCGTCCGCCTGCCTGCCTTGGCTGTTCCAGGCCGTGGAGATCGACAGCGTGCCCTACTGGGACGGAGGCTTCACCGGCAATCCCGCGCTGTGGCCGCTGTTCGAGAACTGCGTCTCCGATGATGTGGTGCTGGTGCAGATCAATCCGATCCGTCGCCCCGGCGCCCCGAAGACCGCGCGCGACATCATCAACCGCATCAACGAGATCACCTTCAATGCCTCGCTCCTGCGTGACCTGCGCGCCGTCGATTTCGTCACCCGCCTCATCGAGGCGGGCCGGCTAGAGGGCACCGGCTACCGCCGCATGCTGGTGCACACGATCAGCGACGAGGCGGAATTGTCCCAGCTCGGCGCCTCCTCGAAGTTCAACGTCGAGACCGGCTTCATCGACATGCTGTTCGACCACGGCCGCAGCGCCGCCGACGACTGGCTGAAGGCGAATTTCAACAGCCTCGGCAAGCGCTCCACCGTGGACGTCCGCAAGATGTTCCAGGGCGAGGATGATTCGCTCGATGGCTCCCAGCTCCAGCCGCCGAAACGCACAAAACTCAAGGCTGCGAAATAGAGCCTAGAGCGCGCCGCCTATGACGTTGGCCAGCGTCCAGAACGTGTCGGCGAGATTGATGCCCAGGAGCTGCATCGAAATGATCGCCGCCAGTGCGATCATTCCGGCGATCAGCCCATACTCGATGGCCGTGGCGCCGCGCGTGCAGCGCGCCAGCCGCTTCAGTTTCTGCATGTGGAAGTCCCCAACTCGAAGGCGGCATCCTCGCCGCCGCCGGATTGCCGGAAACCTGCCGGCGAGGCCACAATTTCCTGCAAATTTGCAGTCCCTGCGCCCGTGGGCCGCTGCGGCAGCGAACGAAAAAAGTGTTAACCCGTCCTCCTTAGACTGCTGCGCAAGGGTCGGGGATCGAATCGGATGCTCAAGCGCCAGCTGCTGCAGACCGCGGTCTTTTCGGCCGCCATCCTGATCGTGGTCGTCCTCATGGACTACCTGGTCAACGGCGTTCTGTTCGCCGGTGAGACGCCCTATACGCCGCTCACCACGGTCCTGATCGTCTGCCTGGTCGCGCCGCCCTCGTCCTTCTTCCTGATCCGCCAGAATGTGCGCTTCCAGAAGGTCCAGCGCGCGCTCGCCATCGAAAAGGAAGCGCGCATCGTCGAGGTCGAGCGTGCGCGAGATCTGGCCGAGGCGGCGACGCGTGCGAAAAGCGAATTCCTCGCCAACATGAGCCACGAGATCCGCACGCCGATGAATGGCGTCCTCGGCATGGCGCAGTCGCTCGAGGCCGACGACCTGACGCCCGACCAGCGCGAGAAGGTCGCGGTCATTCTCGATTCCGGCAAGTCGCTGCTGAGCCTCCTCAACGACGTGCTGGACCTGTCCAAGATCGAAGCCGGCAAGCTCGAGATTTCGCCGACGCCGGGCGACTTCCTCCACACCATGAAGCGCACGCGCCAGCTCTTCCAGGCGCAGGCCGAGGACAAGGGCCTGGAGCTTCTCGTCCGCCACGAAGCGGATTTCCCGCAGCGTCTGGTCTACGACGCGTTGCGCGTGCGCCAGTGCCTCTCGAACCTCCTGTCCAATGGGGTGAAGTTCACGGCCAGCGGCCGGGTCGAGGCGGCGCTCTCCTCGAGGGCCGAAGGCGGGGGCCAGCGACTCGTCTGCGTCGAGGTAACTGACACCGGCATTGGCATCGCGCCGGAGACGCAGGCGAAACTCTTTTCCGCTTTCACCCAGGCCGACGGCGCCACGACGCGCAGCTTCGGCGGCTCCGGCCTCGGCCTCGCCATTTCGCGCCAGCTTGCGCGCCTGATGGGCGGCGACATCACGGTCGCCAGCGTCATGGGTCAGGGATCGACCTTCCGCTTCACCTTCCGCGCCATGGAAGCCGCGCCCGTGGCCCCGCCCGGCACGGACCCAGCCCAGCCGTCCGGCGAGCGGCGATCGTCCATCCGGGGCGTCAAGGTGCTGCTGGCCGACGACAATGCGGTCAACCGCCAGGTCATCCGCCTGTTCCTCGCACCGCACGGCTGTGAAATCTTCGAGGCGACCAACGGCAAGGAAACGCTCGACCGGCTGGCGATGTCGTCGGTCGACATCGTGCTGCTCGACGTCCACATGCCGGTGATGGACGGGAAGGAGACGATCCGGCGCATCCGCGCCACGCCGCAGTCCTGGCGCGACGTTCCGGTGGTCGCGCTCACCGCCGACGCCATGAGCGGCGACCGCGAGAAGTATCTCGACCTCGGCATGACCGGCTATCTCGCCAAGCCGGTCGACCAGCGCGAACTGGTCGCCAAGATCCACCGCCTCCTCGGCCTCGCCGAACCGGACCTCGCGAAGACCGGAAGCTGACGCCTCGCCGCTTACCCTTGCGGCGCCTCGGCAAGGCGCGTTAGACGCGCTAGCCTCTCCGCACCCAATCCTCAGGAGAATGGCGTCATGTCCATCGAAATCGATCGGCGCGCCGCCCTTACGGCGGTCGTCGCCGCAGGCGCATTGTTGACCGCACAGGGCCCGGCCTCTGCGCAGAAGGCGTCAGGGCCTGCATCCGCCTACCAGCCGAAACCACTGCCGTTCGATCCGAAGACGATCCCCGGCCTTTCGGAGAAGATCCTCGTCAGCCACCACGACAACAACTATGTCGGCGCCGTGAAACGCATCGGCGCGATCGAGGCGCAGGTGGCCCAGCTCGATCCGGCGACCGCGCCAGGTTTCATGTACAACGGCCTCAAGCGCGAAGAGCTGATGGCGATGAACTCGATGATCCTGCACGAGGTCTATTTCGCGTCGCTCGGGAAGGGCGGCGGCAAGGCCGGCGCCCCGCTTGCAAAACAGGTCGCAACGGATTTCGGCGGCGCCGAACAGTGGGCCGCCCAGTTCGCCGCGATGGGCAAGGCGCAGGGCGGCGGATCGGGATGGGTGCTGCTCACCTGGTCGCCACGCGCGGGCAAGCTGGTCAACCAGTGGGCCGCCGACCATTCGACGACGCTTGCCGACGGCCACGTGCTTCTGGCGCTCGACATGTACGAACACGCCTATCACATGGACTATGGGGCCAAGGCGGGGGCCTATGTCGACGCCTTCATGCGGGCGCTGGACTGGACGAACGCGGATCGCGTCTTCGCCGCCGCCACCCGGGTCTAGGCCGGATGCGCGGCCTCGCCTTCGTCTTTGCGCTCGGCGCGGCGCTCGGGTTTGCCGGTTGCGCCCATGCCGACGGCGGCCAGAAGGCGCTTGTCCTCGAACGCACGGTCCCGCTGCCGGACGTTTCGGGCCGCATCGATCACCTGGCGCTCGATTCCGCAGGCCAGCGCCTCGCGATCGCCGAACTGGGCAATGGCAGCGTCGACGTCCTCGACATCGCAACCGGCAAGCTCGCGCACCGCATCACCGGCCTGAAGGAGCCGCAGGGTCTTGGCTTCGGGTCGGAGGGACGGCGGCTTGTCGTCGCTGAAGGCGGAACCGGAGACGTGCGGATATTCGACACGCAGACCTGGGCGATGGTCGCCACCCTTCCGCTGGGCGACGACGCCGACGACATACGGATCGATCCGCGAAACGGCCATGCCGTCGTTGGCTTCGGGTCGGGCGGGCTCGCCGTCATCGATGTTGAGGCAGGCAGGTCCTGTCGAGAACATCGCTTCCCGCCCACCCGGAAGCGTTCGAGATCGATCCCGCCACCGGCCGCACCTTCGTCAACCTGCCGGACGCGCGTACAATCGGCGTCGTTGATCTCGACGCCGGCAAGCTCGACGCGCGCTGGCGTCTTCCCGTGGCGCTGTGGAATTTTCCGATGGCGCGCGATCCTGCCGGTTCGCGGATCGCCGTGGCGTTTCGCGCTCCGGCCCGCCTCTTTGTGTTCGACACGGAAAGCGGAAAGCCGGTGGCCTCGCACGGGCTCTGCGGCGATTCCGACGATCTCTATTATGACGGCCCACGCCGGCGCCTCTATGTCGCGTGCGGCGCCGGGTCGGTGGATGTCTTCGACGTACGCGGCGCGAAGCTTGTGCGCCTGTCCCGTGTCCAGACCGGTTCGGGCGCCCGCACGGCGCTCTATTCCCCGGCGATGGATCGCCTCTTCCTTGCGGCGCGTGCAAACAACGGCAAGTCCAGCGCCGCCATCGAGATTTTCCGGCCGGTCTCCTGACCGGGCGCGTCCTCAGAAGAATTCCAGCTCCGCCGGATCGCCGCCGGTCCAGGCGTGTTGCAGCTCCACGGCGAGGAACATGCCGCCCAGCGCAAGCACGCCAAGGCCCTCGGCCGATGCGCGTGCGCGGGCCATCTGCGCCGCCTTGGCGATGTCCGGTTCGATGGTCACGTCCCGTCCGGCGAAGGCGCTGGCGAAGCTGTCGATATCTGCGCCCCCCTTGTGGGCCCGCGTCAGGATGAAATGGTCGAAGCGCCCGGCCACGATCTCCGCGATCCGCGAGACCTCCTTCACGGCCGAGACGCCGAACACCACCAGCGTCCGCTCGGCGGGTGCGAAATCGAGATAGGCGGACGTCACCAGGTCGAGCGCATGGGGCGTGTGGCCGACATCGATCCAGAGGTCGGGGCCGGAGGCCACATGCTCCAGCCGCCCGGGCCAGCTGGTTTCGCCCATCGCGGCGAGCATGGGGTTGAGGCGGTTGTCGGCGCCGAAAAGGTCGGGCGTCTCGCCCAGCCACGCGCAGGCGGCGAGGAAGGCCGTCAGGGCGTTGTCGGCCTGATGGGCGCCGATCAAGTTCAGATGCACCTGCAGCGCCGCGCCGCCCGGCTGCGAGGCCTGGAAGCGGGTTCCGTCCGGCCGGTTGTCGATATCTGCAACCGTGAAGTCGTCGGAGACGAACAGCGGCCTCCGGTCGGACAGGGCGCAGTAGTCCGAAATGCGCTGGCGATGGTCCGCCGCCACGGAGGGCGAGACGATCAGCCGGCCGCCGGGCGCCAGCGCGTCGATCTTGTCGTAGGCGATCAGTTCTTCCGTGGCGCCCAGCAGTTGCGTGTGCTCCAGCTCCAGGCCGGTCAGCAGGCTCAGCCGCGACTTCAGCGTCCGCACGGGATCGTAGCGTCCGCCGATGCCGGCCTCCCAGACGATCACATCGGGCGCCTGCTCCTCGAACCACAACAGGGCCAGCAGGAAGAGAAACTCGAACCCGCCCATCCGGTCGCCCGCCGGCAGGGTGTCGGTGTAGGCGAGCACGGTCGTTGCGTGGCGCTCATAGTCGGCCTGTGAGATGCGGGCGTCGCCGACAACAAAGCGCTCGCGGATGTCGAACAGGTGCGGCGAGGTGAAGAGGCCGACGCGCTGGCCCCGGGCCCCAAGCGCCGCCGCCAGCAGGCGCGCCGTCGATCCCTTGCCGTTCGATCCGGTGACGACGATGGAGCGCGCGCCGATCCGGTCGAGGCCGCGCGCCAGCATGAAGCGCCGGATGCGGGACAGTCCGATGCCGTCGCCGAATTTCGGCAGGCCGTACATCATGTCCCAAGGCTCTCGCGAAGCATGTCCGTCCAGATCTCGCGAATGATGTCGGAGCGACCCGCCAGCTCCAGCGTGCGGAGGCCGGGATTGCCGTTCACCTCGATGATGAGCAGGTCGCCAAGGTCACTCCGGGGCGAAACGTCGAAGATGTCCACGGCGCCGAACCGCAGGCCGACAGCGGCCACGGCGTCGCGGGCGAGGGCGTGGAGGACGGGTGGAACCTCCGTGCTGAAGCTCGCGATGTCCCCCTCGGCGCTGAGATTGCGGCGGCCAGGGAGGGAAAACCGCTCGCCCGCGGCCAGGATGCGTTGCGGCTCGTCGGCGATGACGCTGGCCGGCCACGGCGAGAGGCCGCTGCCCGGGAAGCCGGCGTTGAGGCGGTCCAGCAGGGCTGAGAGGGTGGAAACGCCATCCCCGGTGAGGGCGGCGGGCTGCTTCACGGCATGGAAGATGGACCGGCCGTCATGAATCAGCACCCGGTGCTCGACGCCCTGGACGACCGGCTGGATCAGGAAGGCCTCGAAGTCCACCGCGAGGCGGCCGATGTAATCCTCAAGGGCGGCGGCGTCGCGGACGACCTCGGCGTAATTTCCCCGGGCGCCGGTGCAGGGCTTGGCGAAGACGGGAAAGCCCAGGCGGGCGGCGTGGGCAAGGGCGTCGGCGGCCTCGCGGCCGGGCGCGCGCAGGGCCGCACGCCTTGAATGTGCAAAGAAAACCTCTCCCGGAATGGCCGGCAGGCCCCGGTCGGTGAAGGTCGTTGATGAAAATCCTTTGTCACGTGCGATCGAAACCGCCGTTGCGTTGTTGATGAAGAATGGACTGACCGGACCGGCGCCCAGAACGATCGAACGGTCGTTGACGGAAATCCGTATCAGATAGCCGTTGTCGTCCAGCACCCGAACGTCGGCCCCGAACGCC
This sequence comes from Alphaproteobacteria bacterium, assembly GCA_016125405.1. GTDB lineage: Bacteria > Pseudomonadota > Alphaproteobacteria > Caulobacterales > Hyphomonadaceae > UBA7672. Next base: position 68,435 of record WGLW01000021.1, on the reverse strand, counting down.
GTCGCCGCGTCACATGCGTAGCGAAGTGGATCAACCAGCCGCATTTCGGTCCTGGATAACGTTCGGCGGCATCGAATAACTCCCGTTATGGGCGAACCGAACGGAAGTTCGTCTGTTCGGTCCTGGCGTTGTCTAGGCCGTTTGCGGTGGATTGTATGCAGGATGACATGCCGTTACGGTTGGCCGTTGCGTTTCGAGGACCGGTTGTCGATGAGTTGTGGTCATCAACACTATATGCCGCTTCCCGCCGTTTCGGACGATGGGTCGCAATCGACGAAACTCGCCGATGAACTCGCGATGTTGATCCATCTCGGCGATTTGCGACCTGGCGCCCCGTTGCGCGAAGTCGAACTGGCGGACGCACATGGCGTTTCGCGCACGATTGTGCGTGCGTCGTTGCAACGGCTCGAAGCTCAGGGATTGGCGGACATTGTCCTGAACAAGGGCGCGCGCGTTCGTTCGGTCCGTTCGGACGCAATTCCCGATCTGATCGAACTTCATTCGGCGCTGTCGTCACTTTGCGCACGACATTCCGCCAATCGCGCGACAACGGACCAACTTCATGTGATGCGGCGTTTCGTCGACATGATGCTGCACGTCGCCGACGAAGGGGGCGATGCGCGCGAGATGCAACACCTGCGCGTTGGTTTTTCGCGTGCGTTGGCCGAAGGCGCCGGACCTGTGATTGCGGAGCGCGTTCGCGCCGCCGCCCCCGCAGTGCCGCACCACGATCGTGCGTTGCACGACCTGTCTACCGCACACGGACGTAAGGAAGCGGCGCAATTGGCGCGCGACGTCTACAACGCTGTTGCGCAACACGACGCCAAGTCGGCCGCCATCGCCGCCGCACGCATGCTCCAGGTGCACGGCGATCGTGTACGGGAGGCCGATCCGCCGGTCGAACCGCAACGCACGCGCCGCGCGCGAGCGGCCTGACCTTTTCCGCCGTCGATTGCTCCATGACGCACTGCGTCAGCGAACGGCTGCGCGATCACTCCGTATCGCCTACAAAATTGTATACAATATGGACGCGATGCCCTACACACCCTTGGAGTCGTGCTGGCCGTGCGCCGCCGGCCAAACCGGGAGGGACGCCCAGATGAAATACCAGCTTCGCGCGACCGCTGCGCTCGCCACGATGATGCTTGTCTGCTCGCCAGCCGTTGCGCAGACCTCGCCGACCGACGTCGTCGAGGTTTGGGGGCAACTCGAGGAATCGCTGGCCACGGAATTGTCCGACTATGGCTCGCGGGTCGAGACGGTCACCGCAGAAGACATCAAGAACGGCGGTTTCGATGATGCGTCGCAGGCGCTGCAGATGAAGGTTCCGGGTCTCTACATCGCCCCGAAGAACGGCGCTTTCGACTATGTGAATGTGTCGCTGCTCGGTGGTCGCAAGCAGGATGTGATCTGGCTGCTGGACGGCGTGCGCATTTCGAACCGGCTCTACACGACGACGACGCCGCTCGACACGATTCCCTCGCACATGATCGACAAGATCGAGGTTCTGAAGGGCGGGCAGAGCCTGTTCTACGGCACCTCGGCGACGTCCGGCGCGATCAATATCGTGACGCGCGGTTTTACCCGCGACCATGAAGGCGAATTCAGCCTCGGCACCGACACCAATGACGGCCGTCATATCAGCGCCTTCGACAGCGGCAGCTTCGGCAATTCCAGCTATGTCCTGTTCGGCAGCCATGATGAGGCCGACGGCATCAAGCCCTATCGCGACCAGGACTATCAGCCGAGCGCGACAGACCGGGATCGCGGCTACAATGTCACCACGCTGGGCGCCAAATACGGATACGAATTCTCCGACGCGCTGAAAGCTTCGGTGAACTACATCCACACGGACGCAAAACTCGACTTCGCTGCGCCCAGCCAGGTGGCGACGGAGTTCAACAAGCGTGTCGAGGATATTCTTTCCACCAAGATCGACTGGACGCCGACCGACAAGCTCTCGTTCTTCGTAAAGGGCTATTACCATTGGTGGACGACGCACTTCACCGAGATCGACAACAACGAACCGCCGGACGGCACGCTGATCGTTCAGGATGACAACGAGTTCTGGGGATACAAGGATTACGGCGTCAACCTGCTGGGCCAGTACAGCCTGACGCCCAGTCTCGATGTGCTCGGCGGGCTCGATTATCAGAACTACAATGGCCGCGACCAGGTTTTCCGCATCGAGAAACAGACGGAATACGTAACCGCGCCCTTTGCGCAGGTGCGCTACCGGGCGCCTGTGCTGAAAGGACTTAGCCTCGCTGTCGGCGTACGCACCAACATAACCAAGGAAGACGAGACGACGACGGTGTGGAACACCTCGGGCAAACTCGACATCAACGACTGGCTTTATGCGCGCACCATGGCCGGCACGTCGTTCCGCCTGCCGGACGCCTACGAACTCTTCGTCAACGACGATTGCTGCGAGCAGGGCAACCCGAACCTGGTTGGCGAAAAGAGCGAGAACTACGAACTCGCCCTGGGCGGCCGCCTCAACTGGTTCACATGGGAGGTCACCGGCTTCCACCGCCGCATCAAGGACCTGATCCAGATCATTGAAATCCCGGAGGACCGGCCCGCCGGTGCGCCCGGCCATCTCGATCAGGCGGACTGCTCCATCACCGTAGGCCCGGAAGGCTGCTACGACACGTTCGACAACAACGGTACGCCCGTCACGACCGATGGCGCCGAGGCCTTTGCCGCAGCCGTCTTCGGCGCCTTTACCGCCAGCGCCGACTGGACGCACACAGACTCGAAAGTGAAGAATTCCGGCATCGGCCAGATCCCCGACATTCCCAAGGATACGGTGAAGCTTCAGATCGACTGGGCGCCGGATACCCTTCCGGTCGGCCTCGGCGCATCGGTGATCTATGTCGGCGATACCGTCACCAGCGTGGCTGGCGTCGCCGACCCGAACTACGGCGATTATACCGTCGTGGACCTGACAGGTCGCTGGTATCTCGACAGCTCTCGCAAACAGCGCATCGGCCTTCGCATCGAGAACCTGTTCGATGAGGAATACTATTCCTCTTACGCACGCGGTCGCATCGACGGGACGACCACGCGATATCCGGTCGGCAATCTCGGAACCGGGCGAACGCTGCACGTTGATTACACTGTGGGCTTTTAGGAGGGCGTGATTCCGCTTGCCCGGCCAGGCGCCGGGTCGAGCAGGGAATGGTAGAGGGCATGGGAACAGGCAAGGCCGGCCGCCGTTCGTTCATTCAAGTTGAACGCACGGAGCCTTGAGTCATGTCGAAACAAGACCAGGCGGATACGGCCGCCGCAACCTACCGAAAAATACAGGAAAAGGTGGACGCCAAGGAGAGTGCCGACAGGGACGACGGAAGGTCGAGAAGCGGCGCCATGCAGGCTGGCGCGCGCCATTATCCGGAACCGCCGCTTCCGAGGCAGCACCAGGCCAAGCCGGGCTCCGAGGAAGACCTTGATCCGGCCCCCATGTATGACGCGCCTTTCTACAAGGGGTCAGGCAAGCTTGAGGGCAAGGTCGCGATCGTGACCGGTGCGGATTCCGGCATCGGCAGGTCCGTGGCGGTGCTGTTTGCCCGTGAGGGGGCGGACGTTGCGGTCGTCTATCTCAATGAGGACGAAGACGCGGAAACAACGCGGCTGGCCGTCAATGACGAGGGTCGCAAATGCATCCTGCTGTCGGGGGATATCGCCGATGCCGCCTTTTGCAAGACGGCTGCAGCCCGCACGGTCGAGGAACTGGGCGGGCTAGATGTACTGGTCAACAACGCCGCCTTTCAGGAGCATGTCGACGACTTCGAGGACCTCGACGAGGCGCATTTCGACCGCACGATGAAGACCAACCTCTATGGCATGTACCACATGTCGAAAGCCTCCGTGCCGCACATGAAACCGGGGAGCGCCATTGTGAACACCGGGTCAGTCACCGGACTGTTGGGCAACAAGGACCTGCTGGATTATTCCACCACCAAAGGCGGCATTCATGCCTTTACCCGATCCCTCGCGACGCATCTGGTTCCGAAGGGCATTCGCGTGAATGCTGTTGCGCCGGGCCCGGTCTGGACGCCCCTCAATCCGGCGGACAAGTCGGCCCGCGATATCACGAAGTTCGGCGCGGACACGCCAATGAAGCGGCCGGCGCAGCCGGAAGAGATCGCCCCGGCCTTCGTCTTCCTCGCCTCGCCCCAATGCTCCAGCTACATCACCGGCGAGGTGCTTCCGATCATCGGCGGGTATGCAGGCGGCTAGCCGCGCGCGCTATTTCCCCCCCGCGTACATCTTTGCGAGACGGTAGAGGAACTCGCGGCCTTCAAGCAGCGACGTCACCTTCACCCGTTCGTTGAGGCCGTGCATGTTGGTGGTCGCCGGATCCGCGAAAATGCCGGAGACGCCATAGGTTGGAATGCCGGCCGCAGTGAGGAAGCGGCCGTCGGTGGCGCCGGCGGCCATGGCGGGGATCACCGGCACGCCCGGCCACATCGCCTCCGTCAACGTTTCGATAGGCCCCAGAATTTCCGGCGTCAGTGGCGGCGGCGGCGAGACCTTTTCCGCCGGATCGCGAAGCGTCACCTTCACTTCTGGATCGTTGATCGCATCCTGGATCGTCTTGAGAATCTCATCCTGACTGTGGCCCGGGAAGATTCGGCAATTGACGTTGGCGGTGGCGCGTTGCGGCAGCGCATTGGGCGCATGGCCCGCCGCGAGCTGGGTCGCGACGCAGTTGGTGTGCAGCACCGAGTTGGCGCCCGGGTCCTTCTTCAGCCGCTCGATCGCGGCCTTGTCGCCTTTCGAGGCGGCGATCATGTCCGCGCCCATGGCGCCGCCCTGAAGCTTGCCCATGCGCGCGAAGAAGCCGCGCGTAGCGTCATTGAACTCGACCGGGAAGTCGAGCTGCTGGACTTTGAGCAGGCCGGCGGCGAGGTGGTAGATCGCGTTGTTCGGCATTGGCCGCGAGGAATGGCCGCCGGGGTTTGTCACTTCCAGCGTATAGTCCTGATAGACTTTCTCGCCCGCCTGGACGCCATTGAAGATGTATTTTCCGGTCGCTGGATCGAGCTGTCCGCCCGCGCCCTCGTTGAGCGCGAAGGCGGCGTCGATGAGACTGCGGTAGTTGTCGACGATGTAGCTGGCGCCCGGCGTGGTGTCGGCGCTTTCCTCGCCGCAGGTGAGCGCGAGCTTGATCGTGCGCTTCGGCCTGTAGCCCGACTTCTTGAAGCGGACCATCGAGTCCGTGAAGATCGCGGCCATCGCCTTGTCGTCCGCCGTGCCGCGTCCGTAGTAGTAGCCGCCGTCCTCGGTCAGCTTGAACGGATCGCGCACCCAGTCTGCCCGGTCGGCCTCGACCACGTCGATGTGCGCCAGCAGGAGCAGGGCCTTGAGCGAAGGATCCGCTCCCGGCAGAACGGCAATGATGTTGCCATCCTGCTTGCGTTCGGGCGACAGGATGATGTGGAGATCGCTTTCGGGATAACCTGCGGCGACCAGATGCGCCTTCATCGCCTCGGCGGCCTTGGTGCACGAACCCACCGACAACGTGGTGTTGATCTCGATCAGCTCCTTGTAGAGCGCCTTGAAGGCCGGCTCGCCCTGAGTGGCTTCGGCGTGGGCCTTGGCGTTCTCGGCCTTGCTCGGCGCCTTGGCGAGCACGGGGAATGCGCCTGCACTGACCGCCATGGCGCCGAGGACCGTTGCTGCAAGAAAATGGCGGCTCGGCATGACTGAATCCCTGTTCCGTTTGAAGGGAGAGGATCACGTCATGTCCCGGCCGCCAAGCGCAATTGGGTTGCACGCCTACTGGGGCGGACGCAACTCGTAAATCTGGGAATCATCTGCGAAGCCGCCGCGGAGATAGACGCCGCTGCCGTCCTGCACCGGGGAGAAGTCGGAGATTTCACGCAGCGGTTTGCCGCCCATCAAACGGATGCCGCCGCCGCCCGTAGGCTCCCAGCGGGTGATCTCGTGAAGCACCGCATAGCGTTTGCAGCGCCCGCCCATGCGCACCGCCTGATCCCCGGACGCCTCAAGCGTCACGATGCAGCCTTCAGGCTTCTTTTCGGCCAGACCAAAGGAATAGCGGCCGGAAAGGGCGTCGAGCAGATCGGGGCCCGGCGCCTCTTGCGGCGCGGCGGGCGCGGCGACGGCAGCCGCCAGCAGGACGAGCGCCGGGATAGCGGAATCGCGCATGGCGACCAGATCCTTCGAGGACGGCCGCAAGCATGAGACCTGCGCAGGCCCCAAGGCAACGGCGTTGCGCAGTGCCTTCCTAGCGGCGCAGAACCCGGCGCAGCGCGTCGAACCAGAAGGGGGCGCCCTGGGCCGCTGCGAAGGTGGACAGCAGCCAGCCAAGCAGGATCAGGCCAGGATTGTCGGTCTTGAAACTGGGGCCGAACTTGCGATGCGACTTGTCGAGCTGTCCGGCAGTGGGCGCAACGCCGCCGCCAAGCTGTTTCATCCGCGAGGAAAGCTCGGGATCCTTGCTGGCCCGGTCGATGGCGATGTCGCAGGTCTGCTGGTCGGACGGCGGCTTCACGAACTGGCCGAGATCGCTTTGCGAAAGCGATTCCACCATGTCGGCCATCCATGGCCAGCCAAGCGGCAGGTTAATGCGGTTTCGCGTGCACTGGTAGATCGACAGCATGGTTTGCACGTCGACGCTGGAGAGCGCGGCGAGGGCATTGGGCGGCGGGCTGGCGTTGTCGTTCTGGTTGATAACCTGCGGCTGGGCGACGGGGATGCCCTGACCCGAATTGAACAGGCTGTTCGACAACTCGGGCACCACCGAGGCGAACGAGGTGCGCAGCGAATTGTCGGTCGAGAGGCGCTGGGCGATCTCGATCGGGCTAACGTTGAACAGCACGGTCAGGCCGGCGGCGATGCAATAGGACAGCGCCGTCGCATCGGCCTTGTAACGTTCTCCCAGCTTGCGGATCGACTGGTCGAACCAGGCGATGATCGAGACCTTGATGAGGTCGCGGTACTGGGCCGCGTCGCCGGGCGTGGCGTCGGGCGGCGGCAGGATCAGCATGAGCCGGTGCTTGAGTTCGCCGTCCTTGAGCGCGGCGACGGAGGCGGGTAGCGCTGACACCGGATCCTGCGTCGACCATGCGGGCTGAACCGCCGTCGCCATCGCGGTGACGAACGTATCGGGTTCGATATGGGTGAGGCGGCCCCTGGCGCCGCCGAGGGCCGCGATCAGCGGGTGGCGGTAGAAGCGTTTGGCGATGTCGTCCTTGTAGTAGCTGTCGCCGCCAAGCATCTGGTGGATCGCGGCGCGCAGACTGCGCGACCGCCAGCGCAGGCCCTGAATCACGAGTTCCTGGACCGCACTTACAACCGCGCTCATCGTCAGGAAGACGAAGAACACTACCAGCACGATGTCGAACAGCGGACCCCCGAACACGACTGTCCCCGATACTTACTGAACCGTCTGAAACGTCCCGTTTTCAGGTGCGGCAGCCTGTTGGACCGGTCAAAACCTTAGTTTAGGGTAGTCCGGCGGGCAATGGGGACGAAGGACCAAGTGCAGTGAGCGAGTGGCGCATCTCCGGGCTGCAGATCGCCATCATCGACGCGATCGTCACGATTTTCGAATCCGGCCAGCCCGCCAATTACGGGGCGATCGCCCACGATCCCAAGGACGCGGGCGGACTCTCCTACGGCAAGCACCAGGCCTCGCTTACCAGTGGAAACCTCTACAATCTGGTTTCGGCCTACTGCGCGACACCCGAGGCGCAATGCAGCGCCGAGTTCCGGCCCTATCTCGACCGGATGAAGGCGCGGGACCGCACCCTGGACAGTGACCGGTCGCTTATCCTGCTGCTGCAAAGGGCCGCGAAGGACCCTGTGATGCAGAAGGTGCAGGACGAATTCTTCACAGCCAATTTCATGGAGCCCGCGCTCAAGAAGTGGCAGGCCCTCGGCTTTACGACCGCGCTGTCCGCGGGCGTGGTCTATGACAGTTTCATCAACTCCGGCAGTCTCAACCTGGAGAAGATGACGACCGAGAAGTATGGCGCGCCTTCCGCCGAAAACGAGAGGGACTGGACCGCCAAATATGTCGCGACCCGCAAGGCGTGGCTCGCACAATACTATCCCGCCAACGTGGTGCGGATGGAGACGTTCGAAGGGCTCGTCCAGAAGGGCGACTGGGATCTCAGCCTGCCGATCCGCGTGTCGCGCGGGCAGAATTATTTCTATCCGCTGACCGCCTACGATCTTGCCGCGCATTTCTTCGACAGCGCGATTCGCCGCCTCGGCGCGGCTGCATTCGGACTGGCGAAGGCGAGCGAGACGACTGCCGTGCCGAACGGGCGCGCCCGCTTCATACAGTCATCGCTCCAGGCGCTGCAGTATCCGGTTGGCGCGGTGGATGGGCGCTACGGCAAGGGTACGGCCATTGCGGTCAAGCAGTTCCAGAAGGCCTGTGGACTGCCGCAGACCGGCGACGTGGATGCGCAGTGTTTTGACCAGTTGTGCGCGGCGCTGGAGGAAAAGGGCACCACCACCAACGGCGACACGGAAGCGGTGCGCGATCACGGGCTTGTCGATTTGCCGGAGGAGAAACGGACTTCGACGACTGCGGCCAAGACCGGGGCGGGCGTTGCGGCCGGCGCGGCCGGTGTCGCTGGCATTGCCGGAGCGGCGGCAAGCGGCGGTGGCGACGACCAGCAACAGGCTGCGCAGGAGGCAGCCGCCCCCGCAGCGGTGACAACGCAGGCAGCGGACGCTGCACCCCCCCAAACGGCGCAGGCGGTCGCCCCTCCGGGCGATCAGACCGCGGTCCAGGCGCCTGTCCCTGGCGAGGCGGCCAGCGCTCCCGCTACGGCCGCCATGGACGGTGCTGCTGCGCCGACGGCGGGCGCTCCGTCAACGCCGGCGGTGCATTCTTCCGCTCCAGCCGCCCAGCCGCCGCCGCCAGTGCCGGCCACGTCCACATCGACGGGTTCGACTGCGACGACGTCGTCGATCGGGATTGGTGACGATCAGATCCACATTTTCGGCGTCACCGTGCCGGAAAGCGTGCTTGCGCTGTCGACGGCTGGTCTGTTCGTGCTGGCCATCATCCTGTTCGCGCACGGGCGCCGGAAATCGTACTGACCCGGAAGCCGCTCTTATGTAGCGCGCCGCCCTGAACGAAAACGCCCCGCATCGCCGGGATGCGGGGCGCAAAGAGTGTCTGCAGGATGAGACCTAGAGCTTCTCGGTGAGCTCAGGCACAATCTTGAAGAGATCGCCGACGATGCCGTAGTCCGCGATCGCGAAGATCGGGGCTTCCTCGTCCTTGTTGATGGCGACGATGACTTTCGAGTCCTTCATGCCGGCGAGGTGCTGGATGGCGCCTGAGATACCAATGGCGACATAGAGCTCCGGCGCAACCACCTTGCCGGTCTGTCCGACCTGGTAGTCGTTTGGCGCGTAGCCTGCATCGACCGCGGCGCGCGAGGCGCCAACACCAGCGCCCAGCTTGTCGGCCAGCGGCAGGATGTATTTCTGGAACTGCTCGGCCGAGGCCAGGGCGCGGCCGCCCGAGACGATGCGCTTGGCGGAGGCGAGTTCGGGGCGGTCCGACTTGGATAGCTCTTCGCCAACGAAGGCTGACTTGAAAGGACCGGCAGGCGCCTCGATGGCTTCGACGCTGGCCGAACCGCCGGAAGCCGCCGCCTGGAAGGCGGTGCCGCGAACGGTGACGACTTTCTTCTTGTCGGACGATTTCACCGTGAGAATGGCGTTGCCAGCGTAAATCGGGCGCTCGAACGTGTCCTTGTCGATGACGCCGGTGATGTCCGACAGCTGCATCACGTCCAGCTTCGCGGCGATGCGCGGGCTGACGTTCTTGCCGGCCGTCGTCGCGGGGGCGAAGAACGCGTCGTAGTTCGCCATCAGCGGAACGATGACCGCTTCGAGCGCCTCGGCGGTGGCGTGCTCATAGGCGGGACCATCCGCCAGCAGCACCCTGCGGACGCCAGCAATCTGCGCTGCGGCGTCAGCGGCCGCCTTGGCGTTGCTGCCGGCGACCAGAATGTCGATGTCGCCGCCGAAGGCTGCGGCGGCGGAGACGACCTTGGTCGTCGCATCATTCAGCGCGGCGTTGGAGTGTTCAGCGAGAACCAGGACGGCCATATCAGATCGCTCCCACGGATTTCAGTTTCGCGATCAGCGTATCGACGTCGGCGACTTTCTCGCCGGCTTCACGCTTCTTCGGCTCGGTGACTTTGACGACGCTGAGCCGCGCAGCGGTATCGACGCCATAGTCGGCGGGCGTCTTCATCGCGATCTCTTTCTTCTTCGCCTTCATGATGTTGGGCAGCGAGGCGAAGCGCGGTTCGTTGAGGCGCAGGTCCGTAGTGACCACGGCCGGCATGTCGAGCGAGATGGTCTGCAGTCCGCCGTCGACCTCGCGGGTGACCTTCAGCTTGTCACCGTCTTTCGCGACGGCCGAGGCGAACGTGCCCTGCGGCCAGTCTAGCAGGGCGGCCAGCATCTGGCCCGTCTGGTTGTTGTCGTCGTCGATGGCCTGTTTGCCCGCGATTACGAGGTCGGCCTTTTCCTGCTCGACGATGGCCTTGAGGATCTTGGCGACCGCGAGCGGTTCGACGCGCTCGTCCGTCTGGACCAGGATGCCGCGGTCGCCGCCCATGGCGAGACCGACGCGGATGGTTTCCTGCGCCTGGGCCGGACCGATGGAGACGATCACGATCTCGGTCGCGATCCCCTTTTCCTTCATGCGGACCGCTTCTTCGACGGAAATCTCGTCGAACGGGTTCATCGCCATCTTGACGTTGGCGAGGTCGACGCCGGTCTGGTCAGGCTTCACGCGGGGGCGGACGTTGTAGTCGATCACCCGTTTCACGGGCACGAGAACCTTCATCGGCGGTCTCCGGTTCGGACAGGACGGCCCTGGCTGGGCGTCATCGAAACATAGTGCGATGCCCGCGACAGTCGCTCGTACAGGGCGCTGCGGCGGGCTCGGCGCCTCCTGTTATGCAGCGGACGCGCCGGAATCAAGGTTTTCGGCCGGGCGACCGGGAAAAAGCGGCGTTTTGGCGCGCTGCGGCATTTTCCGGGCCGATCCGGCCCTTAGGTAAGGATGTTGTGAGTTTGGTCTGCCGCCCGGAGCGCCTAGATAGGCCCCATGCCTGCCGGATTCCTCAAGCGACTGCTTTCTACGGCCAGTCACGCCAACCTTCCGCCGGAAGACGCCCGCACCGCCATCGCTGCGGTGCTGGTGATGGCGGCGCGCGCGGACGACTCCTATGACGCCGGCGAGCGCGAGGTGATCGATCGCATTCTGGCCGAGCGCTACAATATGAGCCTGGACGATGCGGCCTTGCTGCGGGCCGAAGGCGAAGCGGTGGAGGCCGAGGCGATCGACCTCTACCAGTTCACACGGGCGATCAAGCAGGTCGTGCCGCTGGAGGACCGGATCGCCGTGGTCGAAGCGCTGTGGCGCGTCGTGCTGGCGGACAATGTCCGCGATCCCTACGAGGACGCGCTGATGCGCCAGCTTGTCGACCGGCTGGGTCTGTCGCCCATGCAGTCTGCGCTGGCGCGCCAGAAGGTATCTCAGGAATAGGCGCGCCTATTCCGGTGCGGACTCGGCCTCTTCGAGTTCGGCCAGCTGAAACCAGTCCTGTTTCTTCAGTCCCAGTTCGTAGTCGAGCCAGGTCGGCAAGATCTTGCCGGCGCGGGCGCCGCGGGTGTTGGACAGGATGACGATGCCGTCGCGGCTCTCCGGCAGCCAGGAAATCTGCGAGAAATAGCCCTCGACGCCGCCGGAATGCGTGACCAGCTTGTGGCCTGCATAGGAATAGGTCCGCCAGCCGAGCCCGTACTGCGTGCTCTTCACCGGCATTTTCAGATAGTGGGCGCGGCGGGTTTCGGCCGGTGTCGACACGCGCGGCTTACGCAGATCGTCGAGCAGTGGCTCGGGCAGCACGTCCGGCCGGCCGCCCATCTGGGCGATCATCCAGGTTGCGAGGTCGGTTATGCTGGCGTTGACGCCGCCGGCGGCCGGAACTTCGTAGTAAGCCTGCTTGACCGCAACCGGCTCCCAGGCGTTGTGGCGGCGGCGATGCGGGTGAGCCCAGTTGCCGCTTGACTTGAGGCCGGCGAGGCCGACGGACACATTGGTGAGCCCCAGCGGTTCGATCAGGTGCGAGCGCAACTCCTCGGCATAGGATCTGCCGGTGGCGACCTCGATCACCTTGGCGATCATGTTGAAGGCCGTGTTCTGGTAAGTGTAGCACTCGCCGACCTTGCAGGTCAGCTTCACGTCTGCGTAGCGCGACAGCACCTCATCCGGCGAGACGCCCGCTTCGAGCAGGTTGTCATAGGCATAGGGCGGTAACCCGGTGCGGTGAGAGAGGACGTCTTCGACCGTCACGGCGTCGGTATCTGTTTCAGTCTTGAGCTTGAATTGAGGAACGGACTTCGTGACCGGATCGCTGAGCAGGAACTTGCCCTGCCTGATTTCCAGTTCGGCCAGCGTGGCGGCGAACCCTTTTGAGAGCGAAGCGAGGCGGAAGACAGTGTCCGGCGTCACCTTTTCGTCTGTACCGGCCTCGCGCACGCCATAGGTGCGAACAAGCGCGATATGCCCGTGTTTCACAACGGCCACGGCGAGGCCGACGAAATCGGGCGCCTTGGCGGCCTGGTCGAGTTCCGCTGCGAACGCATCCAGAGCAGCGTCTTCGCGCGCCAGCTGGGCTTGCGCCTCCTTTGTCAGCTGGGCAGACGCGGAGCCAGCGCCGGCGGCGACCAGACAAAGGGCTGCAAGTGCGGCGGCGACCGTTTTCAGGTTGCTATCCCCAGCGGGTTTGGCGTGGACGCGGGATTATTGTCGGCATTCGCCGGCGCCGCCAAGAGCCTGAGTCAGCGTGTGCGGCTATGCGCTAACGGTTTGCGCCTGGAACCCATTTCACGTCATCGGCGCCATTTCCATTGGCGCGGCGTGCGGCGACAAACAGGAAGTCCGACAGCCGGTTGGCGTAGGCGAGGGCGGGCGCCGACACCTTTTCATCCGGTGCCGAAGCCAGCTCGGCGATCAGGCGTTCGGCGCGCCGGGCGATTGCGCGAGCGACATGCAGGTGGGCCGCCAGAGGCGACCCGCCGGGCAGGATGAAGCTGTCGAGCGCCGGGATCGGCGCATTCATGGCGTCGATCTCGGCCTCCAGCCGGCTGACTTGCGCCTCGACGATGCGCAGCGGCGTCCAGCCCAGGGGCTTGTCTCTTTCCGGCGTCGCCAGATCCGCTCCCAGGTCGAAGAGGTCGTTCTGGATGCGTGCCAGCATGGCGTCGAGATCGGGATCTGCGGCGGCGTGAAGACGAACGACGCCGAGCGCGGAGTTGGCCTCGTCGACGGCGCCGTAGGCCTCGACGCGAAGGTCCCATTTGCTGACGCGCTCGCCCGTGGCGAGGCCCGTGGAGCCGTCGTCGCCGGTTCGGGTGTAGATCTTGTTGAGAACAACCATGACTGGTTGTGACGCCTGCCCGCGCCGGGCGTCAATACGTGCGCCGGTCAGATGGCGTAGGCCTCGTAACGGGCCTCGATCGGCGAGACCGCGTCCAGGGAGGGGCGCGGAGCCAGACGAAAGGGGACACGCCGCTTGTCGGCGTCGGCGCCCATGTCGCGCGGCGCCAAGCGCCAGCCCTTCACGACCGGGGCGGCATTGAGCAGCATGGCAACGCGTTCAGCCGGGCCAGAAATGCTGAGCAGGTAAAGCCCGTCCAGCGTATGCGACACGTCGGCTTCCATGCCTTCGCTGAACCGGCGGATGCGTTCGTTGAGCTCGATCAGCTGCCATTCGGCGTCGGACTCGCCCCGCATCAGCGCCTCCGCGCCATTTGCAAGGCCCTGCGCTTCGCCGGAAAACCAGCTCCAGAAGCGTCGCGAATTGAGGTCGCCTTTTCGCCGTCCGAACATCGCCGTCACCCTTGGCGTGCACTTTCCAACCTTGGCCATCATCGCCGAGACAGCTTCAGGCTTGGACAATGCAACCGGTGAAATTTCACCGATCCGCCTTCCCCATGTGCAGGAAACACGCCATGGGCGTCGAATTTATGACGGAGCGGCTTCGTTAGCCGTGCAAGTGAATGCGCCCGGCGACCAGGCCCAGCGCGACGATCAGGATGACGGCGATGAACTGCACCACAACGCGCAGCCGCATCAGCTTGTTCGAGCGTGAGCGCGCCTGCGAATCTGTCCGGACGAGGTTGAAGACCCCGAACGCCAGAACGACAAAGACAACGCCGATAACCGCGTAGAGCGCGTAGGTAAGCCAGAGCTGCATGACTCTGACATAGAGCGCAACGCCGCCGGGCGCCATCCGGCAAATGCCGTGCATCCGACGTCTCAGGCGCCCGATTGCAGGCTACAGCCCTTGCTGCGGCGCGAAAGGTGGGAAGATTGACCTTTCTGCGCGACCTTCGTCGCGCAAAAGTGTCGCTGCTTACCCTTGGAGGACGGACGGATGAAACGCCTTGCGGCTGGACTGGGCATCGCGGCCATTTTGGCCGTTGGATTCTCCGCTCTGGCGTGGGCGGGACCGAAATTCGGCGCCGACGGCAAGCTGGCGATCCCGGCAAATATTGACCGGTGGCCGACCATCGGAACCACGTTCGCCCTTAGCTATGAGGGCGATGTGGGCGGCAAAACCTTCAACGCGGTGCGCATGGATCCGAAGAGCTATGCGACCTTTCTGAAGACGGGGCTATTTCCGGCCGGGACGATGCTGGACCTCGAAATCCGCCGGCCGCTGGAGGAAGTCTCGCCCGCCAAGGGCGGTCATGTGCAAGGCCCCGTCGTGGGCCATTCGATCCATGTGAAGGACGAGAAGGCCGGCAAGGGAAGCTGGACTTTCTATGGCTACCGCGCAGGCGGCTTCGGCACGCCGATCGCGCGCGACCAGGCCTGCTATTCCTGCCACCAGGAACACGGCGCCATTGATACGGTGTTTACCCAGTTCTATCCGTCGATGATGGAAGCGCGCGAGAAAGCCGCCGCCGGAAAGTAACCGGGCGGGTCAGGGCGCCTTGGCGAGCCCCTCCGCCTCCAGCGCCGCTTTCACCCCCGGCCTCGTCGCGATGCGCTCGTTGAGGGCGATGACGCCTGGAAACTTCGACAGGTCGACGCCCGTGTTCTTCGACCAGCGGGACACCGTGAAGAGATAGGCGTCCACCGTGCTGAACTGTTCGCCGGTGAGCCAGGTCCGTCCGTCAGACAGGAGTTCCTCGATCAGCCCGTACCTCTGGACGAGCTTGTCGCGGAGAATGACTTTCACCTCTTCGGGAAACGCCGGATTGAAGAGCGGGCTGTAGCTCTTGTGGATCTCGGTGCTGACATAGACCATCAGCTGATCCACGCGCAGGCGCTCGCGTGTGCCATGCTTGGGCAGCAGGTAGGCGCTGGCATGGTGGTCGGCGAGGTACTGGTGAATGACGATGTTCTCGGTGACGATTTCCCCGTCGTCCAGCTGCAGCGCCGGAACGTAGCCCTTGGGGTTGAGCTTCAGGAAGTCCGCGCCCTTGTCCGTCTTCTTGTCGCGCCCGACCTTCTCCAGTTCGAACGGTTCGCCGGTTTCCCGCAGGATGATGTGGGTCGCCAGCGAGCAGGCGCCCGGCATGTAGAAGAGCTTCAGCATGGATCGGGTTCCTCCGGCCGCAGATCGGGAGTGTTAGGCGCTTCCACCCCAATTGGATCGCAAGTGCGCGTTTGCAAACCAGGCACCTCAAGGTTCCTGTGTCGCTGGCCGCGCAGATTTGCGTCTGGGGCGGAGTTCTAGAGACCCATCTGGGTGCGGAATTTCCGGCGTAGCAGGTCGATCGGGGCGAGGCCCTGGTCGGATTTGAAGTGCCAGAACGTCCAGCCATTGCAGGCCGGCGCGTTTTGCACGTGCGCCCCCATGCGGTGGATCGAGCCAGTGGCGTCGCCGTTGGAGAGCGACCCGTCGGCGCGGACGCGCGCGACATGGCGGTTGCGCGGGCAGTAGAGCCGGTCGCCGGGGCGCACCAGGCCGTGCTCGACCAGCGCGCCGAAGGGTACGCGAGGTTCGGCCTTCTTGCTTGTCGACACCAGCAGGTCTTCGCCGGCCGCCGCGCGCACGTTGGCAATGCGGCGGGTCGCGACCTCCACATAGTCCTTGTCGCGCTCAAGGCCGATGTAATGGCGGCCCAGAAGCCGCGCGACGGCGCCGGTGGTGCCGGTGCCGAAGAAGGGATCGAGCACGACGGCGCCGGGATTGGTGGTGCCGACGAGGATGCGGTGCAGCAGGGCTTCCGGCTTCTGGGTCGGATGCGATTTGCGCCCGTCATCGTTCTTCATGCGCTCGCCGCCCGAACAGATTGGCAGCGTCCACCAGTCAGACCGCATTTGTAGATCGTCATTGGCGGTCTTCAGCGCATCGTAGTTGAATGTGTATTTCTTCTGGTCCTTCGAGCGCGCCGCCCAGATCAGCGTTTCGTGTGCGTTTGCGAGGCGGGTCCCCTTGAAGTTGGGCATCGGGTTGGACTTGTTCCAAACGACGTCGTTGAGGATCCAGAAGCCGAGGTCCTGGATCGCCGCTCCGACGCGGAAGATGTTGTGATAGCTGCCGATCACCCAGATGGCGCCGTCCGGCTTCAGCACGCGGCGCGCGGCCCTCAGCCAGTCGCGGGTGAACTGGTCGTAGGCAGCGAAGGAATCGAACTTGTCCCAGTCATTGTCGACGGCGTCGACGTGGGAGTTGTCCGGGCGCACGAGGTCGCCGCCGAGCTGCAGGTTGTAGGGCGGGTCGGCGAAAACCAGATCGACGCTGGCTTCGGGCAGACTGTTCATCAGCGCGATGCAGTCGCCGACAAGGATCTGGTCCAGCGGCAAGGCCGAAGCCTTGACGGGAGATTTCGACGCCGTCCCGGAGCGGGCTTTCGCGGCGTTCTTCTGAACGGGTTCGATCGTTTTGATCGCCATGGATGCAACTCACGCCACTGGAACTCTGGACAGGAGCGGAGAGAGTCGCTGCTTCCCCTAAAAGACCTGTTAATCCAATGGTTAAGAGCGCTTTTACTATTTGGCGGCGGCTGAGCCTCAAACGCCCCCTGCCGGCTCGTCGCCGAACAGCGACAATTGCCGTTTTTCCTCGATTTGCCGGGGTGGCCGGAACAGGTCCGTGCGCAATTCGAAGCTGACCTTGTTCAGGCCGAGCCTCTGGGTTGTCGCCTTAAAGCGGTCCGCGATCAGACGGGCATAGGGACCATCGCCGCGCTGGCGCGTTTTCCATTCCGACCGGTAATCCTGCCCCTGATGCGCCGACCGCAGCAGGGACATCACACGCTTTGCGCGGTCCGGATAGTTCGCCTCCAGCCATTCGGTGAACAGGCCTGCGATTTCGAGAGGAAGGCGAAGGAGGACATATCCGGCGCGGGTTGCGCCGGCGCGGGCGGCGGCTTCGAGAAGACGCTCAAGCTCGGGCTCGTTCAGGGCAGGGATCAGCGGCGCCGTCATGGCGGTGACCGGCACGCCGGCATCGGCAAGCGCGTGCATTGTCTCCAGCCTCTTCTGCGGGGCTGCGGCGCGCGGCTCCATCGTGCGGTGCAGTTTTCGATCGAGCGTCGTGAACGAGACGGCGACCTTGACCAGTCCCTTCGCCGCCATGGGCGCCAGAATATCCAGATCGCGCAGGACAAGGGCGGACTTGGTGATCAGATTGACCGGATGGTCGTGCGCGGACAGCACTTCCAGCAGCGCGCGGGTGATCTTCAGCTCGCGCTCGACGGGCTGGTAGATGTCGGTGTCGCCCGCCATCATGATCGGGGCGACCTTGTAGGATTTCCTCGCCAGTTCACGCTCGAGGATCGCAGCGGCGCCAGGCTTCACGAATATCCTGGTCTCGAAATCCAGACCCGGCGACAGGCCGCGATAGGCGTGATTGGGCCGGGCGAAGCAATAGATGCAGCCGTGCTCGCATCCCTTGTAGGGATTGATCGTGCGGTCGAAGGAAATGTCGGGCGATGTATTGTAGGTGATGATGGTCTTCGGCCGCTCCGGGATCGTCTCCGTGCGGAAGGCGCCGAGGTCTTCCTCATCCTTGTCCCAGCCATCGTCCGCCGGCTCGACATACTGGCGTTCAAACCTGCCGGACGCGTTCGAAAGCGCCCCTCTGCCGCGCGCTTTGGCCCGCTCCACAGCCCAATCCGCGGCTTTTGACCGCGATCTCCACTGATGTTGAGGGGGCATGGATTCGTCTTCTCATCCACAAACCACGAACCTAACATCAACAAAGGAACAATACAAGAACAAAATGGGAATATTTAATGGTTGCGGAGAGGGCCCGCCTACCGTTAGATGGCGTTGGTCTCCCCGAATAAAGCCGGGTCGGGACAGTCTGTCTCCGCTGACATCCCTGGGCCAAAAACGACGGCGGCGGACCGAAAAGCCATTCCGGTCCGCCGTCGCGCTTTTGGGCGCCGCTTCAGGGGAAGAGAACTGAGGGCTGCCCTAGGCCGGGACGAATTTCAGCGCCACGCCATTCATGCAGTAGCGCAGGCCAGTCGGTTTCGGCCCGTCATTGAAGACGTGTCCGAGGTGCCCGCCGCAGCGCCTGCAATGGATTTCCGTGCGGATCATGCCCGCCGAAGTGTCGCGCTTTTCGAGGACGGAATGGGGCAAGGGCTTCCAGAAACTCGGCCAGCCGGTCCCGGAATGGAATTTTGTCTCCGAGGAGTAGACCGGCAAGTCGCATCCCGCGCATTCATAGATGCCCTTGCGGTCCTCATCGTTGAGCGGGCTGGTTCCGGGCCGTTCCGTCGCCTCGTGGCGCAGCACCTGATAGGCCTCTGGC
Organism: Alphaproteobacteria bacterium; assembly: GCA_016125405.1. GTDB lineage: Bacteria > Pseudomonadota > Alphaproteobacteria > Caulobacterales > Hyphomonadaceae > UBA7672. The sequence goes on along the minus strand of WGLW01000021.1, from coordinate 49,626 downwards.
GACAGCATTTTGCGCCATTCCGCATCTGTGTGGGTCACTTCGTATCCCGCGTCCGCCATGGCGGCGGGGCCGAGCAGGGCGGCAATCGAGCCTGCGCCCGCTAGCGTGACGGTGGTAAGCAGAAATGAACGGCGTGAAGTCATGGCAAAGCCTCCCGTATCCGGGTGAAATCAGGGTCTGATGGTAATACGCGCGAGGCCGCCCGAAGGTTACGAAACCAACCGGTTTTGCATGCACGCCGCAGTCTGCCGCCGTCGATGCGCAAGGCCGGGATCGTTGGGTCGGCTAGAGCCCTTCACCGCGTTTGACGCCCAGTTCATCGCACAGGGCCGCGATGGTGAGCAGGTCGTCCCAGGCGCGCGCCTTGTCCGGACCTCGGCGCAACAGGTAGGCGGGATGCAGCATCGGGATGCACGGAATGGCTGCCGGCAGGCCGGCCTGCTTGAACCAGAGCTTGCGCCCGCGCAGGCGCATGATGCCGTCTTCGACGCCCAGCATCGCCTGCGTCGCAAACTTGCCAGCGGTCAGCAGTAGCTTCGGCGCCTTCAGTTCGATCTGGCGCGCAAGGAACGGCGCGCAGATCTGAAGTTCGGCTGGCGACGGGTCGCGGTTGCCGGGCGGCCGCCAGTAGATGCAGTTGGTTATGTAGACATTGGTCTCGCGGCTCAGCCCGATTGTCGCCAGCATCCTGTCCAGCAGCTGGCCTGCTCGGCCCACGAAGGGCAGGCCCCTGGCGTCTTCCTCCGCTCCGGGAGCCTCGCCGACGATCATGACCGGCGCGTCCGTCGACCCGTCATAAACCACGGTGTTGCGGGCGGCCTGCTTCAGGGGACAGCCTTCGAACTGTTCGATAGTCCGCTTGAGCGCCTCCAGTGAAGTCGCGGACGCTGCCAGTTGCCGCGCTTCGGCTATGGGATTGTTGCTGAGCCGGCGCGGTTCGGGCCGTTTGCCGCGCGTCGGGGCCGGGGATTCGGGCGTCCCGGAATGGGACGGCGCCGGCGCGTCTGCCGGGGCGGCCGGAAACGCAGCGTAATGCGCCTCGACCTCTTCCGGATCGAGGGCGCCGGCGTCTGCCCAGAAATCGATCAGGGACTTGGCCTGTGGATCGGGCCGCGGGTGCGTCATTACTGGGCCAGGCTCAACCTTGTTGCGGGCGCGTACAGTGGGCTAAGTAGCACGGAACAAACGGAATTCGCGCAAGGCTGGACGGCCCGGCGCGAACGAGGAGATCGGGATAATGGCTGCTGACGAAGTTGAACGCGAGTCCATGGATTTCGACGTGGTCATCGTCGGAGGCGGACCCGCCGGCCTGTCAGCGGCGATACGCCTGAAACAGCTTGCGGCTGCAGCCGACAAAGAGCTTTCCGTCGTTGTGCTGGAGAAGGGCTCCGAGATCGGAGCGCACATCCTGTCTGGCGCGGTGGTCGATCCGCGCGCGATGAACGAGCTGATCCCCGACTGGAAAGAGCAGGGCTGCCCCCTCGAAACCGAGGTGAAACACGACACGTTCCTGGTGCTTGGCCAGGACGGCTCCATCCCGCTTCCCAACTTCTTCCTGCCGCCGATGCTGCGCAATCACGGCATGTACATCGCCTCGCTCGGGAACGTCTGCCGCTGGCTGGCGACCCAGGCCGAGGCCTTGGGCGTCGAGATCTATCCGGGCTTCGCCTGTTCGGACCTGACCTACCGCGAGGACGGATCGGTGAAGGGTGTTGTCGCGGGCGTTATGGGCGTCGAGAAGAACGGCGAACACGGGCCAAACTACACGCCGGGCATGGAGCTCAACGGCAAGTATGTGCTGATCGCCGAGGGCGTGCGCGGCTCCCTGGCCAAGCGCCTGATCAAGGATTTCAAGCTTGACGCCGGCAAACAGCCGCAGAAGTTCGGCATCGGCATCAAGGAACTCTGGCAGATCAAGCCCGAGAAATTCAGGGAAGGCTATGTCCAGCATACCTTTGGCTGGCCGCTGCAGAACAACACCGGCGGCGGCACCTTCATGTACCACTTCGGGGACAACTACGTGTCGCTCGGCCTCGTGGTGCACCTGAACTACAAGAACCCCTGGCTCTCGCCGTTCGAGGAGTTCCAGCGCTTCAAGCATCACCCGGAAGTCGCGAAATTCCTCGAGGGCGGCACCCGCGTGTCATATGGCTCTCGGGCGATCACCGAGGGCGGCTGGCAATCGATTCCGAAGCTCACCTTCCCGGGCGGGGCGCTGATTGGCTGCTCGGCCGGCTTCGTCAACCTGCCGCGCATCAAGGGTAGCCATAACGCCATGAAGACGGGGATGCTGGCTGCGGACGCCGCTTTCGACGCTGTCGTAAACGGCCGCCAGGGCGACGAGCTGACCGCCTACACAGAAGCCTTCGGGAAAAGCTGGGTCGCGGCCGAACTCAAGAAGGTCCGCAACGCGAAACCGCTTTGGTCGCGTTTCGGCACCATCGTGGGCATCGGGCTTACCGGTTTCGATCTCTGGTGCACCACCTTGCTCGGCGGCTTCTCGTTCATGGGAACAATGAAGCACGGCAAGACCGACGCGGCCTCGCTGGAGCCGGCCTCGAAGCACAAGAAGATCGTCTATCCCAAGCCGGACGGGGTTCTGTCGTTTGATCGCCTTACCAGCGTCGCATTTTCCTTCACCAATCATTCCGAGGACCAGCCGCCGCACCTGAAAGTGAAGGATCTTGCGCTTCAGAAATCCAGCGAACTCGGCGTTTATGGAGGTCCGTCGAACCGGTACTGCCCGGCGGGCGTTTATGAGTGGATCGAAGAGCCCGGCGGCGAAAAGAAGTTCCAGATCAATGCGCAGAACTGCGTCCACTGCAAAACCTGCGACATCAAGGATCCCAACCAGAACATCACCTGGACCACGCCCGAGGGCGGCGGTGGCCCGAACTATCCAAACATGTAGATTATCCACCGGCTCTGGGGCGGCGATCACGCATTTGCGCGGTCCGTCTGTCCCGAGCCGCCTATGGAAGGCCCCCGCATGGAAGGCAAGAACATGAAGCTGAGGCTCCAGCTCCTTTTGGCGGGCGTCGCGCTCTCAGCGCTGGGCGGATGCGCCGGCGGCATGCCTGCACCGGGCCTCGGCGCGGAGAACGCCAACGGATGCCGCACGATTTATGTCTACCATCCTTCCGCCGATGACAGCGCGGGCGCGGTGGAGCCGGCCAACAGCTGCGAGATTTCGCAACACGCCGCGGCTGCCGCTCCCAGCCCGAGCGATAGTCCTGCGGATAAGGCTCATCCGGCGCCGAGCCCTGTGTCCGCCCGCGCAGAGGCGACGCGGCCCGCTTTCCCGCTGAAGGATCCCTATCCGGGTCCCAATGAGATGCTCGAGAATGCGGACATGGCTGCATTCATGGCGCAAGTGCGCGGCGACTACGCCGCGGGCCGCAATTTCGGTGCCTGGGGCTTTGTGGTGATCGACGATCTGGCCGGCGGCGACCTTCCCGCTGCACAGGATGCGCTGGACGCCATGGCAAGCCACCGGCCGCCGCCCGAGATCCTGAGCGCCGATCATTTGCGTCCGTGGGTGCAGGCGGCTGCTGGACGCGTGCAGACGGCGGAATCGTCCATGGCCGGCCTGCGGCGGATTCTGCCGGGCGCCACCCTGCTGGGGCATCGCGCGCTTCTCGCCGAGGGCGCCGGCGATACCGATGGCGCGCTGAAAATCTATTCCGAAGCCCCGTCCGATTTTTCCGCGCCGACACCCGAGGACGCCGCGACGCCTGGCTATCTCGCGAAGGCGATGGCGTTCAACAGCGAGCGCCTGCTGGCGCTTCGCCATGCCGAACTGCTCCGCGCGGTCAATCGCGATGAAGAAGCCATCGATATCCTGTCGCGCCTGCTCGCGGCCGCCAAGGACGATGAGTACGTGAAGGATCGCCTCGAAAAGGCGCGCAAGAAGGAAGACCGGCCAAAGGTCCGCACGCTCAACCAGGCCTTTGCCCTTGCGATCTCTGACGAAGCCGATCTGGTCGAACAGCGCCAGTCGATCATGGGAATGATGATGGGGCAGGGCGCGTCCCCGCCGTTCAACTACCTGATCTCGTCGTTGCGCCAGAGCGCCTTGCTGCTGGATCCGGACAACGGCGACATCCGTCTGCAGGAGGTCAACAATCTCTATCAGCACGGCCACTTCTCTGCGGCTCTGCGTCTGGCCCAGATCGGCAATCCGGATCGCCCGCACGCCGCCGGGCTTGCTTCCGCCGCCGGCCTTGCCGCGCTGGAACTGAATTCGCCAGACGCCATGACTGCGCTGGTCGATCGCGCGCTGGAGCTCGACAACACGCCCCAGTCCAAGATTTCGGCGTCGGCTGCCTTTACCACGGCGGGCAAGACGGATCGTGCGATCCAGCTGGCGGATCAGGCCCTGAAGGCGAAGCTTGATACGAACGAAAAGGTCGCCGCCCTGATGCAGAAAGGGCAGGCGCGGTTCCAGGCGGGCGACGTCAACGGCGCGGTCGTGGAAGCGCGCGCAGCCCACACGCTCGACGACAGTGACGGCACCCGGCAATTCCTGGCTTCCATGCTGGTGAAGTCGCCGCAGCGCCAGGAAGGTCTCGACATCATGCGCAAGATGATGACCGAGTCGCCGGGCAATGTCGGACTGATGAACAATTTCGGCTATTCGCTGATTGACGGCTATGCGGCCGACGCAGAGCTGGACGAGGGCTTCAAGCTTCTCAAGGAAGCCAGCCGGATCTCTCCGCAGGAGCCGAACCTGCTCGATAGCCTTGCGTGGGCCTACTATCAGTATGGCGACTTCCGCACGGCAGACCGGTACGAGGATCTCGCGATCGAGGCCTACAAGCCCTTCAGCCACTGGGAGCTGTTCGCTCACAAGGGCGACATTGCATGGCGGCTTGGCGATGAGGATGTCGCGCGCAAGAACTGGAAACTGGCGCTCAATGCACGGCCTCCGGTGAATGACGAGAAGGACCTGACGGCGAAGGTTCGCGATGGCCTGACTGTCCCTGCGCCACACCGGCGGGACACGCCGGAAGTTCCGCTGGACCGCGGGCACGATCAGCCCAACGAAATCTGAAGCGGTCGCGCTCGGGGATCGCCAGGCGTGTCTATGGCCCGCTGACCTGGGGGCGCTGCCCGTGCGTCTTTCGCGAGAGGGCGCGCACTTAACGCTTGTCTGCATGCGTCTGCTTGAATCGCCGAACCGCTGACGGGGCCAAACGAAAAGGGCCGGAGCAGACTGCTCCGGCCCTTTGTTGTCAGGCGTGTCTGGCCTCCTAGAGGTCAGGCGTTTCCTGGCGCTGGCGAGCCGTGGCGCGCGAAACGTTGCCGTTCGCAAGCTCCTGCTCGTCGAGGCCGCCATCGTGGTTCAGGTCGAGCTCGTCGAAGTGATCCTTCAGGCGGGCCATCGGGCCGCGCAGCTCGTCCTTCTCGACCTTGCCGTCGACGTTGTCGTCGAGGGCGCCGATCACGCTGGACTTCATCAGCGCTTGCTGAAGGTCGTTGCGGATGTGGGTCGTGGTTTCGTCGACCCAGCGATAGTTGACCCGGAAGTACATCATCTCATCCCAGGTCTGCTCGCCCCAGGTGACGTTGCGCGTCGGGTCGGGGTTCGCCTTGTTGGCGGCCGAGTTGTCGTAGACCCAGGTCGCAACCAGCTTCGTGCCGGCTTTGATGTGGATCGGCTCGACTGGATCGTAGTCGCGCTGCCAGTTGAAGTCGTAGCGCGGCAGCGAGAGCAGGATGGTCTGCTTGCCGTCCGGATCGATTTCTTTCAGCTCGACGTGGTAACCGCGGTAGTGCGCGTGCGGGTAGAGCGTGTAGAGGATCGCGTCCGCCGGGAAGGTCTGGTAGGCGACCTCGGTGTGACGGGCGTCTCCGGCCGGGATCATCATCGCAAAGTCGCCGATGACGGTTGAGCGCTTGATATATTTCGGCGTGTGATCGAGCACATAGAAGCCGACTTCCGACTTGTCGACCGCAGGCTTGCCCGTGGTCGTGTAGTGCATCTGGAAGTTCAGGTAGCCGCCGGCAGGGACCGGAGCGCCAGCGCCGTCGGCGATCACCTGCGGTTGCGCGCCCGGCGTGTAGGAGCCGACCGAACCGCCCGGGATATCCGGACGCGGCAGTTTCGGGTCTGCCATGTGGTTCGACACGATGTGGTGCAGAACCGTGCGGTCGCCGGGCTTGATCGCGATGGCGCGCAGCCAGGTGTCCTTGGTGAAGGGGTTCGCCACGCGGCGGTTCTGGTACTCGATGATGCCGGTCGCCGGCACGTCGAATTCCGGCAGCTGGACGATGACGTCAGGCTTGCCGAGTTCGGCGGGCCATTCCGGCGCTTCCGTGGCCGTTTCTTTCAGCAGGTCCGGACCTTCGCCGCGCGTTGCTCCGCCTTCGACCCAATGAACCAGCGTTTCGGTTTGCTGGGCGGTGAGGCCCTGATCGTTCTTGAAGTGGCCGATATGCGGATCCGCAAAGAAGGGCGGCATACGGCCCGTGCGGATGGTTTCGCGGATCATCGGCGAGAAGCCTTTGACCACTTCATAGCTGTCCATGGAGAACGGTCCGATGCCGCCCTTCTGGTGGCACGTCACGCACTTCTCCTTGAGGATCGGCGCCACGTCGTGCGTGTAGGTGATGTTTTTGAAGTCCGCCGAACGGTCACGTTGCGGGAAAGCGATCGTCTTGCCGACGGTGACGTCGAGGCGGGCTTTCTGAACCGGCTGGCCGGCGAGCACCGCGTCGATTGCGTTGGCTGTGTAGGCTTCCTTTGCCGCCGACTTCAGGTTGGGCGAAGCCTTGGTGAAGCGGTTGTCCAGCGGCCCGTGATAAGCGACGCGGAAGCCGTTCTTCGGATCGATGACGAAAACCTCGGCTTCACGGGTGACGCCCATGTTTTCGCCGACGAGTTGTTTCTCATCCATCAGGACCGGAATGGTCGTCTTTTCCTTGGCGACTTCAGCGCGGACGTCGGCGCGGGTCACGGCCGGGTTCGAGTCCATCCGGTAGAAGAGAACGCCCTTCGACTTGTAGGTGTCGGCCAGCTTCTGAAGCTCAGCAGCGGCTTCAGCCGAAAGCTTGGAGCCGTTGACCTGGCTCATCACCACGATCGCGGGGGCAGCCTTGAAGTAGTAAAGCTGGTGCGCGAGGCGGGTCTGGTCGGTGAGCTGAAAGTCATCGACTTTCGAGGGAATGGCGACCGGGCCGCTCGCTGACGGCGAGGGGGCGGCCGCGCCGATTTGCAGGCCGGCGACGCCAACAGCGGCCGCCAGGGCTGCTGCGACGGCTGTCGTCATTAGGACGGACTTCCGCATTCCTTGGTTCTCCCACAAGCAGAGTTTTGGAGTGTAATTCTGATTTCAATATCTCTTTGACCGCGAAAACCGTCAATCGACTTGGGACGGTCAGCGCCTTGAATCCGCGTCATTCCGGGTCACGTTTCCGCTATCCTTGGTGTCGCCTGTTCGTGAAAACGCCCGGGCGTTTCCGGCCCGGGCGTCGTTCAAGTTCAAATCATTCGATGGCCGCTACGTCACCCTGACGACGGCGTCAGCCATCCGGCAGGTCATGCCCAGCGCAGGTCCGCCGCGGTCAGCGGCAGGTTGCGAATCCGCTTGCCGGTCGCGGCGTAGATCGCATTGCAGACAGCCGGCAGAACCGGCGGCAGGGCGGGTTCGCCCAGGCCGGTCGGCGCGTTGTCCGTGATGTGGAAGTGGATATCCACCTGCGGAGCGTCGGTCATGCGCAGGATCGGCATGTCGAAGAAGTTCGACTGCTGCGTCCGGCCCTTGTCGAAGGTAATCTTCTGATAGAGCTGGCTGACGCCGTCGATGACCGCGCCTTCACACTGGTTGACCGCGTTCGTCGGGTTGATGATCTGGCTGCCGACATCGCCCACGACCCAGACTTTCTGGACCGTCAGCTTGCCGGACTGTTCGACCTTCACCTTCGCGACATGGGCGAAGTGACCCGAATGCGAATAGTAGAACGCGATGCCCATGCCCGTGCCCTTCGGCAGGGAGCCCCGACTGGCGAACCCGGATCGTTCCGCCACGGATTTCAGCACCGCGGTCATGCGCTCCGGGCTGAAGGTCGGCCGGTTGCCCCGCGCAGGGCCAGCCGAGGAGGGGTTGGCCAGAAGTTCGAGACGGAAATCCAGCGGATCCTTGCCCGCCGCCAAAGCCACCTCGTCCAGGAAGGACTGATAGGCAAAGCAGATGGCGTTGGAGCCCGGCGCCCGCATCGGGCCCGTGGGAAGGTTCGCGTCGATCAGCGACTGGTCGTTCCGGGCGTTCGGAATGTACTCCGCCGGGAACTCGGTCGGCGTCAGGTTGGCGCTCGACAGGGTTTTCCCGTTCCGACCGAACGAAACGAAGTGGTTCGTAAGGACGCTGAGGTTGCCCTGCTTGTCGAGGCCCGCCTTGAAGTTGTGGTATCCGCCCGGACGATAGGGGTCGTGCTGCACATCGTCTTCGCGGGTCCACAGCAGCTTCACCGGGATATTGCCAGCCTGCTTCGAGATCGCCGCCGCTTCGACCATGTAGTCGTTGGACAGGCGCCGGCCGAAGCCGCCGCCGCAACGGATCAGGTGGATGGTGACCTTGGATTTGTCGACTCCAAGCGCACCCGTGACGAGACCGAGACCCGAGCCGGGGTTCTGGGTGGGGGCCCAGATCTCGACCGTGCCGTCAGCCTTGACGTGAGCCGTGCAGTTCTGCGGCTCCAGTGGGGCGTGAGTCAGGAAGGGATAGGAGTAGGACGCCTCCAGTTTCTGCGCCGCCGAAGCCATGGCCGCGTCAGGGTCGCCCTTCTTGTGAAGGTTGGACTGCGGCGCGCCTTTGGCGAAGTCCGCCGCCTGGCTGTCGAAGCTGGCCGTCGAATAGCTTGCGCCGGCGCCTTCATCCCAGACGACATTGAGCTTTTTCGCGGCTTCCTTGCAGCTCCACCAATCATCCCCGACAACGGCGACGCCGTCGAGCAGGCCCATGATGTCGTCGCCGGACTGGCGCACGATAAAGGCGTCGGTGACGCCCGGCATCGCCTTGGCCGCGTCGAGGTTCGCCGACTTCACCTTGCCGCCGAAGACGGGGCATTTGACGTAATGCGCGTACTTCATCCCCGGTACGGTGACGTCGATGCCGAAGATGGGAACGCCGCGGACGATCTTGGGCGAATCCCATTGTTTCACGGACTTGCCGATGATCCGGTAGTCCTTGGGATCCTTGAGCTTGACGGCTGCCAGCGCCGTCTTGTCGGGTTCCGGCAGCATTGCGGCGATCTCGGCGAGGTCGCCATACGAAACCGTGCGGTTCGAGGCGGCGTGTTTCACCACGCTTGGGCCGGTGCTGAGTTCCGAAACCGGCACACCCCATTTCTGGGCGGCGGCCTGAAGCAGAACCAGGCGCGTGGCGCCGCCAACCTGGCGGAGCGGCTCCCAGTTCATCGGCGTCGCCAGCGAACCGCCGGCGAACTGTGCGCCAAACGCCGGGTCGAAATCAGCCTGTTCGATCTGGACCTTGGACCAGTCGGCGTCCATTTCCTCGGCGACCAGCATCGGAAGCATCGTCTTGATGCCCTGACCGATCTCCGGGTTCTTGCCCATGATGCGAATCGTGCCGTCCGAAGCCAGCGACACATAGATATTCAGCTTCTGCAGCGGAGCGGCCGGCTTGGTCGCGCCAAGCTTGGTGACGGCGCCCGTGGTGTCGCCGGGCGTCGCGCAGGCGACGGTCATCGACAGCAGCAGGCCGCCGCCGGCGGCGGCCGAGATTTTCAGGAAGCCGCGGCGGGAAGCATCGATCTTCCGGGCTTTCGCGGTGTTGGGGATCATGTCGTGCGCCATGGTCTAGACCTCCCGCGTGTCAGCAGTGGGCATGCCGGCGGCCATCTTGATGGCCTCCCGGATACGGCCGTACGTGCCGCAACGGCAGGCGTTGACCATCGCCGTATCGATGTCCTTGTCGGTGGGTTTCGGCGTCGACGTCAGCAGCGCCGTCGCGGCCATGATCTGGCCGGCCTGACAATAGCCGCACTGGGGGGCGTCCGCGTCGAGCCAGGCTTTCTGGATCGCCTGGCCGAGCTTGGAGTCGCCGATGCTTTCGATCGTCGCGACCTTCCGGCCGACGGCGCTCGAGACGGGCGTAACGCACGAGCGCGTCACCTTGCCGTCCAGATGAACCGTGCAGGCGCCGCACGAACCGACGCCGCAGCCGAATTTCGACCCTTTCAGATCGATCTTGTCCCGCAGCACCCAGAGTAGGGGCATCTCGCCAGGAACATCGACCGTGTGGGTCTTTCCATTGACGTTGAGAGTAAAAGCCATGTTTGGAGCTCCGCGGGCGGTTTCGGGGCCGTCCAGCCCGTTTCCTCGCCCTTTGTTGTGTCCCGCGACGCGATAGGCACGCTTGAAGGGAATCCATAGCGCGATAACCAGCGATCGCCAATCACGACGGGGCCAAAACCGCCCTGGAATCGCATTCCGGGCGGGACACGCTTGCGCGAGGGGACGGCTCTCGGGCGCGTCCGGGGGAGATTTTTTGCGAACGGTTCGCAAGGCGAGCGGGCTGAACCGGTCACCGCTATATTTGGCAGAAGATAGCGGCCCCAGGCAAGCCTGACTTCCTCTCAAATCTCAGTCCGGCCGGACTCCGGGTGTCATATTCATCGCGGTCACGACTGCCTCGTTGAACGCGGCAGGCTCCTCGAAGGGGATGTTGTGCGCGGAGTGCTCGAACCATACGAGGTGCTTTGAGGGCGCCGTGAGCGTGTCGAAATAGTCGGCCGCGAGCCGAGCATCGACATGATGGTCGTGACGCCCAAGGAAAAAGAATACCGGCACATTGACCGACTTCACGGACCTGCGCAGGTCCAGGGTCTGCAACTCGCGGTTCATCGCAGCGAGCGAAACGTTGTTGGCCTGGATGAGCTTGCCAATATCCCACGGCGCGATCAGCCCGCGGGCAATCCCCGCCAGGGCCACGCCCATCTGGTTTGGCTCGTGCACGTCCGGATCCGTGAAGCGGTTCGTGATATTGCCAAGCGCCAGGACATCGCGGCTGTCGTCGTATGGCGGCGCGCCGATGTCGCCCAGCTTTTTCAGGGCGCTCTTGTCCCCGTGTGCGACGGCCTGCTGACGATCCCAGGCATATTCCAAAGCTTGCTGCGGTTTGGTCGCCACAACTTGGGAGACGCCAATATAGGCGGCGACTTTTACCGGATGGGCCGCAGTGTAAAGCAGACCCAGCACCGTTCCCCATGAATGGCCGACAAGGATCACCTTGTCCTGCTTCAGGCTGGACCGCAGACGATCGACCACCACGTCGAGATCCGCCAGGTGCTGCGCGACTGTCAGACGTGATGTGTCGGCATCCGGGTCGTAGGACAGGCCGGCGCCGCGCTGGTCGAGGTAAGCGACCACGAAATGCTTCTCGAGAGCGCCATTGAAGTAGCGAAACAAGGGACGTTCGGCGCCCCCCGGGCCGCCGTGCAGCCACAGTAGGACCGGCGCATTCCGGTCCTCTCCGCGCACTTCCATGTAAAGGCGGGCCCCGTCCACTGGGACCCGCTCGGAATAATGCACCGGGGCGGGACCCGGCGAAGCGCAGCCGACAACCGTTACAGCCGCAATCATGGCGAGCAATCTTGGGAACGGCATGCGCATACGCAGCGCGCCCAAGACTCTCATAATGTGTTCCAGCTGTGTCATTTGCTTCCTGTTCGCAGCCGCACCTCCTGATCTCAATCGGGGGACCAGAATTTGAACCCTCAAGTGCGTTGCGGATCACGCAGCCTCGTAGCTTGGCAGCTTGATGTCGTCACGCACGCTGCCGCCCAGCAGCAAGTCAGCAAGCCAGGGCAGGCTCATCAGGTTCATCGACATGTCGCGAATGAAGATGCCGGTCGAGGTTTTCGGCGCGAAGCTCGCGGCGAACTTGCGGGCGGACTCCTGCTTGGCTTGCAAGAAAGGCATGAGGGTTCCTTCATATCGGGCGAAAGCCGCCGCGTGATCGCCGGCGGCCCGATGAAGCTCTCCGGCAAGCACATAGGCTTCGGCGATGGCGAGGCCGGTTCCTTCTCCCGCCAACAGCGACACTGCAGTCGCGGCGTCTCCCAACAGGGCGGTGCGCCCCTTCGACCAGGATGTCATCCGGATCTGGCTGACGCGGTCGAAATAGATGCTCTCCGCGCCGTCCATGAAATCCAGGATTTGCGGACATTCCCAGCCGGATTTGCCGAACAGGCCCTGCAAGACTGATTTTCGTTCGTCGTCGGTCGCGGGCGTCCGCCCATCCGGAACATCGTCGTTGAAGACGAACAGGAAAAGCGTGCGGTCGTCGCGCATGGAAAAACGCGACACCTGCCGGCCGGGCTCGGCATAGCTGACATAAATCAGCTCATCGCGATGCGGGTAGCCGGTCACGTCAAAGGCGGCGACACGGTAGCCGAGGAAGCGCTCGAATTCTGTCTCGGGCCCGAAAACGAGCTGGCGCACCTTCGAGTGCAGGCCGTCGGCGCCGATCAGCAGGTCGAAGTCGCGCGAAGGCGCGTGTTCGAAATTCAGGCTGACGCGGCTTCCATCGTCCCGGACTGCCTTGACGCTGTCGCCGAAAATCACCTCGGCGCGGTCCTTCACGGCGCCGTAAAGCGCAGCGCCAATATCGGCCCTGCGGGCGCTGGTGAAGCGGTCATGGGTCATCCGGCCGAACACGTCGGCATTGAACCCGCCGCTCTTGTGTCCGTGTTTGTCGACGAAGCGCACTTCCTCGATCTGGTAGCCGGCGTTCCGGATTTCGGGGATCAGGCCCATCTTCTCGGCCACGTCGTAGCCGATGCCCCAGAAGTCGACGATGTAGCCGCCCTGGCGCAGTTTCGGCGCCTCCTCGATCAGCACCGGCTCGTGGCCATAGTGCAGCAGCCACCAGGCCAGCGCGGGTCCGCCGATGCCGCATCCGTTGATCGCGACCTTCATTTCTCTTTCCTTTCCGGGTCGATGAGGCGCGCGAGCAATTTCCACGCGCTTTCGATTTCGGCGGGGTCGTCGAACGCCATGAGGTGGACAGCGAGACCGTCGAGAAAAATGGCGACCAGCCGTGCAAGTGTGGCGGCTTCGGCGTCCGAACCGGTGTGCGGTCGCAAGAGTGCGCGCATCTGCGCCAGCAGGGTGTCGCCGGACCGATGGACGAGGGCCGCCAGTTTCGGATCGAACATCGCGCGGGCGAGGAAGACGAAATAGGCGCGGATCTCGTTGCGGCGTTCGTCGATCATGGCGACGTTGCGGGCGCCCATGCCGGCGATGATGGCGCCAAGGCTGACGTCCATTGGTCGTTCAAAGTCCATGGCCATCGAGATCATGCGTTCGAAGGCGGCCAGGGGGATTTCGTCGATCGATCCGAAATGATGGAACAGCGTCGCCTTGCTGACGCCGACTTCCCGGGCCAGCGCCGATGCGCTGAACCCATCCGGCCCGTCGCGGCCCAGAATGGCTACGGCGGCGTCGAGGATGGCGGTGCGGGTGTCGCGGCGAACCATGCGCGACACATAAAACTGACCGATCGGTCGGTCAATATCTCCGGGCTAGGCCCGCTTCTGGAGTCCGCGCTTCTTCATGCGCCAGAGCAGGAGATCGATGCGGTCCTGGCCAAAAAACGGTTCATCTTCAAAGACAAACAGCGGAACGCCCCAATGGCCGGCGGCTTTCTGGGCGGCCTCGTTGGCAGCGATTTCGGCGTCCAGGCGCTCCGCGTCCCTAGCCACGGTCGCCTCAAGCTCAACCGAGTCGAGCCCGACCTTGCGGGCGCATGCCGCCAGATGATCGCCCTCGTTCCAGCCCGGAACCTCGCCATTCCAGATGATGGCGGCGACGGCGGTGGTATATTCCAGCCCCTTGCCCGCGTTGGCGGCGGCCTGTCCGAGCCGCGTCACCCGATAGATATGTGGCTGGTCTGGAGAGACCTCGCGGGTCTCGGGGTCCTGCACGATGGGGTCGGGGCGGGGCCAGCGGTAGGGAATGCCGTTCATCTCGGCGATCCGCCAGGTGTCGCGCATCAGGTAGGGCGGCCACATCGGGTTCACAGTCTGGAAAAAGCCGGGAATGCGCACCGCGATGGGCAGCACCGGGCGCAGGCGGACGTCGACGTCATAGTCCCGCGCAATCTCGGAAATCCGGGGCGTTGCGAGATAGGAATAGGGGCTGCGGAACGAGAAGAAGAAGTCGAAGCTCAGGCTCATCGGGACCCCCTTGGCGTTTCCTGGTCTTTCCCCTTCATAGCGGTTGTTTCAGCCCTTGAAATCTCACGCGTTCCGCTGCACTCCCACGCGTCTGCAGCAAAGATCGCCATGCCCCAGCTTCTGCTCGAAATCCTCTCGGAAGAAATCCCGGCGCGCATGCAGGCGAAGGCCGAAGCCGATCTCGTCAAGGCGCTGATGGACCGCCTGACCGCCGCGGGTCTTATGCCCGAAGGGATCAAGGGATTTTCCGGCCCGCGCCGTCTCGTCGCCGTGGTCGAGGGGCTGCCGGTCAAGTCCGCCGACGTGGTCGAGGACATCAAGGGCCCCAAGGTCGGCGCGCCGGATGCAGCCATCCAGGGCTTCATGAAGAAGGCCGGCCTCAAGGACATTTCGGAGGCTCACGTCCACGAGGACAAGAAGGGGCAGATGTATGTCGCCCATGTCCGCAAGCCCGGCCGCGAGACCGCCAGCCTGATCGCGGAAATGGTTCCGGCGATCATCCGCGACTTCCACTGGCCAAAATCCATGCGTTGGGGGTCGGGAGACCTGCGCTGGGTGCGCCCCATCTCGCGCATCCTCTGCACCTTTGACGGCGAGGTCGTGCCGTTCGAGATCGAGGGCATCAAGTCGGATAACCTCACCGAAGGCCACCGCGTCATGGGCCGTGGCCCGTTCAAGGTGCGCCGCTTCGAGGACTATGAGGACGTGCTGAAGAACAAGGGCTTCGTCACGCTCGACCGCGAGGAGCGCAAGGAGATCATCCTCTCCGAAGCAAAGACCCTCTGCCAGGCGCAGACCCTGGAACTGGTCGAGGATCAGGGCTTGCTGGAGGAGGTCGCCGGTCTCGCCGAGCATCCGGTCGTCCTCATCGGCGACATGGACAAGGCGTTCCTCGACCTGCCGCCCGAAGTCATCAAGCTGTCGATGCGCACGCACCAGAAATACTTCGCCGTGCGCGACCCCTCTCGGAAGGATGGCGGCCTGGCGCCCAAATTCATCGTCGTCGCCAACCTCGACGCTTCGGACGGTGGCGAAAAGATCGCCGCCGGCAACGCCCGCGTCCTCTCCGCCCGCCTCAACGACGCGCGCTTCTTCTGGGACAACGACCGGAAGATCAAACTCGAAGAACGCTTCGACAAGCTCGAACAGGTTGTGTTTCACAAGCGCTTAGGCACGCTACGCGATCGAGCGTGGAGGCTCGTAAAATATTCTGCATACTTGGCGCCGTTGATCCACGCGGACTCAGAGAAGGCCAAGCGAGCAGCAGAATTGGTCAAGTGCGACCTAGTTTCAGAGATGGTCGGAGAGTTCGCTGAACTCGAAGGCACAATGGGACGTTACTACGCGCTAGCCGGCAATGAGAGCGCGGAGATTGCGGAAGCGATAAAAGACCACTATCGGCCTAAGGGTCCTGGTGACTCTGTCCCCACTGCCGCGACTTCTGCAGTGGTTGCCTTGGCCGACAAGTTTGACCTGCTCACCGGGCTTTGGGCCGCCAATGAGCGCCCAACAGGCTCAAAGGATCCTTTCGCTCTGCGCAGAGCGGCGCTTGGTATCATCAGGATTGTGCTAGAAAACAACTATCGGCTTCGTCTCAAAGACGCGCTTCAAAGATTTTGTTACGAAGCAAACGGCATGGTGCTGGAGTACGCGGTAAACACGGGTTCTTCGGAAGAACTCGCACTTCTTTCAAAGCGCGGAGAAACACCAGAGACGCTCCGACTGGCAATCGATCAAGCAGATGCGATTCAAAAGTGGTTCGACCTACATGAGCGCGTTGGGGCAGATGTTTCCGACCTCCTCGCCTTCTTCGCCGACCGTCTCAAAGTCCACCTGCGCGAGCAGGGCGCTCGCCATGACCTCATCGACGCCGTGTTTGCCCTCGGCGAGGACGATCTCGTTCTCATCGTGAAGCGCGTCGAGTCGCTTGGCGCATTTCTGGACACCGAGGACGGAAAGAACCTGCTCGCGGGCTACAAGCGTGCGGCGAATATTCTCAGGGCCGAGGAGAAAAAGGAGGGCGCCGAGTTTTCGGGCGAGGCCGATCCCAAGCTCTTTGAGCAGCCCGAGGAAAAAGCGTTGCACGCAGCGCTGGCAAAGGCGGCGCCTGATGCGTCATCCGCGCTCAATGGGGAAGATTTCTCCGGCGCGATGTCCGCGCTCTCGAAACTTCGCGGACCGGTGGACGCTTTCTTCGATAAGGTTACGGTGAATTCCGAGAAACCCGACATACGTCTCAACCGGCTGAGGCTGCTGTCGCAGATCCGCGATGCGCTGGGCCGTGTGGCGGATTTCTCGAAGATCGAAGGCTAGGACGAATGGCGCAGGCATCGACCAAGTGGGTTTACGATTTCGGGGCGACCGCCACCGATGGCGACGCCACGATGAAGAACCTGCTGGGCGGCAAGGGCGCCAACCTCGCCGAGATGTCGAAACTGGGCCTGCCCGTGCCGCCCGGCTTCACCATCACCACCGAAGTCTGCACTGTCTATTACGCCAACCGGAAGCAGTACCCGAAGGATCTGGAGGCCCAGGTCGAAGCCTCGCTGAAGGCGCTGGAGAAAGCCGCGGGCAAGACGTTTGGCGACGCCGCCAACCCGCTGCTGGTTTCGGTGCGGTCCGGTTCGCGCGCCTCCATGCCGGGCATGATGGATACGGTGCTGAACCTCGGCCTCAATGATGAGACCGCCGAGGGCCTCGCCAAACTCTCCGGCGACCGTCGCTTCGCCTACGACAGCTATCGCCGTTTCATCCAGATGTACTCCAACGTGGTGCTGGAAATTCCGCACGACGAGTTCGAGCACATTCTCGACGACTACAAGGACGCGCACGACTTCCGTCTCGACACAGAGATCGGCGCCGAAAGCTGGATGGAGGTGATCGGCCTCTACAAGAAAGCCGTGGCCAAGCGTCAGGGCCGCCCGTTCCCGCAAGGCCCGAAAGACCAGCTCTGGGGCGCCATCGGGGCCGTCTTCTCATCCTGGATGAACGACCGCGCCGTCACCTACCGCCGCCTCAACGACATTCCCGAAAGCTGGGGCACGGCGGTCAACGTGCAGTCGATGGTATTCGGCAACATGGGCGAAACGTCCGCCACCGGCGTCGCCTTCACGCGCGATCCGTCCACCGGCGAGCGGCGCTTCTATGGCGAGTTCCTCGTCAACGCGCAGGGCGAGGATGTGGTGGCCGGCATCCGCACGCCGGCGCCGATCTCCGCCGCCCGCCGCGCCGACCTGAAATCGGACGATCCCTCGCTCGAAGAGGCGATGCCCGAAATCTACAAGCAGCTCACTGACGTCGCGAACCGGCTCGAGACGCACTATCGCGACATGCAGGACATCGAGTTCACCGTGGAGCAGGGCACGCTCTACATGCTGCAGACGCGCTCGGGAAAGCGCACGGCGCCCGCTGCGCTGAAGCTCGCGGTCGAGATGTGCCGGGAGGGCCTCATCTCGCAGGAGGAGGCCGTGCTGCGGCTCGACCCCGCCCAGCTCGACCAGCTCCTGCACCCGGCGATCGCCGAAGACGCGGTGCGCGACGTGTTCGTTAAGGGCCTGCCCGCCAGCCCAGGCGCCGCCGTCGGCCAGATCGTCTTCGACTCGGACGAGGCGGCCCAGCTGGCCCAGGCCGGCAAGGCGGTGATCCTCGTTCGCATCGAAACCAGCCCGGAAGATATCCACGGCATGCATGCGGCCAAGGCCATCGTCACGGCGCGCGGCGGCATGACCAGCCACGCCGCCGTGGTCGCGCGCGGCATGGGACGGCCCTGTGTCTGCGGCGCAGGCGCGTTGCAGATCGATGTCGAGAAGGGCGTTGTGCGCGCCGGATCGCGCGAACTGAAGCGCGGCGATGTCATCACGGTCGACGGCGCCAAGGGCCAGGTCCTGGTCGGCGCCGTGAAGATGGTCGAGCCGATGCTGGCCGGCGAATTCGGCGAGTTGATGGGCTGGGCGGACGCCGCCCGCCGCCTGAAGGTCCGCGCCAACGCCGAAACGCCGCTGGATGCGACGACGGCGCGCAAGTTCGGCGCGGAAGGCATCGGTCTTTGCCGCACCGAACACATGTTCTTCGACGCCGAGCGTATCCCGGTGGTCCGCGAGATGATCCTCGCCGACAACGAGAAGGGCCGCCGCAAGGCGCTCGACAAGCTGCTGCCGATGCAGCGTTCGGACTTCGCCGAGATCTTCCGCATCATGGCCGGCCTGCCGGTCACCATCCGCCTGCTCGATCCGCCGCTGCATGAATTCCTGCCGCATACGCCGGAAGACATCGCCGAGGTCGCCAAACAGTCCGGGCTGTCCGCCGAGAAGCTGACCGAACGGGCCAACGAGCTGCACGAATCCAACCCGATGCTCGGCCACCGTGGTTGCCGGCTTGGCGTGACCTATCCCGAAATCTACGAGATGCAGGCGCGGGCTCTCTTCGAGGCGGCGCTGGATGTGGCGAAGGAAACCGGCAAGGCGCCTGTGCCCGAAGTCATGATCCCGCTGGTCGCCACGCGGAAAGAGCTTCAGCTCATGCGCGAGCGGGTGGTGGTGATCGCAGAGCGCGTCTTCCAGGAACGCAAGGCGCAGGTCGATTATCTGGTCGGCACGATGATCGAACTGCCGCGCGCCTGCCTTCGTGCGGCCGACATCGCGGAGGAGGCCGAGTTCTTCTCCTTCGGCACCAACGATCTGACACAGACCGCGCTCGGCATCAGCCGGGACGATGCCGCCCGCTTCCTCAAGGTCTATGAAGAGCGCGGCATCTACGAAAAGGATCCGTTCGTCAGCATCGACAAGGAAGGCGTTGGCGAGTTGGTCAGAATGGGCGGACAGCGCGGCCGCGCCGTGAAACCGAAGTTGAAGCTCGGCATCTGCGGCGAGCATGGCGGCGATCCGGCGTCGATCTTCTTCTTCGAGCAGGCGGGTCTGGATTACGTTTCCTGCTCGCCTTACCGCGTGCCGGTCGCGCGGCTGGCCGCCGCCCACGCGGCTCTCAAGCAGCGCGCCTGACCTGAATCAGTTTCCGTTGGGTAAGCCAGACTTCGTGTCAGGCCCAGACGCGGGACGCTCCACATTGGAGCAGGCGACGCTTTTCAGACCGGGTGTTGCCGATCAGCCGCCGCATCCTAAGTGACTCCGGGTGAGCCGGGTCAACCTGTTGATATCCGGGTAAATTGGCGAGCGAGGATTGTTAATAACTCTCGCAGAAGGCGAGCCTGATCCCGGCTGACGTGTCGTGGCGCGGGATTTGCGAGTCGGATTTCTGGAAAAGGCAAGCCTTGTCTGCCCCCCTCGGGGCCTATAGGGCGCTGACCTTGAAGGCCCACAGAGGCCTCGGACCGGGTTTGGTAAAGGGTGTTTCGGACGCGCGCGGGCGTCCAGGCGTTAACGAGCAAGGGGAAGGCTGGGGTGGCACACCTCCTTAAATCGCTGAACCTCGTCGCCTGCCATCTCGGCAAGGCTGCGACGGCGCTTGCCGGCTGGCATCGCGCGCTGTCCGTCGATGAACGCCGTCAGGTGCGTCAGCGCGCTCTCGGCGTCGCCGCCTGCGCCGCCGTGTTTGCGTTTGCTGGTCCGCTCGTCACTCACCGTTTCAGCATTCAGAAGACTGACGAGGCCTGGCGCGCCGACACGCGAGTGCTCGCCCACCAGCTTGCAGCCGCTACGCCTGCGACGACTGTCGAGGCCGCCGAGCCGGCGGCTGCCCTGACTGGCGTCCGGTTGGTCAACGCCGCCTACACCGTCAGCCTGCCTGCGACGAAGATCAATGACGCGCCCCGCGCTGCGGTGATGGGTGACGACAATGATGTTGTTTCCCGCCTGACCACGTTCAACATGCATCGGCTCGACCTCGCGGAGCGCGAACAGGGCGAACTCGATTGTCTGGCCAAGGCGGTCTACTACGAGGCGCGGTCCGAACCCCTGCGCGGCCAGATGGCCGTAGCGGAAGTGGTCATGAACCGCGTCAACGACAGCCGCTTCCCCAAAACCATTTGCGGCGTGGTGTACCAGGGCCAGACCCGCGAGGTCGGCTGCCAGTTCACCTTCACCTGCGATGGCTCGATGCATGCGCGTCCGCAGGGACCCGCATGGGACCGGGCGCGCGATGTGGCGCTTCACGTGGCGCTGGGCCTTAACAAGCCGATCACCAACCACGCCACGCACTATCACACCGACTATGTCAGCCCGTACTGGTCGGCGGGCATGGTTGAAACAGCGGAAGTGGGTCAGCACATCTTCTATCGTTTCCCGAAGACCGGGGCCGAATGGGCTCATGCGCGCCTCGCTCTGGGTCTCCGCACCATGGATGGCGCTCCCTTGAGCGCTGACGATCTGGCGGCTCAGTCGCTGGCCATGCTGTCGTCCCAGGATTCGACGCCTGAGTCCGCCGCTGCGCCGGCGCCGGTCGCGAACCAGCCGGTAGTCGCTCCGGCCGCCGCTCCCGTCGGTGCAGTTCCGGTGGTTGCCACCACGGCGGTCGCCACGGAAGCGCCGCACGCACTGATCCTTGCAGCGGCGACGGGCAAGAGCCTCTAGCTCAGGCGTAATCGAGGCCGATATCGAGATTTATCGCCGAGTGCGTCAGCGCGCCGACCGAAATGAAGTCGACGCCGGTTTCAGCGATCGCTCGCACGGTTTCCAGCCGCACGCCGCCAGACGCTTCGGTCTTGCACTGACCCGCCACCCGCTTCACCGCCTCACGCAGCGTGTCCAGCTTCATATTGTCCAGCAACACGGCGTCCGGTTTCAGCGGCAGCGCTTCGGCCAGCTGGTCGAGCGTGTCGACCTCAATCTCAATGGCGCGAAGGTGGCCCACCGAGACTTTCGCGCGCTTGAGCGCAGCGCCGACGCCGCCTGCCGCCGCGATGTGGTTGTCCTTGATCAGGATCGCGTCATCGAGACCGAGGCGGTGATTGACGCCGCCGCCCAGTCGCACGGCGCGCTTTTCCAGGGCGCGGAAGCCGGGCGTCGTCTTTCGCGTGCAGACGATACGCGCTCCGGTTCCCTCAACCGCATCGACATATCGGCGCGTCAGGGTCGCGACGCCCGATAGCGGGCCAATGAAGTTGAGCATCACGCGTTCCGCCATCAGGATCGACCGCGCAGCGCCGGACAACCGCACCAGCGCATCGCCGGACTCGAAGCCTGCGCCCTCTGCGATCTGCGCATCCCACGTCACATCCGCATCGATGAGGCGAAGCGCCAGGCGCGCTGCGTCGAAGCCGGCGCCCACGCCAGACTCGCGCGCAGCGATGGTCGCCATCATGCGCTCGTCGGCGCGAATGACCGCATCCGTCGTGATGTCTCCTGCGCGGCCCAGGTCTTCGCTCAGCGCCAGGCGCACGAGCGGTTCGATCACAATATCGGGCAGCGGCGGGATGGGCAGGGCGTCAGTCATTCCGCCGGCTCCTCGGGTTTTGCGTGGCTGGTGATGGGTGCGCCGTCGGGACCGAGGCGCAGGAAGGTGCGTTCTGGGGCGATGCTCGTCGGATAGTCGCTGCGGAAGTGGCCGCCCCGGCTTTCCTTCCGCGCCAGGGCCGCTTCGACGATCAGCTGCGCCGTCGCCAACGGCCGCGACCAGCCAACGCGTTTTCTTGCATCGCGGAGCCAGTCCAGCGTCATGCCGAGCCCGGCCGCGTTTCGGATCACGCCGGCCTCGCTGTGCATCCGCTTGCGCAGCTCGTTGAGGTCTTCGGCGGGCAGTTCGACGGGCGTGTCGGCCGTTGCGGTTCCGGGTTCGCCAAGCGTCGCGTCCTTAAGGCGGCGGGCGATGCGCTCGGCGAAGACAACCGCCTCCAGCAAGGAGTTCGACGCAAGGCGATTGCCTCCGTGCGCGCCTGTGGAAGCGCTTTCTCCGCACACCGACAGACCTTCCAGAGTTGTACGCCCCCACAGATCCGAAGCGACGCCGCCCATGTGATAGTGCATCGCCGGCGCGACCGGGATCGGCGCCGTGCGCGGATCGATGCCGGCCGACATGCAGGCGCCGAAAACTGTCGGGAAATGTTCCGGGAAGTGATCGCCCACCGCCGCACGGCAATCGAGGAACGCGCCGCGTCCGGCCGCGCGTTCGGCATGGATGGCGCGGGCGACTTCGTCTCGCGGCGCCAGCTCGCAGTCCGGATGATAGTCGCACATGAAGGCCCGGCCATTGCGGTCGACCAGCTTGGCGCCTTCCCCGCGCAGCGCCTCGGTCGCCAGCGGCGCCGGGTCACGGCCGATGTCGATGGCCGTGGGATGGAACTGGACAAATTCTGGATCGGCCACCAGCGCGCCTGCGCGGTACGCCATGGCGATGGCGTCGCCCTGCGAGGATTTCGGATTGGTGGTGATGGCGTAAAGCCCGCCCGATCCGCCAGCGCAAAGGATCGTTTCACGGGCGTATATCTCTTCGGCGTCGCCGGAAGGCCCCTGCGCCAGCACGCCGCCGATGCGGCCCGAGGCATCCTGCAGCAGCGCCAGCGCTCTCACGCCGTCGATCAGTTCGATATGTCCGGCTGCAGCGACCGCGAGCGCCAGCGCCTCCATGATCGCTTTTCCCGCCAGGTCTCCCGCGACCCGGGCGACGCGCGGATGGGAGTGGGCGGCCTCCAGCGACAGGGCAAGATCGCCATTCGGCGTCCGGTCAAAAGGTACGCCCATCGCCAGCAGGTCACGGACGCGCGCCGGGCCGTTCTCTGCGATCATCTGCGCGACCACAGGATCGACGATGCCGGCGCCGGCGGCGATCGTGTCGGCCGCGTGCAGCTCCGGATTGTCGTCAGCCGAAAGCGCGGCCGCCATGCCGCCCTGCGCCCAGGCCGACGCCGCCGCCTGGCCCAGAGGCGCCAGCGCGATCACGGTGCATCGCCGCGGCGCCAGCTTGAGCGCCAGGAAGAGGCCGGCCAGTCCAGCGCCGACGATCAGAATATCCCGGTTGCCCGTCATACGCCCTCAGGACACCAGATCGCTGTTCGGCCGCCAGAAGCGGACGGTGGACACGCTCTTTGAATGAAACAGGCCGGACATCTCGGTGCCGGACGCGTTGAGCCTGACGGAGAAGTTGTCCGGCGCGTAGCCACGCTTGACGGTATCGAGAAAGTCATCCGGTTTGACGCTCAGCACGCGCTCGATCCTGCTGGTGATCTCCACCTTCTTGCCCGATCTGGCGACAGAGCAGCTTTGCTGGACCGAGAATTCCAGCGGCGGATCGCCTGGGCAGGACTGCTTGGCGACAAAACGGCAGGTGCTCGCGCCGTGCGCATCGGGCTTCGAGATTTCCATGTCGCCCGACAGCCTGCATATCCCGGCGACCTGTCCGGTCTCGAACTTCCAGTCGCCGGCCGCCGTCTGCGCTGCGGCCGCCGGGGCGACCGCAAGCAGGGCAAATGGGATGAGGCGGGAGCGGAGGCTCACGAAACAAGATCCGGCGCACGCCAGAAGCGGACGCCCGCCTTCTGTATGGAATGAAAGAAGCCCTCGAAGCCGCCTTCGTCGTTCGCGTGCACGGAAAAATCGTCCGGCAGGTAAGAGTCTGTCCGCATCAGGCGGTTGCGCTCCTCCGCCGGACCGGCGTCGAGAACCTGCTCGACCTTGCTGGTTATCGTCACGGTCTCGCCGTCGAGCTCTGCGCTGCAGGATTGTTTCACTTTCTGGAAGGTCTCGACGCCCTCTGGAGTGGTGCAGTCCTCGCGCGAGACGAATTCGCACGCAAACCGGCCGGCCGTTTTGGTTTCGTGAAACACGATGTCGCCGGAGATCGTGCAGCCATTGCTGGGCAAGCGGTCGGTCTGGAATTTCCAGCTTCCCGCAATGCCCTCCGCAAGGGCGGCGCCGGGAAGCCATGCCGTTGCAAGTGCGATGGCCGCCGCTGACCGGGTTATCCGATGCGCCATGCCATCTCCCGGAGTTCTAGCTGATGAGGTCGACATCGCGCCAGAAGTGCGCCTTGAGCTGGCGCTGCTCGTCATAGTGACCGCCGCGCATCTCGGTGCGGCTCTTGGACATCGTCACGATGAAGTTGTCGGCCAGATAATAGTCCTGCGGATTTTCGATCATCGGTGTGCGCGAGATGACGTGATTGACGACGCTCTTCACGGCCACCTGGCTGCCGATCTTCGTCGCCGTGCAGTCTTGCTGAACCTTGATGGAGCGCAGTTCCGGATGCAGCGGCCCGCAGACCTGTTCGGAAACAAAGACGCAGGTATAGGAGTTCGGCGAAGACGTCGGCGTGAACGTCATCTGCCCCTTGATCATGCAGTCGCCGTCGAACGTCGAGGTGTCGAACAGCCACTGGCCCTTGAGATCGTCCGCCCAGGCCGGGCCGGCGGCGATGACGCCAAGCAGTCCCGCCACCGTGACAGAGGTGCGGAGCATGCGCCCCATCACATGACCACGAGTTGCGCGAGATCCGCGTGGACCTTGAAGCCCGGCGGCGTCGCCATCTTCGGCAGGGCCAGCATGGCGTCGATCGCGGCCTTGGCGCGCACGCGGACGTCCTCCGGCACCGTGACCTCGTGCTTCATGTCGCGGAGCGCGTCGTAGATGTTCTCCAGCGAGATGCGTTTCATGTGAGGGCAGAGATTGCATGGCTTCACGAACTCCACGCCGGGGTTTTCCGCGGCGACATTGTCGCTCATCGAGCACTCGGTGAGCAGAACCACCTTATGAGGCGACTTCTGTTTCACATAGTGCGACAGCGCAGAGGTTGAGCCTGCAAAGTCGGCTTCTTCAAGGACATCTGGTGGACATTCCGGGTGCGCGAGCACAATGACGCCGGGATGGGCGTCGCGAATCTGCCTTACATCCTCGCCTGAGAACTTCTCGTGCACCTCGCAGCGGCCGTGCCAGGTGATGATTCGCACATCCGTGTTGGCGGCGACGTTGCGGGCCAGAAACTCGTCCGGCAGCAGGATCACGCGATCAACGCCCCATTCCTTCGCCACATGCTCGACCACCTGGACGGCGTTCGAGGAGGTGCAGGTGATGTCGCATTCGGCCTTAACGTCGGCCGTTGTGTTCACATACGTCACGACCGGAAGGCCCGAGTGCGTTTCCTTGATCAGGCGCACGTCAGCGCCCGTGATCGAGGCCGCCAGCGAGCAGCCGGCGCGCAGGTCGGGAATCAGCACTGTCTTGTCCGGAGACAGGATTTTCGAGGTTTCGGCCATGAAGTGCACGCCTGCCTGGACAATGACCTTGGCATCGGTCCGGGCCGCCTCGCGGGCCAGCTGCAGGCTGTCGCCCTGGAAGTCGCCGACCAGCCGGAACACGTCCGGCGTCATGTAGTTGTGGGCGAGGACAACAGCGTTTCGCTGCTTTTTCAGGGTGTTGATACCATGAACCAGCGGCGCGATCGCCGGCCACTCCATCGGCGTCACGAAATCCTCGACGAGAGGATAAAGCGCATCCGTCGCGGCCTTCACCTCGGCCGTATAGGCGAGCCCCCGGGCTTCGGCGGGTTTGGCCTTGCGACGGGCGCCGGGAATTGCGGGAACGGGTCCGAAGTCGATAATGCGGGCCATGGGGGCCTCCAGCCGTTTCGAGGAGCCGCGGATCTCCGCCCGCATTATGCTCAATCTGAGTATAACCTAGGTCCGAAAAAATGCCTTTCAAGGGAAAGGCGTTGTCCGGATCGATCGATTTAGGCGCCGTTCTGCCCAGAAGCCAGAAGTTTAACTCACTTTGAGCATAAGTAGGATGTCATAAAATCTTCAGTTCGTCGAGAGGCAAGATTTGCCGGGCCCGTATGAGGTTTTCAGGCGCGGGGCGTCTGTACGCCAACCGCGGCGCCATCTCGCAACGCCTCGCGGCGCACGCGGAACAGCTCCGCCGGCCGGCCGCCCGTCGCTGTAGCGAATGCGCCGCTGCCTTCGACCAGTCCGGAGCGGTCGAGCGCCCGGCGAAAGTTCTGCTTGTGC
Organism: Alphaproteobacteria bacterium; assembly: GCA_016125405.1. GTDB lineage: Bacteria > Pseudomonadota > Alphaproteobacteria > Caulobacterales > Hyphomonadaceae > UBA7672. The sequence continues at coordinate 23,537 of WGLW01000021.1, read as the reverse complement.
AGGGGCAGGCCGAGCAGGCTTTCGACCACTTTCTGCAGGTCCGAGAGCGTGAACCGTTCCGGCATCAATTCGAACACCACGGGACGGTATTTGATCTTGCCCCGCAGGCGGCCGATGGCGGTCGCCAGAATGCGCCGGTGATCGGAGATCATCGGTTCGCCAAGCGGGCCGGCGAGCCTGGGCGGAGCCTTGCCCCGGTCCCGTGACGCCTCGGGCGCCAGCCCGGCTTCGAACAGCAGTTCGTAACGTTCGAGCGTCCGCTCCTCGACCCATGGCAGGTCGTCGAGGGCGAAGGCGTGCCGGGCGCGGTCGAGACGAGCCGCGGCGCTTCGGCCGCCGCTGTCGGCCCAGTGGAGCAGGGCGGGCGCGATCGTCGCATCGATAAGGTCCGGCCGCCCGTTCCGGTGGTCTTCCCACGGAAAGAAACTGTACCAGTCGCGCCAAACGGCATCGAAGGCGGAGATATCCGTGCGCTCCGGCGTCAGGGCGAGATAGCCGACCGAAATGAGCCGCGCATCCCGTGGGGCGTCGCCCAGTTGTGCCTGCGGCAATTCCCGGCCGCGGTCGCCGAAGGTGTAGAGCTGCTCGACATAGCCCAGTTCAAATCCCGTCTGTGCCTGCACCCAGTCGCGCAGGCCCAGTTCGAACGTGCGGTGGCCTTCCGGGTCGAACTGGCCGTGCGGCAGGCCGGATCCGGCTTCGCCATGGCGGGTGACAAGGGCATAGGGTCCGTCTGCGTCTGCCGCGACGATCACGGCGGAAAGGCCTACGGCAATGGGCGCGGTCATGGCTGTTGCCGCGCCCCGAAGGTCGGAGAAATCGAGAACGGGCGGGCTTCGTCGGCAATCTCGCCGCGCCCGATCGCCTGGATCGCCGCTTCCATGCGGCCATTGCGCCCCATCACTGCGTCGGCGTGCGCGATCAGGCGTGGGTTAGGCGATGCGGTCGGCGAGGCGTCGCGGATCGCCCAGGCGATTTCTTCCTCGTCAGCACCGGGATTGTGCAGGCACGCGGTGATGAAGGCGCTGGCGCTCGACCGGCTGATGCCCGCCCAGCAGTGAAACAGGATCGGCGTCTGGCTGTCCCACGTGTCCACGAAAGCGATCAGGCTTTCGGCGTCCGAAAGATCCGGCGCCCGCCAGTCGCCGATGTCCTGCGCGATGTCGTGGATCGGTACGCGAAGATGACGGTCCGGACCGAAGCCTGCGAAATCAGGGAAGGTGTCATAGGGGCTGAGCAGGCTGACGATCCGCGCCGGCTTGTGCGTAGCCGCGAGCTTCGGCGCCATGGCGAGAGAGGAGACCCAGATCGCCATCAGTCGCGCGCGCCTTTCCCTCCTGCCGAGTCCTCCGCCGCCATCAGGGATGCGAACCTCGTCAGAAACAAGGCCTGTGCGTCAGTTGGCGAAAGAGGCGTCATGTCCGGTTCGCCTCCGGGCGGCGGCGCCCCAAAAAATCGCAGGGCCTCGTCGATATCGAAGCCGGCGAGGCGCGTCGCCTCGAAGAAGGCTGACGCCTGGTCCGCCCGCTTCACCTGCGCCGATACCTCGGGCGACATCTTCGGCGGCAACCCGAAGCGAAGATGTATGGCGGTCGCCAGCCTGTCCTCGAACTGGCGGTAGTCGAAACCCAGCGCCGTCTTGAATGGCGAGATCATGTCGCCGATCACATATTCCGGAGCATCGTGCAGCAGCGCGCCAAGCCGGTCGCCTGGCGTCGCTTCGGGCCATTGCTGCGCCACGAAATGCTCGACCAGAACGGAATGCTGCGCCACGGAAAAAGCATGCTCGCCGCGTGTTTGTCCGTTCCAGCGGGCGACCCGGGCGAGACCGTGCGCGATATCCTCGATCTCGATGTCGAGAGGGGAGGGATCGAGCAGATCCAGCCGGCGGCCAGACAGCATCCGCTGCCAGGCGCGCGGAGCGCCCGGCTGCACAGCCTGTGAGGCCCTGGATTTTCCGCCTGCCACCACTCGTCTGCTCTCCTTCCCGGGCTGGATCGCCCGAACGCGCGCTCCAGCATAGTCGTCCCGCAGGAAATTCACAGGAACCCGGCGTCTGGTCGTGCGTTCGGGCAAATGTAGAACGCCTCGGGGCGTCGTCCCCGCGATGTGTGGTCTTCCGACAGGCCGAACGCCCGTCTCCCAAAAAACTTCGCAGATTACCTCTGTGAAACCTTTGCGTCAGGGTTTCTTAAAGCCCGCGCCGTATGGTCCGTTCAAGCCGCGGGAGCACAGCGACAATGTGGGAAATGATGATGGGGGCGGCGCAATCTCCGGCGCTGCAGTGGACAGTGATCGCTGGCGTTGTGCTGGCGTATGTCTTCAAGCTTTTCAGTTCGGGCGACGCCCCGCTGATGGGAGATATGTACGGAGACGATCTGGACCTCTGATCCGCGCAAGAGACGGGCGCACACAGTCCCGGCCGGCGATCCGCAGTCCGAAAAGCAAGCTCCGCAAGGGCGAAGGGTGATGGGAAGGGCGGCTTCGGCCGCCCTTTCTGCGTCTTGGCGAGCGCGCTCCGCGGGTTCATACCACCCCGGAGACAGCGGAGCACGTGTATGGCCGGAACGACAGCTTCAGTATTCGATCTGGTTCTCAAGGGCGGAACCGTCGTGACGCCCGGCGGTCAGGCCGTCGCCGACGTTGGCGTTCGCGAAGGCCGCATCGCCATGATCGGCTCGATCGACGCTTCACAAGCTGGTGAAGTGTTCGAGGCAAAGGGCCTGCATGTCCTGCCTGGCGTGATCGACAGTCAGGTCCATTTCCGCGAGCCCGGCCTTGAATGGAAGGAAGACCTCGAAACGGGCGCGCGCGCTGCGGCGCTCGGCGGCGTCACCACGGTATTCGAGATGCCGAACACGGATCCGCCCACCACCAGCCCGGACATGCTCGCCGACAAGCTGAAGCGCGCCCGCGGCCGCATGCACGTCGACCACGCATTCTATGCCGGAGCCACGCACGACAATACCGACGTGCTGGCGGAGATGGAGCGCATGGTGGGATGCTGCGGCGTAAAAGTCTTCATGGGCGCCTCCACCGGCTCGCTGCTGGTCGAGGATGACGAGGGCGTGGAGCGCGTGCTCCGCGCGATCAACCGCCGGGCCGCGTTCCACTCGGAAGACGAATACCGCCTCGCCGACCGCCGCAAGCTGGCGCGTCAGGGCGACTGGACATCGCACTACGAAGTTCGCGACGCCGAGGCGGCTGTTTCTTCCACGAAGCGGCTGCTGCGGCTTGCGCGCAAAACCGGCAAGCGCATCCATGTGCTCCACATTTCCACCGCCGAGGAGACAGAGTTGCTCGCGCAGGCGAAGGACGTCGCCAGCTGCGAGATCACGCCGCAACACCTCACGCTGGCCGGACCTGAAGACTATCTCCGCCTCAAAGGTTACGCGCAGATGAACCCGCCCGTGCGTGAGGCGCATCATCGTGCGGCGCTGTGGGTTGCGGTGAACCAGGGCATCATGGATGTGATCGGGTCTGACCATGCGCCGCACACCAAGGAAGAAAAATCGCGCCCGTATCCGGCGTCACCTTCGGGCATGCCCGGCGTTCAGACGATCGTTCCGGTGATGCTGACGCACGTCGCGGACGGAAAGCTGACGCTCGAGCGCTTCGTCGAACTCACGAGCGCCGGACCGCAGCGCATATTCGGCATCGTCGACAAGGGCCGCATCGCCAAGGGCTATGATGCGGACTTCACGGTGGTTGATCTCTCGGCCCGGCGAACCATCACGCACGCATGGTCCGCCTCGCGCTGTGGCTGGACCCCCTATGACGGCATGGAGGCCAAAGCCTGGCCGGTCGCTACGTTTGTGCGCGGCAACATGGTGATGTGCGAAGACCAGCTGGTGCACCCGGGTCTCGGCGAGCCGGTGCAATTCGTCGAGGCTCTGCCGGCCGAAGCCGCCTAGGGCCGCGAAATAGTTGATGGCGAGCGACGGACCGCGGGCTTCCTGTCGTTGAAGGATTGTCCAGGCGGGCGAAGCGCTCGACCGCTGCGTCGTCGCTAACGAGGTCCCGCCGCCTCCCCAAGGGCCACGGATCTAACTTTTCGTGCGGAGAGCCACGATCTCTCCCGCGTCTGGATGCACGAAGTTCTGGCCGGCCCTGTCCAACCGGGGCCGGCTTTTTTTGTCCGGTTGCATGACGGCGGAGCAGCGATAAGGTCCGGCGCTTCCGGAGGCGAGACGCATGGACGGCGACGGACAGGAGACGATGACAGGCGCCGGCGCGATCATCGGATCGCTTGCCGAATGCGGCGTCACCGCCTGCTTCTCCAATCCCGGCACCAGCGAGATGCATCTTGTCACCGCGCTCGACCGCGAACCGCGCATCCGCTCCGTCCTCTGCCTGTTCGAGGGTGTCGCCACTGGCGCCGCAGATGGCTTCGCCCGCATGGCGGGAACGCCGGCGCTGACGCTGCTGCATCTCGGCCCCGGCTATCTCAATGGCGGCGCCAACATCCACAACGCCCGGCGGGCCTATTCGCCAATGATCAATCTGATCGGCGATCATGCCGTCTCGCATCGCGCACTGGATGCGCCGCTGGCCTCGGACATCGCTGGCCTTGCAGGTCCCAATTCGCGCTGGCTCCGCTCGGTGGACCGCGTGCAGGACGCGGGCCGGCTTGCGGCCGAAGCCTTCGCGGCCAGCTTCGGTCCGCCGCCGGGTCCGGTCTCGCTTGTCATGCCCGCGGACACGGCATGGACGAAGGGCGGCTCGCTGTTCCGCGCGGATGAGCGTCCGGGGCTGCGCAAGGTGTCCGATGGCGTGGTCGAGGATGCGGCGCGCGCCATCCGGGCGGCCAGGCGGCCGGCGATCCTGGTCAATGGCGCGACGGCGACGGACAAGGGTCTCATTGCCCTTGCACGGCTTGAAGCGCGCGGCGTCATGGTTGTGGTTGACACGTTCATCGCCCGTCAGGCGCGTGGCGGCGGCCGCTTTGTGCCAAGACGCCTGTCCTACTTCGCCGAAGCCGCAATCAAGGACCTCGACGGGGTAGACCTGCTCCTGGTTGCCGGCACGAAGCCGCCGGTTGCGTTCTTCGCTTATCCGAACACGCCGGGCATCCTGTCGCCGCCTGGCGCAGACGTCTTCAGTCTCGGCGGTCCCGAGATCGATGCGGGCGACGCCGTTGCAAAACTCGCGGAAGCCATCGGCGCGACCCAGCCCCCGCCCGTCGCCGAAGGTCGCCCGCCTGCGCCGCCTCCCGACAAGTTCAACGCCTACACGATCGGCCTCTGCCTCGCGCATCGCTTGCCGGAGAACGCAATCATTTCGGATGACGGCGTGACCGGGGGACTGCCCGTCTATCTCGCCACCGCGCAGGCGCAGCGGCATGACTGGCTGTGCCAGACCGGCGGCGCCATCGGGCAGGGGATGCCGGCCGCGATCGGCGCAGCGGCGGCCCGGCCGGACTCGAAGGTGGTGTGCCTGTCTGGCGATGGCGCCGGCATGTATACGGTCCAGTCGCTATGGACGATGGCGCGCGAAGATCTGGACATCCTCACCATCGTGTTCGTCAACAACGCCTACAAGATCCTGAAGGTCGAACTGGCGCGCACGGGCGCGGGCAATCCCGGCCCCGCCGCGCTCGGTCTACTCAATCTCGGCAACCCCGATATTGACTGGGTGAGTCTGGCGAAGGGCATGGGGGTCGGAGCCGAAGCGACCACAACACTGGGCGAGTTCGACGCCGCCCTGGAGCGCGCCATGAATCACAACGGGCCGCGCCTGATTGCTGCGATGTTGCCGGACTAGGCCCTTGCCGCCGGCCGTTCGTCGAAGCCGCCCAGCATGAAGGGCTCGATCGCCCGCGCCAGCTCGGACACGTTGATCGGCTTGGCCGCGACGCCTTCGAAACCGACCGCCGCATAACCCGCAATATCCTCCGGCGTCAGCTTCGCGGTGAGCGCAATGGCCGGCGTTTGACGGTTGAGACCGTTTTCATCGGTTCGCAGGCGGCGCAGGGTTTCAACCCCGTCCATCTCCGGCATCACGATGTCCATCAGGATCAGGTCGAACAGGTCGACGCCGCACAGGTCGATCGCTTCGGCGCCGGACGCGCAGCTCGTCACGTCCAGGCCAAACTTGCCCAGCAACAGCTCGGCGATGCGCCGGTTCTTTTCGTTGTCATCGACGCAGAGAATTCGTTTTCCCGTCCAGAGAGGATCACTTTCCGTATCGGTCGCGGCGACGATTTCAGGAGCGGCAAAACGGGCGAGAATCGCCACCCGGAAATGCGCGCCGTTTTCGCGCGCGGGCTCCAGCGTGACGTCGCCGCCCATCATGCGGGCGAGCCGGCGGGAGATGAAAAGCCCGAGGCCCGTGCCGCCGCGCCCGTGTCCTGCTGGCGTCTGCTCGAAGGGCGCGAATATCGTCTCGGCTATGGCGTCCGGAACGCCGGGGCCGTTATCGATCACGCTGATCACCACATCGACCTGACCATCGGGCCGCTCGTGCGTCGAGGCGCGCGTTGCAATGACGCCTTCGTCCGTGAATTTCACAGCGTTCGAGATCAGGTTGCCAACGATCTGGCGCACCCGGACAGGGTCCAGAACGAGGTTTCGCTCGCCCACCTCCCGGCAATCCACAGTCAGCTGCAATCCCTTGCTCGCCGCCTGTGGGCGCCAGAACTCGACCGTGCGCGTCACCAGCAGGCTCAGGTCCGTCGCCGTTGGCGCCACCTCGATCTTGCCCGCCTCGATCTTCGAGACGTCGAGCATGTCGTTCACCATCGCCAGCAGGCCGCGGCCGGCGTCGTCGATCAGGTGGATGAGTTCGTTGCTCTCGCGGCCATGTTCGCCGCGCTTGAGCACCTCCACCGAGCCGAGGATGGCGTTCAGCGGCGTGCGAACCTCGTGGCTCATGATGGCGATGAAGTCGGACTTGGCCTTGTTGGCCTCGCGCGCCCGGTCGCGCCCGGCGCGCAGCGCGTCCTCGGCCGCCTTGATGAAGTTGATATCCTGCAGCGAGCCGGAAATGCGCAGCGACCCGTCGGGATTGACCGCGTGTTTCGCCCGCGCCGAAAACCAGCGGTATCCCCTCGATCGCGTCATCAGCCGGAAATCGATGCGCATCCGCGACAGTCGCTTGCGGCCCAGCGCAAAGGCTTCACGCAGGCCGGCGATGTCGTCAGGATGTATGAAATCCTCCATGCGCGAGAAAAGTTCGTTGAACTCATCCGCCGTGTAGCCGGTGATCGTCTCGAAACTTTCCGAAACGTGGAACTTGCGTTCCTGCATGTTCGGCACGTCCCACAGCCCGACTTTTGCGGCTTCCATCGCCACATGGCTGCGCGCCGCAGACTGGACGATTTCATCGCGGGCCGCCTCCAGTTTCGCGATGGCGTAGTCGCGCGACATGTTGGCGATCCACGCGATGCCGCCGAAGCAGACCATCGAAAGAACGAGCGACAGGAACATCATCGCCGAATAGGCGGACTTCGAATACGTCGTCGGAAGGCCGATCGCACCGGTCGCCGAAAGGAAGCAGACAATCGCGGAAGCGAGGCCGACGGCGAGCGCCAGAGCGCGCATTCGACCGCGCAGATAGAACACCGCAAGTCCCGTGATCACCGGCAGCGCAGCCAGACACGGCGCCGGAAGGCCTGAGTGGTGGAAACTCATGATGGCGTCGCCGACAAAGGCCGATAGCACCATCACGCCCATTGCGGGCCGCGGATCCTTGCGCAGCTGGATCTGCCGGAATCCGTAATAGCAGCCCACCGTGTTGAAGAGCGCGACGAGGTGCGCCGCGATGTGGGCCGGGTTGAGAATCAGGACCAGAAGTCCGGTCGTCAGCCAGCCGAGGGAGCCCGCAAGGCACACATACCCGGCGCCAATCTGGCGCGTTGCGTCGGATGCCTCTGAGAACGCGGCGGTATCGGCATAAAACTGCCGCCGCAGTCCGCCCCGAAAAAATGATGTTGCGATCGCCCACGGATTCGCGAACCGCACGGCCGGCGAACCGTCCTGCGGGTGCGGAGAAGATGCGGCGAGGGCGGTGTGCAGCGGGATTGCAGCGCTCCGGGCCAATGAATCGTGTTTCGAGCGAGGCTACGCCGAATCCGTAACGAAATCCTTGGATTCCCGAAACGCGGGGTTAACCAGGGCTTACTGCAGGTAACCGCGGGCGATGGAATCGGCGAGGACGCGCCCGTGCGCGGCGATTCCTGCTTCCACCTGTCGCAGGTCCGGCGTGCAGGCCCGGTGCTGGCTGCTTTGCGTACGATAGCCCCGGTTGAACGCGCTGGTCAGGATCGAGCGCCTCTGGCCGCCGCCCGCCGCTTCGATGTCCAGGAGATTCTGCATGTAGTTGCGCCAGGTCTGGTCGCTGTCGCCGTTGCAGATCGACCGGATCGCGTGCGCTTCCCCGAGTGTTTCTGCGAGATCGACAATCGAGGAGAATTGCGGCCCCGCGCTGGTTTCCTGCGCCATGGCCTGGGTTCCCCAGCCGGCGAGACAGATCAGCGACAAGAGGGCGAAACGGCTCATGCCAAATCCTATCGTGGCCCGGCGCCTTACGCAAAAGGCGCGCTCAGCGGCTTGCCATCCACGCCGATAGCGGGTGAATCGTCCCGGCGCGGGCGTGGCGAAACTGGTAGACGCAACGGACTTAAAATCCGTTTTCGGCAACGAAGTGCCGGTTCGACCCCGGCCGCCCGCACCAGGCTTCACAGCCAGATCACTTCCACCAGGTCTCCCGCTGCGGCCTCCGGCGCGCGGGGCAGGCGGTGGATCAGGGCGTTGGCCGACAGAAACGGACTGATCAGCGACGAATCCTGATCGTCGGCCGGCCGCACGTTTGCGTGCCCGTCGCGTTCGAGCGTGACCACGGCGCGCAGATATTCTTCACGGCCGCCGGTCGCGGGCAGGGCGGACTGGGCGTGCGCCATCATGAGGGCGGCGGGCGCGCGCAACGCGGCAATCCGCGCCTCGATCAGCGGCTTGAGAAACAGCCGCGACGTCACCATCGCCGCCGCCGGATTGCCCGGCAGGCCGAGCACAAGCTGGCCGCCGCGACTTGAGAACCACGTCGGCTTGCCCGGCTTCACTGCGACCTTCTCAAATATCCCTTCGAAGCCCTCCTTGGCGAAGGCGGCGCGAACCACGTCATGGTCGCCGACAGAGGCGCCGCCAATGGTCAGCAGGATATCGCATGGCTCGGCGATGCGCTTGCGCACGTCGGCCTCCGCGTCGCTCGCGACGCCCAGATCCACCGGTTCCGCGCCCCACTGGCGGATCAGCGACATCACGGCCGGAGCGACCGAGTTGACGATTTCGCCCGCCTTCAGCGACGACCCGGGCGCGACCAGTTCATCGCCGTTCGCCAGCACGCCGATGCGGGGCGCCACGCGCACGTCGACCGCCGGCACGTTTCCGGCGGCGATCAGGGCGATTGCTCCGGCGGTGATCCTGTGACCGGCCGGAACAAGTTCGTCGCCTGCGTTGAAGTCCCGGCCTTTCCGGCGGATCGAGCCGGGGGCCGTCTGCGCGGCGGCGACCTCAACCACCTCTCCTTCCCGCCTGGCGTCTTCCTGGATCAGGATGTGATCGGCCCCCGGCGGCACATGCGCGCCGGTAAAGATCCGGACCGCTTCGCCGGGATCGATCGCGTTGTCATAGGGGTGGCCGGCGCTGGATTCGCCTTTGATTCTCAACCGGTGGCCGACCTTCATGTCGGAAAAGCGCACGGCGTAACCATCCATCGCCGAAACGGCGGCAGGTGGCTGCGAAATGGCAGCGACGACCGGCGCCGCCAGCACGCGGCCTTCGGCCTTTTCCAGCGGGACGGTTTCGACGGCCGCGAGATTCGCTTCGCCGTGCTGGAGGATCAACTCCAGCGCCTGCTCGACCGACGCCATGCGGATCATTGGGACCTCCCGGTGTCCGGCGCGCGCGGGCCTTCAAGCTGGCGTGCGCCGCCTCGTGCGTGCAGAATGGCTGCAACGGATAAGGTAGGATGCGATGGCTGGAAAGCTCACCCACATCGACGCGGATGGCCGCGCGCGAATGGTCGACGTTTCTGACAAGGCTGCGACCCATCGCCGGGCGATCGCTACGGGACAGGTGCTCATGTCTCCGGCCGCTCTGGCTCTGGCGCGCTCGGGCGGCGGCAAGGGGGATGTGCGCGCCGCCGCCGAAATCGCGGGCGTCATGGCGGCGAAGCGCACCGCTGACCTGATCCCGATGTGCCACCCGCTCATGCTCTCGAACGTGAAGGTTCGGGTGAACGAGAGCGAAGACGGATCCGGGCTTGGCGTGGTCGCCGAAGTCGCGACCACCGGCCCGACCGGCGTCGAGATGGAGGCGCTGACGGCCGTCTCGGTGGCCTGCCTGACTGTCTACGACATGCTGAAGGCGGTCGACCGCGCGATGCGGATCGAGGGCGTGCGGCTGCTCGAAAAGTCCGGCGGCGCCAGCGGGGATTTTGTCGCCAAGGTCTGATCGCGGCCGGCGGAAACAAAAAAGAGGCGCTCAGGAATGAGCGCCCCTTTTCGTACTCAACGCTACTCTACGCGTACTCTACTAATCGAAAGATCGGACCGCCGGGTTCCAACCCAAAATCTGGGAGGAGGGGTCAGGTCCCGGCGGCGCGCGAAGAAAGCCTCAGGCGGCTTTCTTGGCGGCGGTCTTGGTGACCGTCTTGGTGCGTTCGGCGGCTTCTTCGACGGCTTTCGGCGTCACCGCGATCATGGTGTCCATCAGCTCGGTCTGGGCTTTCTTCGCGACTTCGGCATAGGCGAAGAGGCGCGAGGGAAGGTCCTGGAAGGCGGCCGTGGCGACTTCGCCGGCTTTCTTCGCGTAGGCTTCCGGAGCTTCGACGGCGAGGAGCGTCGTGGCGTCCTTGGCCGCATCCTTCATCCAGGCGGTGGTCAGCTCGACGTTGCGGTTGAGGGCCTCGGTCGTCACTTCGCGGTATTTGGAGGCGAAGTCGGTGACGGCTTTGAGCGGCGTCGCCGAGGCGAAATCGGTCGGGAAGAATTTCGAGAAAGCGTCCATGTTTTTCTGCATGTCGAACATGTCGGCCATCGGGTTCATGCTGGTCATAGGGGGGACTCCTTCGTTCTTGAGAGCCATCTAATGCCGCGCCGCGGCAAAGACAAGAACTATTTTGCCGCATGCGCGAAAAAAATGCTGCGCGCGCGAACGCAAAGTTAGGACGACGTTAGGAATTTACCATAAACGCGAGGGAATTCCGCGGGTCATCTGCGGAAATCGACCCGCCTCACGCACCTGTGCGCAGGCGCATCCCGCCGCCTTCGGTCACTCGCTGACATAGCGCCCGGGCGCGGGCTCCAGCCTGGGCAATTCCGGAGGAAAGGCGGCCGCCGCGTCGATCTTCTTGCCGGACCGGCGTCCCAGCCAGACCGCCCAGTCGGGCCACCACGACCCCTCGTGCGCCGTCGTGCCGGATCGCCAGGCTTCGGGATCGACGGGCGAGTCGTCGCTGACCCAGTAGCCGTACTTCTTCTTGTCGGGATGGTTGATGATGCCGGCGATATGGCCTGACTGCGCCAGCACGAACCGTCCGCCGCCGAGCAGACGCGCCAGTCCCTTGAACGAGGCCTTCCACGGGGCGATGTGGTCCTTCTCGCAGGCGACGACGTAGTGGGGCAGCTTGATGTCGTCGAGACTCACCTTGCTTCCCTGAATCTCGAAATTTCCGTTGGCGAAATCATTGTCGCGATAGAGGTGCGTCAGGTATTCGCTCGCCATCCGTTCGGGCAGGCGGGTCGAGTCTTCATTCCAGAACAGCAGGTCGAATTTCGGGCGCGGTTCGCCGAGCAGATAGGCCTTGACCGCCGGGCCATAGACCAGGTCGTTGGGCCGGAGGAAGCTGAAGGTTCGCGCCATGATGCGCTGGTCGAGAAAGCCCTTCTTCTGCGCCTCGACCATGATGCCGGCGACAAAGCTTTCGTCGATGAACACCTTCAGCGGCCCGGGATCCGCGAAATCGGTGAGCGAGGTGAAGAAGGTGGCGGAGCGAACCGGCATGTCGCCCTTCTGCTTTGCCAGCCATGCCAGCGACATCGCCAGCGACGTTCCGCCGATACAATAGCCCACGATGTTGCAGTCGGCCGATCCCGAGAGGTTGTTGACCGCCTCGATCGCTTTCAGAACGCCGTCGAACACATAGGTGTCGAGGCCGTAGTCGCGCATGTCCTCGGTCGGATTCTTCCAGCTGACGATATAGACGGCGAAGCCCTGCGCGGTCATCCACTTCACCAGCGACGACTTCGCCTGAAGGTCGAGGATGTAGAACTTGTTGATCCACGGCGGGACCAGCAGAAGTGGCCGCGAATAGACCTTTTCGGTGGTCGGCTCGTAGCGGATCAGCTGGAACAGCGGCGTTTCGTGGACCACCCAGCCCTTCGTCGTCGCCAGCGTTTCGCCGACCTTGAAGGCTTCCGGGTCGGACAGCGTCACCAGCAGATCGCCGCCGGAGCGCTCCATGTCCTTCACAAGGTTCTCCAGCCCCTCGACCAGCGAGCGGCCGTTTGTCTCGACCGCCTTGCGCAATGCGACCGGGTTCGAGGCGAGAAAGTTGGACGGCGAGAACATGTCGACGAGCTGGCGCGTGAAGAAATGAATCTGCTCTGAATGCTTTTCGTCGTCGCCCAGGTCCGCGGTCTCGGCGAGGCTGTCCATGTAGGCGGACATGATCTGGTACTGGCGCTTCAGGTAGTAGAAGAACGGATGCTTGCTCCATTCCTCGTCACGGAAGCGCGCATCTTCGCCTTCGGTCGGAAGATGGTGTGCACCGCCGGACAGCATCGCCTGCGTCAGCTCGGCGTAAAGCGCGGTCGTGTTCTGCCAGAACTGAAGGTGCGTGTTGAACGCCTTCATCGGGTTGGACAGGATGCCCGCCGCCTGGCCCATCGCGGCGCGCAGGAAAAACGGCTGCCCCGGACCCTCTACGCCAGGATTGCGCACTTCGCGGCGGGAGAGCGCGAGGAAGAGCCGCTGAAGAAGAAAATTGATGCGCTGAAAGTTCTGGCTCAGCTCAAAGGCGCTGTCGGGACCAAAGTCGTCTTTTCCGTCCATGGAAGCGCCCGAAAATCTCTTGTGCCCAGAGGTAACATCCGTTGATCGTGGGTCAAATCCGTATCGACGATTCCGGAAAGACTTCTTAAGGCCCCTCGCTGGCGAAAGTCGGCGCCGGCTGACGCTGCGTACCCCAGTCGGTGGTGGGGTCCCGGCTGCTGCATATCGACACGGGGTTTCGGTCCGGAAATTCGCTAACCGCCGGTCCTCCCGGCGCGAATCTCGCGCGGGAGGCAAGTTCTGCTGCGCGTGCGAAATTCAGTGCTTCATCATTTCGTTTTATGCCGCTAAACCCGAACAGGGCCGGGCATTGCTGCGGCTGCACAGTCCTCGTCTCGACGTTCACGTTTCGCTGGTCCCGCCGGGACTCGCCCAGCCGCCGGAGCCCTTCCGCGACCATGCAACTCGGCTCAATCGCACGTCTCTGGAAGCGCGAATCCCGAACCTACGAAGGCAACCTGTTTGTCGCCTCGGCCGAGGGCCGCGGCCGCGACGTCGTCTTCGTCCACGGGCTGGGCGCCTCGCCCCAGTGCTGGGAGCAGGCGGCCGAACTGGTGGGCCCCGGGGTCCGCTGCCATTTCATCCACATCCGCGGCTTCGCCGGCGAAGCTCCAAGCGCCGATCACATCCAGGGCGATTTCCTGAAACCCTTCGCCGACGAGCTGGCCGTCTATCTTCGCCTGCACACCAAGGGCGGGGCGGCGGTGGTCGGCCATTCCATGGGCGGCATCGCCTCGCTGATTCTCGCGCGGGATCATCCCGGCGTCGTCCGCCGCCTGATGGTGGTCGATGTGCCGGCCTTCTTTTCGGTGCTGATCAACCCCTTCGCCAGCAACGGCGCCATGGCCTCGTTCGCCGAGGCGACACGCCGGCGTTTCGTCGAGAACGACCAGGCGATGTTCGAAAGCCAGCTTCGCGCCGCCGCCCAGAAACTCGCTACCCATCCCATCGCCGTCGAACGGATCATCCACTGGGGCATAACCTCCGACCGCCAGATGACGGCGGACGTCATGGCCGAAGTGATGACCACCGATCTGCGACCCGATCTGGCCCGCATCGCGTGTCCCGTGGAGGTGTTGTACGCTTGGGACCGCGCCGGCGCGGCGACCCGGGCTGGACTAGAGCAGATCTACGCCTCGACCTATTCCGGCCTGGCGAACCGGCGGCTGCTTCGCATCGACAATGCGCGCCACTACATCATGTTCGACCAGCCGGAAGTGTTCTATCATGCGGTGCGCGACTGGCTGGCGCACTAGAACAACGCGGATAAGTGCTCTAGCTCCTTGGAATTGATCGGCTTGCCCGTCCTGAAACGGGCCGATCCAGAGCCCGGACGTCACGATGAGCGAACCTGAAACCATCGAGTTGCGGCGCTACCCAAGCCGCAAGCTCTACAACAAGACCGCCTCCAGCTATGTGCGGCTGCCCGAGGTTGCGGATATGATCCGCAAGGGCGCCAACATTCGCGTCGAGGACACCGAAACCGGGGAGGACGTCACCCGACCGGTCCTGCTGCAGATCATCATGGAGCAGGAAAACCATTCCGATCAGGCGATCCTGTCGTCCGACCTGATGATGGACATGATCCGGGCCAACCAATCCAAGGCGTCCGAAATGATGACCGGGCTGTTCGAACAGTCCGTCGCCTTCATGCGCGCACAACAGGAACAGCTCGCCAACCAGATGACGTCCTCGCTCGCGGGCGCGCCGTGGAATGTCTTCGATCCGTCCCAGATGCAGGCGCTTCAGGCGGAATACCAGAAGCGCCTCGCGGATTTCTGGAGCGGCGCCATGCCGATGGGCGCAGCGCCCACAGTCGCCGTGACGCCGCCGGGCATGACGCGGGAGCCGGCCCCCGCCGCCCAGCAGAAAGCGCCCCCCTCGCGCACCGAAGACACCGCCGAACTGAAGGCGCTTCGCCAGCGGCTGGAAGATCTCGAGAAGAAGCTCGCCAGGGGCTGAGCCTCAGACGGCGCAGCGCCCGCTTCCTCAAGGCCGGGCGGTATTGTTGCTCCGGTCGTGGTCGGGCAGGCGGCGGTCCGGATCGATGGTCGCGTCCTTCACTGGCTTGCCGCCGTCGAACATGAATGTGTGGCTGGCGGTCTGCATCCAGGTTTCGGCCGGAACCTTAACTTCGGCGGTGCTGCCATCGGTGTAGGTCACGCGCAGCGTCGCCGGCAGGACAAGCTGCCCGAGATTGGCGACCGTCACTTCGGCGCCCTTGGCGGCCTCTCCGCCCGTGTAGGCCACCTTGGTCACCGCCATGTCGTGCTGCCAGGTGTTGAAGAAGAAGCCGCGCCAGAAGTACGACAGGTCGTCGCCGCCTTCGCTCTCCATCGCCCGGAAGAAATCCGACGGCTTGGGATGCTTGAACGCCCAGTCGCGAATGTACTTGCGGAAGGCGATGTCGAACCGCTCCGGTCCCAGAATGTCTTCCCGCAACAGCACAAGCCCGTAGGCGGTCTTGAAGTAGGTGATGGGGTGGCGATAGGTCTCCCGGATCGCATCCGCCCGCGTCAGGATCGGCACCACCTTGGGATCGGCAAGGATGGTCGCCATCTGTTCGCCGGGCGTCTGGTCTTTCTTCGGCGCATATTCGCTGTCGCGCTTCGGCCCGTATTCGCCCTTGTTGAAATCGTCGGATTCGTAAACGTCGATGAAGGTGTTGAAGCCCTCATCCATCCAGGCGTTACGCCGCTCGTCCGACCCGACAATCATCGGGAACCACGAATGGCCGATCTCGTGCGCTGAAATGTAGAACAGCACGGCGCCCTTGTCCGGCACGCCGTCGAACACGATGCCGGGATATTCCATGCCGGTCGCCGGCCCCGCCACGTTGATGGCGTTGGGCCACGGATAGGGGAACCAGCGCTTCGAGAAGGTCTCGACGGCGTGCTTCATGTACTCGGTCGAGCGGCCCCAGCGTTCGGACCCGCCGCTTTCGCGCGGATAAACCGATTGCGCCAGCGCGGTCTTGCCATCCGGCAGGTTGATGCGCGCCGCATCCCACACGAACACGCTCGAGGCCGTGAAGGCCACGTCGCGCGTGTTGGTCATGTGGAACTTCCACGTTTTGGTTTCCGAGGTCGGCTTGGCCGCCGCCACATCTTCCGGCGTGCGGATCATTATGGTCGCATCGCTCTTGCGCGCCTGCGCCAGCCGGGATTGCTCCTCCGCGGTCAGCACCTGCTTGGGATTCACAAGGTCGCCAGAGCCCGCGACGATCATGTTGGCCGGAACGGTCACGGCATAGTCGAAGTCGCCGTATTCCAGGTAAAACTCGTTGGCGAGATAGGGCAGCGTGTCCCAGCCGCGCACATCGTCATAGACCTGCATGCGCGGATACCACTGCGCCAGATCGAATATCTCGCCGTCCTTGGATGTGCCCCAGGCCATGCGCCCGCCCCACACGCCGGGGATGGTGAAGTGATACTTGATGTGCAGTTTCGTCTTGCCGCCCTTTGGCTTCAGCGCGACGGGCAGCTTCACTTCCAGCCGCGTATCCGAAACGATGTAATCCGCCTTCACCATCTTGCCGTTGGCGCCGGCGATCTCGACCGCGTCGAGCTGGTATCCGTCGGTGAAGTTGCTTCCCTTGCGCCCGAACCCGCCAAAGGCGGCGGCGCGTGCGTCCTTGCGATAGATGTTCTGGTCCAGCTGCAGCCACATCACGTCCAGCGTGTCGGGGCTGTTGTTGGTGTAGGTGAGGGTCATGTCGCCCGTCAGCGTCTTGCTGGCCGGGTCGATCGTCGCGTTGAGCGAATAGTCGGCGCGGTTCTGCCAGTAGTCCGGTCCCGGCGAGCCGTCGCCCGAGCGATAGGAATTCACCGCCTCGGGAAGCGTCAGCGGAGCGAAGGTCTCCAGCGGATCATAAGGCGCTGGCGTCTGGGCCATGGCGGAAGCCTGCAAGGTGGCGATGGCGAGAAAGCCCGCCGAAACAACGGCGGATACCAGCCTGAACATAGTGTATGTCTCCCGCGAGCCTAGCCGGATTGTTTTGCAGCGACGCGCTTCAGCACGTCCGCGGCGAACTCGGACAACGTATCGTCCCGGGCGCCCATCACAACAATCAAATCGCCGGGCTGCGCCAATTCCACCAGCCGGTCGCCACATGCCGCGCGATCGGGCAGCGCGAAGGCAGTCCGGCCCGCCGCGTTGACGCCATCGGCGATCACGCTCGATCCCATCGACCTGTCCGTCGTCCCGCCGAAATAGGCGGGCTCGGGCATGAACAGAACGTCTTTCTCCGCCAGGTTTGTCGCGAAGCAGTTGATCAGCTCGTCCTTCATCAGGCGGATCGGCCCGTAGCCGTGCGGCTGCCACATCACCAGTAACCGGCCGGGAAAAGCGTGCAGCGTCGCCATCGTGGCGGCGATCTTGTCCGGGTTATGCGCGAAGTCGTCGATGACGGTGACGTCCTTCGCCGTTCCCACCACTTCGAGCCGCCGGCGGATGCCGACGAAGTTCATCAGCGCCATGGTCGCGTCGCGCAGCGGCACGCCGCAGGCCCGCGCCGCCGCGATGGCCGCAAGCCCGTTCGACAGATTGTGCCGCCCCGGCGTCTGCAGGCACACGCGCGCCTTCTCGCCGGTATGACGTTCGGTAACGATGCACGACATGCCGTCCGGCGCGACCACAATGTCTGAGGCGTAGAAATCGGCGTTGTGGTTTTCCAGCGAATAGGTGAGCGCGCCGACCAGGCTGAGTCCCACGGCCAGCTTGCGCGTCTCGGGATTGTCCAGGTTGATCACTGCGGTGCGCGCCGCGGTCAGGAACTCGCTGAACAGCGTGCGCAGCTCCTCCATAGACTTGTGATCCAGCGCGATGTTGTTCAGCACCGCCACCGTCGGCGTATAAAGCGCGATCGACCCGTCGCTCTCGTCCACCTCCGAAACGAAGATGTCGCCTTCGCCGACAATGGCGGATGCGAACGGCGCATCGCCTGAAACGAAATTCTTCATCACGGCGCCATTCATCACTGTCGGGTCGCGGCGAGTGGCGTAGAGGATCCAGCCGATCATGCCCGTCGTGGTCGACTTGCCCGACGTACCGCCCACCGCGACGCTCACCGGCGCCGAATTCACCAGCTCCGCCAGCAGGTCAGGTCGTTTCTTGATCGGCGCGCCGACCTTTTTCGCCGCAACGATGTCAGGAACGGTGTCTTCGATGGCGGCGGACGCCACCACCATCTGCTCCGCACGGGTGACGCCCGAACCGTCCTGCGGATAAAGGCCGATGCCGCGCGCCTTCAGGAAGTCGAACTTCGCCGCCGTCCGCCCGGCATCCAGCGACCGGTCCGATCCGTCCACCTCATAGCCCCGCGCCTTCAGGATCAGCGCCAGCGGCAACATTCCGCTGCCGCCAATGCCGCAGAGGAAGTAGGGTCCCGTGTGAGCTAGCTTGGGCGCGGTGCTGGAATCGGACATGGCTGGCAATCTGGGAGAGGCCATGGTCGGGTCAAGTGAAAAGGTGGTCCGCATCGGGCTTGCGGCCCCGGGCACGCGCATGGACCCGGCGCTGGCGGAGCGCGTAACGGCCTTCGCGGCGGAGCTTTACGGCCCCCGGGTCGAGCTGATCTTCCACCCGCAATGTTTTCTCTCTTCGGGACATTTCGCCGGCGACGACGACGCGCGCGCCGCCGCAATCCTCGATATCGCCAACGATCCTGGCTTCGATGCGCTGTGGTTCGCGCGTGGCGGTTATGGCGCCTGCCGGATCGCCGAGACCGTCATTCCGCAGTTGAACGAAGCGGCGCAAGCCAAGGCCTGGCTGGGATATTCGGATATCGGTTTCCTGCTCGCCGGCCTCCGCCGCGCCGGATTTCCCCGCATTGCGCATGGCCCTATGCCGGTCGACATGGCGAGGGAAGGCGGCGAGGCGGCCGTCAGGCGCGGGCTTTCCTGGCTCGTCGACGGCGCCACCAGCGCGCTGGAGCGGGGCGTCACGCCCGGCCACCCGAACCTGGCATTTAATCTTACCATTCTCAGCCAGCTGCTCGGCACGCCGCTGGAGCCGGACTTTTCCGGCGCGGTGATCCTTCTCGAGGACGTTGGCGAGTACATGTACCGGCTGGACAGGTACTTCTTCCACGTCACCTCCAACCCGAACGTCCAGCGATGCGCCGGCCTGCGGCTTGGTCGCTGTTCGGCCATTCCGTCGAACGACCCGGATTTCGGGATGACGGAAGAAGAGGTCGCCCGTTTCTGGTGCGCGCGCTCCGGCATTCCCTATCTGGGACGCGCCGACATCGGACATGACAATGAAAACAAGGTCGTGCCCTTCGGCTGAGCTCTTCCTTCGCGCCTGGCATCAACCCTGCGCGATCAGGTGTCGCATCGCGCGCGGAGGAATTGCAACTGCGAACAATTCGCAATATACGTGTGCCCATGGATGCACTGGCGCCTCTTGGACTGGACCGGCTCGGCAAGGGCGCGGTCGGCCGGATCACCGGCTTTGAGGAGCTTGAGACCGGCCAGGCCGCAGGGCTGGTCGCCAAGCTGCGCGAGATCGGATTCGCGGAAGGCGACGAGGTCGAGCTGCTCGGCCGCGGCTGGCTGGGCGGCGCTCCTTTGTCCATCCGTCTCAACCGCACGGTCATCGCGCTGCGCGTGCGCGAGGCCTCGCTGATCCGGGTGGAGCTTCTTTCTTGAGTGCAGCCGCCTTGCGCCTGGCGCTGGTCGGCGCGCCGAACAGCGGCAAGACCACGCTCTTCAACGGCCTCACTGGCGGCATGGCCAAGGTCGCCAACTATTCCGGCGTCACCGTCGAAACGCGCCTCGGCCGTTTCGAAACGCCGGGCGGCGCCGTCATCGACCTGATCGACCTGCCGGGGATTTATGGCCTCGAAGCCCGCTCGACCGACGAGCGCGTCGCGGTCGACGCCATACAGGGCCGGCTTGCCGGTCAGGCCGCACCGGATGCGCTGATCCTCGTCGCCGACGCGGCCAACCTGCGCACCCACCTGCACACGGTTCTCCAGCTCAAGGCGCTGGGCAAGCCGGTGATCGTCGCGCTCAACATGATCGATCTCGCCGAACGCGATGGCATGCAGATCGATGTCGAACGCCTCGCCCGTGACCTTGGCGTGCCCGTCGTGCCGACACGCGCCACGCGCAAGGCGGGACGCGAGGCGCTGATCGCCAAGATCGACGAAGCCATTTCAACGCTGAAACCGGTCGCTGCGGCGCCGCTGCCGGATGTCGCCGACCTGCGCTCGCTCCAGCGCGAGGCCCGGCGCATCGCCAACGACGCCATCCTGTTCGAGCCGGCGATGAACAAGCTGACACGGCAGGCGGACGCAATTCTGCTGCATCCGGTCGCCGGCCCGCTCATCCTGTTCGCCGTGCTCTTCGTCGTCTTCCAGTCGGTTTTTGCCTGGGCCCAGCCGGTGATGGACCTGATCGATGAGGGCTTCAAAGCCCTCGGCGCCTGGCTCGGTCCGCAGATCGGCAACGACATCATCCGGTCCTTCGTCGTCGATGCGGCGATCAACGGCGTCGGCTCGGTCATCGTCTTCCTGCCGCAGATCATGATCCTCTTCGCCTTCATCCTGGCGCTGGAGGCGTCGGGCTACATGGCGCGCGCCGCTTTCCTGATGGACGAGCTGATGCTGCGCGTCGGCCTCAATGGCCGCGCCTTCATTCCGCTGCTTTCTTCCTTCGCCTGCGCCATCCCCGGCATCATGGCGACGCGCACCAGCGAGGACGAACGCGACCGGCTCACCACCATCATGGTCGCCCCGCTGATGACCTGCTCGGCGCGCCTGCCGGTCTACACCTTGCTGATCGGCGTCTTCATTCCGCCCACCATGGTCGGCTGGTTCAACCTTCAGGGCCTCGTCCTGTTCGGCCTTTATGTCGTCGGCGTCATCAGCGCCGTCGCCGTCGCCTTCATTCTCAAGCGCACCGCCACCAAGGGGCCGCCGCAGGCCCTGATCATGGAGCTGCCGACCTACAAACTGCCCGTCTGGAAGGATTTCTTCCTTGGCGTCGCCTCCAAGGCGTGGGCGTTCCTCAAGCGCGCCGGCACGATCATTTTCGGCGCCACGGTCGGCCTCTGGTTCGTCGCCACCTTCCCGAATGGCGGGCAGGGGCTCGAAGGCTCCTACGCCGGCATGATCGGCCGCGTCCTGCATCCGATCTTCAAGCCGATCGGCTTCAACCTCGAAATGGTTGTCGCACTTGTCCCCGGCATGGCGGCGCGCGAGGCGGCGGTGTCCTCGCTCGGCCTGATCTATTCACTTGGCAATGTCGATGAAACCAGCCGCGCGCTGCAGACCACGCTCCACACCGCCTGGTCGCTGCCGATGGCCCTCGCCTTCATCGCCTGGTACGTTTATGCGCCGCAATGCATGGCGACGCTGGCCACCGTCCGGCGGGAGACCAACTCCTGGCGCTGGACCGCCTTCATGTTCGCCTACCTCATGGGCCTCGCCTATATCGCCTCGTTCGCGACCTTCCACATCGCAACGGCCGCCGGTCTCTAGCGGCGCTGCATTCAAGGTTCACAGCGCGTTCGCAACCGGCTATGGCCATCGCTGGCGCACGCCCGCGCCTGCCAAGAGGCTCCCGTGACCACCCGCCGCGGACAGATTCGGGATGCGCTTCTCGCGGGCCTTGGCCGCGATCTTCGCATCATGGGCATTCTCAACGTCACCCCGGATTCCTTCTCCGACGGCGGCCTCTATCTCGATGCCGACGTCGCCGTGGCCCGGGCCGCCGCGATGCGCGAGGAGGGTGCGGACGTCATCGACATCGGCGGCGAGTCGACCCGTCCTGACGCGGCGCCCGTGCCCGAAAAGGACGAGCTCGCGCGGACCGGCGCCGCGATCCGCGCCGTCTGCCGGGATATGGACTGCCCGGTTTCGATCGACACCTACAAGGCGGGCGTGGCGCGCGCCGCCGCCAAGGCCGGGGCGGTGCTGGTCAACGACGTCTGGGGCATGACCCGCGATCCGGAGATGGCCCGGGCGGTGGCGGAAACCGAAAGCGCCGTCGTCATCACCTACAACCGCGGCGCGGCGGACGACTCCATTTCGCTTGCTGACGATATGAAGGCCTTCTTCGACAGGGCGTTTCACTGCGCCAAGGAGGCGGGCATCCCCCGCGAGTTCGTGATCCTCGATCCCGGCATCGGCTTTTCGAAAACCTGGCGCCAGAATTTCGAGGCCCTCGCGCGGCTGGACGTCATGCTGGATTACGGAAGGCCGGTGCTTGTCGGGCTGTCGCGAAAATCGTTCATCGGCCGTCTGCTGAACAAAACGGTGGGCGAACGGGAGACGGGAACGCTTATCGCCAATATCGTGGCGCTCCAGCGCGGTGCGGCGATGATCCGCGTGCACGATGTCGCCGCCCACAAGGATGCGCTGAAGATGCTGGATGCCCTGGGAGGACAGGCGTGACAGACCGGGTTCTGGTTTCGAATCTTTGCGTCTTCGGCCACCACGGCGTCGCCAGCGCCGAAAAATCGCTGGGGCAGAAGTTCTACATCGATATCTGCTGCGAGGTGGACCGTCCGCAGGACGACAGCATGGGCTCCGCGGTCGATTATGCAAACTTGTGCGACATGACGGCGGCGCTCTCCGCGAAGACCACATTCAACCTGATTGAAACCTTCGCCGACCGGCTGGCCAGGGAAATCATCGCCGCGCATCCGCCGGTCCGCTCCGTGCGCGTGCAGATCCGCAAGCCGTCGGCGCCCATCCGCCATTCGCTGGACTGGGTCGGCGTGGAGGTTGAACGCAATCGCGATGGCTGAAGCCGCCCTCGGGCTCGGCTCGAACCTTGGCGACAGGCCGGCGAACCTGACGGCCGCCTTGCGGGCGCTTGATGCGACCGATGGCATCCGGCTCCTGCGCTGTTCACAGGTCTACGCAACCGCCCCCTGGGGCGATCCGGACCAGCCCGATTTCCTGAACGCCGCCGCGCTGGTCGAGACGTCCTTGTCCCCGGAAGATCTGCTGCGCGCGTGCAAGACAATCGAAGCCGCGCTTGGGCGAACATCGACGCGGCGCTGGGGGCCGCGCGAGATCGATATCGATCTTCTCTATCTGGAAGGCGTCGAGATGGAGAGCACCAGCCTCTCCCTGCCGCACAAGAGCCTGTTCGAGCGTCTCTTCGTCCTTGTGCCGCTCCATGATCTCGTCGGCGACGCGCCGGTCGCCGGCCGTGACCTCGGGGTCGCGATCGCGGCGCTGTCTGGCCCGGGCGGGGACGAGCCGGTTCGTCTGGACGCCGAAGCGACGCGGCGCCTGCGCGACGCGCTCGCCTGACGCGGATCCCCGCATCCCCGGCGAAGGCCGGGGTCCAGCAGGTCTGTCCCCCGCACGAACCCGGACATCCCCAGCCGCCATCGGAGACGGGAAAATACTTATCCGACCGGCTTGGCGCCCTCCTATCTTGAGAGCCATCGCCGTTGCGGGAGGGCAGTCGTGCACCCTGTTCCACGAAGCGGCGGCGATGCGGTCGAGCGTGATGAGCCTTGCGT
>WGLW01000017.1 GCA_016125405.1 Alphaproteobacteria bacterium | reverse complement strand
TTCCGGGGACCGGGGGCGAACAGCCCCGGCCCGCACGCCGCCGGCGTCCAACGCCAGGGGAGTGAAAGACCTCCCCATACAAGACTGGCCTGTGCGAGGCCGGCGAGAACAGGCCGCGGGGACGCGGGGCGATCCGCGCCATCAAGCGCCGGCAACGGCGCACCCGGACTAACAACCCGACGTGGGTTCCCCGCGTCCCCGGCCCTCCACATCGAGGGCGAGACCACAGCATCCCTCCAGGCGCACCCCGCGTCGTGGAGATTTCGGCGCGTGCGATCAGGGCCGCATGCCGAAGGACCGCTTGCCGGTCTTCAGGATGCGCCAGGCGTGGTGAACGAAATCGACCAGCAGCGGGCGCGTGTCGCGCGGATCGATGATCTCTTCTGCGATGAACGCCTCGGCCGTGCGGAAGGGCGAGCGCATCGCCTCGAACTTCCGGTAGAGCGCCTTCAGCTCAGCCTCGGGATCGGCGGACGCTTCAAGCTGGCGCTTGTAGGCCGCCTCGATGCCGCCCGCCATCGGCAGGCTGCCCCAGTCGCCCGACGGCCAGCAATAGCGCCAGCGCGTCCGTGTCGGATTGAACATCGCCGAGCCGGCAAGACCATACGCCTTGCGGATCACCACCGGGCAGATCGGCGTCGAGGCCTGATAGACCGCCGCCATCGCCCGCACGCCCTTGCGCGTGACGCCCGCCTTCTCGTGGCGTGTTCCCACGGCGAAGCCGGGGCAGTCGACCAGGTGGATGATCGGCAGGTGGAAGGTGTCGGCCAGATCGACAATCCGCACGACCTTGTCGCATGCATCCGCCGTCCACGCGCCATCCAGGAAGAACGGATCGCCCGCCAGCACCGCCACCGGATAGCCATCCAGCCGCGCGAAGCCCGTCACAACCGGCCGGCCCCACAATTCCCCGATCTCGAAGAACGATCCCTTGTCGAACACCGCCTCGATGATGCGCCGCGGCTTGTAAGGCGTCTTGCCGTCCTTCGGCACGATGTCGAGAAGGAACTCCTCGCGCCGCCTCGGGTCGTCCTTCGGCGTCGTGCGCGGCGGCAGTTCGTCGGAGTTCGCCGGCAGGTAGGAGAGGAACCGCCGCGCCCGCTCGAAGGCTTCGGATTCCGAATTCACCACGTCGTCGACCGTGCCGTTGCGCGCCTGGATCTCCCAGCCGCCCAGTCCCTCCTTGTCGACGATCTCGCCGATCGCTTTCGCCACCGGCGGGCCGGCGACGAAGACCTGCGAAAGCCCGCGGACCATCACCGAATAATGGCTCGCCGCCACACGGCCCGCGCCGAGCCCGGCGCACGGTCCAAGCGCAAGGCTCACCACCGGCGCGCGCTGCATGTTGGAGACCAGCCATTCCCACGCCGGCGTCGTCGGGATGTAGGTCCGCGGATTGGTCTCCAGCGACTTCACCGAGCCGCCGCCGCCCGTGCCATCGATCATTCGTACGATCGGCATGCCGTACTCGTTGGCCATCTGCTCGGCCATCAGCATCTTGCCGGCGATCGAGGCGTCCGACGCGCCGCCGCGCACGGTGAAGTCGTCGCCCAGGATCACCGCCGGCCGGCCGTCCAGCGTCGCGCGTCCGAACACCATCGTCGCCGGCAGGAACTCCGCGATCTCCTCGTCGGGTCCGTAGGTCGCCTTGCCGGAGATCTTGCCCACCTCGTGGAACGAGCCGGGGTCGGCCAGAAAGGCGATGCGTTCGCGCACGGTGAGCTTGTTCTGGCTGCGCTGACGCGCCACGCGCTCCTCGCCGCCCATCTGCTCGGCCAGCCGCTCGCGCGCCCGCAATTCCTCGATATGGGTCTTCCAGCTCATTGGCGTGCGGCCTCCCGTGCGCCCGACCCTATCGGGGCAGGCCGGAGGTGGTCGAGAGGGAAACGGCGGACCGGGCTACCCAGTCAGGCCCCCAGCCATTGCCTCCCGGCGCTGGCTGGGGGACAAGGGGCTTTAGGCCATTTGAGGAGCAGGACATGGATCTCGCCGCAGTGACTGAAAGGGTTCGCAGCGCCCTTGGCGCAAGCTCGGGCTTCGACAAGAAGGTCAAGTTCGACTTCGGATCCGTCGGCAAGCTCTTCATCGATGGCGCGGCGGGCAAGGTCTCCAACGAAGACGGCGCGGCCGATGCGACCGTCTCGGTGGATTTCGACGACTTCCTCAAGCTCGCCCAGGGCCAGCTCGACCCCATGATGGCCTTCATGTCCGGCAAGCTGAAAGTCGCGGGCGACATGGGCGTCGCGATGAAGTTGCAGACGCTGTTCGCCAACCTGAAGGCCTGAAAACGGGCGGCGCCATGAGCGACGGCAGCGGCCAGCCCGCCCCGGCCTCCGACCTGGTCCTGATCGCGGGCAATCCTGCGCCCGCGAATGCCGAGGCCATCTGGTATGAGGGAAAGGGCGGGCGAAAGCTGCGCATGATGTTCGCGTCCGAGCCGAAAGGCGGCGTGAAAACGCGCGGCACTGTCTTCGTCTGCCCGGGGCGCACCGAGTTCATCGAAAAGTATTTCGAGGTCGCGCGTGACCTTCAGGCGCGTGGTTTCGCTGTCGCGATCTTCGACTGGCCGGGGCAGGGCCTCTCCGAGCGCATGCTGCAGGATCCGATGGCTGGCCACGTCCGGGCCTTCGGCGTCTATGTCGACGCCTTCGTGCGCGGCATCGCTCATCTGGGTCGCCGGGCGCCGAGGCCGCATGTGATCCTGGCGCACTCCATGGGCGGCGCCATTTCGCTCGAGGCGCTGCGCACCAACCGCGTCGAGGCGACGGCCGTCTGCTTCTGCTCGCCCATGTGGGACCTGCCAATCCTGTTCTTCCAGCGCTGGTATGTGCGCGCGCTGCGGCTGTTCGGCCTCGGCGCCAGGGTCGCGTTGCCGCCCGGGCCGGAAGAAACCTTCGCCAACAACCAGCTGACGCATGACGAGCAGCGATGGCGGGTCCAGCGCGACCTCGTCGCCGCCGACCCGCGTCTCGCCCTCGGGCAGCCGACCATTGGCTGGATCGTCGCGTCTCTCAACGTGATGCGCGAGTTTCGCGAACCGGGAGCGCTGGATCACCTGCGCAATGTGCCGGCCGTTATCGCCATCGCGGGCGAGGACACGGTTGTCAGGAAGTCCGGCCAGCGCAGACTTGCGCGCCGGTTCAAGGCCGGCAAGACCATCACCGTGGCCGGCGCCCGCCACGAAATCCTGATGGAGACCGAGGATCGCCGCGCCCAGCTGTTCGAGGCGTTCGACGCGATGCTGAAACACGCGAAGATCTAGGCCGGGCCTGCGTCAATAATCCTTCGGATCGAGGCCCAGCGCTTCGGCGATTGCGCTCACGGCGGCGTCTTCCTGATCCCGTTCGACGCCATCGGCGACAACCGCCGCCTGGGCCGCGCGCATCACCACGGCCTTGTCGGTAGCGCTTGTGACGGCGATGCGGATCGAGACCAGCGGCGCGCCGAAGCTTTGCGAGGACTTCACCTCGCCGATCGCCCATGCCCAGGCCGCCGCGATCTCGGCGCTTGAGGCGGCTTTGAGGTCAGGATCGCCCGCGACGAAAGTGGTGAAGCGCGTTACCTCGGCTGGATCCAGGTCTGCGTCGGCGAAGGCGACCAGCGCAAAGGCGTGGGCTGCGGCGTCGAGCAGGGGGCGATGCGGCATCGATGTGCTCCTTGAAGGGTGCAGACGTGTCAGGTGGCAGAGCGTTTCAGGGATACCAGCGCCTGGTCAAGGATGGTCCGGTTGGCGGCCGCAGCGATCTGGCCGCCCAGTTTTGCGGGCTCGCCGCGCCAGTCCGTCACCACGCCGCCCGCGCCTTCGATCACCGGGATCAGCGCCGCCACGTCGTGGGCCTTGAGGCCGGTTTCCGTCACCATGTCGATCGTGCCTGCCGCCAGCCGGGCATAGCCATAGGCGTCGAGACCAAAGCGGGTCAGGCGCGCGGTCTGCCGAAGGTGTTCGAAGGCGCCGCGCTCGGCGGGCGTCAGGATGAAGGGATCGGTGGTGGAGAGGATCGCATCCGTCAGGTGCTCGCAGCCGCGAACCTTCAGCGGCGTGCGCGCGCCCCGGCAGTCCATCCAGGCCCGGCCGCCGGCGCCGACATAGCGCTCGTCCAGCCACGGCTGGTCGATCACGCCGATGACCGGCCGGCCGGTCTCGACCAGTCCGATCAGGGTCGTCCAGACCGGCAGGCCGGCAATGAAGGCGCGCGTGCCATCGATCGGATCGAGATACCAGACAAGACCGCTTGTCCCCTCGATGGCGCCATACTCCTCGCCCTCGACGCCATCCTCCGGACGTTCGGCGGACAGAAGGGCGCGCATGGCCTTTTCGGCGGCGCGGTCGGCTTCCGTTACGGGGTCGTAGCCGGATGACGCCTTGTTGTCGGTCCGGGTCGCGGCGATGCGAAAATGGGGAAGGGCGGCCGCCCGTGCGGCGTCCGCGAGCCTCAGGGCAAAGGCGAGGCGGGGGTCATTTTCTGACAGGCCGGGCGAAGTATCTGACATCGGCGGAGCATTGCCCCGGCCATCCGCTCAAGACAACAACTGCTTCCCGGACGCCCGATCTGGCGGGCCGCGCAACGACGCCCGGGCTGGGCCCGGGCGTCTGCGTGCGAGAGTCTTCGCCCCAGGAAATCAGGGGCGGACCATTCAGGCGACGGTTGTGTCCGCGCCATCGCCCTCAAGGGCTTTGGCGAGATCGAGCAGCCGGCGACGGGGACGTTCGCCGAGACGGTAATAGGCACGGACCAGTTCGAGCGTTTCCTTCTGGGAGAGGATGTCCCCACCCAGACGGTCGACCGAATCATTGGCCGGCGCCGGCTTCCCGTCGGCCGCGAGGCCCTCGAAGAAATAGTTGATATTGACGTTGAGCGCGCTCGCCAGGGCGAACAGACGGCTCGCCGTAATACGGTTTGCGCCGCACTCGTATTTCTGGATCTGCTGGAACCGCACGCCGACCTGACCGGCCAGGTCCTGCTGCGTCAGACCCAGAAGCCGGTGACGGCGGCGAAGCCGCTTGCCGACATAGATATCCACATCCGTGGCCATAACTCTTACTCCCGCTGTGCGGGCTCCGTACCATTCGGAGACCGCCTGCGTCGTCCACAGCAAGCCGCTTGCCAACAGGCGATAGCAGCTCTCTTGCTTCTTGTGCGGCGCAACAACAGTCCCGGCTGCTGTTTGCTGGAAACCCTGCCACCGCTGCTCAAAAACCTGCCAAAAGGCCTGTTTTTGCGGGGCTGCTGCGCAAATTCGCCACATGTGGAATTTGGGGCTTGAGTTTTTTGCGCTGCAGCGTAAATAGGTTCCGTGGCGCTTCGGCGCCGCTGCCCTTATGGGCGTTTCCTCCCTAATACCTTCGCCGCGCTGGCATCCAGCGCGGCGTTTTTCTTTATATTGCCGGAACTTAGGCCGACGATGTCCCGCGTATACGCGCTGATCTCGGCGGCGATGGCGGTCATGTCGCGACGCAGTACAAGCAGGCCGTCCGTCGGCTCGACCCGGTGCTCATCAAGGTAAAGACGCCGGCGAATCTCGATCTGGAGGGCGTGACGGCCATCGGCAGGTTGCCCGTGCGTCAAGGTGGCGAAGCCTCCCGCATAGGGCGCATTCCGGGCCGTCGTATAGCCGCGCTGCCGGAACAGGCTTTCGACAAACCCGGCGAGGCCGGGTCCGCACGAGGCGCCGAAACGGTCGCCGATCACGATGTCCGGCGAGCGGCTCGAGGGTTCGGCGTCGGCCGGCATGGAATGGCAGTCGATCAGCCACGCCTGGCCGAACATGGCCTGAGCCCGCCTCATCAGGGCCGAAAGGGCGCGATGATAGGGCCGGTATATGCCCTCAAGGCGCTGTTCCGCCTCACGGAGCGTCAGCTTGCGGCGATAGATCGGGGTTCCGTTGAAGGCGACACGCGGAATGCAGCCCAGCCCGGCCTCGACCCGCGGCGAACGCGGCCCGCGCCATTCGGGCAGGGGATCGGAGAACATGGCCGGATCCATTTCGGCTTCCGAACGATTGAGATCGATGCACGCGCGGCCCACCAGGCCATAAATCATCGGCGCGCCCGACCGGTGGACCTCGCTGAGGATGCGATCGACATAGGCGTCTTCAATGCGCCGCAGGTCCAGCATCGAGGCTGCGCATTCCTCGATGAATCCCTCGGGGTAAAGCCGGCCCGAATGCGGCGAGGCAAACACGACCGGCGACATGACCGAGACCGGCTCGTCCAGCGCAAACGCCGGTCCCGCCGCGCCCTCACCGGGCAGGTGCGGCGCTGTCCTTCGCAGGGCAGGATCGTCGAATATCAGGCCGGGAAGCATCGAGCCATAATTTCGGGACAGGGCGGAAGGTCAAGCGCGTTCATCCCTGCTTTACCACGTGGCGGCACAAATCGTACGGTTTGAAGCGCCGCACCCGGCCGGAGGATGCCATGGCGAAAATACTGCTCGCCGAGGACGACGACAGCCTCAGAGGCTTTCTGGTCAACGCTCTCAAGCGCGCCGGCCATTCCGTGAAGGATTTCGACGAGGGTCGAACGGCCCTGAAAGCCCTGGAGCGGGAGGTGTTCGACCTGCTTCTCACCGACATCGTCATGCCGGGGCTGGACGGGATCGAGCTTGCCAGGCGCGGGGCGGAGCTGGATCCGGCGATGAAGATCGTCTTCATCACGGGCTTCGCCGGGGTGTCTCTCGGTTCGGGCGGGCCGGCCCCGGCCGGAGCCAAGGTGCTCTCCAAGCCGTTCCACCTGCGCGAACTGGTCGACGAGGTCGAACGGGTGATGGCGGCATAAGACGGCCGAGACTATCCGGCGCAAGGCAAGCATTGACGTGGCCGCGGTTGGGCGGCATTACCAGCGCCTCGCATACGGCTGCGAACGGGCGGTTAGCTCAGCGGTAGAGCACTACCTTGACATGGTAGGGGTCACAAGTTCGATCCTTGTACCGCCCACCATCAGCTCTTGCGGCGGAAACGGCCTTGAGCCGCGAGTGTCGCGGCGGATGATGGTGTTTCTCTCCAGCCTCGGAAATCGAAAGTATGCCCGCGAGGTCGCCGTAAAGGTCGATCACGAGGGCGGTCTTTTCCTTATTGGGCGTCAGCACGATTTTTTCGACCCGTGAGCGAAGAACGTCGTTTGCTTCGCATCGCAGGGCCGGATCGGTCACGGCCTGCGCCGGTTGGCTGACCTGCTGTTGGCAGGACTTCGCCATCGCTGGATGCAGGATGACGGGCGCCTCTTCGCAATTTGATAGCAGACCCTCGACCCCGATGCGTCGCTCGTCGATGCGACGCAGCTCGTCCTTGAACTGGTGAGCCCGGAGGCCGTCCATGATGGCTTCGACGCAGCGCTTGCGTCTGCGCTCCAGTTTCTGGAGCTCGCCCTCGAAGCCCGCGCGCGCGGAGTTTTGTATTTTGCGAAGTTCGTTCGTGTGCCGCGCATATTCAGCACCTGCGCGTCTTCGAGTCTGTCCTTGTTCCAGAAAATCGTATGTCCCCAGCCAGTCGGCGCCCTGCGACAAGACCCTGCAAAACCCTCCCAAAAAACAAGCGCAAAGGCTTGTGATGGCCGTGGCCGGAAGGCTTGATCCCTGTAGGCCGGGCGTAAAATAGCGATCTCGGTGGGCGCGTTACTTCGTGCCAGAAGCGATCGGGACGACTTCAAGCTGGTGTTCGATCGCTGCGACGACGTCTTTGGCGAGGGGAAGGTTCCTGGCTTCGCTCTTCCAGTGCTGATGGAAGAGAGCGACGGTTTCAGCCGCAGTATCCAGGACGGGCTTTTCCGGAAGCCGCGCTCTGGCGGCCATGTGAGCGAGTTCGTCATTGGTGAACTCATCAAAGCGTGCGGTGCGACTGACTTTGAGCGCCATCGCCGTGTCGGCGACGTAGGGTGTTGTCGAGACAAAATCATAGGCAGGTGCGAGCGCGGCGCGGCGCTTGTCTGGATAGATCAGCGACCAGTTCTTGAGATGCATGTCGGCATTGCCGATGAGCGTGTTGAACACCAGGCGGCGCACCAGTTCCTTGATATCGGACTCTTGTCCTTCCGTTCCGAGGACTTGAGCCAGTCGCCACATCCGTGCTTTTTCGTATTTCTGGTGCGGATAGACCCCGAAGACCTGCGCAAAGTCTTCAATCTGAACTGGCTCGCCTGCCAACCGATCAAAACGCTGGATGGCATAGGCCTGCTTGCCGCGTACGCGCGCGCCATCAGGCAGGTTTGCGATCGCATCCATGTCGATGAGCTGGATCGGCGGTACATCGACGCCAACTTTGCGCGCGAGCGTCATCATCGAGTACTCGTTCTCGGGGACGCCATCGAACTCTCTGGAAGGCAGTTTTACGATCCAGTCCCCGCCAACGCCGCGGGCAGGGATCGTGAATCCGCCGCGAGTTCCTTCAAGTGCGGAGAATTTGAGCTGCACGCCGGCAAGCGAAAAGCGTAGCGCGTTAGCGCGCGGGCTCTCGGCTTCCCTGTCATGGCCATCATGCGCTTCGGGTGGCCATGCTTCGCCGTCTGCAGGTTCCACGCTCACCGCGCCAGGTAGGTCGCGCCCCAGCGCCCAGAGCAGAAAGAACTCGCGCTCCTGATTTACCCGCGCGCGCTCTGCCAGGTATTTTCTCAGATGTCCTTCGGGCAATAGATTGGAAAACCAGGGGATGAGCCTGGTCTGTGTGGGTGCGAACCCGGTGATGAGCTCACCGAGCGCATCCTTGAATCCAAGACTGAGAACAGCGCGTTGCCTGTCACTGATATATTGATCCGTGAACGCGAACAGCGTGCGATCACCGGACACATGGGTCAGCGTTCCGACCGGTTCACCGTGGAGCAGGACGTTGAGGGTGGAGACGTCAGGCATTGTCCTCCTCTTCCTCATCATCATCCAGGCTATAGGCGGGCCGCGGCGGCAGGGCCGGCGGCGGGTTGTGCGCCAGTTGATTCCGAATGCCGCTTACCGACTTGATGTGGCGATTGAGCGTGGCCGGGTCGAGCTCATCCGCATCGCTGAGTTTCAAAACCGCGTTGAATTTCTGGATCGCTTCGAGTTGTTCTGCGCTCAGCGGGAAGTGCTCAATCATGCGCAGCTGATTGAGTGTTTGGTCGATGATGCCGCGAGGGATGGGTGTGCGACCGATGCTCTGAAGTGCGCTCGCAAGCTTTCGAACCTCATTCGCTGTGGTCTTTGTGACCTCTCGACGCTCTGCACTGCGCACAATCGTTTCTACTGCCGGTAGCGCCCTGCGCGGCACCAGCTCGATTTCCAGATCGAGCGCGCGCGCGAGCGCGACAAGACTCGATAGGCGCGGATCAACAGATCCACTTTCCAGATTGGAGATTTTGGGCTGCGGCAGCCCCGTTCGGGAACTGAGCTCGCGCTGGCTCATCCCTTTCTTCTCTCTGGCGGCTTTCAGGGCCGCCACTATGTGGTCCAGGGCATGGTTCATGATATCGTTTTGGGTATCAAGTGGAGATATAGATATCGATTAAGGTATCAATATTGGAGCAATTTGTCAAGAAATGATACCAAAAGAGGTATCTACAAGGCCAATTGATATCGAATAAGGTATCAAATCGGCCCGCTTGGTGGAAGCGCTTCGGATCGAACGTGACGAGATTGCCGTCCTCCGTGGCGCGTGCCTGCTCAGGCTGCGGCGGAGGCGTCTGTGGTCTGCGTTCGATCATGCCCCATACTACCGAACGCATTGAAGACGCGATCGAGGATGACGGGCACGATGCAGCAATTCGGGATAATCAACCACAAGACGGCGGCATAACGCGCCAGCTCTGTCTTCGCTCCTCTCATCGCCTCGGGCGATTGCAAGAACGCAAAGGCGAGGACGGACCGGGCAACAAGAAAGGCTCCTTAGTCCTTGTCCTTCTTGTCGGGGAATAGCCCTGGCATCCAGCGCGAGGCGAGCCCTGCAGGGAAGGCAAGGCGGAGCGGAGCCTGCTTGCTCTGGCTTGTAACCACGCCGCGCTCAATGAGCGCCGAATAAAGACGCCGCGCAGTGCGCGTGCTTACGCCGAGCAGTGTCTCGACATCACCCTTCGGAAGCTCGCCGCGATACAGAATCGCTTCCAGAAGCTGGCCGGTTTTGGGCGGCAGACGATCTGCTTTGACCTCTTCTTCAGCCCAGATCAGCATTCGTCCGCGCAGCTCATCAGGCTGCACGAGGCTTTCCATGAAGTTGATCTGATCGAGGCACGTCGTCAGGAAGTATCTGGCGAAGCTGGCGAGCGCTTCTTCGCTCAAGGTCCCGCGGCCATCAAGATCGTTGCGGCGCGGCAAGTCGCATGCCGCAAGGTGTCGCTTGTATTCTTCCTCGCTGCGCGCCAGTCCGCGCGCGATCGACCATATCCCGCCTGTATCCAGCGCCTCGCGGAGCATCGCGTAAGACATAAGCCGCCCCACGCGGCCGTTGCCGTCGATGAAGGGGTGAATCCAGGCAAAGCGATGATGCGCCGTTGCCGCGGCGATGATGGCGTCTACCTTGCCCAGCTTTCTGTATGCCTCTTCAAATCGCTTCATAAAGCGCGGCACAGCGCCGGGGCTGATTGCGATGTGATCTCCGACCTTGACGTAGTGCTCGCGGAAAACGCCGGGAATCACTTTGATGCGCTCATCGTCTTGCAAGCCCTTTGCCCACAGAAGGTCTTCGGGCAGCAGTTTGCAAAATCGCTCATGGGTCTCACGCAGACCTTCGGATGTGGTTGCCCTGCCATCAAGGCCGCCAGCATCGATCCATTCTTGCGTCGCGATATGCGCTTTGGCCTCCAGCTGCAGATCGCGTTTCTCGGGGTCTTTGCTGAAATCCGCCCTGAGCGCGCGCTCGATATCGATCGGGTGGGTATCGCGCCCCTCGATCAGATTGCTGTAATAGCAGTTCATCGCGCGCACGAGATCGGCGAGCGCGAGCGCGACGCCTGCTGGAAGGCCAGCCCCTAGGCGGGCAGACTTTTGAGCGACTTCGAGAGCCAGATCAGCAAGAGGGCCGCGTCTGCCGCTGCTCTCCGAAATAAGCATGGGCTCCATAAGGCCGATGCTCTCGCCCTCATCTTTGGCCACTGTTTTGGCCGGTTTTTTGTCCGCATGGCGTTTGTTCATAATCTATATAATATCAAATAATTAGGTTGATATCGAGCAAATTCATGACCGGTAATCTGGCCTATTCTTTGGCCGATCTGCGCGGCTTTTCAACGGGTTAGGGGCGCCCTTCGAGACGATCGCTCACTGATCGGCGCGATGTTCGTCGTCGAATAACTTGAGACAGCGAGGGCGGCTTCCCGGCGGAGGGTTCTGCTCATCGGATGTTGGTGTTTGGTCTGCGCGTCTGGCGTTCTGCAATCGGCGTTGTTCGAAGGTGCGCCG
The DNA here is from genome assembly GCA_016125405.1 of Alphaproteobacteria bacterium. GTDB lineage: Bacteria > Pseudomonadota > Alphaproteobacteria > Caulobacterales > Hyphomonadaceae > UBA7672. The sequence goes on along the minus strand of WGLW01000017.1, from coordinate 30,094 downwards.
TCTTGCGGCCTCCTGTTTCATGAGGATTGCCTGGCCGCGGCCTGAGCAGACATCGGCTGGCGTGAGGTCGTTGTGGCTCTCGTGGTCGCCGCGGTGGGTGAAGTGGCTGACGAAGTCGCCGATCCGGGCTTCCAGGTCTCCGGGCAGATAGAAGCTTTCGGGAAGGATGCGGTTCTCGAGCCTCTGACGCCAGCGCCCGATCTTGCCTTGCGTCTGCGGGTGGTTGATCTCCGCACCACTTATTGCCTGAGGCTACCGGGACGATCTTCAGCTGGTGTTCGATCGCTGCGATGACGCCTTCAACAAGAGGGAGGTTCCTGGCCTCACTCTTCCAGTGCTGATGGAAGAGCGCGACGGTTTGCGCGGCGACATCCAGGACCGGTCTTTCCGCCGCAAGAGGGCATTCTCTCAACCAGCCGGTTGGTCTCTCCGCGCCGGATCATCGGCGGACCGCAAGGACCTGATCAAACCGACTGGAGCACCAGAACCCAGTCGGCCGAGCCATCGGCGTTGGCCGTTGGCATGGTAAAGCTGGTCGAGACGGCTGGCAGCGGCGAACCTGTGATTGCCGTGTAGGTCCCATTGCTGGGGTCGTACCAGCGGGCGCTGACATTCGGCCCTGACATGCGGGAGAGATTCACGCTCATCGTCCGCCGTGTCGGCGCATAGATGAATGCGATCGAACCATCGCTCGCCAGGGCGGCGGCCGCGCGGTCGTCGCCGGAAAGCGCGCCGCCGGTCAGGAAACTGCCGTTGGTGTCTGGCGCAAGCAGATCCCAGCGCGAGGGAGAAACGAGGTTCCACAGAAGCGTCATGCTCCTGGCTCCGGGGCTGTTAAGAGCGCCTTTCCAGTTTGTCGGCTGTCCCGGCGCCTTGCCGAAGTGCCAGACCGGATTGTTGCCGAAGAACTGGCCGAAGGCGCCGGAAAAGACCGTGCCGTAAGCCTGTCGGCGCAAGGTGACGATGGTCGCGTTGTTCTCGTTCTCGTAATACGCCTCGACCAGAAAGTACGGCATGACGGGCGTCTTCTGGTATTGCGCAAGCGAGCTGTCGACGCAGCTCGGCAAGCCATGGGGCTGGTCGCCGACATAGGTGGTGTTGACGTTGAGCCAGGGCTCGCCGCCCCAGTAATCCAGCGCTGCGGTTCCCCGTTTGCAGTGCGCTGTCTGCAGGGCGTTCGGCAGGATGTCGCGAATGCCCTGGGCGACCGCTTCGGTCAGCGACTTGTCCGGCGGATTGTAGTCTCCGCCATTGGCCCAGAGGATGTTGTCGTGGGCCTTGAACCGGTTCGCGACATAATTGCCGTAGGCGCGCAGCTTGGTGACGCCGTTGGCCTGCATCACGGAATACCAGCCTTCGGATCCGCCATCATAACCGAGATAGGCGGGGAAAAGGACGACAAGGATGCCCCGCGCGCGCGCCTGGGTGATCACATAGTCGATCTGCGCGAAATAGGCTTCGTTCGGCGTCGAGAAATCATTCAGCGTCGTGAACGGCGCATCGCCATAGATGTTGGTCGCAGCGCCGGTGTCGATCACGTTGCAAAGAATGGCGTTGAATTTCCGCGACGCGCGATCGTCCAGATAGACCGCAACATCCTCTCGGGAAATCGCAAGTCCGATTGGCCAGGATGCGTCGCCCTGCAGGAGGAACGGCGATCCGCTCGCGTCAATCAGGTAGTGTTTTCCGGCCGCAAGGCTGAGCGGGTACGTTGAAGCAGGTGGCGGCGGCGGAGGCGGAGGCGGCGGAGGAGGCGCAGGGGGAGGGGGCGGAGGCGGAGGCGGAGGAGGAGGAGGCGGCGATGACGGCGGAGGTGGTGGCGACGGGCCGGCCCCACTGGCGCCACCTCCGCCTCCGCAAGCCGCTGCTGCGAGCGAAGCGACTGCCGCCGAGAAAGCCCGGCGAGTGAAGGGAAGCCGGGGAATCCTTGTCACCTGATAGCCTCGCGCGTCTGGGTCGTGTCGTACATGCCGGGTGCGGCCTATCCGGCTTGAGTCCGCTGGGGCGCAACCGACCGGGGTGTCGTCGCTGGTCGTTTGCCCTTGAGTTTCTTGTTTAGCCAGCGGCGTACGGGAACGTCAAAATACCGTTCGGCCGCCATTGATACCACGACGACGACGGCAATGAAGGCCACGCCTGCGGCTGCTGTTCCAATCGCGCTCACCGTTTCAAGTCGCCAGGCGACATGCCTCGCCACTTCGAACATCGGGAAGTGCAGGACGTAAATAGCGTAGGAAATCGCGCCGCCATAGGTGAAGAGCGGGATCAGCGCCTTGGGGGGCTTCAGTTTCATCGACGTCCACGTCAACAGCGGCGCAAAAAGCACGGACAGGGCGATGTCGATGATCGGGCGCGTCTGCGGCGTGGCCGGCACGAAAATCAGGACGGGCATCAGGAGCCAGGGAATCGCCCACAACCAGCCGGTGCGCATGACGGGCTTTGTTGGCGATCCCGCCAGCCGGAACAACAGGACGCCGGCGAAAAAGCCGAAACCGACGCGCGAAAAGCCGCCCCAGAATGTGCTCCAGTGCGGTCCGGTATCCAGAGAACCGTAGAAGTACGTTGTTACGAAAAGCCCGGCGATGCCAATGCCGACTGCGATAACGACGGCGTAGGTCTTTTTCAGGATTGGCCAGGCCAGAATGTAGACGAGATTGATGAAGAGCTCGAAAAACATGCTCCAGGCCGGAAAATCGAGCGGGTAGACATGGTTCTCATTGAAAAAATCCGGGGCCGGCAGGAACAGCAATTGCGGCACGAGCTGGATCAGGCGGCCTGGAAGCTCCTGCACCTCGGGCCCGCCCAGACCGGAGAAATAGACCACGACGCCAAAAAGAATGCCGAGCAGGTAAAGCGGATAGAGCCGCACCAGACGCTGCAACATGAACGTGGTTCGCGACATGCCCCTGTGGAGCCGGGGCTCGTATGCGTAGGCGATCACGAAGCCGGACAGCATGAAGAAGGTGTCGACGACGAACGGGCCATGCGGCTGCGCGCTCGTCAGCCCCGCATAGAAGACCATCGAATGAGCGAAGACCACGATCAGGGCGCCGTAGCCTCTGACACCGTCCAGAGTGACAAACGAAGTGTCGTCTGTGGTCGCCATCTGGCTGCGCCTCACCCCGGTTGCTGATCGACTTGGGTCTGCAACTTCCGCGCCGTCTTCAGGAATTTGGTTAGACCAGCAGGATGACGCAGGACCAGCGAATTCCCCTTTTGGTTGCGTGCTCGACACGTTTGAACAGAGACGGGTTCACGACTTGATTGGGATCGCTGCGCGTTTCCAATCAAGTCGACCGGCTCTAGTTGCGGACCGGCGCTGTGTGTGTCGTCTCCGGAGGAAACTGCGTGGCCGGGACCTGGGCCGCTTCCCGCCCCAGCTTGACTGGCGGGGCGGCCGCGACGCGGTCAGCTACCGTCGTTCGAAGGGCCTGCATCAACTGATCGAACTGCGGGGCATCCCGGCGGACGAAGAAGTTCATGCAATAGACGTCTGATTCGTCGAATGTTCCTGCATAGGCGTACTCATCCCAGCCCGGATTTGCCGCCCATGTGCGCTCGTCGCCCAACGGGCCGTGTCCAGTCGTGACGTACTCGCCGCTCTGCAGTGTCCGGTAGAGGATGATCGTCGGGCGCTGGTCGAACAGATAGGCCGCAGCAGACGTCACGTCGGGGTGCTCGGCGATGTAGCGCGTGTTCAGACCCACCATGTCGATGTGATAGCTCATCGTCGCGAACGGAACGGCGCCGGCGTCTACCGACGCGATCGACATGTCCCGGATGCCCTTGATTTTTGCGAGTTTGTGGCCAAGCACCAGATTGCGGTCTTCGGGTCCGGAGACGACGCCCGCTTTCAACAGACTGCCATAGCCTTCAATGCCATTGTGGATGCGGAAGAACAGGGCGGACATCAGGAAGAACCCGATGGCGATCCTTACCGGGGCGAGGGCCGGCCAGGTAGCGAGTGTCCTGAGTGCGAACACGAAAACGGGCAACGCCAGGAAATACAGCAGAACCGACGTCGGGTAGAAATACCGTTCGGCCCAGTCCGCAAGCGTGTCGACGCGCGCGTAGAAAAGAAGATAGCCGACAACAAGCAGGATGGCGGTCAGTTCCGGCCGGCCCACGGGCCGCGAGCGTAGCGGCAGCAGCGAGGCTGCGGCGGCGGCCAGCAGCACCGCGTGATCGCCGAAGAAGTTTGCAATGCTGCCAAGACCCCGCTCGCTGGTCAGGAAGTGCTGTCCCGCCTTGACCAGCGCCGGATTGGGCACAATCGAGCCGAAATAGAGTTGCTTCCAGGCAAGATAGACGATGAGAGGCAGGCCAAAGGCCGCCAGCAGGATGGTCACGCCCTTGCGCTCGTTGGCAATGCGCCAGTGATCCAGGAGCACAAAGGCGCCAAGGATGGCGATCGGAACGAACACGCCTTCAGGCCGGACGAGGAAGGCGGCGAAACTCAGCGCACCAATGGAAATGGCCGTGTTGCGCGTTGGCTCCCGGTAAAATTCAAGCGTGCGCTCGAACGCCCAGAAGAAGAAGAACGTGAAGACGATGGTCTCCAGTCCGCCCGTCAGGATTTCAGCGCTCCGGGTGGCGACGATGAACCCGGTCGCAATGGCAATGGCCGGAACCCGGGCGAGGACAAAATCGCGCCGCAGGATCCGATAGAGAAGGTAGACGATACCGCCCAGCGCCAGAGCGTTGAGACCGCGCGCGGCAAACAGGGGGTCGACCCCGATGGCCATGAATGGTGCGACAAGCAGGACGTAAAGGAGGTCGGTATAGCCCTCAGTCGGCGCATCCTGTGCGTTCCAGCGCAAACCATGGCCGTCGAGAAGGTTCTGCGAATAGCGGAACACGATGTAGGCGTCGTCGATGAAGGTCTGGCGCGTCAGATAGATCTGGATCGCGAAACATGTCAGCGCGACAAGGATGAACCCGATCCATAGAATCTGGTCGCTCCGTCGCTGTCCCCAGGCGGCGGCAGGATCTTGCGGCATGGAGGTTGCCGACGCGGGCCAGCGCGCCTGCACGAAAATCGCGGCGGCGAGCAGCAGCCCGATTGCAACAAAATAGAGGCCCGTCATCGACGTCTCCGGCGTTGGCCGTCCCAAAATCGAGCAGGGCCGCAGCTTCGCGGCCCCGACACCTGCCAGGCGCCAGGGGGTAGAGGTCGCGCAAATTCTGGCTTTTGGCTGCTCATTTGCCGCGTCGTGTCTGTTCAGGCCTCAGGGGCAGCAGGTCGTTGAGAACGGGTCGTGCAAACAGCCGGCCAGATCGAACCGGCGATACGGGTGGACGCTCGCTTATTGCTGAAGTGCGTTGGGTTTTCGAAGGACCTTGTCCGCCATGTTAACCGCCCGGCTCCGGAGCCGCTCGTAGACCGGCACGCGCCAGAGCGCGAGCGCGGCGAGGGCGACATAAACCAGGCCCGCCGCCGCGATGGCGGCGACCGCGGCCATGAGGCCCAGATGTGCGGTGGCTGTAGCCAGGCCCAGGCCGACGGCGATGGTCGCGAGTGTCGGGAAGGCGACGACGAGGACAATGTCCTTCATCGTGATGTTGGTGTCGCGCGTCGCCATCCACATGCAGGGAGCGAACGCGATCAATTGCGAGATGCTGTAGCTCAACGCCACGCCTTCGCCGCCGTACGGCAAGCCGATGATGAACGCCGCGATATACATCGGCACCCCGATCAGGCCCCATTGCAGCATCCGGTTGGTGCGGCCGAGTGAAATATAGATCCAGCCCGTGGTCCGCATCGGCGTCGCCGCCAGCATCGCGAGGGCGAGGTTGGAGAAAATCTGCTTGGACTCGTCCCAGCCCGGTCCCAGCAGGATGTCGATGATGGTTCCTGCGCCGCCATAGAGCAGGCACGCCATGCCGCCGCCAATGGCTGTAATCACCGCCAGCGCGTCGAGATAGGCCTTGCGCCATTTTTCGGGTTCGTTGCGCAGCTGGCTCATCGCCGGAACCATCGTCGATCCGAGCGGCCCGGTCAGAAAGTTGAGCGGCGTCTGCAGGAGCGAATAGGCCCGCGAATAGTATCCAAGCGCGGTGGGTCCCCAACGCCAACCGATCAGGACGTTGTCCATCTGCCGAGCGAAATAATTGAGGATCATGGCCGCAGAGAGGTTCAGCCCGAATTTCAGCGTGGATTTGGCGCCCGACCAGTCATGGACAAGGCTGGGCCGCCACGGGCAGCGGATCCAGGCGAGGACGACGAAGGAAGCCGCCGTGGTCCATGACTGGATAATCAGCGCCCAGTAACCCGCGTTGAACTTCCAGGCGGCCAGCACCGATACCAGGGTGCCGAACGCAAGACTTGCAATGGAGAGAGCGTGGACGTCGAGCCACTTCATGTTGCGCATCATGAGCGCCTGATGCATCGAGCCGAGGGCTGAAATGGGCGTCGTCGCCGCAAGGCCTATGATGATGAACGTGAGGCGGCTGTCCTTGAAGATCCAAAGCGCCGGTGGGATGGCGATCATAGCGATGGCAAGGGTCGCAAGCCCCATCGCGAAACTGTAGAAGAACATGCCGCTGGCGGTTTGCTGGTCGAGCTTTTCACGCTGGATGGCAGCCGTCGCCATATTGAGGTCGGTCAGCACGGACACGAAGACGGTGACCGTGGAGCCCATCGCGACGAGACCAAACTGGTCCGGCGCGAGCAGGTGGGCCAACGCCGAAACGCCGCCGATCTGCAGGACCATGCGCAAAACCTGAGCGCCGACGGCGATCGCGCCGCCGCGCATTGTCCGCCCGCCAAGCGGCCCCGTCGGCTGGTCCGAGGACAGCACGCGCAGGTTAAGTGCGTCCTGGTCAGACCTGCGCGCTGTGAACACTCCGTGCTCCTTGATGGTTGACGGGCCGTCGTCTGGTTCAGTCGTCAGCAGAATTTGGGCCAGTTCCGCCACTCAAGAGAATTTTGTCAAAACAAGCGAGACCTGTTTGACCGGAGAGAATGGTAAATCGGGGATTACCGGAGCGGCCACTCGCCTAATTCGCGAAGCTTGCGGCCTGATCCGATGTTCCGCCGACGTCGTTCAGATGGCACAATACGTGAAGGCTGACACGGAGCGCCGGATGCGGGCGCGATCTGAGTCAGCGTTTGCGAGTAGGTTAATGAAGGTCACAGTCCTGATTCCAACGCGCAACCGGGCGTCGCTGGTGGGTGAGGCCATTCGATCGGTCCAGGCGCAAACCTTGCCGCCACACGAGATCATTGTGATCGACAATGGATCGGACGACGATACACCCGCCGTTCTGGCCGGTTTCGGCGCGGCGCTGCAGGTCATACACCAACCGCAGGTCGGGAAATCCAGATCGCTAAACGCCGGAATTGCGCGCGCAACCGGCGACGCCATCATCGTTCTGGACGATGACGATCTCTTTCCGCCCCATGCACTCGAGGCGCACGTCAATGCGCTTCGCCGGACACCCGAAGCGGACTTTTCCTACGGACGGTTCATTCGATTCAGCGGCGAAGCGCCAACTGTTCTTCCTGTCGATCATCCGGACGTCGAACTTGTGCCGCTGGATGGCAGACGAACGGTCATCAAGCTCATGGAGCGGTGCTTCCTTCCCAATCCGACATGGATGGTCAGGCGCGAAGCGTTCGAACGCGTTGGACTCTATGATGTGGAAGCCCTGCGGAGCCAGGACTACGACATGATCCTGCGCCTTGCGGACCAGAATGACGGCGTGTTCGTGGATGAGGTCGTCCTGCTTCAGCGCCAGCATGGCGGAGTGCGCCCGGGGGTTCGGGCGCTGACAGGGGGAGGGGATGATCCGTTCGCCGCCTGGGCGGCATATAACCGGCGGATTTTCGACAGGATTTTCGATTCCTGGACGCTTGAGCAGTTCCGCCCGTTTCCGGTCTTTTCGGAACGGGCCGCCTGGTTCCAGAAGGGCGTCACGCTGTTCATTCGCCGCCTCTATCCCGAGAGTTTCGAAGCGTTCGACAAGTATCTTGCCCTGCTGGGCGAGGACACGCCGAGCGAAATGGAGGGGGTGGCCGCCTTTCACCTCCTGGTCGAGGAGATAAGCCCGGGACTCCTGGCTGACAGCGATGAGTCGCACTCGGTTCGGCGGTCCATGCGAAACAGGCGCTGGCCCAGGGAAATCCGCCGCGCCTTTGTCAAAGGCGGCCGCTGGCACGTCCGGAGCGCGATTAAGGAAGGCGACTATCTTGGCGCCTATGCGGCGATGAAGTTCCTGACCGAGGCGTTCGGCACAGTGGGCGTGGCTGCGGGTTTCACTGCGCGCCGTGAGCCGGACCGCATCTCCCGGGACGTGCAGATGGTCCCCGCGAAAGCGTACGCTCGTGACTCAGGCTAATTCGCTTCGCATCGGGCTGCTCGGACAATTCGGCATTGGCAATCTTGGCAATGAAGGATCGCTGGAGGCGATGCTGCGCGTCCTGCGCAAACGCCTGCCCGAGGCCGAACTCATCTGCATCTGCACACATCCCGATATCGTCAGCAAAGCGCATGGCGTCGAATGCACGCCGTTGAAAATTGCAGGCGCCAAGGGCATCCTGAACCGAGCGCTGCTCGGCATGCCCGGCCGCATCGCCAACCTCGCTCACGCCATCCGTCAGGCCTCGAAGCTGGACGTGCTGATTGTTCCCGGCACCGGAATTCTCGACGACTTCAACGAATCGCCACTCGGGTTGCCCTATGATCTCTGGCGCTGGACCCTGGGCGCCAGGCTCGGCGGAGCGAGGGTGGGGTTCGTCAGCGTCGGGGCAGGGCCGATCACACGCTCGCTGAGCCGGTTTCTGATGAAAGGCGCAGCACACCGGGCCCGGTATCGTTCCTATCGTGACCTGCCGTCCAAGGCTTTCATGAAGGGCATTGCCCGCTGGGCCGACATGGATCCCGTGTTTCCGGATCTTGCGTTCAGCTTGCCACCGCCCCGGCCCGCGCCGCGTCCTGCGAAAGCGCCAATCATCGTCGCGGTTGGTGTGATGGCCTACTATGGCTGGGCCGGCAGCGTTCGCGACGGTCGCGAAATCTACGAGGACTACATCGCGAAACTCGCGCGCTATGTCGGCTGGCTGGTCGAGACGGGGCGGCGCGTGAAATTCGTTATCGGCAAGGACAAGGACATCCAGGCCGTGAATGACGTAACGCGCAGCGTTTTGGCCCTCCGTGCGTCTCATGCCGAGGGTCTCGAGCCTTTCGAGGCGGCGCGGAACCTCGACGACGTGATGGCTCAGATGGCCGGCGCCGATATCGCGGTGGTGACGCGCTTCCACAACCTGGTCTGCGCCCTCAAGGCCGGGCGGCCGACGATTTCCCTCGGTTACGCCAAAAAGAACGAAGCTCTCCTAACCGAGATGGGACTGGCCGAATTCAGCCAGGACGTCGAGACGTTCGACCTCGAGCGCCTGAAATTCCAGACTGGCCAGCTGCTTGCCGATCGCACTGCCCATGAACAGGCCATCCGGCGCCGCGTCGGCGACTATGCCGAACAGCTTGCCCATCAGGAAAATTTGCTGGCCGAAAGGTGGCTGAAACCGAGAGCGTCACAAGCTGCGAGGCGGATTACCGCGCCGGAGGCGGACCAACGAATGCTCCGTCAAAGCATGCGAACGAGACCAGTCGATGAATGATCCCGCAGCAAAATATCCGCTCTTCGCGATCGTCACGCCGGTTTATAATGGCGCGGCTTACCTCGCCGAAACCATGGATTCCGTGCAGGCGCAGACCTACCCCAACATAATTCACTTTGTGCTCGACAATGCGAGCACGGATGCAACGCCGGAAATTCTGGAGCGCTACGCGAATGCGCGCATTCCCGTGGTCGTGAAACGAAATCCCGCCACCGTTTCCATGGGCGTGAACTGGAACCTCGCGCTGGAGCTTGTTCCGCCCGAGGCTCCCTATTTCCGCGTTCTCTGTGCCGATGATCTCATGGCGCCGGAATTCTCCGCGCAGATGGTCGGCCTCGCCATGCGGCATCCCGGCGTCGTCGCGGTTGGTTGCGAGCTCGATCATCGCGGCGGAGAGCTCAGCGGGGGCTGGGAGCCGGATCGGGAAGTCTTTGACGGCAGGGAGGCGGTTGGCCGCTTTCTCAAGGGAGACGGCACGATCGTGGCCCACCAGACCATCTTCCGGCGCGATGTGCTCGACATGCGCAAGCCCTTCTTCGAAGTCAACATGACCACCAACGACACCGACGCCTGCCTCGATATCCTGCGTCATGGCGACTGGGGCTTCGTACATGAGAAGTTGGCCGTGACGCGCGATCATGGCGGCACCGACACCAACACGCTCGTCAAACCCCTCCAGCTCGACCTTGGCGAGCATCTCGTTCTGATGAAGCGCTATGCGGAATTCGGTCTCGGCTCCAAGGAAGGTCGCAGGTTTTTCGCGTGTTTCCGGCGATACTATCTGCGGCGACTGCTCAAATGGCGCGCCGCAGGTCAGACCGAGCGCGTGGCGCGTCATCTCGCGATGTTGAACGAGCTCGGAGCCGCGCCTTCTGTCCTGCAATTTCTCGACGCCGTCGCCGATTGGCCGTGGACCAAGCTGGCGCTTCGGCCGGCATGGAGCGGCTATCCTGCGTGACGGCTGAGGTCCCGCTCAGCCGGGAAAGGCGTAGAGTTTCGGGCGAAGGCGGACACGCTTCAGCAGCAGATCGATCGCTGCGTCGGCATACTCCAGGAGACGCGGCCGCGTCCTCAGGTCGGCCAGCTTGCCCATGTGATAGTCATAGGCGCGCCGGTTGCCGTCGATCCACCGCCAGATCAGAAGCCGGCGAATATAATAGCGTCGATAGTCGCGATAGATCGCCTGCCTGGAATCGACCCCGCGTCCGACCGGCGCGTAGCGTTCGATGACGACGAAATGATCCAGGAACTGCAGCCCCATCGGGCGCGCCACCGCATTCGACATGTTGTTCTCGTGCTCGCGGACCATGATGATCGGTTCGTGCACGAAGCCCATCTTGCCCCTGGAAATCACCCTCAGCAGGGCCTCGGTATCCTCGGATGAATAGAGAGAGGGATCGAAAAAGGGTTTCTCCATATCTGCAGGCCGTCGAAACATCGCCGAGCGGGCGTCTGTGATCGGCGTCTCCCGGAAAAGCCGGTGGATGACATCCGGGCCGTCATAGACCGTCATATCCTTCGGCCAGCCGAAATCGACCACGACGTCATTGCGGGTCACCGCACTGGTCACCGCCATGACCATCGGATCGGATTCGGCCACGGCCACCATGCGGCTCACGGCGTCCGGGCGGAGGGCGTCGTCGGCGCAAAGCACCATGAAATAGGCGGCCGTCTCCGGGATCATGGTGAGCGCCTTGTTCCAGTTGTCGATCATCGGCAGCAGGGTGCTGTTGTGTCCAACGGTCAGCGGGATCCTGCCGCCTTCAAATGTTGCAATGATCTCGGAAGTGGCGTCGGTGGAGGCGTTCTCCAGCAGCACATGCACGATGTTCGGGTAATCCTGGGCCTGAACGCTCTTCATGGTTTCGGCGAGGTACGCTGCGCCATTGTGAACAGGCGTAACGACGGCGACGAGCGGGAGAGAAGAGGCGGAAGCCGGGATCATGGCGACAATGCTTGTACGAGCGTGGATTGATCCGCAGCAAGTCCCGGGCCAGTGAAGGCGTCCGGGGCGCGGCATTGGCATGGGCGTTGCGTGCTGATTGATAAAACGCGGCGTGGGTCACCCTTAGGTCGGACCTGGGGGCGGCGGCCCAGCGTTAACCGTACGGTGAGCGATGTCGGACCTTGTGAGCAAGGAAAACGCCGGTGCAGGGCCGCACATCGTGCTCTACGGCGGCTTTGGCATCGGCAACACCGGCAATGATGCGACCCTCGAGGTCGCGCTGGCCGAACTGAAGAAACGACTCCCGGCCGCGCGCTTCACTGTCGCGGCCTCGATGCCCGGCGTCGTCGAGCGCGATTTTGGCGCGCCCGCGGTTGCGATCCGGGAAGACTTGCAGCGCCTCTCGCGCCTGCCGGGTCCTCTTGGCAAAATGGTCAATGAGTTCCGTCGCTGGTCCGCGACCCACCGCCTGATGCGCAGCGTCGATTATCTCGTCGTTCCCGGCACCGGCGTTTTCGATGACCTGCTGGTCACGACCATGCAGCACGCCTATCCAATGTGGCGATGGTGCGCAGCCGCGAAGCAGGCTGGAGCGAAGGTGATGTTCGTTTCCATCGGGGCCGGCCCGGTCGAACGTCCGTTGAACCGCCGCTTCTTCGGCTGGACCGCCGCAATGGCGGACCACCGCTCATATCGCGACGAAAATGCAAAGGCCTTCGTTCGCGATCGTCTTGGCGTCGACACGTCGCGGGACGTCGTCACTCCGGACCTCGTCTTTGGTCTCGACGCGCCGCGACCGCCCTTGCGCTCCGGGGCCAGGCGCACCATCGGCATCGGCGTGATGGATTATCATACCTGGCGCGGTGAGAAGGGTTCCGCGGACGACATCTATGAGGCCTATATGGGCAAGCTTGCGGCCTTTAGCGCCGGCCTCCTGAAACAGGGGAACGCCATCCACATCCTGGTCGGCGACGTTGGCGATGCGCCCGCCGCCGCCGATCTCCGCAACCGTCTGGTCGAAACAGCGCCGGATCGGGAAGGCGATGTGACCATCGCCCAGCCCGGGTCCCTGCGCGATCTCTGCGGAGAAGTCGGCAAGACCGACATCGTCGTGGCGACACGCTATCATACGGTGGTGAGCGCCCTGATCTGCGGCCGGCCAGCGATTTCGCTGGGCTACGCGGAAAAGAACCGGGCGGTGATGACCGATTTCGGCCTGGGGGCCTATTGCCAGAATATCCGGGATTTTGACCCCGGCCTTCTGCAAAGGCACTTTGACGAACTCTCGGCTGATCTGGAAGGTGCGAGCGCCTCGCTTGCCGATGTCAGCACCCATTTGCGCGAAGCGGTGTCGGATCATCTGGACGGCGTCGCCGCCAGTATCATGGAGTCGTTCAACATGGACGCCAAACCGACATGAGCGCGAACCGCGGATCCGGGTCGGGCTTTCCGTTCAACCGTCGAAGCGTAATGGCTGCGATCGGCGGCCTGTGGGCGACGGCGTCGGTCACCGCCACCTGCAACCTTGCCCAGGCGCAGGACGTCGCCGTCAACTTTCCCGTTCCTGTGTTCCCGCTGAGCACCCGTCCTGGCCTTCGACATCCGATCGACGCGGCCGGCAAGCCCTTCATGATGCACGGCGACAGCGCCTGGTCGCTGATCGCCCAGCTCAATCGCAAGGATGCTTCAGACTATCTCGAAGACCGCAAGGCGCGTGGGTTCAACACGGTGCTTGTCAACCTGATCGAGCACAAGTTCGCCACGCACGCCCCCGCCAACATCTATGGCGATCCGCCCTTCATGACGCCCGGCGATTTTTCGACACCTTACGAAAAGTACTTCGCCCATGCCGACTGGATTCTGGGCAAGGCGGAGGAGTTGGGCATCATGGTGCTGCTTGCCCCGTGCTATGCCGGAGCCGGCGGCGGAGGGGAGGGCTGGTACAAGGAGATGGTCGCCAACGGGCCGGACGCGATGCTTGCCTATGGCCGGTATGTGGGCGCGCGCTTCAAGCATCTCTCCAACATCGTCTGGGTCGAGTGCGGCGATTATGCGCCGCCCAATCGAAAGCTGGTTCGCCAGCTGGTGGCGGGCATTCGGGAAACGAACCCCACGGCATTGCATACCGTGCATTGTTCGTCCGGCGTCGCCGGACTGGACTACTGGCCGGATGAGGACTGGCTGTCGCTCAACACCGTCTATGTCCGCGAACACATCAACGAGATTACCGGACTGGAATACCGCCGGTCCGACATGCCGGTCTTCTTCATCGAGGGCACCTACGAAAACGAGGATTATGGCGGACCGCCCGCCAACGAGCTCGGCCTGCGGCGCCAGGCCTTTTACGCCGTTCTTTCGGGCGCATTCGGTCATGTCTTCGGCAACAACCCGATCTGGCATTTCGATGCGCGGGGCCTGTTCAAGGCGCCGACGGACTGGCGCGAAGCGCTCTCCTCGCGCGGCTCGCAAACCATGACGCATGTCCGCAGCATTCTCGAGGCCGCCGACTGGGCGAACCTGCAGCCCGATCTGCAATCAAGGTTTGTTGGCGCGGGTCATGGCGCAGGCGAGGATCGCGCCGTTGCGGCCCTCACTGCCGATCGTAAGGTCGCGGTCGTTTATCTCCCGTCTTCCCGGGAAATCGAGATCGATCTCGGGCGGATGTCGGGCCCGAATGTGACGCTCCGCTGGTATGATCCCTCGAACGGGGTCTATACGCCGGCGGCTGAGGCGCCTGTTCCCTCCGGCGCCAGAGTGAAATTGAAACCTTCCGGCGCGAACAGCAGCAATTTCGACGACTGGGTTCTTGTGGCAAGGTCCGTCAACTGATGCGCCGGAAGGTGCGCAGATCGTCTGGCCAGAATGCGAGTTGAAACTTGAAACAGGACGTTCTCCCCGTTGAAGCCGATCTTGTCGCGGCCCTGTGTCCGCCCGGCGCCGGCGCCGACCTTCACGCCCTGGCTTCGCGAATCTTTCCGATCTGCCGCAGCATCACGGGTGACGGGGTCCGCCAGACACTGGACGTTCTCGGCGAGGGGATCGACCTTGTTCGCACCGAAACACCGACGGGCACGCCGGTGCTGGACTGGACCGTGCCGCTCGAATGGGAAATCCGCGACGCCTGGATCAAGAATGCCGCCGGCGAGCGCGTGGTCGATTTCAACGCTCATTCGCTGCACGTGCTCAACTATTCAACGCCGGTACGCGCAACCATGCGTCTTGCCGATCTGAAACCCCACATTTTCACGTTGCCGGACCAGCCGGACCTCATTCCCTACCGCACCACCTATTACCAGCAGCGCTGGGGCTTTTGCATGACGCACAACGCCCTTGAGGCGCTGCCGGACGGCGAGTACGAGGTGTGCATTGATGCCAGCCTGAAAGCCGGATCGCTCACCTACGCCGAATATGTTCACGCCGGCGAAGTCGAAGACGAAGTCCTCCTGCAGGCGCACATCTGCCATCCCTCGCTGGCCAACGACAATTGCTCCGGCCTCGCCCTGCTGGCGCATCTGGCCTCGGCGATGAAGTCGCTGAAAACGCGCTACACCTACCGCTTCCTGTTTGCGCCGGGCACAATCGGCGCGATCACCTGGCTCGCCCGCAATCCGGATGCGGCAAGCAGGGTGAAGCACGGGCTGGTCCTCTCATGCGTCGGCGACGCCGGGGGGCCAACCTACAAGCGCACGGAGATGGGCGATGCGCCGATCGACCGGATCATGTCGCACGTCCTGAAACATGCAGCGCCGGCGCCCTCGATCATCGATTTCTTCCCTTACGGCTACGACGAACGGCAGTACAATTCGCCCGGCTTCCGGATGAAGGTCGGCCTGTTCCAGCGCAGCCAGTTCGCGACCTTTCCCGAATACCATACCTCGGGCGACAATCTCGATTTCATTAGTGCGGAACATCTGGAAGGGTCTTTGCGCATGGTCGCCCAGGCGATCGAGGTGCTGGAACGGGACGGCCGCTTTGTGAACACGGCGCCGATGGGCGAACCTCAGTTGGGGCGTCGCGGGCTCTATTCGACGATCGGCGGCGACAAGGACGCCTACTCGAAAAACATGGCCATGCTCTGGCTGCTCAATCAGTCCGACGGCCGGCACAGCCTTCTGGATATTGCGGAGCGGGCGAAGCTGCCGTTTTCCGTCATCGCGGCGACGGCGAACATCCTGCGTGCAAGCGGCCTGCTGATTCCGGCTGACTAGCCTGCAAAGTCGGGAAGATCGCGGTCCCGGTCGGAGATCATCGTAACGGGCAGGGGCCAGGAGATCGCGAACTTCGGGTCGTTGTATCGATAGCCCACCGAGGCGTCCGGCGCGTAGAATTCGGAAATCCGGTAGTTCACCAGGGCATCATCGCTCAGCGCCTGAAAGCCATGGGCGCAGCCTTCGGGAATATAGAGCTGCCGCTGGTTCTCGGCGCTCAGCTCAAAACCTTGCCAGCGCAGAAAACTTGGTGAATCGGGCCTGAGATCGAGACAGACGTCGAAGATGGCGCCGCGAATGCATCCCACCAGTTTGGCTTCGGCGTGCGGAGCTGTCTGGAAATGCATGCCGCGAAGCGTGCCTTTCTTGAGATTGTGGGAGATCGAGTGCTGCGGATAGTTCGTCGCCATGCCATGCTGGGCGAATTCGCGGGCGCACACCGTCCGGGCGAAACTTCCGCGCTCGTCGGCAATCGGTTCGATGTCGATCAGCCACGCGCCTTTGATATCAAGGGGGGTAAAGCGCATGGAAACCTCACTTGGCGGCGCAGGAGCTATCGCCGACGCACGGCTATTAATTTCTCCGCGCAGGCGAGTCGTTTTGAAAGTCCGGGCGCAGCGCGCATACAATAATTAGACCCTTGGGGCAAAGCCATGACCACGGTTAACTTCGACTCCACCCTCTCGGACGACGAGCGGCGCGCGCGGCTCTATGCGGGTGATATCTTCATCTACAGCCCAACGGCGGGCACGAAGGCTCTTGTGGCGCTGGCGCAGGAGATGCTGGCCGAGGCGTTCGGGCCGATCGATCCGCAGAAGATCCAGGACCACAAGACGCCCGAAGAGGTCGCGGCCATCCTGTCGGTGCTGAAACCGGCGTTCATTCACCACCCTGAATGCAAGCGCTTGCTTCCGCAGATCATGGCCGAACGCGGCGTCGATCTGGAGAAAGTCTATTTCGACGTGCCGCGCATGCGTTCGGCGTATCCGTCCCATTTTCTGTCGTCGGGCATCGCCTACGCGTTTCATCCGCACCGCGACACCTGGTATTCGGCGCCGATGTGCCAGCTGAACTGGTGGATGCCGATCTTTCCGTTGCTGGCGGACAACGCCATGGGTTTCTATCCAAAGCACTTTTCGACGCCGGTCGAGAATTCGTCCGAAACGTACAACTACTACGAGTGGAACACGAACAGCCGCGCCGCGGCCGCACAGAACGTGCGCAGCGACACGCGGCAGCAACCGAAAGCGAAAGGTCCGATTGATGCGGTCAGCGTACGCTACCTGCCGCAACCTGGGGGCATAATTCTGTTTTCCGGCGCGCAACTTCACGAAACGGTGGAGAACACAACGGACTTCGCGCGCTATTCCATCGACTTCCGAACGGTGCATATCGACGACGTTCGCGAACGGCGGGGCGCACCGAACATCGATTCACGATCAACGGGCACCACGATGCGCGACTACCTGCGGGCGACGGACCTCGCAAAACTCCCCGACGAGTTGATCGCGCTCTACGATGACCAAACCGCTTCCGACGACAAGGTGCTGTATTTCGGCGACCGCCTCGCAGGCGCGAGCGCCGCACAGGGCCCGTTACGGTAAACGCAACCTTTCCGGGCGGGCTTGAAATCTATCTGCGACCGGCCCGGCGCGGCGGCCTGAAACTTGCTCCGGGGCGTGTATAGCGTTCCAGTATTACCCCGGAGAGGTGAAATCAGTTCCCATGGCCAGCACGAACGTCGCCCTTGACGTCCAGCCAGAGCCCGCCGTTGCGGGGGCCTGCCGCCTCTGCGGCGCCGGCTTGAAGCACACGCTTGTCGATCTCGGCAAGTCGCCCCTGTGCGAGACGTTTCTCGATTCCCGCCAGATCGACCAGATGGAGCCGTTCTTCCCGCTCCATGTGCTGATCTGCGACAATTGCTGGCTCGCCCAGCTGAAGGAATACGTCACGCCGGACGGCATCTTCACCAGCGAGTACCCCTATTATTCATCCTATTCGACCTCGTGGGTGGCGCACGCCAGGGCCTATTGCGAGATGATCACCAGGCGGCGCGGCCTCAACGAACATTCGTTCGTGGTCGAGCTGGCGTCCAATGACGGATATCTCCTGCAGCACTTCCCGGATCTCGGCGTGCCCAACATCCTGGGCGTCGAGCCCTCGGCCAACGTGGCCGAAGTGGCGGCGCGCAAGGGCATCCCCGTCCGGGTCGACTTCTTCGGCCGCGAACTGGCCGCCCGCATCGTTGCGGAGCAGGGCCATGCCGACGTCGTGCTCGGCAACAACGTGCTGGCGCATGTGCCGGACCTGAACGACTTCTTCGGCGGGGCGGCCTATCTGGTGAAGCGCGAAGGCGTCATCACCTTCGAATTCCCCCACCTCGAAACGCTGCTGAAGTACAACCAGTTCGACACGATCTATCATGAGCATTTCTGCTATTTCTCGGCGACCGCCATCGCCGCCCTGGCGAAGCGCCACGGCCTTGTGTTCCTCGACGTCGAGGAGCTGACGACCCACGGCGGCAGCCTGCGCGTCTTCCTCGCGCACACGGGAACGCCCTCGAAAGCCGTGCTCGACAGGCTGGCGCACGAAGAAGCGCTCGGTTTCAAGACGCTGGATTTCTACAAGGGGTTCGAACAGAAGGTGCGCAACACCAAGCGCAAGCTGCTGTCGTTCCTGATCGAGGCCAAGGAAGCGGGCAAGACCGTCGCCGGCTATGGAGCGCCGGGCAAGGGCAACACCCTGCTCAACTATTGCGGCATCGGCACGGACTTCATCGACTTCACCGTCGATAGAAACCCCCACAAGCACGGCCGCTACACGCCGGGCACGCACATCCCGATCCTGCCGGTCGAGGCGATCGACCAGCACAAGCCGGACTATGTGCTGATCCTGCCCTGGAACCTGAAGACCGAAATCTCCGCCCAGATGAAACACATCGGCGACTGGGGCGGGAAGTTCGTTGTGCCGATTCCGGAAGCCACCATCATCGACCCGAGGGACCCGAAATGAAAGTTGTCCTGTTCTGCGGCGGCCTCGGCACCCGCATCCGCGAATACTCCGAAAGCATTCCCAAGCCGATGATCCCGATCGGGCATCAGCCAGTGATGCAGCACGTGATGGATTACTACAGCCAGTACGGCCATCGCGATTTCGTGCTGTGCCTCGGTTACAAGGCCAACACGATCAAGGACTACTTCCTCAACTACAAGCCGCAGCTTTTCTCCGACTTCATCGTCTCGGGCGGCGGCGCCGACGTGCAGTATCTCGGCGAGCCGAAGGAAGACTGGAAGATCGCCCTGATCGACACGGGCATCTGGCGCAATATCGGCAGCCGCCTGTGGGCGGTGCGGGAGCACGTCCAGAACGAGGAGATGTTCTGCGCCAACTATTCCGACGGCCTCACCGACGTGAACCTCGACGACATGGTCGAGAAGTTCAAGGCCAGCGGCAAGGTTGCCTGCTTCCTGGCGGTTCATCCGCCGCTGACCTACCACCTCGCGGATATCGCGCCGGACGGCCGGGTGAAGGATTTCGTCACCTCCGACCGGGCCGAGATCTGGATCAATGGCGGCTACTTCCTCTTCAAGCCGGAAATCTTCGATTACATGCGCGACGGCGAGGAGCTGGTGGTGGAGCCGTTCAAGCGGCTGATCGAGGAAGACCAGCTGATGGCCTACAAGTATGAAGGCTTCTTCCGTTCGATGGACACGCTGCGTGACCGCCAGACCCTCGAAGACATGTTCGAGAAAGGCGTGATGCCCTGGCGCGTGAAAGCCGGCGCGGTGAAGCAGTCCGCCTGATGCGCCCGCTCGATCTTGTCCGGCCGGGCGAACGGCTCTCGGTTCTCTGCCTAGGCGCCCACTCGGACGATATCGAGATCGGCGCCGGGGGGACGATCCTGTCGCTTGCGGCGTCCGGCGCCGACCTCGACGTCCACTGGTGCGTCGCCACGGCCGGCGGCGGCCGGGCGGAGGAGGCAAGGGCTTCGGCCAGCGCTTTCCTGTCCGGTATCGAGAAGGCGACCGTGGAAGTGGGCGCGTTTCGCGACTCGTATCTCCCTTATGAAGGCGCCGCGGTGAAAGCCTGGGTCGAGGCGCAGAAGCCGCGCATGAAGCCGGATGTCGTGTTCACCCATCAGGGCAACGACGCGCACCAGGACCACCGGCTGATCTCCGAACTGGCCTGGAATGCATTCCGGGACAGCCTGATCCTCGAATACGAGATTCCCAAATGGGACGGCGATCTGGGCCAGCCGAACGCGTATTTCGGCATCGAGCCAGACATGCTCAGCCGCAAGATCGCGCTGCTCGAGGAGCACTTCGGCTCGCAACGCTCGAAGGACTGGTTCGACGAGGAGACATTCCGCTCACTGGCCAGGATTCGCGGAATGGAATGCCGCTCGCGGTACGCTGAGGCGTTCTACGTGCGCAAGATGCGGCTTGGATAGGGAAGCGGGCGGCGAAGATGGACGGAAGCGATATGAAGGCGCTGATCACCAATTTCGAGGAATCCAACCGGCTGCGCGCAAGGGCGCACGCCATGATCCCCGGCGGGGCGCACACCTACGCAAAGGGCGATGACCAGTATCCGGTCAATTCCCCGAGCCATGTCGTGCGCGGAGACGGTTGCCGCGTCTGGGACGCGGACGGCAACCGCTACATCGAATACGGCATGGGCAACCGCGCCGTGACCCTGGGCCACGCCTATCCGCAGGTCGTCGAGGCGGCGCGCCGCGAACTCGGGCAAGGCGTCAGCTTCGCCCGCCCGGCTTCGATCGAGGTGGCGGCCGCCGAGAAATTCCTGTCGATCATCGACAACGCCGACATGGTGAAGTTCTCCAAGGACGGATCGGATGCGACCTCCGGGGCCGTCAAGATCGCGCGCGCCTATACCGGCCGCGATCTGATCGCCATCTGCGCCGACCATCCGTTCTTCTCGGTCGATGACTGGTTCATCGGCGCGACCGCGATCCACGGCGGCATCCCCGAAGCCACGCGGGCGCTCACCGTCAAGTTCCGCTACAACGACATCGAGAGCGTCAAGGCGCTGCTGGCGCAGTATCCCGGCCAGATCGCCGGCTTCATCCTGGAGCCGACGCGGATCGAGCCGCCCAAGGACGACTTTCTCAATCAGCTGAAATCACTGGCGCACGCCAACGGCGCGCTCCTGATCCTCGACGAGATGATCACGGGCTTCCGCTGGCACCTGCAGGGCGCCCAGCGCCTTTATGGCGTCGATCCAGACCTCTCGACCTGGGGCAAGGCGCTGGCCAACGGCTTTTCCGTGTCGGCGCTCGCCGGCAAGCGGGAATACATGCGCCTCGGCGACCTTGAACAGACCGACCGGCCGCGCGTCTTCCTGCTCTCGACCACGCATGGCGGCGAGACGCATGGGCTCGCGGCGGCGATGGCGACGATGGATGTCTACCAGAACGAGCCGGTGATCGAGCATCTGGCCCACGCCGGCGACCGCTTGCGCGCCGGGCTCGGCGAGGTGATCCGCGCCCGCGGTCTGGAAAACCATGTCGGCCTCAGCGGCGCGTCGTGCAACCTCCTCTATTCGACGCTGGATGGGGATGGCGCCCCGAGCCAGGCGTTCCGCACGCTGTTCCTGCAGGAGACCATCAAGCGCGGCCTGATCATGCCCTCGCTCGTGGTGTCCTACGCCCACAAGGACAGCGATATCGACGAGACCATCGAGGCCATCGACGGCGCGCTGGACATCTACGCCCGCGCTCTCAATGACGGCGTGGAGAAACACCTCGTTGGCCGCCCGTCGACCCCGGTCTACCGGACCTGGAACGCGAAGAAAGCCTGACGTCGCTTCAGGCTGGCTGATAGGCGCGATCGTGCTGCAGGGCGGGGATCCTGGCCCGCGCCGAGGCGACGTCATCAAGATCGAGCCGCGCATGGATCACGCCGGGCGCGTCGCCGGCTTCTGAAAGAATCTCGCCCCATGGCGAGATAATCAGGCTGTGGCCAAAGGTCTTGCGGCCGTCTTCGTGGGTTCCGCACTGGGCGGGGGCGATGACAAAGCAGCCGGTTTCAATGGCGCGGGCGCGCAGCAGGACATGCCAGTGCGCTGCTCCCGAAACACTGTTGAAGGCGGCGGGGACGGCCAGGATGTCCGCTCCGGCGCGTGCGAGATCACGATGCAGGTGAGGGAAGCGTACGTCGTAGCAGACGGTCATCCCCAGGCGCGCGCCAGGCAGGGCGGCGACAACAGCTTCCTCGCCGGCCGTGAAGTCGCGGGATTCGCGATGAACATTGTCGGCGCTGAGTTGCACGTCGAAGCGGTGAATCTTGTCATATCGGGCGGCGATGGCGCCATCGGGACCGATCAGGTAGCTGCGATTGGCGCACAGTCCGCCATCGGCGCGAATGGGAAGCGATCCGATCAGCAGCCAGACGCCAAGTTCGGCTGCGAGGGCGCGGAAGGCCGCCAGCGCCGGATCGTCCGCCTCGGGTCTCGATTTGGCGTAGATCGCGCCGGGGGCGTGATCCATCAGCGAGGTCATTTCCGGCGTCGCGACAAGCCGGGCGCCGCCCGATGCGGCCTCGCGGATCAGCGCGGAAGCGGCCCTGATGTTGTCGGCGACATCAACACCGGAACACATCTGGACGCAGGCGACTGCAAGCGTTGGCCGGGCGTCAGCTGTTTCGGTGCGGTGATCGGATTTGGGCACAGGGGCGTCCTGCTCGGGCTGGGATGAACAGGAAGACTAGCAGAGACCGGGCCAGACGTGTTTTTATTTACCATGCCGGAGGCGCGCTGCAGCCCTTCGCCCGTTGCGCGACCGGGACGGCCAAACGACGCCCGGTTGGCATATCTCCTGCAGCAGCGCGGCTAGAGTTTCATTAAGTGAGGTCGTGTCGACATGCGTGTCCTGTTCACTGGCGCTGATGGTTATATTGGCGCCCTTCTTGGACCCTACCTGCAACAGCGTGGTCTGGACGCGGTAGGCCTGGACAGCGGGTTCTACCGTCAGGGCTGGCTCTATCCGCAGAAAGGCGAGCGGCCGGCGGTCATCACCAAGGACCTCCGCGAGATCACCGAAGACGACCTTAAAGGCTTCGATGCGATCGCTCACCTTGCGGAGCTGTCCAACGATCCGCTCGGTCAGCAGGATCCGGGTCTCACGCACGAGATCAATCACGGCGGTTCGATGCGCCTGGCGCAACTTGCCCGCAAGGCCGGCGTGAAGCGCTTCGTCTACATGTCCTCGTGCTCGGTCTATGGCGCCGGTCAGGGCTCCGCGGAGCTGGACGAAACCAGCCCGGTCAATCCGCAGACCGCCTATGCCGAGTGCAAGGTGAAGGTGGAGCAGGATGTCGGCGCGATGGCGGACGATGACTTCGCACCCTGCTTCCTGCGCAACGCGACCGCCTACGGCGCGAGCCCGCGTCAGCGGTTCGACATCGTGCTCAACGATCTCTGCGGCCTTGCCTGGACGACCAAGCAGATCAAGCTGATGTCGGATGGTTCGCCGTGGCGCCCGCTGGTCCATGCCGAAGACATGTGCCAGGCCATTCACCTGTCGCTGACGGCGCCCGCGCACGCCGTGCGCGGACAGATTTTCAACGTCGGCTCCACCGAACAGAACTACCGCGTCATCGAGATCGCCAGGATCGTCGCCGCCGAGTTTCCGGGTTGCGAACTGATCGTCGGCGAACCCAGCGCCGACAACCGCTCTTACCGGGTCAATTTCGACAAGATCCAGAAGGTCCTGCCGGATTTTGCCTGCAAATGGACCGCGCAGTCCGGCGCCAAACAGATGCACGAGCTGTTCAAGCGCATCGATATGACCGAGGAAGAATTCCGCGCGCCGCCCTATACGCGCCTCAAGATGCTGATGAAGCACCGCAAGGCCGGGCTGCTCGACGACAAACTCTTCTGGACCTACGGGTAAGATCGGCCCTCGGCGCGATCAGGGCGGCGCGTCGGATTATTCGACGCGCTCGACCTTGTAGCCCTTGGCGGTCAGCATCTTGATGACGCTGTCCTTGCCTGCAAGGTGACCGGCGCCGACGGCGACAAAGAAGACCCCGCCTTCGGTCTTGACCAGATCATCGAGCTTGCGCGTCCAGTTCTGGTTCCGCTTGACGAGCAGCGCCTGGTAAACCTCTGGCGTCTCCTCCAGGTCATCCTCGATCATGATCTTGTCGAGTTTCGTGACGTCCCCGTCCGCCCATGCCTTCACCAGATCTCCTAACAGCTGGGATTCGGTGTCGATCTCGTCGATGCCGGCCATCAGGTAATCGACCTGAACCTTTTCGTTGAGGTCCGCGAAGACGAGAAGCTGTTCCTCCACCGTCTCAAGCTTGCGGATTTCCTTGCCGCCTTCGGTGGCGATCGGCAGCAGCGTGCGCTCGACGCCTGAATTGGGATCATAGCCGGCCTTGGAGATCATCTCTTCGCTCAGCGTCATCGCCGCGAGCCAGGGCTTCATCGTTTCCAGCGCCACCATCGGCACGGCGAGCTTCGATGCAGCCTCGGCCACCTTGGCGCGCTGGTCAGCCGTCAGATGGTCAGACAGTTTGTCGGGCAGAGTATACATTCCGAGGCGGCGGACGACCTGAAGCAGCGTGATCTGGTTGGGGTTCACATCGGTTTCAAAATACACCGCCTTGGCGCTCTCGAGCGCATCCTCGATCGTCTTGGTCTTCCACTGAAGTTCGGGAGGCAGGACGTGGACGGTGCCAAACAGGTAGACCGTGGTGTCCTCATCCCCAATCCGCCACAGGGCAGGTTTGCCCTCGACTTTGGAGGGGTCCGGTGCGGGGGCAGGGGCGGCTGCGACAGGCGCTGCAGGCCCGTCGCCCGCCGCAGCGGGATCGTTCGCCGGCTTGCTGCAGGCCGAAAAGACGAAGGCCGTGGCCAGAAGCGCCAGATGCTTCAAACGGATCATTGGGGAACTCCGGGAAATCGGCAGCCTGCGTCAATGCGGCGGCAGGCTTGCAGATCGCGGCTCGCCCGTCACTCCCCTAGACCAAAGGCTTATGGGGGCGAGGCGCGACAGGCCCAACCGGGCGGATCCGCAGTGGATATCCGGTCATTTTCAGGCGATTTCGTCCCAGCTTGCCTTGCTGCATTCTTTCGCTAGTGTCGCCGCGCTTCTGGTCGCCCCCTGGGCGGGAGGAGGCCGAAGGCACCCGTAGCTCAGCTGGATAGAGCGCTGCCCTCCGAAGGCAGAGGTCACAGGTTCGAATCCTGTCGGGTGCGCCAATGATTTCATGTCCGACCTGGAGACATGGGTAACGGATTGTTCCTAAGACATGGGTGACAACCTCGGGCTTCGAAGCCATCTCTCCTCAACAGCGCCTGCAGCATGCGACTGCCCGCAAACGGATAATCGAGATGCAGCTCGTCGATCCGCCGCATCAGGGCGAGATCGGCGTCCGGCGTCGGCCGCGGCAGATAGTAGACGCTGCCCCGGCTGATCCCGAGCAAGCCAGCCTGGCGGCTGACCGGCAATTTGTGGCTCCGGTCGATCATTTCTTTGCGCCCGGCAACAGGCCTGCCTTGTCGAGCGCACCGGATAAAAAATCATTCTCCAGCGTCAGCTGCCCGATCTTGGCGTGCAGCGACTTCACATCGATCGCGGGCGCCGCCGCCTCGGCCTTCTCGCCGCTGTCGAACACGTCAGACGCGCCTTGCAGCAGCTGTTCCCGCCACGTCGATAGCTGGTTCGGGTGAACGTCGAACTGCTCGGCCAACTCCGACATCGTCTTCTCACCGCGGATCGCTGCAAGCGCCACTTTCGCCTTGAACGCCGGGCTGTGGTTCCGGCGGGGTCGTCTGCTCATCGTTTCTCCTGCTCTCGGCCATCATGCCGATCTCAGGCGGAAACTCCACTTAGCCCTGTGTCCAGATTTCCCGAGCCACCTCTGACGCCCGTCTCACCTTTTACCGTCTCGTCACGATCAGCATACCCCTTCGCGCCAGACTCATCGCAAGCCAGGATTACGTGCGTTGTGGAGTCTTTTGACGGATTTCTTGTGTCCTCACTCATGACGTTGGCGATCAATCTAAAAGATAAAATGTCGGCATATTGATCGTCTCCCGCACAGCGCCTGCTGAACGGAGGAGCGTTATCGGCTACGACCGCGCAAACGCCAGCAACGGTTCAATATCGTGATTGTCGGCGGCCTTGAGTGCGGCGACATACTCGGCGCGAGTCTCGGCGGCTTCGACAAGATTGGCGCTGCCCCATGTAAAGCGCGGACAGCCAAGCGCGATCGCCAGAAGGTCGGCGGCCATGCGCGCGTGGCGGCCATTTCCGTTCGGAAACGGATGAATCCACACCAGCCGGTGATGAAAGCGCACGGCGATTTCGTCCGGCGGATACGTGGCGTTGTCTATCCAATAGCGCACGTCATCGAGCAAGGTGCGAAGATCAACGCCGATCTTATAAGCCGCCACGCCGATATTGCGCTCGGTCGTGCGGAACGTTCCCGCCCAACGCCAGACCTTGCGGAACATGCGCTTGTGCAGGTTCTGTAGGAACCGCTCGCTCAGCACATCGCGCTTGCGCGCAAACGCCCAGTCGTCCGCTTCCGTGATGTTGATCTGCTCGGCTTCGTTCAACTGGGCGCGCATGGTGATGTAGGTGGGAATGAGCTGCGCGCGCTCTTCCGGCTCCAGCGGTGTGGCGGCGTCATCGCCCGGATCGAAAAGCGGATCGCTCATGCATCTTCCCACAGGCGGCTCGCCCGCCCTTCCAGAAGGGAACGGGTGATGCGCTCGCGTTCTTCGGCGAGATCGCTTTCACGCAGCGCCTGATCTTCGAGGCGCATGGTGTGATGCACGCGGGCAAGTTGCTTCTCGGCAAGCGCCTGCGCGCGTTCCTGCACCATGTCAGCGAGCGAGGTGCGCGGCACCAGCGCATAGACAAGCTGGCAGTCGAGCGCCTCGGCGGCCTCGCGCAGGGACTTGAGCGTGACGGTACCAGCCGCCTCGCCCTTCTCCAGGGCGGCGATGGTGGATTGAGAAAGGCCCATGCGCGTGGCGAGCTGGCGGCTGGTCATGCCCAGCGCATCGCGGATCGCCCGCACCCAGCCACGCGGCGGGCGCGACTGCGCGGCTGCTTCCTTGAACAGAATCAGGGCCTTATCGAGGTGTTTACGGGCCAGAGCCTCGGGTGTGCGATCGATCATGGTCTATCATCCTTTGACGATACGATAGAGTATAATAGATCAAAAGTCAGTTAATTGATCGACTACAGTAGATCACAACTATTGCAAATGATCGATTAGAATCGATCAAAAAAGCGGCCTTTGATCAGGGATACCACGGCCCGCCGGGCGGCCCGGGGGATAGGAGCGCATTCAAAAGTCGAACAGGTCGCGCTGCTCGCCGAGCCCGTCCAGCACCTTCAGGTGGGCGAAGTCGTTGAACAGGTGATTGCGCTTCAAGGCGACCGCCCCGCAGGGATCGGACGAAACGGGTGGCGGCTCATCTCCGCTTCGGCGTTGACGGTGCAATCTCAGCGCCACGCGGCGATAGCCATGCAGGTCGCGGCGCAGGTCTTCCATCACGCGCGTTCGGATCGCGCGCAGTTGTCTTGATCGCTCCGGTTCGGCCAACGCGCCCGCCTTGCGGATGTCGTCTTCCATGTATCCGCCATACGTGCTGGCGCTCGCCTGCTCGCGGATGGCGCGAGGGGAGAGGACCGGCCCGTCCCACGCATAGTAGGCGGGATGGCCGGAACCATAGGCGAGATAGGCCAGCGGCTCGGCGGTGAAAAGAGGGCAGGGGGCGTTGTCTGGCGGAATTAGAGTGGTGCGAATAGTGAGATATGATCGTCACGCTTATTCCGCGCGGAGCGCCAGATTTCCCGCAAACTTACCTGCGCGCGGATGCCTTCGACGCATTCAGCGCAACTGCGGCGCGGACCAGCGCCTTCAGGGCTTTTTCATTGATGGTTTCGCCTTCGCGGATATCGATGGCGCGCCGTGTGCCGGCGTCCAGGCTGGCGTTGAAAAGGGCGGACGGGTCCGCCAGGGCGGCGCCCCGGGCGAATGTCAGCTTCAGCTTGTCCTTGTAGGTTTCGCCGGTGCAGATAATGCCCGCGCATTCCCACACCGGCACGCCCAGCGGATTGGACGCCTTTCTCCATTTCACGTCTTCCGTGATGCTGGAGTCGGCCTGCAGAATGATCCTGCGGAGACGCGACAGGGTCTCGCCCCGCCAGTCGGCCAGAGCCTTGATGCGTGCATCGATCATCTGCGACGGCGAGCCGTTATCGGGGGCCTTTGCAGGAGAGTCTTTCCCGGTCTTGCCCGGTGTCGATGTCTTCATGGCCGGGGCCTTCCGCATATCGGCTGATGAGTTTGCCGTTTAACCTGCATTCTGCGAGCGGCGCCGCACATAGGGCAGAACAAACATGTAGATGCCTGTGATCGCGAGCAAGGAAAGCGGAAGCAGCGGCACATACGACATCCAGACGATCGGGTCCTTCCGGGCGAGGGCGATGCTGGTGGCGATGACGGCCACGACAAACGCAAGAGACGTCCAGCGATGGAATTGTCGGATCCAGTTACTCAATCAGGCCTCCCCATTTTGATTGCGTCGGAGTCAGTCAGGCTTTGCCAGAAGCTGCTCCAGCTTGCCGAAGAACTGGTTCCAGCCCTGCAGCGCGCCGCCGAGAGCCTGTTTCTGGTCGTTGCGGAAGCCTGCCTGCTCCATGCGAAGCCGCGTGCCCGTCGGCGTCGGCGTCAGCGTGAACGTCACCACGCTTTTCATGTCGAAGGCGGGATCGTCATTCCTGAAATCCCACGTATAGGACAGCGTCGTGTTCGGTTCGACCACCAGAACCTTGCAGTCCAGCACGCCGCCCCAGTCGCCGCGGAGTTGAAAGCTGTGGCCGACAACGGGCTGAAAGTCGTTCTTCATGAGCCACTCCTCAAGCAGATGGGGCAGCGTGAGCGCACGCCACAGCTTTTCAGGCGGGTAGGGCAGGTCACGCTCGACGATGACAGAGCGCGTCTGCGCGGCGTTGCTCATTGGTCCATCCTTTTCAGAAGGTCTTCGAGTTGGTCGAAGCGGCCTTGCCAGAAGCCTGTCATCTGGCTCGTCCAGTCGATCAGCGGCGCCAGCGCGCCAAGCCTGGCGCTGTAGTGTGTTTGCCGGCCCTCATGGCGGTCACGCACAAGCCCGGCCTGTTTCAGGATGCCGAGATGCTTTGAAACGGCGGGTTGCGAGACGCCGGAGGGTTCAGTCAGCGCCCCGACGGTCTGTTCCCCATCGCGGCACAGTCGCTCGAAAATGGCGCGGCGGGTGGGATCCGCGAGTGTCCTGAAGAGGATGTCGTGCGTGCTCGGCATCTGAATGCATAACTCACTGGCTATCAATTATCGTATAACTGTCTGGCTATGCGTTGGTCAAGCGTGATCTGCGTCCGGCTTCGGACACGACCGGCGGCGAGGGAAAATTTCAGGGAAGATTGCGGCTTTCCGTCAGGAGGATCGCAAGACCGTTCGCCCAGCTTCTTCGCCGGAATTACGGGGAGGCGGGACGATGCGGATTCGATCCGGGTTGATCTTTATGGCGGCGGCGTTGCTTGCGGCGCCGGCGTTTGGACAAAAGGTCGAGCGGGTTACCGCGACAGCCCGGGCTGCCAACAGTCCGGTGACGCGCGATGATCCTGCCATGGCGTCAGGCTTTTCTCCGGTGGTGGCTTCGCAGATGCTGGACAGCATCTGCAAGCCTGCGCGCGACCAGCTGAAATCAGCCGAGAAGCTTGCCAGGGCTGGCGGATTGGCGCCTGTGCCGGATCCGGCAGCCCTGCGCTGGGCGTTGCCGGCGGGCGCGCAGGTGTGGCGCGTCGAGTCAATCGACAGCGAAGTCTACGTCTATGCGTATGGTTCGCGCATGACCCAGTGCGGCGTCGCCATCCTGCGGCCGCTGCGGGACGCCATTGCGATGAAGCTGGGCGATGAAATGACCGACGCCTCGCGCGGCTATGCGGTTGAAAGCCGGCAGACGCTGGACGCCGGCGTCAAGTTCACGCGCTACAAGGCGGCCGGGTTCAAATACGCAGACCTGATGGAATACCCGGCCAACGGGGCGACGCCCGGCCTGGTGAAGATCGAGCTTCTGCCGCTCTCCTGAGGCGCTCCAGACTGGCGATTTCCAGACTGGCGAATTCAAGACTGGCGAATTCCAGACCGGCGCTCCCTAGACTGGCGCGGTCCAGCGCGCGAACCGGCGCGCGACTTCCTCATAAACCGGCCGCTTGAACGGGATGATCAGGTCTGGCGTCTCATCCAGACGCGTCCAGCGCCAGGCGTCGAATTCAGGCGTATGGACGTCCAGGCG
>WGLW01000044.1 GCA_016125405.1 Alphaproteobacteria bacterium | reverse complement strand
ATTGCGAAAGCTGGCGCAGCGAAACGTCAACGGCCTCCGCCGCGCCATCGCCCGCTTCGTCCCAACTGTCAGCACAAACGAGGCCCGCGCTTACTTCCGCCACGCCGGCTATGGTGCAACTTGAGCGGAATCTGCTTTAGGTTCCCGTCTTCGCCACGGGCGCGGGCGTCTCGATGCCCAGTACGCCGTGAAGCCTCGCCAGCAGTTCGCGCTGGTCAACTGGCTTGGAGACGTAGTCGCTCATTCCCAGCGCGAGATACTTTTCGCGATCGCCGCTCATCGCATCAGCGGTCAACGCGATCACCGGCAACTGGCCCCACGCTTCGCGCGAGGCACGCATCCTCTGGATGGCTTCCTTGCCGTCCATCACGGGCATGTGCACGTCGAGCAGAACGACATCGAATTCGCGCGTTGAAAGCAGATCCAACGCTTCTTTCCCGTTCGTCGCCTCGGTGATGTCCATCGCCTGCGGCGCCAGGAACAGCTTGATCACCTGACGGTTGACGGCGTTGTCATCGGTAAGCAGAACGCGGATGCCGCGCAGCGAACGGGGCGGCTGGTCCGCCATCGCGGGCTGCGAACCCCGCTGAACGCCCGAGCTCGCACTGGCTTCAGGCGCCCTGAACGTTAGCCGGAAGGTCGAGCCCCGTCCCTCTTCGCTTTCCACGACCAGATCGCCGCCCATCAGGCGCGCCAGCTGGCGTGAAATGGCGAGACCGAGGCCCGAGCCGCCGAACTTGCGCGTCGTGGCGCCGTCGGCCTGGGTGAATACTGTGAACAGCTTGTCGATCGTCGCCTGGCTCATGCCGATGCCGGTGTCGGCCACCTCGACGCAGACCATGTGCTGCCCGTCGCCAAGCGCCCGAGCGGAAATGCCGACCTCGATCCGGCCGGTTGCGGTGAACTTGATGGCGTTCGACAGCATGTTGGCGACGCATTGGCGAACGCGTGTCGGGTCGTAGACCATGCGCTGCGGGAAGTTGCTGTCATAGCGCACCAGCAGGTCGAGCCCCTTGTCCTCTGCGGTGCTCTGGAACAGCTGGCGGGTGCGTTTCATCGTGTGGAGGAAGTCGCCCGGCACCGGCGAAATCTCCAGCTTGCCAGCCTCGATCTTCGAGATGTCGAGCACGTCGTTCAGCAACGACATCAGCGACCTGCCGGAATCGAGAATGACGGCGACCTTCTCGCGCTGCGCCGGATCCAGCGCGTCCTGCTCCAGCGCCTGGGCCATGCCGAGCACGCCATTGAGCGGCGTGCGGATTTCGTGGCTCATGTTGGCCAGGAACTGGCTCTTGGCGGCGTTGGAGGATTCGGCCGCCTCCTTGGCGGCGCGCAGATCGTCCTCAAGTTTCTTGCGCTCGGTCAGATCGGCCATGGTTCCGATCAGCCTGCGGTTTTCGCCCGCCGCCGCCAGTACGCGGGCGCGCACATGCATCCAGCGATAGACGCCGTCCGACGCGCGCACACGCACATCAAGATTGAAGCCGGGCGACCGGCCCGCTCGCGTCGCCTCGATTGCAGTCCATATCATTTCTGCTTCGTCCGGATGGATCCGCTCGGCCACGCGTTGCTGCGTTTCGGATCGGCCGTGGAAACCCAGTTTCTCCGCGAGGCCGGGATTGGGTTCATATTTCATCGTGTCGAGATCGAGCTCGAAATAGCCGTCGCCGACAGCCTCGATGGCGAACTCCAGCCGCGAGCGCGTGGCCCTGGCCTCCGCCATTGCGGCGTGCATTTTGTGGAAAGTCCGGCTCGATCGTTCGGCCGAGGTGGCGATCGAGAACACCATGGCGACGGCCGACAGGGTGGTCGGCGCCGCAACCCACACCGGAAACGACGTCCAGGCCGACCAGACGAGGAAGCCCAGCAGCGGCACAGTCGCCACCGAAAGCACCAGCAGTTTGACGCGTAGCGAGTTGGTTTCGCCGGAAAAGATGATGTGGATGGCCCAGGACGAACAGGAGATGATGGCGATCACCCATGCCGCCCGCTCGCCGGTGAACCACAGCGCCGCCGCAGAAATCATCCATAGCGCAATCGACGCCATGTGGCTGACCACGGAGATGTTGCGCAGACGGTCTTCGCCCCTGCCCGCGCGGACCGCCAGGTAAACCACGCCCAGCAACATTGCGATCGCAAGAATGGTCCAGCCCAGCCCGATCGCAGGTCCGAAATAATGTGTGAGGGTGACGCCGTTGCACGCCGCCAGCAGCGCGCCGTATCCGCTTGTGCCGTTGGCGAAATAATAGCGCCATTTCGCCGGCTTCAGCAGCGAAGCGGGATGGAACATGATCCCCTGTTGAGCTCCCCCGGGCGCAGTCCGGGAGGCTGTGTGCGCGGTCATCTTCGTCGCCCCCAATGCACCAACCCCTGCAACAGTGCCAGTGAGCAATTAATTTAGGGTACAGAAGGCGCCCCCGCGTTCACCGGAAATTCGCGAAGGATGGGCTGCAGCAACGATAAACTGGCCCAGAACGGGACAGACTGCTAACGCTTCGCGGCAAGGAGTTTACCCATGCCCGTTATTCGCCCCATCGGCGCCGACAGCCATGTTTACCTCGTCGACGCCTCGGGTTTCATCTTTCGGGCTTTCCACGCCCTTCCGCCGCTCACGCGCAAGTCGGATGGCGCCCCGATGGGGGCCGTGGCGGGCTTCTGCAACATGCTCTGGAAAGTGCTGGAGGATCTCAAGGCCGGCGACCAGCCCACGCATTTCGCCTGTATCTTCGACGCAGGCGCCATCACCTTCCGCAACGAGCTCTACGACAGGTACAAGGCCCAGCGCCCGCCGCCGCCCGAAGACCTCATCCCGCAATTCCCGCTGGTTCGCCGCGCCGCCATCGCCTTCGGCACGCCTGCGCTCGAACTTCCCGGCTTCGAGGCCGACGACCTGATCGCCACCTACGCCCGCCAGGCCTCGGCGAAAGGCGCGCGCGTTTCCATCGTCTCGTCCGACAAGGACCTGATGCAGCTGGTCGACGACCGCATTTGCCTGCTCGACACGGTAAAGGACCGCAAGATCTGTGCGCCGGAAGTCTTCGAGAAATTCGGCGTGACGCCCGACCGCGTCATCGACGTTCAGGCGCTGTGTGGGGACACAGTCGACAACGTTCCGGGTGTTCCCGGCATCGGCGTCAAGACCGCGGCGGCGCTGATCCAGGAATATGGCGACCTGGAAACGCTTCTTGCCCGCGCCTCGGAGATCAAGCAGCCAAAGCGCCGTGAAAGCCTGATCGAACACGCCGAGATGGCGCGCCTGTCGAAGGTGCTTGTCACGCTGAAGGACGACGCGCCAATCGACACGCCTCTGGAAGCCCTTGGCGTAACCGATCCGGAAGTCGGAACGTTGCTTCCCTTCCTGGAGGAAATGGAATTCCGCACTCTCACGCGCCGCGTCACCGAAACCCTGAACGGCGCCGGCGCTGCGTCATCGCCGAATGGCGCCACGGCAAAGTCCGCCGAGCCGGCGCTGAAGTCAGCGCCTGTCGCCGCTCCGGACGCGCCCTTCAATATCGAGGGCTATGAAACCGTCGCCTCGCTCGACCGGCTCAACTGGTGGATGGAGCAAGCGCGCCTGCAGGGATATCTCGCGGTCGACACGGAAACCGACGGCCTGTCGGCGACCGACGCCCAACTCGTTGGCGTCTCGCTCGCGCTCGGGCCCAACCTCGCCTGCTACATTCCGCTCGGCCACGGCGGCAAAGGCGACCTGCTCGCAGGCGAACGCCCGCAGCAGATCGAGATGCATGACGCCATCGCCGCGCTGAAACCCGTGCTGGAGGATCCCGGCATTCTCAAGATCGGCCAGAACATCAAGTATGACCTCTCCGTCTTCCAGCGTCGCGGCATCTCCGTGGCGCCGATCGACGACACGATGCTGATCTCGTTCGTGCTTGAAGCCGGCCAGCACAATCACGGCATGGATGAACTCTCTGAACTCCACCTCGGTCACAAGCCGATCGCCTTCAAGGACGTGGCGGGCACAGGCAAGAACCAGCTCACCTTCGACCAGGTGCCGCTCGACAAGGCGACGCAATACGCCGCCGAAGATGCCGATGTGACCTTCCGCCTCTGGCGCCAGCTTCGTCCGCGCCTGTCGCGCGAGGGCGTCGCCACCGTCTACGAAACGCAGGATCGCGCGCTCATCCCCGTCGTCGCCGAAATGGAGCAGCATGGCGTCAAGGTGGACCGCGACAGGCTCTCGCAGCTCTCCGGCGAATTCGCCCAGCGCATGGCGGCGCTTGAGGATGAAGCGCACAAGCTCGCTGGCCATCCCTTCAACCTCGGCAGCCCGAAGCAGATCGGCGAAATCCTCTTCGACAAGATGGGCCTCGCCGATGTCGCCGGCGCCAAGAAGACCAAGACCGGCGCATGGGCCACCGGCGCCGACACCCTGGAAGACCTCGCCGCCTACGGCCACGAACTGCCCAAGGTCCTGCTCGACTGGCGCATGCTGTCCAAGCTGCGCTCGACCTACACGGAGACGTTGAAGGATGCGATCAGCCCGCAGACCGGCCGCGTTCACACGTCCTACTCTCTTGCGGGCGCGCAGACCGGCCGCCTCGCCTCAACCGATCCCAACCT
Organism: Alphaproteobacteria bacterium; assembly: GCA_016125405.1. Lineage (GTDB taxonomy): Bacteria > Pseudomonadota > Alphaproteobacteria > Caulobacterales > Hyphomonadaceae > UBA7672. The sequence continues at coordinate 75,267 of WGLW01000044.1, read as the reverse complement.
GCAGAACATCCCGATCCGCACGGAGGAAGGCCGCAAGATCCGCGAAGCGTTCATCGCCGAGCCCGGCCATGTTCTGATTTCGGCGGACTACTCCCAGATCGAGCTGCGCCTGCTCGCCCACGTGGCCAACATCCCGTCGCTTCGTCAGGCGTTTCTCGACGGCGTCGACATCCACGCGATGACCGCCAGCGAAATGTTCGGCGTGCCGGTGAAGGGCATGGACCCAATGGTGCGCCGCCGCGCCAAGGCGATCAATTTCGGCATCATCTATGGCATTTCAGGCTTCGGTCTAGCGCGCCAGCTTTCCATCCCGCGCGAGGAGGCCGCCGCCTACATCAAGTCATACTTCCAGAAATTCCCCGGCATCCGCGACTACATGGAGGAATATCGCAACTTCGCGCGCGAGCATGGCTATGTCTCGACCATCTTCGGCCGCAAGTGCTGGCTGCCGCAGATCAAGTCGACCAATTCGGCAGAGCGTTCTTTCGGCGAACGTCAGGCGATCAACGCGCCGCTTCAGGGCTCGGCCGCCGACATCATAAAGCGCGCCATGATCCACATGGCGCCTGCGCTCAAGGATGCCGGCCTCAAGGCGCGTATGCTCCTGCAGGTTCACGACGAACTTGTCTTCGAGGCGCCGGTGAAGGAAGCAAAGAAGGTGATCGAACTCGCCAAGTCCGTCATGGGTCAGGCGACGATGCCTGTACTGGAACTGAAAGTCCCGCTCGTCGTCGAGGCCTCCCAGGGCAAGAGCTGGGCGGAAGCGCACTAGGCGTTTGAGCGGGATCCAGATCCTCTCAGACCTTCCTGAAATACCCCGGCTGACCAATGTCCGCGATCAGGCCCGCATGCGTGGGCTTCCAGCCGAGCCTCTGTTGCGTAAGCGCATTTGACGCCGGCGCATCGACGGCCGCGAACATGCCCAGCCACCCGAAATGCTCGGCCGCTTTCTCCGCCGGAATCGACTCCGTTGGAACGCCGGCGGCGCGCCCGAGAATCTCCGCGATCTCGCGAAACGGAACACCCTCGTCGCCCACGGCGTGATACCGCGCCCCGGCGACGCCCTTCTCGAGCGCGAGGCGGTAGACAGGCGCCACATCCAGCCGGTGGGCCGCCGCCATGCGGTTCGCGCCGTCGCCGACATACGCGGAAACGCCCTTTTGCCGCGCGACGTCCAGGAAGTAGCCGATGAAGCCCGCCTTGCCCTCCCCGCCATGCACCTGCGGCAGGCGCACCGCCGTCACCCGCACGCCGCGATCTGCGAAGGCGAGCGCGACCGCTTCGGAAACGCGCGGCCCGCCGCTGGCGCCAACGTCTTCCTCGGTCGAGACCCGGCCCGGCGCCAGCATGGCGACGCCGGATGTGACCACCATCGGCCGGTTCGATCCGGCCAGCGCTTCGCCCATCGCCTCGATCGCGCGCTTCTCGATCTGTCCATTCTCTGCGAATTTCGAAAAGTCGTGGATGAACGCGAGATGGATCACGCCATCCGAATTGTCAGCCCCCGCGCGCAGGCTGTCGGGGTCTTCCAGGGATCCGTGATGCACGCCGGCGCCCATCTTCTTCAGCGCCGCGACATTGGCATCCGACCGGGCAAGTCCGACAACCTCGTGTCCGGCCTGAATCAGGTCGGGCACGACCGCCGAACCGATGAACCCCGCCGCCCCTGTAACAAACACGCGCATGGATGCCTCCTCTGACCGGATGCCGCCTTATCTAGATACCGCGCCGTCCCGTAAAAGATGAAAGCCTCTACGGGTATAATGACTGACAGGATAAGCTGCGCACCCGGCCTCGTGGTCAGCGCGTGACAATCCGCGCCGAGAACGGCTAGAGAGCCTCATGGCCAAACCTCCCCGCAAGACACCTCCTTCCAATGCCGCGCAAATGGCGTCGCCATCCTACCGGCTGGCCGCGCTCGATCAGGATTTCATGCTGGGCGATTCCATGCGCGGCGTGCGCTTCGAACTGGAATACGCCAAGGCTGAGGAAGCCCTGCGCGCCTGGGGCGTGCGCTCCACCATCGTGGTCTTCGGCAGCGCCCGCACGCGCGAGGACGGGCCGGGCAATCACGCGCGCTGGTACGCAGAGGCGCGCGCCTTCGGCCGCATCGCCAGCGAGCGCGGCGGCGCCCTGCTGCGCGACCAGACCCCGCGCGACAACGTCATCGCCACGGGCGGAGGACCGGGCACGATGGAAGCCGCCAACCGCGGCGCAATGGACGCCGGCGCGCCGTCCATCGGCTACAACATCTCCCTCCCCCACGAGCAGGAACCCAATCCCTACACCACGCCGGAGCTGACCTTCCGCTTCCACTATTTCGCCATGCGCAAGATGCACTTCGCGATGCGCGCCAACGCCCTTGTGGTGTTTCCTGGCGGCTTCGGAACGATGGACGAGTTGTTCGAACTGCTCACGCTGCGCCAGACGGGCAAGTCGCCGCCGATGCCCATCGTGCTTGTCGACAAGGCGTACTGGTCATCGATCATCAACTTCCAGGCCTTCGTCGACAACGGCGCCATCGCCGCTTCGGATCTCGACCTGTTCAGCTATTGCGAAGAGGCCGAAAGCATCTGGGAGAAACTGGTCGAAGGCGGCGTGCTCACCCGCTGGCTGAAAACCCACGGCACGACCTGAAACGCCTGGCGCGTCTCGGTCCGGGTGGAAGATCGGGCCCGGCCGAAGTTTGGGCATTGCAGCGTTTCCATCCGGATCACCGGAAATTCATGCCGCGAAACCCCCGATCCTGTCGTAACGTCACCTGACAGCGTCTAGACAACCGACCTGACGCTGTCTAATTAGACATCTGGCCGCCGCAAGAGCGGCCGATCCTGGAGAAAAACAATGAAACGCGCTTCCTCCCTTACGTTCATCGCCATCGCCTCCCTTCTGGCCGTCGGTTCTCCGGCGCTCGCCAAACCGTCCATCCAGAACGGCAAGTCCGCCTGCACCGCCGAAGCCAAGAAAGCGACGCCGTCGCCCAAGTCCGTCCGCGTTGACGATCAGGCGACCCGCGTCACGTCTGACGCCTACATCTTCACACTGAGGATCAAGAACGAAGACGCATCCAAGGCCACCGCAATCTGCACGTTCAACGTCCAGGACAGCGGCGTCACGCTTGCAGCGGGCGAATAGCCGTTACGTCTGGCATCCAACGACATCGTTTGTATCGCCGGCATTTATCCGGCGATACAAATGGTCGTCAGACGGCTTCTGACTCATCCGCCACGCGCAGTTCTTCCGCCGCGCGGCACAGATCCGCCATGAAGGTACGCCCGGCGGCGAGGCTGGCGGCGTCCATGGCTTTCTCCAGCGCGGAATTGGTCTGTTTCCAGATCCTCGACCCTGCAGCGTAGAGCTTCCTGCCTTCGGGCGTGAGGTTCACGTGCTTGCCGCCCCGTCCCCTGCCGCCATCCGAACGCACAATCCCGCGCCGCTCCAGCACCATCAGGTTGCGTGCAAGCGTGCTCTCTTCCAGCAGCATGGCGGCGCTGATCGCACTCAACGTTTCGCCCGGAGCATTTGCAATCGCCGCCAGCAGGCCGAACTGGGCAACGTTGAGATCGAGCGGCTTCATCCGTGCATTGAAGAAATTCGTGACCGCCCGCGACGTCCGCCGGGAGGTCGATGCCAGACATGTGAAGTTCAGTTTATCTGACGCGCCCATTGAATTCTGCATATACACAATCCGCTTGAACGGTAAATCCTGCACATACAAAATTGCAGGCCGACGCACGGCTGATCCTGGAGAACGACATGACGTTGATACGAGCCGCCCTTCCCGCCTGCCTTCTCGTTGTTGGTATCGCTGCCGCACCTGCGATGGCCAAGACGTCGGTGGTGCACAGCATCCAGATCTGCACAACGGCCATGAAAGCTCAGAAGCCGGCCCCCAAAAGCGTGCGCATCGACAATTCGCTCTCGAGCGTCAGCGACGATGCAGCGACCTTCACCTTCGACGTTCACACAGCAGACGACAACGCCGGCCGCCAGACCTGCACCGTCGATCGCAAAACGTCGAAACCCAGCTTGGGCGAATTCGCGAAATATGACTGACCTTGGGGGATGGGCCTTCGGGCCCGTCCCTATCCGCCTTTGGGCAGATCATAGACCATCAACAGCGTCCGCTGCGAACCAGAATAGTTGTCGTCGGAAACGACGAACAACCGCACACTGCCATCCGGTAACTGCTTCGCGGCGAGACCTTCGAAATTGTCGATGGTCAGCATGATGTTCATTTCAGCCAGCCGCCGCGTCTTCACCGCCTCGTAGCGCCACCGGGCCCGTTCCTGCAATTCAGATGGCCGGCTAGACGGCGCAGCCGGTGTGTCCAGCCGCCGCCGGAAATCCGTCTCCGAAATCGTGATGGCGTTGCCTGCCAGCGGAGAAAAACCGCGATGCAGCGTAAACGCCCGCACGTCGCCTTCGCCGCCCTCTGGTACAAGATCGAGCGCGACAAACGCCGGCGCGCCCTTTTCCACCCGCAGGTCGAAATTCGGAGGCGCTTCCACCGGGCGCGCCGAGAGCGGACCGGACTCGTCAACTTCCTGCTCAAGCCCTGAAAACATGTACCAGTCCGGCGTCACCGCCAGCGCTTCCAAACTGGTGTTGTCCGGCACTTTGATATGCGCCACGCGGAAGGCCTCCGGCATCGGCAAGCCATAGCCGTCATAAACGATCGGCGCCCCGCGCGCCGCTGCGCCGCAATCGCCAAGATCGTAGGCCAGCACGCGATGGTCTCGCTCGAACGACACCAGCACCATGCCGCCATTTATCGCGAGGCCCTCGGAATCGGCCTCGGTCTTGTTGTTCAGCTTGTGTCCATGTGCATCCCGCAGATCGGAGATACGCGCCGCCGTCGGCGTGACCCCATCGGCGCCGAGATCGATCCAGACGAAATGCCCCTCGTCGGAAACGGCAAGCAGGTTGCCGTCCGGCAGGAAATGCAGATCGGACAGTCCGCCAAATCGCTTTTCCGGGCTGGTGAGATGGAACCCTGCAACGAAGGTCAGATCGCCCACGGTCTTCTTCCCCGGGTTCAACGGGGATACGGGCACTGGCCGCGCCTCCAGACCAATCGTTTCCGGCGCTTCGAATTTTGTTCCGGCTGGGCAGGACGCTTCGCGCAGGCCGTGAAGGTAGCCCGCCAGCGTGCCTGTCTCCCGACCATAGACTGGCGCCGGCCGATGCACGGTTTCCGGCGCCGCTTCGGGCGCGGCGGGTTCTGGCTCAGGCGCCTCCGCCGGCGCCAACGGCTCCGCCTGTATGTCTGCCTCGGGAGCCGGTTCCGGCGCGGGAGCTGGCGCCGCCGCAACATCGCCCTCCGGCGCCGGCGCGGGCGATGGCGCCCGCTCGGCGATCAGATCACCTGCAGGATCAACGCGACTCGCCGACGCGGCCGAAGCTGTTGCCGCGTTATGAATGGGCGCCGCCGGTTGACTGGCGCAGGCGGCGCACAGCCACACCGCAAGCAGAGCGGGCGGCGCCAGTGAAACCAGCCGCCTACTTCCGGCCACGCGTGACTTCCTCGAAACTGGTTCGCTTCACCGCGCGCGAAAGATCGACCGGCGGCGGCCGGCGACGTCTCGACCGCTGTTCGGTTGGTTGTGCGGCGTCCTTCTTGGCCTTGCGCGCTTCTTCCTCGCCGAACAGCTCGGCCAACTTGTCCGTCATCACGCCGCCCAGTTGCTCTGCATCGACGATAGTAACGGCCCGGCGATACCAGCGCGTCACGTCGTGTCCGATGCCGATGGCGATCAGCTCCACCGGAGACTTGCCCTCGATATGCGCGATCACTTCGCGCAGGTGCTTTTCCAGAGGATTGCCGACATTCACCGAAAGCGTGGAATCGTCCACCGGCGCGCCATCGGAAATCACCATCAGGATTTTCCGCTGCTCCGCCCGCGCCATTAGCCGGTCGTGCGCCCAGAGCAGCGCCTCTCCGTCGATGTTCTCCTTCAGGAGTCCTTCGCGCATCATCAGGCCGAGATTGCGGCGCACCCGCCGCCACGGCGCGTCCGCCGCCTTGTAGATGATGTGGCGCAGATCGTTGAGCCGGCCCGGCGAAGGCGGCTTGCCCTGCTTCACCCATTCATCCCGGCTTTGCCCGCCCTTCCACGCCTGGGTGGTAAAGCCGAGAATTTCCACCTTCACGCCGCAGCGTTCCAGCGTGCGCGCAAGGATGTCGGCGCACAGCGCCGCCACCATGATCGGCCGGCCGCGCATCGAGCCGGAATTGTCCAGCAGCAGCGTCACCACTGTGTCGCGGAACTTGCTTTCGTCTTCCTGCTTGAACGACAGCGGCGCGGTGGGATCGACCACCACGCGCGTGAGCCGCGCGGTGTCCAGCACGCCTTCCTCGAGATCGAAGATCCACGAGCGGTTCTGTTGCGCCATCAGCCGCCGCTGAAGACGGTTCGCGAGGCGGGAAACAGCGCCCTGCAGACCCTGAAGCTGGGCGTCCAGATAGGCCCGCAGGCGCGACAGTTCTTCCGGATCGCACAGCGTCTCGGCCGCCGCGACCTCATCGAATTTCGTGGTGAAAATCTTGTAGTCGAAACGCGGCGCATCATCGCCCGGTCGCCAGTTCGGGCGCATCGGCGTCGAGTCATCCTCGGAATCCTCGATCTCCTCCGCGTCCATATCCGCATCTGCGTCGATGGTGACGTCGGCGTCCTGGTCGTCCGAGGCCTCGCCTTCTCCGGCTTCGCCCTGCTGCTCGTCGGAGGCTTCGCTTTCACCCTCGCCTTCTCCTTCGCCTTCATCGGGCGCGTTGGACTTGGCTTCGCTGGTGTCTTCCTCGCCTTCTTCCTGGCTCTCCGTTTCGGACCCGGCCGTCTCGTCCGCCATGCCAAGGTCGCGTAGCAGTTCGTGCATCACCTTGGCGAATTCGCCCTGGCTTTCCATGGCGGCGACCGCGCGCGCCAAGGTGCTTTCAGCCTTGCTGGTCAGCTCCGCGCGCCAGGCGTTGGCGACGCCTTCGGCAACCGGCGGCAGCGGTCGGCCTGTCAGCCGCTCGCGCAGCAGGAACTCGACCGCGTCTTCCAGCGGCGCGCGCTGGCGATCGGTCGCCTTGTTGTAGCCGGCCCGCTCGCAGCGCTGGACAAGCGCCGCCTCGAGATTGCCAGCCACGCCGTCCAGCTTCGCCGCGCCGATCGATTCCACCCGCGCGCGTTCAGCCGCCTCGAACAGGCGTCGGCCTTCCTCGCTTTTGGGTTGCAGCTTGATGTGCTGGGCGTTGTCGTGGTGAGCCAGCCGCAGCGCCAGCGCGTCGGCCTGCCCGCGCGCCCGCGCGGCCGTCAGCGCCGTCAGCTCGCGCGGCGGGGTCGAAAGGGTGATCGTGTGCTCGGCGATCCGCCCGCCATCGACGGAATAGTCCACCTCGACGTCGTCATGCTCCGCCAGCGCCCGCGTCGCTGCGGAAAGCGCGGTTTTGAAGATGTCGGCCCTGTCGATGGGTTTGCTCATGGGAAAAGGGTTTAGAGGTCGGCGGACGCATAGGAAAGGGCTTGCGGCGCCAGCGCCTCGATCCGGGTCAGGGGCGAACCCAGCACCCCCGCCACCAGGCCCGCCAGCAAGCCCGGAACCGGCGGCGTGCGCGACAGCGGGGCCATGATCCAGTCCCGTATCCCGGAATAGAGCGCGCCATCCGACTGGTAGGCGGGCGTGAACGCCCAGGAGGCCATCTGGTAGAGCCGGATATGCCACAACCGCGCCTGGGCATAGGCGCCCAGGGCCTCCTCCAGCGAAGCGACGCTTTCAAGCGCCCGCGCCAGCGCGAAGGCGTCCAGCAGCGCCATGTTGGCGCCCTGTCCGAGTTGCGGACTGGTGCAGTGCCAGCTGTCGCCGACATGAACGACGCCGCGCCCGATGGGCGAGCCCAGCGTGCGGTGGGCGTAGGTTGCAAACACCAGCTGCTCACGCGACCAGATCTGCTGCAGCAGTGGCGCCGTCTGCGGCCACAGGTCCAGCACCTCGCCCTTCCAGTCATCGAGCGGCCGGTGCATCCAGGCCTCGCGATCCTCGTGCCGCAGGCTCCAGAAGAACGCCGCCTGATTGCGAACGCCCTTCGGAAGACGCCCGATGGGCAGCACGCCCACCATCTTCCGCGCCCGCTCGTAGCGTTGCTCCAGCGCCTTGCCGTCGAACGCATCGCCGTCAGGCCAATCGAGACTTGCCCAGAGAGCGCCATAGGGCAGCGGCGTGCGCGGCGCCCGCGACAAGACGGAGCGCATGCCCAACGCATCGATCACCAGATCGAACTTTGCGCTTGTCTTCCCGTCCGCGAATGCAAAGCGGCCGTCGCTCGCGCCCGCCACCTCCCGCCCCGGCGCGATCTCCGCGCCCGCCGCAATTGCCGCCCGGTAGAGGACGTCGAACAGCGCGCCGCGATGAACCGCGAGGCCGGACCGGCCGCCGCGGCCGAGCCCCCGATACCGCACATCCAGAACCACGCGGCCGGAGGGTTGCGCCTTGCCGAACAATCGCTCGATCGGAGCCCCGAGCGCGCGGATCGCATCGCCGACGCCCATCGCATCCAGAACCGCCAGACCCACGGGCTGAAGGATCAGGCCGGATCCCAGCGGCTGCGGCGTTTCCAGGCGGTCGTGGACGACGACACGGGCGCCCGAACGCGCCATCAGCGCAGCGCAGGCGAGACCCGCGACGCCGCAGCCCGCTATTCCGATGGTTCGCGGCGTCATCCCCGGTCTGTCGCGCCCTATCCCGCGACCTTGCCGAACAGCGCGATTGTCCGCTCGAACGCCAGCTTGTCCGCCTCCGCATTGTAGGCCCTGCCGCCCTTGCGCGCGAAGGCGTGGTCCGCGTCATAGATGTAGACCGGCACTTCCGGATGCGCCGCCTCGATCTTGTCGACGGCGCCGACCAGCGGAATGTGCGTGTCCTTCGCGCCGAAATGGCAGATCACGGGACAGTGCAACTCCATCGCCGCCATCTGCGGAATGTTGCCGCCGTAATAGCAGGAGGCGGCGGCGATCCCGTCGATGCGCGCGGCGGCCAGCCAGCTCATCGTGCCGCCATAGCAGTATCCGGTAATGCAGACAGGCCCCTCGCCCTTCAGCAGGTCATAGCATCCGCCCATGTCGTTGAGCGCATTTTCGGGGCCATTGCCCATGGCCAGTTGCACGCCTTCCTGCATGTGCGCCTCGCTGTCTTCCGGCGCCACGACAAAGCCGCGCTTTGCGCGGTCATACATCGAGGGCGCGACGGCCTCATAGCCTTCGGCCGCGAAGCGGTCGGCCATGTCCCGGATATGCGCCGAAACGCCAAAGATCTCCTGGATGACGATCACCCCGCCCTTGCGCGCTCCGGAAGGCTTCGCGTGATAGGCGTCGATTTCAAAACCGTCGCGGCTTTTCACACGGATCATCTCGCCGGCTGTGGTCATTGCGCTGCACCTCCTCAAAACTCACCAAGACTTGCACAGGGACGTCCTCTGCGGCCAGACAGAAATAAGTGTACGATCTCCGGAAACACCAGGAGACGCTGATGGGACAGGCGGACCGCGACCTTGCTCCACTGGCCAGCATCCGCGCGCCGGAAAAGAAGCTGAATCTGTTCGAAGCGTTGTCGGCGGCGAAGGACAACAGCATGGCCGCCGTCCCGCGCGCGGCCTATGACGATCTGGTCTATCCCTTCAGCGGCGGTCGCATGCTCGTGGTCAGCGACCCGGCTTTCGTGAAACATGTGCTGCTCGACAATGTCGCGAACTACCCCAAGGCGCCGATGGAAGGCAAAATCCTCGCGGCCGCCTTTGGCGACGGCCTGCTCACCAGCGAGGGCGAAAAGTGGCGCACGCACCGGCGATTGATGGCGCCGGCGTTCGACCACCGCAGCATCGTTTCCTACGCCCCCGCCATGGTCGACGCGACGACACAGATGCTGGACTCCTGGAACAGTCGCCCAGCGGAAAGCGAAATCGACATCGCCGACGCCATGACCCGTCTGACGCTGCAGATCATCTCGCGCACCATGTTTTCTTCCGACAGCGACGAAATCTGCGACCTGCTGGGCTCGACGCTGAGGCGTGGACTCGATGCGATGAATTTCGGCCTCGTCGATATCCTGCCGATCGTCGGTCCGATCAGCATTCGCCGGAAGATGGCGAAAATCCATGCGATCTTCGCGGCGCTGGACGACGCCATGCGCAGGTTGATCCAGCAGCGCGGCGCGCTTGGCGAACACGACGCATCCGACCTTCTCGGCCGTCTGGTCGCAGCTCGCGACGCCGAGACGGGCCTTGGACTTAGCGATCAGGAAGTGCGCGACGAAATGGTGATCATCTTCATCGCCGGACATGAGACGACAGCGGTGGCGATGACATTCGCCTTCTACGTCCTGTCGCAACGCCCGGAACAGGAAGCCCGCCTTCATGAAGAACTCGACCGCGTGTTGGGCGGCCGTGCGCCCAGCTATGACGACCTCGAAAACCTTCCCTACACGCGCATGGTGATCGAGGAGACAATGCGGCTCTACCCACCCGCGCCCGGCATCAGCGCGCGGCAGGCGCTCGAGGCGGATACGTTCAGCGGGCGGCAGATTGCGAAGGGAACCGCAATCATGATCGCGCCATGGGTGCTGCATCGCCACCGCAAGCTGTGGGACGATCCAGAGATATTCGATCCCGGCCGCTTTTCCGCGGAGCGCAGCAAGGACCGGCAGCGCTTCGCCTACATGCCCTTTGGCGGCGGCCCCCGCATCTGCATCGGAGCGGCGCTGGCAATGACCGAGGCGCGGCTGATTTTGGCGACAATCGCCCAGCGTTACCGGCTGCGCCTCGCGCCGGGGCAGACCATCGAACTGAAAGCCCGGATCACCCTGCGCCCGAAAGACGGAATCCGCATGAGGCTCGTACCGCGCAGCGCCTCGCCGAACGGCGACCCGGCGCCGCTGGCGCCCGCAGGTTAAAGCGCCTTGCGCAGCACCCGCATGGCGCCGTGCCCCCGGTCGAGCGCGCGATGAAAGGAGGTTGCGCCGATGTCGACAAAGCCCCAGCGCGCATAGGCGGCCCGCGCCCAGTCGGCGTGCTCCATCACGTCGAGCCAGACGTGATCCAGCCCCTCCTCCCGCGCCTGTTCCTCGGCGGCGGCCAACAGCTTGCGGCCAACCCCGCCGCCCGTTGCGCCAGACAGCAGGTAGATACGCGGAAGCTCGGCGCCATTCGGCTTTTGTTCGACCGGATCTTTCGCTCCCACGACCATGCTGAGAAAGCCGATGCACACGCCATCGGCCCGAGCCGTCCACATCCGAACATCCGGCCGCTTCAGCATCTCGCGCATGGAATCGGCGCCGAACGTCTCCAGCTGCCGCGCAAAGGCGACCGGATCATTGGTCCAGTCTTCGTGATAATAGACGGCGTAGGCCGCCGGCCCGACGATTGCGATCTCAGGTATGTCGGCTTCGGTCGCGCGCGCGATCACAATGTCCATCAGCCACACTCACATACACTGTTTGTCGTTCAGGCGACTTTCACCATGGCGGCGCTCTCGGGCAGTTCCTTGGCGAACGCCCGCTGATAGAACTCGGCGACCGCAGGACGCTCAAGTTCGTCGCACTTGTTGACGAAGGTCATCCGGAAAGCGAGACCGATATCGCCAAAGATCAGTGTGTTCTCGCCCCACGTGATCACCGTCCGCGGGCTCATCACCGTCGAGATGTCGCCGGCGATGAAGGCGTTGCGGGTCATGTCCGCCACGCGCACCATTTTGGAGATCGTCGCCTTGTCGAGATCGGGCACCTTGGCCGCCACGATCTCCACCTCGGCGTCATGCTCGAGATAGTTGAGCGTGGTGACGATCGACCAGCGGTCGAGCTGGCCCTGGTTGAGCTGCTGCGTACCGTGATAGAGGCCGGTCGTGTCGCCGAGACCCACCGTGTTGGTGGTCGAGAACAGGCGGAAGAACGGGTTGGGCTTCATCACCCGGTTCTGGTCGAGCAGCGTCAGCTGGCCGGAAGCCTCCAGAATCCGCTGGATGACGAACATCACATCCGGACGGCCGGCGTCGTATTCGTCGAACACCAGCGCGATCGGGCGCTGCAACGCCCACGGCAGAATCCCTTCCCGGAATTCGGTGACCTGCTTGCCGTCCTTGAGGACGATGGCGTCCTTGCCGACAAGGTCGATCCTCGACACGTGGCTGTCGAGGTTGATCCGGATCAGCGGCCAGTTCAGGCGCGCCGCCACCTGCTCGATGTGCGTCGACTTCCCTGTACCGTGATAGCCCTGGATCATCACACGACGGTTGTGCTTGAAGCCCGCCAGGATCGCTCGTGTGGTCTGGGGATCGAAGCGATACGCCGGGTCGAGATCCGGCACATAGGGCGTCCGTTCGGCGAAGGCCGGGGCCTTGCCGTCCATGTCGATACCGAAGGTCTGGCGAATGCTCACCTCTTTGGAAGGCGTGAGAGCCAGCAAGGCGTCGGATGCGTCGATAACGGACATGGGCGAAAGTCTCTCGTGACAGCGGAGCCGCAAGATAGGCGGTCAGCGGGGCGCATTGCAACGCAGCATTGGCCAACGCAAAGGATTGCCCCCGCAAGCCCCGAGTCTAAAGTGAGGGCGGCATACTGCAAACGGGGGACCGAATGGCCAGAATTCTGGGGATCGGAGGCGTCTTCTTCAAGGCGAAGGACACCTCGGCGCTCGTTGCCTGGTACCGTGACGTGCTTGGCCTCGACATGGCGAGCTGGGGCGGCGTCTTCCTGCCCTCCGGCCCGATGGCGGCCCAGCCCGGCGCCGGCGCCGTGTTCAGCCCGTTTTCCGCCAACACGACCTATTTCGAGCCATCGAAAAAGGAATTCATGATCAACTTCGTGGTCGACGATCTCGACGGCGTGCTCGACAGGTGCCGCAAGCACGGGGTCGAAGCCAAGGTGATGCCCGACGAGTCCAACGGCCGCTTCGCCCACATCATGGATCCGGACGGGACGCGCATCGAGTTGTGGCAACCTAAGGCGCCAGACGCGGTCGAGGCCTGATCAGGCCAGCCCGGCCGACTTCAGCGCCTTGAAGGCGCGGATCACGAGGTTCAGCTTGCCTTCCATCGAGCGGTCGCCGCCGTTGGAATCGGGGTGGAAGCGCTTCACCAGCAGTCCATAGCGCTCGCGGACCGCCTCGGGCGTCGCATGATGCGGCAGGCCGAGTTCATCCAGCGCGCGGGTTTGCAGCCGCGTGCGGTTACTGGCGGCCTTTTCGGGCGCAGGTCCGCCCTCGCCGTTGTCGAACCAGTTGCGGCCGCGCCAGCGGTTGGGGTTGTTGGCCGCTCCGGCGCGGGCGCCGCCCATCGGCCCGCCGCCCATGCGCCATGTCCGCTTGTGGCCGTAGAAAGCCGAAGCCTGGAATGCCGTGATCTCGGCTTCCGTCATGCCGTCGAAGAAATCGTAGGACTGGTTGTACTCGGCGGCGTGGCGGCGGCAGAACCAGTAATCGTCCTGCGGCGGCGTGCGCTGGCCGGGTACCGGCTGGGCCCGTGCCGAGAACGGTTTGGGCGCCCGGCAGTCGCCGACATCGTCACATCCCTTGTGCTCGCACTTGCGGACTTCAGGCGCAGGCCCGCGCGCCCGGCGCCGGCCTCCCGGCGGGTTCACCCGGATGTCCACGAACTTGACCCGGTAACCGGTCCTGTAGTCTTCAGCGAACGACATCATGCAATCATGGGATGCGGGAGTTAATGCCACAAGAATTGACAAACCGCGCCGAACGCATGAAGGCAGCCCTTACGGCAGCTTTTTCGCCCGAGGCGCTGGAAATTGTCGATGAGTCGGCCCTCCACGCCGGCCATGCTGGCGCAGCCCCGGGCGGAGAGACGCATTTCTCGATCCATATAAGAGCTGCTTCCATGGCCGGACTCTCGCGTGTGGCGAAACATCGCGCGATCAATGAGGCCCTGGCGGAAGAGTTCGCGACCGGCCTTCACGCCCTGTCGATCCGGACAGATTGATCGTTTGCCGGGCGCCCGCCGCTTCAAACACCCGGGGCACTCAGCGCCCCGGAATCTGGCGCCAGAATCAACAAGGCGGCCTCTTTTGAAGCCGCCTCGTCGCCCAGAGCTGAGCCGTTATGGCCATCCCCCTTGCATACAATTTCCTAGGGCATACTCGTTTGGTAAATCAGGGGTTGCCCCTAAAGAGCAGTTCGCCAGCCGGATTTTTCCACAGCACTGGCCCCCGCCTCAGACCCCGTCTCAGACAATGACTTTCTGAAGCGTCGCGATGCGGATCGCGTCGATCATGTTGCGGGCCTCAAGCCGGCGCAGGATTTCGGTGATGTGGCACTCAACCGTCTTTTCCCGGCGGTCCATCAGGTTGGCGATTTCCTTGTTCGACAAGCCCTGCGCCCGCATCAGCAGGACGCGCAGCTGGGTGCGGGAGAGAAGGGTTTCCCCCCGCAGGGTCGCGCCGTGCGGCTCGCCCGACATCTGCAGCAACCGGGTTCCCTCATTGGCGAAAACGTCGAATGTCATGCGCAGGGCCGCGCGCGTCCGCTCGCTGCGGTCAAGTTCGCGGCCGGCCACCATCATCACGGCGATCCCGCCATTATCGAGCATCACCCGCTTGGTGAACCCGTCGTGCATGTTGTGCTCGCTGGCGATCCCCATCACTTCGCGGCCGCCCCGGTCGAGCGTGACGTTGCGGATCTGCTCGCTCCAGTATCCGAAAGCCCCCGCCCTCACGGCGCCCTGGAAGATCGGATCAGCGGAGTCATAGCCACGCTCGAGATAGGCTTCCTGGAAGGTTGGCGGGACGTTGGCGATGGAGCGCTCGATCAGATAGCCGCCCGGCGCCCGGCGCAGGTAGAGGCAGGCGTAACGCGCCGCCCCGATCGGCTCGATCAGGCTGAGCAATGCGTTGCCGAGCGCCTTCTTGTTCGGCATCAGCGGCGCCTGATTGGCGAATGACAGCACGTTCTCGGCCAAAGACATGGCCCGAACCCCCGATTCTCTGAATGGCCACCCCGAATTACAGGGGTAACCCTAGAGGGGTTTTCGCTTTTCAGGAAGCTGAATCGGCCTCGGAATGGAGAAAGTCCCGCACGGACGCTGCGTCGGCGCCCTTCTGAATGAAGGCCCGGCCGATCCCCCTGGACAAAATCAGGGTCATTCGGCCCGCCTTGGCCTTCTTGTCATGGGCCATGTGGCCGAAAAGGTCGTCTGCGGCGTAGGGCCCGCCGCCGAGCACATCCAGCCGGGTCGTCAGGCCCAGCGCGTTGAGCAAATGCTCGGCCCGCGTCGCATCCTGGCCGGAACACAGCCCCAGTTTCACCGAATAGCGCATCGCCATGGCCATGCCGGCCGCCACGGCCTCGCCATGCAGCAGCTCCGGCCCGTACCCGTTCGCCCGCTCCAGCGCGTGGCCGAACGTATGGCCAAGATTGAGCAGCGCCCGTTCGGCCTGCTCGGTTTCGTCCAGCGCGACGATGCGCGCCTTGGCCTCGCAAGAGGCCCGCACCGCCTCGGCCAGCGCCGCCTTGTCGCCGTTCCGCAGTCTGTCTGCGTTGCGCTCAAGGAAATCGAAGAACTCCGGATTGTCGATCAGCGCATACTTGGCGACTTCGGCAAGGCCTGCTGCGCGCTCGCGCGCCGGCAACGTCTCCAGCACGTCGAGGTCGGCCAGCACCAGAACCGGCTGGTGGAAGAGCCCGATCATGTTCTTGCCGGCGGGAGAGTTCACCGCTGTCTTGCCGCCGACCGAGGAATCCACCTGCGCCAGCAGCGTCGTTGGAATCTGCACGAAGCGCGCACCGCGCTTCAGCAGGCCGGACGCCAGTCCAGTCAGGTCGCCGATGACCCCGCCGCCAAACGCCAGCACAAGATCGTCGCGCTCTGCGCCCTGCGAGATCAGGTCGCCGAGAATCCGGTCGAGCTGCTGCATCGACTTCGACGTCTCGCCGGATGGGACCGACACTTCGACCACGGAAAAGCCCGCGCCTTCGAGGCTCGCGCGCAGCGTCTTCAGGTGCCCGAACTCGATCCGCGCCAGCACCTCGTCATAGACGATGAACACGCGGTCGCGGTCCGCCAGCGGACGGATCAGGTCTCCGGCACGCGGCAGCAGGCCCGGCCCGATCAGGATGTCATAGCCGCGCGCGCCGAGATCGACGCGCACCCGCTTTTCGGTTCCGCTCATGAATACCCCAGCGCTTCACGGATGGCGTTGACGGCGTCGCTCGCCGGGCCGTCGCCGGAATCGACTGCGAAATCGGCCTCGGAATAGAATGGCGCGCGCGCCACCGCCAGCTCCTCCAGCACCTGCCTCGCATCGGGCCGCTTCAACAGCGGCCGCGTCGACTTGCGGATCACCCGCTTCCACAAGACATCGAGATCGGCCCGCAGCCACACCGTCACCGCCTTTTCCTTCAGCAAGGCGCGCGTGGCCGGGTCGAGATAGGCGCCGCCTCCGGTCGCCAGCACAAAGGGCGGCTCCTGCAGCAGGCGTTCGATCACCCGGCGCTCGCCGCGCCGGAACTCGGCCTCGCCGTGCCGGTCGAAAATCTCCTGCACCGTGAGACCTGCGGCCTTCTCGATTTCCTCGTCGCTGTCACGAAAGGGCGCGTTCAGGCTTTCGGCCAGCCGCCGACCCACGGTCGACTTGCCCACGCCCATCAGGCCAATCAGCGCGATCGTGCGGGTCAGCGGCGCGCCGGGCTTGTCCGGCTCTGCAGCCGGTCCCCCCTGTGGCTCTGGCGACGCAACCATGACTTGCCCTGTGTGACGAAGCAGACCCTTATACTCAGGGCTGAAATCGAGCAACTTTCCGGTCCGGGGCTGGACTGATTCGGTGCGCGGCGCGGTTATCGCGGCTGCCATCGCGACTGGATCATCGCTGGTCAATCTGGAACAATCGAATGAGGGAGTCTGGATCATGGCAAGAGGCTTTGCACGGACGAACAAGCGCGGCGGCCCGCCCATCCGGCTGATCGGCGCTGGCGTTCTGGTCGTTGTGCTGGTCGGCGCGGTGTTCTGGTTCGCGGGCCAGGCCGATTCCAAGAAGCCGCCGACGGAACAGATCCGCGTGGAGGCCACCAATGTGGGGCCGAAATAGCCGCACGGCCCGGCTTGCCTGCGCCTCCGCTGCCGCTGTCGCCATCGCCCTGTGCGCCACGCCGGCGCAGGCCCAGAAAAACGCGCCGAAGGAGACGGTCTCCGCCGCGCCGCTCGGGCAGACCGATCCATGGAGTGTCGGCTGGCTCGGCAAGGCGGAGGGCGCCCTCGCCCTGACGCTCTGGTCGAACACCGACACCACGACGCTCAGCCAGCTGATGTCGTCGCTCGAGCCATCGACGCTGTCGCCGGCCTCGCTCGGCGCTCTGCGCCACGTCATTCTTTCATCCGCGCGCGGCCCCAAGGACGGCGCCGACCTCATTCCCGAACGCCTGCGCCTGCTCGAACTCGGCGGCGAGACGGAACGCTCCATCGATCTCAGGAAGCGGTTCCCGCAGACCGACTGGGGCAAAGGCGCAGACCTGCTCGCCAGCAGCTACGAACTCGCCGGCGGCCGTTCGCAATCGGCCTGTGACCGCGCAGCCGACAAACCGCCGACCGATCCCCAATGGATTCCGGTGCGCGCCATCTGTTACGCCATCGCCGGAGACCTCAACGCGGCGAGCGGCATTTCCGAGCACGCCGTCAACGCCGACGGCCAGGCCAACACATGGCTGATCGCCGCCATCGCCACCATGGGCGCCTCGGCCAAGGCGAAACCGGCAGGCCGGTATGACACGCCGCTCGACGTCGCCGTCTCGATTGCTGCGAAACTCTCGGTGCCCAACAACGCTTTCGACGACACGCCGCCCGACATCGCGCTTGCAGTCGTGCGCCATCCCAACGCGACGCCGGAGCAGAAACGCGCCGCCCTTCGCCCGGCGGCCGATGGCGGACGGCTGACGTCGGCCGACATTCTCTCGGTTATCAATCCGCCGCCCGAACCCTCTGACGAGAAAGCCGACAAAGACGACAAGAAGGACGACAAGTCCGGCGCGAAGGCCAAGCCGGCCCGCGCGAAGAACGACTTCCTCGCGCTCGCGCTCGACGCCGCCGCCAGCCCGGATCTCAAGGACGACGCGAAATCGACCGCCATCGCGGTCGCCCTCAAGGATGTCGATGACGCGACGGACTTTCACGTCGCCGCACTCGCCCTGCACGGCGTCCTGAAAGCGCTGCCACGGTCGGAAGACACCCAGCCCAACGCCGAGGCCTTCGCGCGCGCGGCCCTTGTGGCGGGCGACCTGCCGCTGGCCATCGAGTGGCGCAAGCTGATGGATCGCGCGCCTGCGCCCGCAGCCGCGGATGCAACCGACAGCGCCAAGTCCGGCCCCAAGGCGGACAAACCGGACTCGCCCGCTCCCGATGCCTGGACCGAAGCCCGCCTCGACCTGATGCTCAGCTTCGCCGGCGCCCCGGGCGAAAAGCCCGCCGACATCCTCGACCGCCTGATCGACGCCGTGCCGCCCGCGCCGGACGGACCGGCCGCCAAGGGGTCCAGCATCGCGCAGCGCCAGGCCGAACTGCGCCGCATCGAAAACACCCGTGCGCTCTTTCTTTATGTGGGCGCGGGTCGCCCGCTGAACCCTGCCGCACGCGCCCTGCTCAGCACGCTGCGCACCGCCGGACGCGGCGTGCCGGACGGCGCCCTCGCCCGCATCCAGTCGGCGCTCGATGCCCATGCCGATGGCGAAGCCGCGCTCGCCGTGGTGGGCCAGCTCTCGCAGGACCCGTCAGCGCTGTCCTTCGCCGGACTGTCCGATCTCGTCGCCGCCCTGCGCGGCGCCGGCATGGAGAAGGACGCCAACGCGATCATCCTGGAAGCGCTGCAACCCTGGAAGGCGCTTTGATCGACAGCCGCCGCATCGAAGCGTTCCTGGATACGCTCCGCGCCGAACGCGGCGCCGCCGACAACACCATCGAAGCCTATCGCCGCGACCTCGAGGACGCCTCGTCGTTCCTGAAGGCCAGCCAGTCCTCCCTCGTCGACGCCGGCGAGCGCGACCTCTCGGCCTATCTCCGCGACCTCACCGACCGAGGCCTGTCGGACGCCACCGCCGCGCGCCGCCTCTCCGCCCTTCGCCGCTTCTACCGGTTCCAGCTCGGCGACAACGAACGGCAGGACAATCCCACCTCCCGTCTCGACGGCCCGACGCTGAAGCGCGCGCCGCCGGATGTGCTGAGCCGCGAGGAAGTCGCCCGTCTGATCGAGGCGGCCAAGGGGCCGGAGCCGGCGCAGATCCGCACCTCCTGCCTGATCGAACTTCTCTATGGCGCAGGCCTGCGGGCTTCGGAGTGCTGCGACCTGCCGCTGTCTGCGCTGCCCTATGGCGATTCCACCACGCTGATCATCCGCGGCAAGGGCGACAAGGAACGCATCACGCCGCTGGGCCGCCCGGCGCTCGCCGCGCTGAAGGAATACATGTCGGTGCGCGAGACCTTCCTGCCCAAGTCCGCCGTGCGGCGGACAGCGGAGCGGTTTGTCTTTCCCTCGCGCGGCGCCGGCGGCCGCATCACGCGCCGCCGCCTCGGCCAGTTGCTGGAAGACCTCGCGATGAAGGCCGGCATCGCCATCGACCGCGTGACGCCCCACGCCCTGCGCCACGCCTTCGCCACGCACCTGCTGGCCGGCGGCGCCGACCTTCGCGCCGTGCAACTTCTCCTGGGCCACGCCGACATCTCGACCACGCAGATCTACACCCACGTCGTCACCGACGAACTGCGCGACCTCCTCGAAGCCGCTCACCCGCTGGCGCGTCGCTAGGCGCTTCCCGCGTGGCTTGCGGCGCCCGAAGCGAAGTCCGCGGCGCCCGCGTTGAGAAGCTTTCGACCGCCGGATGCGCCAGGTCGCTCCACCGCCCTGGCCGGCTGCACGCTCGGGTCGCCGGAGCGCCTCAGATGAAGCGCGTGGTTCATCGCGGCCAGAAGTTCGGTTTGCGCGATGGGCTTGGCGACGTAGCCGTCCATGCCGGCGGAGAGATATTTCTCCCGATCGCCGTCCATCGCGTCAGCCGTCAGCGCGATGACCGGCGTGCGCCCCCACGGCGCGTCGCTCGCCCGCATTCGCGCAACGGCTTCCCTGCCGTCCATCACCGGCATGTGCACATCCATCAACACGATATCGAATGGCTCGGCGGCAAGGCGTTCCAGCGCCTGCTCGCCATTTTCCGCCTCTACGACACTCACGCCCAGCGGCTTCAGGAACATCTGTACGACCTTGCGATTGATCGCATTGTCGTCCGTCACCAGAACGCGCCGACCGACCCATTCCCGCGGCTGGGGTCCGGCCGAGTCGGATACCGGCGTCAGCGCGGCGTCCCCCGCCTCGAGCTCGCTCACCGCAATGGTGAGCCGGAATGTCGACCCCACCCCAATCCGGCTCTCGACGCTGAGGTCTCCGCCCATGAGGCGGGCGAGTTTGCGGGAGATTGAGAGGCCGAGGCCGGTGCCGCCGAACCGCCGGGTCGTCGATTCGTCTGCCTGCGTGAAATCCGAGAACAGGCGAGCAATTTGTTCCTCGGACATGCCAATCCCGGTATCGCTCACGACCAGCTCCAGGAGCAGCCCGTCTGCGTCGCGTCTCGTTCTCGCCAAAACCCTGATCTCTCCTGCTTCGGTGAACTTCACCGCGTTCGAAAGCAGGTTGGTCAGGCATTGCCGCGCACGGATGGGATCGAATTTGAGATGGGTTGGCAGATCGAGATCGAGCTGCAGCGATATGTCGAGGCCTTTCTCCGCCGCCTTCGGCCGGAACAGGGCTATAATGCGTTTGAGCCCCTCGCGGATTTCGGTAGCGACCGGATCGATGGTCACCTTCCCCGCGTCGATCTTGGAGAGATCGAGGATGTCGTTGAGCACCACCATCAGCGTGCGGCCGCTTTCGACCATCATCTCTACCTTCTCGCGCTGGCTGGAGGTCAGGTCCTCCTGGCGCAGCGCCTGGGCCATACCGAGCACACCGTTGAGCGGCGTGCGGATTTCATGGCTCATGTTGGCGAGGAACTGGCTCTTTGCGGCGCTCTCCGCCTCTGCGGCTGCAGCCTTGGCCTCGGTTCGCTTGTAGGCTGTTACGTCCATCAGGATCGCGACCAGCCCCGGAGATCCGTCCGGCAGGCGGATAGGCGACTTCTTGGTGAGCGCGACCATGTCCTCACCCACCATCTCCTCGTTTATTGTGGCCTGGCCATCCAGCACGCGACGGTCATGCTCATGAAAGACCGCGACCTGCTCGGGCGGAAAGAAGAGTTCATCGCCTTTTCCGAGAATGTCGTCCCGCCCGATCAGGCGTTTGAATGCCTTGTTGGCGTAAACCCAGTGATGGTCATTGTCCTTCACGAAGACGGGGTCGGGCAGCGCTTCGAAGACCTCGAACAGCAGATCGGCGCGCTCGCGTGGCGAAACTGGCGTGGACGTCATTGGGCGATCCTTGTCGGCGGCCGCGCCGTAAGGCAGCGCCTGGCCGCCCGGGCATGATCGGCCGAACGCCTTAACAATTAATTTTTGCCCTTCCTTTATTTACCCGCGACCAGGCGTCGCTTCCGCAACGGAGCGCTTCCCCCGCCGCTCATCCCGGCGAGGGCCGGAACCTGAACGCTCTATCCCCCAGCCAAACGTCGAAATCCCCAGCAGCTACCTTGCCCAAGAAAAAAGTTATCCGACACCCTTTGGGACGGCCCGATCATCGCGGGCATGACGCAAGCGCCTTCACAGTCATATCGGGGTTGGCTCCCCTCTTCGAACAAGCTTTGGCTTGGCGGAGTGATGGCTGTGTGGGCCGAGCTTGCCCATCTCATCGCGATGGTCTGCGGATGGGTCTCTGGCTGCCTCAGGCGTGATTGGCACACGCCGGAGGCCGACGACGATCCCTCCCCCGAGCCACGCGATTTTCAGGAGATCACACCGGCTGAACCACACAGCCACTCTTCCCACCGTACCTGCGCACGCCCTCGCGTCCGCGTCGGCGCTTCGCGCCAACCGGACGAAGGCCGGGGTCCAGTCTTCCGGCCACAGACCCCGAAAGCGACCAGCGCGCACACTGCGCCACGCGATCCGGCCTCTCGCCGCACGCAGCCGGCAATGGTCGTAACTGCGGATCATCCCCCGCCGCCAAGCTAGGCTCGCGGGACCAATCCCCTTTTCGCGCTCCCCGGATCCCCCTCCGGCGGAGGCGCCGCCACGTGCGCAGCGCGTGGGACGCTTCCGTCACGCCTTGCCCCTGCGGCCTCGTTGATGCATTGCAACACGAGACCAGCCTGAGGCGAGACAGATGACCGAAAAAACCCCACGCCAGTTCTTCAAGCCGCTCGCCATTGGCGCGCCCGAGCCCTTCCGCGACCTGCCCGTCCGCCTCGAACGCATGATCCATTTCGTGCCGGGCCATAACGAGAAGGTCCGTTCGAAAACGCCCGACATGGCGAAGAAGTCCGACGTCATCCTCGCCAACCTCGAGGACGCGATCCCGGCCGACGCCAAGCTGGAAGCCCGCGCCGGCGCTGTCGAGATGGCGAAAATGGTCGACTGGAAAAAGCTCGGCACGGGCCTGTGGACCCGCGTCAATCCGCTCAACTCGCCCTGGTTCCTCGACGATGTCACCGAGATCGTGAGCAAGGCAGGCGACGTCTACGACGTCATCATGCTGCCCAAGGTCGAAGGCCCATGGGACATCCACTTCGCCGACCAGCTCGTCGCCCAGCTTGAGGCGAAGGCCGGGGTCAAGCGGCCCATCCTCTTCCACGCCATTCTCGAAACCGCCCAGGGCGTCGCGCTGGTCGAAGAGATCGCAAAAGCCTCGCCGCGTATGCAGGGCATCTCGCTCGGACCGGCCGACCTCGCCGCCAACCGCGCGATGAAAACCACCCGCGTCGGCGGCGGTCATCCCATGTACCGCGTCATTGAGGATCCAGTCGAAGGCCGCGAACGCATCGCCGCCCAGCAGGACCTCTGGCACTACACCTTCGCGAAAATGGTCGACGCCTGCGTCACCGCCGGCATCAAGCCCTTCTACGGACCGTTCGGCGACATCTCCGACCTCGCCGCGTGCGAACAGCAGTTCCGCAACGCCTTCCTCATGGGCTGCGCCGGCGCGTGGAGCCTTCACCCCAACCAGATCGACATCGCCAAGCGCGTCTTCTCGCCCGATCCGGACGAAGTGAAGTTCGCCCTGCGCATCCTCGAAGTGATGCCGGACGGAACCGGCGTCGCCATGCTCGACGGCAAGATGCAGGACGACGCCACCTGGAAACAGGCCAAGGTGATCGTCGATCTCGCCAAACAGGTCGCCGCCAAGGACCCGGACATGGCGAAAGCCTACGGGCTCTAGACCAAGACGCCGGCCTATTTCGTGGGTTCGATCAACCCGTTGAACGCGCGGGCCGCGTCGGCGACGACCGGGCCGCTGGCATCCTTGTACAGCCGCAGGCAGGCATAAGGGCGGTCCAGCCGGTTGTCCGCATCGGCCATGGCGATCGGCCACATCGGCGCGCCGGTCATCCTGCGTCGCCAGCAGACCGCCGCATTGAAGGCGTCGGCATCGCCCCCGGCCTCAAGCAGGGTTACGTGCGGCGGCGTGTCGGCGCGGGTCGACAGAATGGCGATCCCGTTGTCGGCGTCCGTCATCACCTGCTCGACGGCGTAGTCGTCGCCCAGGACTTCCTTGAGAACAGGACGGCTCTTTCCGAGCATGGCCGAAGCAAACTTGATGGCCAGCGCCTCCACCTCATCGCGCGCGGACCAGTCGGCCGGCGCAGGCGCGAGGCTGCCCGTCTTCGGGGCGAACTGCCTCACCAGACCCGCGGGCTCGAGCTCGCCCTGGCTCATGAAGAGCAGGAACTGGCCTTTCGGCTCCTTGCAACCCGCCTGGCGCGAGCCGCCGTCGACCAGTATGCCGGGCGACCGCAGAAGGCCGGCGTCGATGTCGGCCGCCGCCTTGGCGCAATCAGCGATCCGGCCGGTGAAATCTCCCGCCCAATACCCATCAAGGGACCCCTGCCCGTCGACATAGCCGCCGATCGAGGCGTCCGATTTGCCGTAGATCGCATCCGCGTCGGCATAGACCCGCTCGTTCGAATAGACGCCAGCCACCGTCACGCACCGGCCCAGCCAGCCGTCCCGGTCGGCGGCGATCTCGGCAAGCGTTGCATGTTCGGCATTGGTCGGCGCGCAGACGCCGGCGCGGTTTCCGCGCTGGGCGTGCGCCGTCGGCGCCGCCAGACACACCAGCGCAAGAAAAAGGACCGTCACCCGCATCGCAACAGTCCTAGACTGCCTTGCGCCCGGCGGCCACTGCCCGGCGCGTCACTCACAGGTGATCGGCCACCAAGGTTGCCCCGGCGTGCGAACGGCGCAAGTTTGTATGCATTCCCCGGCCGAGTCGCCGGATAGCCAGCCATCCTGGCGATGGAGAATTTTGCATGACCAGACATTCCGCCCTCCTTGGCGCCGCCCTCGCCGCGCTGGCGCTCGCCGCCTGCTCCAAACCCACCGAGAAGGCGGCGGATACGGCCGCTGCGCCCGCAGAAGCGCCGGCCGCCGCGCCAGCTGCGGACGCCACCCCGGCCGCCGGCGCCACGGATGATGCCGCCGCAAATGATTTCCCGGCCGTCGATCCGGCCACGCTCACCGACGCCTCCACCGTCGCCGATGTCCACAACGCCCTCATCCGTCCGGGCTACAAGCGCCTGACCGACGCGGAATCCACCGCGCCCACGACCGACGCGGAATGGGCGGCGGCGAGCGAAGGCGCCGACATGGTCACAAAGGGCGCGACGTTGCTCACCCAGGGGTCCCGGCCGGTGGATCAGGGCGACTGGATCAAGTTCGCCAATGCCGTGGTCGAGAAAACCAAGGTCACGGCCGACAATCTGGCCAAGAAAGACGCCGACGATCTCGTCTTCTCTGACGGCGATATCCAGGACGCCTGCACGAGCTGCCACCAGAAATACCGGCAGTAGAGCGGGGTCAGTCGCGAGGGCCCGGATCCGGGTCAAGATCGCGCGCCAGGCGCAGGTTCGCTCTGGCCGACTGGCGCAGGGCCATTCGCGCCAGCATCCTGGTGAAGAACAGCGCGATCGCCTCGGCTGCGAATGCGCCAGCCAGCGCAGCGACCGCGGCGGTCGTGACGGGCCGCCGCGCCAGCCGTTCGCCAATCATCGCCTTGAAGTTCGAGGACGCGCCGCCATCCTTCCGCTCGGCGTCAGCAGCCGCGGGCGGCACTGGAATATCTGCGTTCCGGGCGTCCACGATCGGTCTCCTCGGACATTGAAATAGCGCAAAGCGCCGCCCGGGCGAGTTACTCCCATCCCTCTCCGGAGCATCCAAAACAAACCCGGCGCTTCAATCAGGTCAACTCTGCCCGGATGACACGCCGGGCAAGCGGCCCGAACGACGAGCGGACCGTAATCAGGAGCCGAACTTCATGCCCTTGATTTTGATGAAGGCCGGTCCAAGGATGACCAGGAACAGCACCGGCAGGAAGAACACGATCATCGGAACGGTCAGCTTGGCCGGCAGCGCGGCGGCTTTTTTCTCGGCTTCCGTAATGCGCAGCTCGCGGTTTTCCTTGGCCATCACGCGCAAGGCCCCGCCCATCGGGGTGCCGTATTTCTCCGCCTGCACCAGCGCCGTGGCAACGCCCTTCACGCCTGGATGGTTGGTTCGGTCCGCCAGGTTGTAATAGGCCATCCGCCTCTCCTGCAGATACGAGAGTTCGGCGGTCGTCAGCGCAAGCTCCTCGGACAGTTCGGGCGAGGCGGTGCCGATCTCCTCGCCAACGCGGGCGAAAGCCTGCTCGATCGCCATCCCGCTCTCGACGCAGATCAGCATCATGTCGAGCGCGTCCGGAAAGGCGCGCATGATCGATGTGCGGCGCTTTGTAATGAGGTTTTCAAGGTACAGGTTGGGGCCATAGAAGCCGGCGGCGAAGGCGAACACCACCGCGCCGATCTTCATCTGCACCTTGAGGCCGTGATCGTTGAAGAACCACAGGTACAGAAACGCGCCGACGCCGAACACCAGCGGCAGCGCGAAACGGAAGAAGTAGAACATCGACACCGGCTTGGGTCCGCGCAGGCCGGCCTGGTTCAGTTTCTTGAGGACGTTCGGGTCTTCCAGCGCCTTGGCGAGATCCAGCTTGTCGACGAATTTCTTCATCATGCTGGTGTCTTGGCGGCGGATCGATTTGGTTTCGCCGTCCAGCGCGGCGCGGCTCTTCCGGCGCAATTCCTCGCGACGGTTGGAAACGGCCTTGAGGCGGCTGGTCAGCTTGTCGTTAGAGAAGGCAGGCGCAGCCAGCGTGAGCACCGTGGCGAACGTCGCGATCGCGGCGAAGACCGTCGCCAGAAAGGCGGGGTCCACGATCATGGCGACAATTGAATCCAGCTTGCTCATCGCCAGGCGCCCCTAGATCTGGAAGTTGATCATGCTGCGCATGATGTAGATGCCCATGCCCATCAGCACGACGGCGATCAGCAGGATCAGGTGACCCAGATTGTCGGTGAACAGCGACATGATGTAGGCCGGCGTCGTCAGATAGACGAGCAGCATCACGATCACTGGCAGCGACCCGATGATCCAGGCCGACGCTTTCGCCTCGGAGGACAGGGCCTTGATCTTCTCGCGTAGCAGCTTGCGCGAACGCAGCACGTTCGAAAGGTTGCCTAGCGCTTCCGACAGGTTGCCTCCCGCCTTTTGCTGGATGGCCAGAACGATATTGAAGAAGTTCACTTCCTGGATCGGCGTCCGCTGGTACATGCGGTGGAGCGCCTGGTCGATCGGGATACCCATCGCGATAGCGTCGCAAACGAGCGTGAATTCTCCGGCGATTGGTTGCGGGCTTTCCCGCGCGATCACGCGAAGGCATTCGCCAAGCGGCAAACCGGATTTCACGCCGCGAACGATAACGTCGATGGCGTCAGCGAACTGGCTGACGAATTTCTTCTGGCGTCCCTTGATGGCCATGCCGAGGGCCCAGCGCGGCAGTCCGAGACCGGCAGCGAAGGCCACGCCCCCCGCGACGTAGTACTGGAATCCCGCGATAAACACGCCGACGCCGGCGACTGCGCCGATCACGCCAGATGCGATCCAGAAATGCATGACCGGAAAGGTGAAACCCGCCTGCTTGATGCGATCCTCGATCGACTTCCCGACCGCCCGCTTCTGGCGCAGCGCTTCCTCGCGGTTGCGCAGCCCCTTCATCGAGGCGTCCATCTGCTTCTTGCGGATCGCGTTGACATCGGCGCCGCCGCGCTTGGTGGTTGCGCCTTCACCAATCGCTTTGACGCGCTTGGAATGCTTGCCGCTCTGATTGGGCAGGAGAAAGCCAACCGCAGCAACCGCGAGAGCGGCCAGCCCGGCGACGATATAGGTCATCATCTGGTCGGTCACCGGCTACCCTCCTCCAGCGCATCGAGCGCACGGCCCAGGTCGGCATCCATGTTGAAATACCGGGCGCGGTCCCAGAAGCGAGGCCGACCAACACCGGTTCCACGGTGCGAACCGATCAGCTTGCCGTCCTTGTCCTCGCCCTCGATTTCGTAGTGCATGATGTCCTGCGTGACGATGACGTCGCCCTCGAGGCCCATGACTTCGGTGATCGAAACGATCTTCCGCGAGCCATCGCGCATGCGCGACGCCTGAATGACGACGTCGATCGAGCCGACGATCATTTCGCGGATCGTGCGCTGCGGCAGCGTGAAACCACCCATGGTGATCATCGACTCGACACGGCTGAGCCCTTCGCGCGGGGAGTTGGCGTGCAGCGTACCCATGGAGCCGTCGTGACCCGTGTTCATCGCCTGCAGAAGGTCGAACGCTTCCGGCCCGCGAACCTCGCCCACGATGATGCGGTCGGGCCGCATACGCAGGCAGTTCTTGACCAGGTCGGTCATCGAGACCTTGCCCGTGCCTTCGAGGTTTGGCGGCCGCGTTTCAAGGCGCACGACGTGCGGCTGCTGCAGCTGAAGTTCCGCCGCGTCCTCGCAGGTGATTACGCGCTCTCCGGGAGCGATGAACGCAGTCAGGGTGTTCAGCAGTGTCGTTTTGCCCGAGCCCGTACCGCCAGAGATCAGGACGTTACAACGACACGCGCCGATGATCCTCAGGATCTCTGCGCCCGGTGCGGAGATCGACCCGAACTTGACGAGATCGTCGATCTTCAGCTTGTCCTTGCGGAATTTCCGGATGGTAAGCGTCGGACCGTCGATAGCCAGCGGCGGTGCGATAACGTTGACGCGTGAACCGTCGGCCAGACGCGCGTCGCATATCGGCGAGCTCTCGTCGACGCGGCGGCCGACCTGGCTGACGATCCGCTGACAGATGTTCATCAGCTGCGCGTTGTCGCGGAAGCGGATGTTGGTACGCTGAATCTTGCCCTGCACCTCGATGTACGTGGTTCCTGCGCCGTTGACCATGATGTCGGCGATGTCGTCGCGCGCCAGCAGCGGCTCAAGTGGGCCATAGCCCAGAACGTCGTTGCAGATATCGTCGAGCAGCGTCTCCTGCTCGGCGACCGACATCACCACATTCTTGATCGAGATGATCTCGATGACGATGTCGCGAATTTCCTCGCGCGCGCTTTCCTGGTCGAGCTGCGCCAGCTGCGACAGGTCGATCGTGTCGATCAGCGCGTTGAACACTTCGGTCTTGGTCCGGTAGTATTCGTCCGAACGGTTGTCTACCTGGATCGCCCGCTCCTTCGGCGGAGGCGGAGGCGAAATCTTGGACGGCCGGGGCGCGGCGCCGCCGCCCCGCGGGCCGGTGGCCGAGGGTGAAGACAATTTTGCAGCGGCCGGTTTCGGCGGCGCCGGCTTGGGCGCCGCGGGCTTGGGCGGCGGAGGGGCCGGGCTTGCAGCCTTCGGCGGCGCAGCGACCTCCGGAGCGGGTGCAGGCGTCGCCACAGGCTTCGGAGCTGCCGGCCGCGACGCCGCGGGGGCGACCGCGACCTCAGGCGAATCCGGGCCGGCGCCAGGCGTCGTACGCTTGCCGAACATAACCTCTCCTAGCGGCCCATCAGTTTCTTGAGAATCGACGGCCTGGATTTCTGGATATCGCGGCCGGACAGCGCCACAGCGAGCTGATCCAGCGCCTGCGAACACTTGGAGTCCGGGGCCACGTCAAAAATCATCTGGCCGTTATTGGCCGCCGTACCGAACAACTGGGCGTCGAACGGCATGACCATCGTCGGATCAACTCCAATCGCCTGACCGAAGTCTTTCGCGGGGATCTCCGGCCGCTTCGGAAGGCCAACCATGTTCAGGACGAGCTTCGGCGGGTTGTCGTTGGGACGAGCCGACCGGAGGAAGTCGATCATGTTCTTGCCGTTGCGCAGCGAGGCAAGATCGGGCGCAGCGACCACGACGATCTCGTCGGCGCCGATCAACGTCGACTTGAACCAGTCCGACCAGATCTGCGGCATGTCGAGCACGACAAACGGCACCGACGAACGGATCTGGTCCAGCACGCGGACGTAGGTGTCAGGATCAAGATTGTAGGTCCGGTCCAGCGTGGCCGGCGCCGTGAAAAGCGACAGCCTGTCAGTGACTTTCGAAACAAGCCGTCCCATGACCGCTTCGTCGAACCGGTCCGGCGACATCAGCGCGTCGGCAATGGTCGCCGTCGCATCGTGGTTGAAGTCGAGGCCCGTTGTTCCGAAGTTGAGATCAAGGTCGACAAGCGTCGCGTTGGTCTTCACCCGTTCGGAAAGAGCCCACGCGAGGTTGTGAGCGATCGAGGAAGCGCCCACCCCGCCCTTCACGCCCGTGACCGCCAGCGTCTTGCCCATGAAAGGCGCATCCGGGTCGGTGAAAAGCTGCGAGATCGAGCGGATGAGATGCACCGGATCGACGGGCATCACCAGGTATTCGCTCACTCCGCGACGCATCAGCTCGCGATAGAAGCGAATGTCATTGGTTTGGCCGATGACGACGACGCGAACGTTTTCGTCGCAATGCCCGGCAAGCGCATCCAGTTCGGACAGCAATTGGCGCGGCTCGCCTGATCCTTCCAGGATAAGCAGGTTGGGCGTCGTCTCGTTGACGTAGTGGTTGATCGCTGCCTGGATGCCGCCTTCGAAGACGTCCATCATGACGCTTTTCATGCGACGATCCTTGGTGATCGTCCGCATGAGGCCGAGCAGCGGGGTTCGCGTGCAGAAGGCGTGGATCGAAATCCTCGGGATCGGGCGATCGCCCCCTGAATCCGATGATCCGAAGGAATAGTCGAACCCGAGACCCTGCCCCGCGGCTTCGCTGTCGGCCGCCGCCATATCCTCATGCTGGTAAGGCGGCGACTCTTGCTCGGCTTCGTCCGCGTGGTCGGCGAATTGAGCCTCGTGCGGCGGAGACACGGGGAGTTTAGCGGATTTGGTCACGCGCTCCGCCTCCTCGAGATGCGCAAAATCGTGCATCTCGTCATCGTCTGCCGGCTCCATCGAAGCATGCGCGTGCTCGGCTTCGGAAGATTCAAACGTCGCGGTATCGCCATCGTTCTCGCTCAGGTCGTGCGGCAGGAGAAACCCGTCGTCATCAATCGCGAGATCAATGTCTTCCTCGTGGGCGAGTTCGACCTCCGAGCCCTGTTCGCGCAAAGCGGCCGCAAAGGTAGCGCCGATCGGCGCATCCATATCGAGATCCAGATCATGCGCGAGCTGATCGAGATCGGAGTCGTCGTGGAACTTGTCCTTGGCGCTCATGTCTTTCTTCCTCGATCCGCTCTAGCTTCCGACAGCCTTGCTGATCGCGCCGCTGGCCTCAGACGGCCTGGCGGCTCCGGTAGCTTCGCCGTTGCGATACTTGGTGATGACAATGGTCCGACGCTTCAGATCCGCCGGATCCATCTTGTGGTCGCTGACCAGATCGCCCGGATGGGCGAGCTGCGCGGCAAGGTTCGAGCTGACAGCACACCCAAAGGACGGCAGGGGCCCGTTCGTTCCGGTCCAGGCAATCTGATAGGAGGAAATGTCCGGGCACCCGGGAACGCTCGCTTCCCAGGTTTTGTAGGTGATGACCAGCGGCGCCGAGCCCGCGCCGGAGGCATCGTACGGGCCCTCGGTAATGCTGGACGGGTCCAGGCCCTCGGCGAGCAGCACCGCGCGGGCGTCCGACGACGCACGCAACGCGCCAACATCGTCAGGGCCCATGCTCGGCCGCGAAATAACGACCTTGCCGTGGCCTTCGTGTTGATAGGACTCGCCGAAGTACCGCACCGCATTGCGGGCGTCGTCGTCGAGCTTTTCGCCGGAGACCAGCGTATCGATCTTCAATTCCGCGGTCACTTCGGAAGCCTTCATCTGAAGGTGTCCGAGGCTTTCATCCCGGATCTGGCTCTTGGAGAGCGCACAACCACCGAGGGCGGCGAGCGAGGCGCTGGCGAGCAACATCAGGAAACGTCTGGTCATGCCTTGCGCTCCGGTCAGTCGATAATGAAGCCAGCCGCACCTTTGGGTGCGGTCGTCTTGTCGACGCCCGAGCCGGGCACCGCATAGACCTGGTTGAGTTTGCCGAAGAAAATCGTGCGCGCGTCGCGCGCCGTAACGTAGCCGCGATCTGGATCGCGCAGCCGTTGCGGGTCCGTCGGATCGACCAGATACGGCGTCACGATGACAACCAGTTCGGTTTCGTCGTTCTGGAAGTCACGACTGCGGAACAGCGCGCCAAGGACCGGCGCATCCTTGATGCCGGGCACCGCATCCAGCGACTGCTTGGTCTGCTGCTGGATCAGGCCGGCGATAACGAGACTGCCGCCCGACGGCAACTCGACCGTCGTTTCCGCGCGCCGGACCTTCAGCGCCGGAATGTTCAGCGAAACGCCCGGCGTCACGACGCCCGTGGTCGGATCGGTGTAAGACGACGAACGCGAAGTGAACGCGCCCTGCGCCGAAAGTTCCGAAACCTCTGTCGAAACCTGCAGCGAGATGCGTCCCTCGGACAGAACCACGGGCGTAAAGCCCAGGCCCACACCGAAGGGTTTGAAATCGATGCTGATCTTGCCCTGATCCTGTGCGACCGGCACCGGGAACTCGCCGCCCGCCAGGAACTTGGCGCTTTCGCCAGAGATCGCGGTCAGGTTGGGCTCGGCGAGTGTACGCAATACGCCAACCCGTTCCAGCGCCGCCAGACCCACGGCGACGCTGCTTTGCACCGCCGAACCCACGAGGTTCACATCGTCAATCGTGGCCGCGAGGCCACCAAGCGCCGAACCGGCGACGCCAAACGTGTTTGTCGTCGAAGCCTTCAGCAGGTTCTGGAACGACGAGCCGGTGAGCTCGCCGAAACCCACCTGGCCAGAGAGATTGACGCCCAGCTGCTTCACCAGCGAGCGTTGCATCTCGACGATATGCACCTTGAGCGTGACCTGGTCCTTGCCCTCGATGGTCATCATGTTGAGGACGCTGTTGTCGTCCTTCGCGTACTGGCGCGCCAGCGTCATGACACGATCGGAATCCGACAGGCTAGGCACAGAGCCAGCGAGAATCACGCGGCCGTTGACCGCCTCAACCTGCACATGGTTGTTCGGGACGTACTTCTTGATCAGGCCACGCAGCTGGTCCATGCCCGCGACCCCGTCCGTGACCGACACGTCGAGCACTTTGAGCTTGTGCCCTGCCTTGTCGAGAAAGACGATGTTGCTCTCGCCTGCCGCAACACCCATCACGGCGACACGGCGCCGGTCGCGGGCGGTGACATTGGCGATGGCTGGATTGCCGACAATGATGTCGTCGATATCCGTATCGAACTCGATCATGTAGGTCTTGTTGACGGTGAGCGTCAGGCTCTCGTTGGGCGTTACCGTCGCTGCATCCGGCATGGCGATACGCTGAGCCGGTGAGCCCGCCAGAGGCGCAGCAGCAGGCGTTTGCGCAGCGGCCGAAAACGACAGCAGCGCGGCGCCAAGGCCGAGCGTCGCAAGGATTTTAAAGGCCGACATAAGGACTACCTCAGCTTGCCGGAACCGGAGCGACGCCTTCGGCGCCGTAACGATAGATGCGCACCTGTTCCGCGCGCGCTCCGTCGCGCAGGGCGCGGCCGATGGCGGTGGCGCCATCAGAGCCCTGCAGGTCGGCGATGGAGCGGAGCGTGACAGAAAGCTTTCCGCCCTTCTGCGCCGCAGCGACCAGCGTTGCGTCTTCCGGAGACAACTCCAGCGTGGCGCGCGAGCCGATCAATACGCCGCCCTCGCCTTCCTTGGCTGGCGGCGCATACGTGGAGTCGATCGCCAGCACCTTGACGTTCTGCAGGATTGTGTGCGCCCGCGCTTTCGCGAGCACGGGCCCTGCAGCATTGTTCTCGGACGAGTCGACATCGCGGACCATCATGACATCGACATGGTCGTTGGGCTGGATAAAGCCGGCGGCCGCCGTGTCGGCGGAAATCTCGATCGACACCGCCCGCATGCCAGGCTCCAGCATGGCGGACATCCACCCGCCATCGCCCGGGTGAGCGATCTTGGCGGCGGTGACCGGCTCGCCTTCAACCATCGCCACCTTGGCGACAGCGCCGACCGATTTCTCGAGCGCATCAGGCTCGGACTTCTGGTCGAGGAAGGATTTCGTCGGAGCGTTCTCAGGCCACGGCTGCCAGGAAAGATCGTCCGCGACCAGAAAGTGGCCAACGACGATGTCCTTCTTGGCGACGAGGATCTGCTTGGCCGGGATTTCCGCCTGACGGCTTTCCACGGGAACCGATGAAGCGACGGCGGGTGCAGGCGCCTTTACGGAGCGCACCAGGAAAACGGCGGCAATCGCCGCCCCTGCCGCAACCAGAAGAATGATCAGTCGCAACGGCGACATCGAAGCCCTCCAGGTCCGTCCCCGAGCCCGCGGAACGGGGCTCCTTCAACTGAGCAGACTTTCAGAAGGCCTCTAAAGGTTAGTTAACATGCGACGTGTGTATTAGCAGAGTTCACACACCGAAACTGGACAATCCGTGCGCCAGTACCGGGGAAGCAGGCGCAGCCAGCAAGGCCCCGATCGCAATGGCCACCGCATAGGGCGCGCCCTCTTCCGGAGACAGCAGGCGCTTGGCCCAGGCCTTGTCGCTGGAAACTTTCATCCGGCGAAGAACGATCAGCACCAGCGCCAGCAAGCCGCCGGCGATCGCCATGCAGAAGACAAACCGGTTGGCTCCCGCAAGACCCATCCAGAGCGAGGCAGCCGAAATGACCTTCGCATCGCCGCCGCCAAAGATGTTGAGATAGAAAAGCGCTGCGCAGATCAGCAAGGTCGCGGCGCCGACTGCGAGGTGCATTCCGATCTGGGGAACTGTCTGGCTGGTGGCCACTGCGGCCGGCACAAAAGCGACTGCAAGCGCAATCGAAACCCAGTTGGGAATCGTCATCGTCCTGAGATCGTGCCACGCCGCGTAAATCAGCAGGCCGGGAAAAATCAGACAGAAGAGAGTGGCGATCATCTGCAGCTCTTGCTTGGAGGCGACATGTATACGCTGATTGCCTGAAAGAACCGTTTCGCGTTGGATATTTTTACGGACAATCCGAAAAAGAAAAGAAGCCGCGGGAGCGTGTCCCGCGGCTTCAATCTAGACCAACACAATCTGATCAGGTCAGATTAGTTCGCCATTTCGCCGGCGACTTTCACGAACGTCGCGTTGGCGTTCTGGCCGAGCGTCGAGACGCCGCCGATAACGGCAACGGCGATAAGCGCGGCGATCAGGCCGTACTCGATCGCGGTCGCGCCAGACTTGTCCTTCAGAAAGCGAACAACGTTTTTCATAGTGCTTCTCCGCTACGCATGGTTGTCCCACTACGTAGTACCATCACCCGCAGTAGGTATGATCGTTCTACACGAGCGGAATGAAAACAAAGTGAAATGGAAAAGAAATTTGCAGCATATGTTATTCATATACGCTTAACTACGATTTCGGCGTCAGATTACGCTCACGTTTGTATTTAGGGAAACGCCCTCGCCCGCCACGGGCGCCGAAAAAGAAAAGAAGCCGCGGGAGAATGTCCCGCGGCTTCGATCCAGACCAACACAATCTGATCAGATCAGATTAGTTCGCCATTTCGCCGGCGACCTTCACGAAAGTCGAGTTGGCGTTTTGGCCCAGCGTCGAGACGCCGCCGATGACGGCAACGGCGATAAGCGCAGCGATCAGACCGTACTCGATCGCCGTCGCGCCGGATTTGTTCTTCAGAAAGCGAACAACGTTTTTCACTTCGTCTTCCCCATCAATTGGCAATAGCCCGCTGTGCAGCACCATCACCGACAGCCGATTTCCACCGGTCTACGGGAAAGAGATAAAAGACGGCCTAAGCGAATCGAAATTTCCTTCGCCCAGATATTAACAGCCGGCAAACCATTCTAACGACGGATGAACTCGCGCCTTCCGTGACGTTGCGTCTCCGCTTTAGCCATTCGTTCAGTCTTCCTTTCTATCGTCTGCGGGCGACCGCCTCTTTTCGGGGCCGAGGAGAAGACTATGAGAGCAAGACATGTCTGCGCCGTGCTGGCGCTCGGCATCGCCCTGGCGCCTGCCGCCCTGGCCGAGCCGTTCAAGGTCAGTGTCGACCAGACCGTCACGCTTCGCCTGCCCGCGCCGGCCAACAGCGTGGTCATAGGCAACGCCACAGTCGCCGACGTGGCCGTGCATGATCCCATGACCCTGCTGGTCACTGGCAAGACGTTCGGCTCGACCAACCTTCTCGTGCTCGACCGCTCGGGGCGCACGATCTATTCCAACATGCTTGCCGTTTCCGACAGCGATCCCAACGAGCTCACGATCATTCGCGGCTCGACCGGCGCCATCAACACGTATTCCTGTTTCGACAAATGCCGCGCAACGCCGAAAGTTGGCGATGAAGCCGGTCATTTCTCTGAACTGATGGCGACAGTCTCGGGCAAGACCGCGGCGGCGAAGGGGCAATAGCCGCTACCAGGTAGTCCTGGATTTCCGCCCACGGCGGCGGGGCGAGGCAGCTCCAGGGAAATGGGGCACGGCGAGGGGCCGATGACCAAAGCCGCACCTGCGCAAGCGCTATGGCGCAGGCGCCTGCACGAGTTGACCGGCGACCGACGCGGCGTTGCGGCGGTCGAATTCGCGTTGATCGCTTTTCCCTTCTTCGTCCTGATCTTCGGCCTGCTCGAAGTGGTGATGATCTTCATCCTCACCTCCACGCTGGACTATGGCGTGATGGAAGCGGCTCGCCGGTTGCGCACCGGCGAGTTGCAAACGTCCGGCAAGGGGCTCACGGAGTTCAAGGCGGCGGTGTGCGGGCAGCTCTACAACCTGCTCGATTGCGGCGACAACCTTCTCATCGATGTCCGCACGTTCAACAATTTCGCATCGACAGACTTTGACAAGCCGGCCGTCGACAAGGATGGCAATCTCAAACAGGACCAGTTCGAATTCGAACCGGGCGGCGCCGATCAGATCGTCGTCGTTCGCGCGTTTTACACCTGGTCGCTTATGACCCCGGTGATTTCAGCGCCGCTGGCGAACATGAGCGGCGGCCGCCGCCTGCTGGTCTCCACCGCCACCTTCCGCAACGAGCCGTTCTGATGCGCCGGCCGTCTTTTTCGCTGCTCAGGAAATTCGGTGCGGACACGCGCGGTCTCGCGGCCATCGAATTCGCGCTTATCCTTCCGTTCATGGCGATCCTCTATTTCGGAGCGATAGAGACTTCGCTGGTGATCAGCGCTGATCGCAAGGTGACTGAAACCGCCAGTTCGCTCGCCGATCTCGTCGCCAGAACCGACACAATCGATGCAGACGAGATTGCCGACGTGTTTGACGCGGCGCGCGCGATGTTCGAACCTTACGCTGTGGATGGCGTTGAGATGCGGGTCACAAGCATCATCGACGACAGCGGCGTCTCCCGGGTCGACTGGAGCAAGGCCAAGAATCTCGACCCCCTTAGAATGGGCGACAAGGTCAAGCTTGAGCCAGGCATCATGCCGACCGGCGGCAGCGTCATCATGGCCGAGATCAGCTACAACTACAAAAGCTCGCTTGGTTTCTTTCTCAAGGACGGCATCGTCCTTCACCAGACGTTTTACCTGCGCCCCCGCATGAGCGATCAGGTGACCTGGTCTGGCGCCTAGGCCTCTGCTCAGGCGCCCTTCCCGTCACCGGGACGGCCGTTGTGCTTCACCGTGAAGATCATGAGCAGAAGTCCGGTGATCACCAGGATCAGCGCGGTGGACATGCCCAACCGCTGGTTTTGCGTGAAATGGGTCACCAGCCCATTGAGCAGCGGGCCGATCCACACCGTTGCGCTTGCGGCCAGTGCAAAGAAGCCGAAGAATTCGGATATCCGGTGACGCGGCGCCACGGTCACCAGCATGTAGCGGCTTGAGGAGAGACAGGCCGTAAGCGAGCACGAGAGCACCGCAACGAAGCCGAGATAGGTCAGGTCGGACGTGGAGGGAAACAACGATCCGCTGAGAACGTGAGGATTGGACGCCACCAGCCCGAAGAAGATGGATTCCTTGGTGATCGAAAGGATCGCCACTGCAGCCACCACGAACACCGAGAGTTCGCTGATCAGAGCAGCGCGGGCGCCCATGATCCGGTCGAGCTGACCTCCAAGGAAACCGCCAACGGCGGCGAACACCGAACCGTAGATCGCATAGAGCGCGACTTCCGCCGGGCTCCAGCCCAGAACGCCAGACGTGTAGACGCCGCCGATCGCCATCACCGAGGTCAGGCCGTCGGCGTAGATCATGCGGCCGAACAGAAACCGCATCGCCTGGGGAAACTCCCGGAACAGCCCCCTGATATAGGTAAAGAGCGAACCGACCGCCCGCAGGCTGAGAATCTCGCCTGCCGCACGGCTCCAGGATCCTCCGGCGGGCGCGCCATCGGGTACAAAAATGAAGAAGGGAATGACAAAGATCGCCAGCCATGCCGCCATGGCCGGGCCAAGCGCCCGCGGCGCCAGCGTCTGCAGTTCCGCCGAGGTGTGCCCAAAGGCCGACGGAAGCGAAACCACGACCACGAAAACCAGAAGGCTCAACACCGCCGCCGCGTTGCCGAGGCCGAGCCCTGCGCCCGAAATACGCGAGAGGGCGTCGGGCCGGCCCGCCTGGGGCAACATCGCGTTGTGCATGACTTCCGAGTAGGTGTAGGCGCAGAACGCGCCGGTCAGTATGGCGACCGTACCGACCACGCCCAGACCCGTCGGCGTCGACCACCAGAGAGACACCGCACAGGCGCACATCGCAGCGAGAAAGACTGCCAGCAAGGGTTTGCGCCTGCCGCTTCGGTCCATCATGGCGCCCAGCACTGGCGCGGTCAGAGCACAGATCAGCCCCGCCCAGAACAGCGCTGACGCCACCGCCTCCTGCCCCCGCACCGGATCGCCCACCACGACACGCGCGAAATAGGGCGGGAACACGTAGATCACGATCAGCAAGTAGTAGGGGTTGCGACCGAATTCGAAGAGAGCCCAGGAAAAGCCGGGTGGCGACCATACGCCTCCGGTCCGGGCCCGGGCCTCCTTTGTCATGTCCCCGCCCGGCGATTGGCCTGCCGCCGCCTCCAAGGTCGCGTCAGTCATCCTGTCTCCCCCGCTGCCCGTGTCGGGTCTCGCTGGCGAAGATCATGCGGTGCTTGGGACGGTGTGTCGATGGGCGCCCAAAAAATACTCAGGGGGCTTAAGCCCCGTAGCCGCGGCGCGGAATCAACGGAAAGGCGGCTCGTCGAGCGCCCGCAACTTGCGACTGTGCAGCGCTGCGCCACCTTCGCGCGCCAGGCTTTCCATCGTCTCGATTCCGATCCGGATATGTTCGCCGATCGCCCGCTCGTAGAAGCGGTTTGCCGCGCCGGCGAGCTTGATCTCGCCATGAAGCGGCTTGTCCGAAACACACAGAAGCACGCCATAAGGCACGCGCATGCGATAGCCATTCGCGGCAATCGTCGCGCTTTCCATGTCGATCGCCACAGCGCGCGACTGGTTGAAACGGGTGGAGTTGGCGCTGAATCGAAGTTCCCAGTTACGGTCGTCCGTGGTGATGACCGTTCCCGTACGCAGCCGGCGCTTCAGCGCCTCGCCGCTTTCTCCCGTGACCTTGCGCGCCGCTTCCTGGAGTGCGACCTGGATTTCCGCAATCGGCGGCACCGGGATGCTGGGATCCAGAACGCTGTCCAGCACGTGATCATCACGCAGATAGGCGTGACCGAGCACGTAATCGCCAATGCGTTGGGAATGGCGAAGACCGCCGCAATGACCAACCATGATCCAGCATTCGGGCCGCAGCACTGCGAGATGGTCGGTAATTGTCTTGGCGTTGGATGGGCCCACGCCAATGTTGACCAGGGTAATGCCTGACTGGTCATCGGCCATGAGGTGGTAGGCCGGCATCTGGAACCGCCGCCACGAACCGTCCGTGATCAGTTGCGCGCCCTTTTTTGTTCCGGCCTCGATCACCACGCCGCCGGGCGCGGACAGTCGCCGGTAAGGGCCTGGCTGTTTCAAGCGCTCGGCCGCCCACTCCACGAAATGATCAACGTAACGGTGGTAGTTGGTGAACAGGATGTAGCGCTGGAAATGCTCGAACGGCGTCCCCGTATAGTGCTTCAGCCGCTGAAGCGAAAAGTCGACGCGCGGACCGTCAAACAGCGCTAGCGGCTTGACGCCTTCGTCGTCCCACATTTCGCCGTCCACGACCTCGTCGCCGATATAGGCGAGGCGGGGCGTGGGAAACCATCGCGCGAATTCCTCCGGAGGCAGCGCTTCGGCGTCGATGTGTCCGGCGTTATCGAGAACGTAGGGATAGGGAATTTCGGCACGGGAGGCGCAGACATCCAGCTGGATCGGATAATCCGACGCGAGATGCTCCAACTGCCCAAGCAGATAGTCGCGAAAAAAAGCCGGCTGGGTGATCGATGC
Source organism: Alphaproteobacteria bacterium (assembly GCA_016125405.1). Taxonomy (GTDB): domain Bacteria; phylum Pseudomonadota; class Alphaproteobacteria; order Caulobacterales; family Hyphomonadaceae; genus UBA7672. Next base: position 35,431 of record WGLW01000044.1, on the reverse strand, counting down.
GGAATAGACGCCGGGATCCGCCAGCTTGGCGAACGAGCGGGACATCGTCGGCGGCGGTCCATCCGGATCGTAGGTCAGCCGCAGTTCCGGATAAGCGAAATCGCCCCGGAGGCGTTCCTCCGGCGTTGGTGTGCGACCCTTTGCGATGAAGGCTTCAAGCGCCGCACGCAATCGGCCGGTCGAGGCCTCGTAAAGCTCCGTTGCGCGATCGACCGCCTGTTCCGGCGACATGCCCTTCCCCGTCATCGACTGAAGATGGAGAGGTTGGCGAACGAGGTCAATCAACGTCGTGGCGGCCAGGCAGGTGGCCTGCTCACGTGAACCGCTCGATCAGTCGCTCGACCAGACGGATTGCGACTTCCGGCCGCCGAGCGATCAGCACGCCGAAGCCGGAAAAGACGGCCAGGGCCGCTATGGGGCGTTCGGAAATGATCTTCCGCGCCGCCTCCATCGGGAGATCGGTCAGGGAGCTGAATGCCGATTCGATCGAGGACTCGTTTTCGTCTTCGCCTTCGTTGTCGCTCTGTGATCGAACCGGCCTGGTTCCGACCCAAAGGGCGATCGCCGTTATGGCCAGGAATGCGACCGCGGTGACGGCCAGGGCGCCCGGCCAAGGCATCCAAATCGCAAGCAGCGCGGCAAACGATGCGGCGAGCGCAAATACGCCCACGAAGCCGAAGAAGGTCGCTACAACGCCGGCGATAGCGATGACCTTTGCCCGGTCAACGATCTGCCCTGCCTTGTGGCTGATGTTCCCGCCCACTGGCCCCGTTCCAGTCTTCAGCTTGTCATACGCCCGACCGAACGACCTAGCGGCGGCGGCCCATGGACGCGACGATGAACCCGGCGGCGAGCGCGATGCCAATCGCCGCGAAGGGATGATCGCGTACCTTGTCCTCGACGAGGTCACGGTACTCGGTGGCTTCCTTGCGGGCGCCATCCACGTATTTTTCGGCTTTTGCCGTCTGACGCCGGGCTTCGCTGCGCGCAGCCTTGCCGGCGTCCTGAGCCAGGGCGGCGATATCTTCCCGCAGCGCCTTCACGTCGTTTTTCAGCGCTTCATATTCCGTCTTGGCGGCCCCTGCCGTGGCGCCATTGCCGGTGGTCGTGGTTGAAGAGGCCATCTCGAAATCTCCTGAAGAGAAGAACGTCTGTATAAACGTCCTTCCGCAACATATGGTTTCGAGCCGTGCAAAAATATGGCCAACCGCGTGAAACTTGCGGATTCACCCATCGGTAACGGAATTTACCCCGCGACGAACGAGCCCCGGGGCCGGTTCGCCTGCCTGCAGGGCGCCTACTCTGCGGCCGCCGGCTTCTTCTGGGCCCGGTCGAACATGGGCCAGACGCCATCCTCGCCGTGCCATTCGCCGCCTGTGGCCCCCTTGGAGTACTCGGTCGCCCGCTGTTCGAAGAAGTTGGCGTGCTCGACCCCGTTCAGGATTTCCGACAGCCACGGCAAGGGGTGCTGCTTGGCGCCATAGAGCGGCGGCAGCTTGAGCTGGCCGAGGCGCCAGTCGGCGATGTAGCGGATGTAGGCCTTGATATCGTCCGCCGTCATGCCCTGCACGGGCCCCATCTCGAAGGCGAGATCGATAAAGCGGTCTTCCATCGAAACCACAGTCCGGCAGCACTCGACGATGTCGTCCTTCACCGCCTGGGTCAGCGCGCCCGTCTCGGCGGCGAAGGCGTGGAACATCCGGATCATGCCTTCGCAGTGCAGGCTTTCATCGCGGATCGACCACGTCACGATCTGACCCATGCCCTTCATCTTGTTGAAGCGGGGGAAGTTCATCAGCATCGCGAAAGACGCAAAGAGCTGCAGGCCTTCCGTAAAGGCGCCGAACATCGCCAGGGTTCTGAGGATGTCTTCGTCCGACTCGACGTCAAATTTCTGCATGTAGTCGTGTTTGTCGGCCATGGCCTTGTATTCCATGAACGCCGAAAACTCGCTGTCCGGCATGCCGATCGTCTCGAGCAAAAGCGCGTACGCCGCGATGTGTATCGTCTCCATGTTGGAGAACGCCGACAGCATCATCTTCACTTCGGTCGGTTTGAAGACGCGAGCGTAACGCTCCATGTAGTTGTCGTTCACCTCGACATCGGACTGGGTAAAGAAGCGGAAGATTTGCGTCAGGAGATTCCGCTCCTGATCCGACAGACGAGACGCCCAGTCCTTGCAATCCTCGCCGAGTGGAACTTCCTCCGGCATCCAGTGAATCTGCTGCTGGCGTTTCCAGAAATCGTAGGCCCACGGATAGCGGAATGGCTTGTAGGAAAAGGATGACGTGAGCAGGCCCGATCGGCCGCCATCACCCTTGGCCTCAGCCCCGGCCGGTCCTGTCTTGGCGGTGTTCGATTCGGACATCTGATCTTCCCTCCGCGGCATTCAACTGACGGAACGATTACCATATGTAGTGTTAACGGATCGTCGCAAGACCATATCTTGACGCACGACCCATCAACACTCGAAACGGCAAACGGTGGAAGGGGAGTCTGACGCCTTGCCGCCAGCGCGCCAGACCTGGCGCCTTGGCGATCCACAACAGTTTGAGCGATTTGCAGGGGAACGCGGCGGTATCCGCAGCGATTTTCCCTCGTTCTGGCGCACAAAAGAAAAGGCGCCAAAGGGCGCCTTGCGAAGCTGCGGGGGACCGGGCCAGCTATCGCTTGATTGTGAAGCTAAACGCGGCGAACCGTTCCCGGGTCGACACGTCATGGTCCCCGGCGATGTCCGTGAACGACAGCTTGCGTTCAACCAGGCCAAGCGACATCTGTCCGCCGCGGGAGGTGGACCAGGCCATACCCGCCTGCATGTCGCCGACGGTCACCTGATCGCGCAGGGCGACACCCGTGACGCTCTGCTTGTCCGCGAAGTTCCACATCAGAGCCTGATTGTCGGCGCCGACGAAGAAATACCAAGCCGGCGGCCTGAAATCGGTGTTCCGCAGGTCGCGGTCCGCGAGACCCTGGCCCAGGCGAACCTCACCGCCGACATTGGCGATGTTATTGCCGGCCCGATTGCTCTGGATCTGGGCCCGCGGCGCAACCTGAAAGTCGAGGCCGAGCCCGGTGCGCTCGCCGGACGCGCCAAAGGCGACCTCCGCCGAAATGTTGTCACCCGGCTGCATCCGCATCGACAGCGGGGTTGAAAGGTCCAGTTCCTTGAATCGGGCCGCCTGCTCCGGCTGGGCCCAGTTGGAGGGGCTGAAGTCGTTGCCGACCTTGAGCGGCAGCCGGAATTCGGCGCCAGCGACGGGGTCGACCGGTTGATACTGGTTCTGCGTCTGGAAGCTCTGTTCGCCCGTCACGGGGCCCACGTCGACGTTGATCACATCGGACGCATTTGCCCCCAACCCGGTGCACCCGAGGCAGGACATAACCACCATGCTACCTGCAAGACTCACGACCATCTTACATGCTCGCCGTTTTACTGGGTGGGATCAGGCTCCATCTGCCCGATTTACAATCCCATAACGGGAATAACGGTTTTTCGTTCCTTCCGGTCACCTTCTGGTCACTATTTCGCCTCGCTTGGCGTCCGGAACCTTAACGCGCAGGGTCAAGTGCGACAATCCGGCCCTGTGAGTAGCTCATTGCAAAAAAGCGGCCCCGGAGGGACCGCTTTCGTTGTGCAACGCAACAATTCGTACGAGCTAATCAGCTACTGGCAGGCCAGACATTCCTCATAGTCAGTCCGCTCGGCCTTGGCTGCAGAGCTGGCGCTTTCCCGGTCCGATCCCGCAAAAGCGGCCCGCTGCACCGATTTGGACCGGCAGTAATAAAGGGATTTCAGGCCCTTCTCCCAGGCGGTCCAGTGCAGCATGTGCAGGTCCCACTTCTCGATGTCGCCCGCGAGGAACAGGTTCAGCGACTGGGACTGGCAGATATAAGGCGTCCGGTCAGCCGCCAGCTCGATGATCCAGCGCTGATCAATCTCGAAGGCGGTGCGGAACACCAGCTTCTCGTGTTCCGACAGGAAATCGAGATGCTGGACCGAGCCTTCGCGCTCGAGGATCGAACTCCAGACCCCTGGCGTGTTGTTGCCGGTCGTTTCCAGCACCGCTTCCAGGTAGGGGTTCTTGACCGAGAACGAACCGGACAACGTCTTGTGCGTGTAGATGTTGGCGGGGATCGGCTCGATGCCTGCCGACGTGCCGCCGCAGATGATCGAAATCGAGGCTGTCGGCGCGATCGCCAGCTTGTGGCTGAAGCGAGCCATGACGCCGCAATCGGCCGCGTCCGGACAAGCGCCCCGCTCTTTCGCCAGCTTCACGGAAGCCGCATCCGCGCCACGGCGGATGTGTTTGAACATGGCGTTGTTCCATGCCTTGGCCGTCGCCGATTCCATCGGCACGCCCTGCGATTGCAGGAAGGAGTGGAACCCCATGAGCCCCAGGCCGACCGACCGTTCACGCTGGGCGGAATAGACCGCCCGGGCCATCTCCGGCGGCGCCCGCTTGATGAAGTCCTCAAGCACGTTGTCGAGGAAGCGGAAGACGTCTTCCAGGAAGCCTTCTTCGCCCTTCCATTCCAGGAACTTCTCGGCGTTGACCGATGACAGGCAGCACACCGCCGTGCGGTCGTTGCCAAGGTGGTCGAGCCCCGTGTGGAGCATGATCTCCGAGCACAGGTTGGACTGACGCACCTTGAAGCCCAGCTGCCGCTGGTGCGCCGGCATGGCGTTGTTCACGGTGTCGGAGAAAATCAGATAGGGCTCGCCTGTCGCCATGCGCAGCTCGAGGATCTTCTGCCACAGCTTGCGGGCGGGGATTTCCTTGATGATCTCCTGCGTTTTCGGCGAGCGCAGCCCGAAGGGCAGATCCTGACGGACAGCCTCCATGAATTCGTCGGTGATGTTGATGCCGTGGTGCAGGTTCAGCGATTTCCGGTTGAAGTCGCCGGCCGCCTTGCGGATTTCAAGGAACTCCTCGATTTCCGGATGGTGGATGTCGAGATAGCAGGCGGCCGAGCCGCGCCGTAGCGAGCCCTGGGAAATCGCCAGCGTCAGCGAGTCCATCACCCGGATGAACGGGATGATTCCCGACGTCTGTCCGTTCTGGCCGACTTTCTCCCCGATCGAGCGCACCGAGCCCCAATACGTCCCGATGCCGCCGCCGTTCGAGGCCAGCCAGACGTTCTCGTTCCAGGTTTCGACAATCCCGTCGAGCGAATCGGAAACGGTGTTGAGGAAGCAGGAAATCGGCAGGCCGCGATCGGCCCCGCCATTGGACAACACGGGCGTCGCCGGCATGAACCAGAGTTTCGAGATGTAGTCGTAAATCCGTTGCGCGTGGGCGCTATCGTCGGCATAGGCGGTCGCGACTCGGGCGAACATGCCCTGGAACGACTCGTCGGGCAGGAGGTAGCGGTCCTCAAGCGTCTTCTTGCCGAAATCGGTCAGGAGGGCGTCCCGCGAGGGATCGATCCGGATCCCGTCCACGACGCGCAGGGCGCTATGCGCCTTGGGCTTGCCCCTGCGTTTCGCGGTATTCTCGGCCTTGATTTCAGTGGCGGAGGCGGCTTCAGCGGACATTGACCCACTCTTCTGCTGTAATGACAGAACGTTTCGCGGCCAGCTCGACCCCCAAGCCCTTGGTACGATCGCTCAGCCCGACGCTAGATATAGTGTCGCCATATGATTACTGGACCGTCAACGGGCGGAAGCCGACATTATTTTTACCCTCCACAGGAGAACCAATATCCCGATTCAGGGGTCGTTAACCATTGGCGTCGCATACGCCCGCCGGCCGCGGAAATGGACCCCCGAATCCCCGTCGGCTGCCCGGTCCAGGCCGAGCCCGCCCTGCCTTCGGGCGCCGGCTTCCCGCGCGATCCGTGAGCCATCTCGTCCTCTGTACAGCGGCGGTCGTCCGAATTATCGAACGGCCATGGGGACTTTCGGGGCTTGGGAATGCCGAAGACCATCAACAACTACATGACCGCCGAAATGGACGGCGAATTCGTCGTCTTCCTGACCGGCATGCGACTCAACAGGTGGTGGAAGTTGTGGAAGTGGATTCCGCTATTCGCCGCCATGCCGAAGATGAACCGTGAGCTGCTGCGGCATCCGGAGCTGGGCATGCTGCACTATCGCTACCAGGCCGGCATTCGCACGATGATGGTGGTGCAGTACTGGCGCTCAAAGGAAGACCTGCTCGCCTACGCAACCGACAAGACCCGCGCGCATCTGCCGGCATGGCGCTGGATGAACAAGGCGGTTGGTCTCAATGGCGACGTCGGCACCTGGCACGAGACCTACATGATCCCGGCCGGAAACTATGAGTCCCTCTATGTGAACATGCCCGAGTTCGGACTCGGCAAGGCTGGCCGGCTCACCCAGGCCCGTGGCCGGAAGCGCACGGCGCGCGGCCGCCTGGGTGAAACCAGCGGACAAACCACCGACTGGGCCGAACTTGGAATTGGCCCGGCCCGGGGTTCCAGCGAGGCAGCTCAACCCATTCCCGCTCCCCAGCCGCTCCGCACATCCGAAGCTTGAGCGCGGCTCGTCGACAGTCGATGCCGCACGGGCACATCGCCGCCTTGTGACCTTCGCGGCTCGAAGCCGCACTTGTGACACATCATGGCCCGCGCCTAATGTTTCGCCCTGAACCGGGAGGACACGCATACTCAGGTGGATGCACAGCGTGGGCAGGAGGCTTGGAGCGATCACGCTTCTGGCGATGCTCGTGCGCGCCATCGTGCCCGCCGGCTACATGCTTGCGACGGCGGATACGCCGGATGGCCGCTACCTGACCGTCACCATCTGCGAAGCCCAGAACCCGGGCATGCGCATGATGGACATGACGACCGGCGAATATGTCGATCCGTCAACTGTCCCTCTCCATCACCATGACGGCGGACACGACCAGAACGATCATGGTCAATGCGTCTTCGCCGTGGCGGCGCACATGGCGTCGCCGGCCGCCGACGTAACGGCCGAACCGCCGCTCGTCTCTCGAGTCGCCGCAACGATCGCGCCCTTCGATGTTGAGCCCGGCGAAAGCAATCCGGCCCAGCCGCCGCCTTCCACCGGTCCGCCGGCGCCGACTGAATTGTCCTGAAAGCCGCCGGGCGAAGCCTGGCTGATTCACAATTCAGGTTCCTGCCGATGCGGCAGAACACAAGGAATATTCCCATGTCAATCAAGTACGCCGACAAGCGCGCCGTTTGTCGTTATGCGACGGTTCTCGTCTCCACCCTGACGGCAGTCGCCGTCGCCGGCCCCGCAATGGCGCACGGGTTTGCCGGCACGCGCTTCTTCCCGGCGACAATCGCCACCGATGATCCCGCTGTCGCGGACGAACTGTCTCTTCCGACCCTTTCGCATCTCGACAGCGAAACCGAAGTCTCCGGCGAATACTCCAAGCGGATCACCAGGACATTCGGCTTCTCTGTGGAAGGCGCCTGGACTCATGATCGCGACGGAGGCGTAAGCACCGACGGCTTCCAGAACGTCGAAGCCACGGTAAAGTGGCAGTTCCTGACCAACGCCGCGCACGAAACCATCCTCGCCGCCGGCGTCAGCACGGAATTCGGCGGCAGCGGCGCTGAGCGGGTCGGCGCGGAAGACACGACCGCCTTTACACCGACCTTCTACTTCGGCAAGGGCTTCGGTGATCTGCCTGAAAGCGTCAGCTGGGCAAGGCCATTCGCAGTCACGGGTCTTCTCGGCTATTCGATGCCCGTGCGCGCGCATAGCAAGGACGGCGACCCCAATCCCAACGCGCTCGTCGGCGGACTGACGCTGCAATACAGCTTGCCCTACCTCACCTCGCAGATTCATGATGAGGGTTGGCCGAGATGGATCAACCAGATGACGCCTCTGGTCGAAATCGCATTCGAAGATCCAATTCGCCATTCTGGCGGCGAACGCACGACCGGCACAGTCAATCCTGGCGTCCTCTGGACGGGACGGCACATGCAGATCGGGGCCGAGGCGATCATTCCGATGAATGGCGACAGCGGTGGGTCGATCGGCTGGGCGATCCAGGCCCACTTCTTCCTCGATGATCTGTTTTCCCACTCGATTGGCCGGCCAATCTTTGGAGGCAGATCGTGAATCGCCTTGCAGCGGGAGTATTCGCAGTCGCCGTCAGCTTTCTGCTGACGCCGCGCGCTGACGCGCACGCCATGCTGGACCGCGCCACCCCCCGGGTTGGCGCGGTCGTTCATGCGCCGCCCACGTCAATCACCCTGGAATTCTCCGAAGGCGTTGAAGCAGCGCTTGCGCATGTGACCCTATCCGACTCTCACGGCGCTGCAGTCCAGCTCGGCCGCGCCTCCTCCGCGACGTCCGACAAGCGGATTCTTTCGGTTCCCGTGAAGCCCGCGTTGACCGCCGGAACCTACACCGTGACCTGGCGGGTCGTTTCCGTGGACAGTCACGTCACGCAGGGCGACTTCAAGTTCACCGTCCGGCCCTGATGCTGGAAGCTGGGCTGATTTTCTTCCGATTCTTGCATCTGGCGACAGCAATGATCGCCTTCGGCGCCGCTGTTTTCCCCTACTACGCCCGTGCGGCGCCGCGTTTTCCGATGCGCATCGTGACCGGGCTCGCGTTGCTTTCGGGGTTCGCCTGGTTCGCCAGCATCCTGCTCAACATCTCGGGAGATGCCGCAACCGCATTCCGGCCGGACGAAATTCGCCTCGTCCTCCTCAAGACAGGGTTTGGGCGGACGTGGCTGGTCCACCTGTCTCTCAGCTTGGCGTTGTTCGTTTCGGCGACGGCGGGCCCGCGCGCGCTGACCGCTGCGACGGCCGCGCTCTCCCTGGCGGCTCTCGCCGGTATCGGCCACGCGGCGGCAGGCGAAGGAGCAGAGCACCTCGTCCGGCTTGTCTCCCAGGGCGTGCATCTTTTGTCGGCGGGGCTCTGGCTTGGCGGCCTTGTCCCGCTCTGGCGCGCGATCGCATCAAAGGATGAGGGGCGGGAACAGATCGTCCGCCGCTTCACCTCGACCGGCTACGCCGCCGTTGCGCTGGTTGTCCTGACCGGCCTCATTAACACCTGGCTGGTGACTGGCTCTTTCCTGCCCTCGCCCGGCAGCGTGTATGGCCGCATCCTGCTGATCAAAATCGCGCTGGTGGCGGGGCTTGTCGCGATTGCGCTCTTCAACCAGTTCTATGCAACACGGCGTTCCCTGTGGCCGCTTCTGCGCCGGGGGATTGCGGGCGAACTGGCGGTCTTCACCTGTGTTCTGATCGCGGTCGCGTGGCTGGGCGTCACCTCACCCGCCTCTTAGACCAGCGCTAGAGATTGAGCAGCGCCGGATCACCGCCCTGCGCGGCGATGTTGACCGTCACCGCCCGCTCTGTCGCAAAGCGCGCCAGATAGTGCGGACCGCCGGCCTTGGGCCCTGTGCCGGACAGGCCCATGCCGCCAAACGGCTGCACGCCGACAACTGCACCGATGATTGAGCGGTTGACGTAGACATTGCCGGCCTTGACCACGCGCATGACGCGGTCAGCGAAGCCTTCGAGGCGGGAATGCACGCCCAGCGTCAGTCCGTAGCCCTTGGCCGAAAGTTCGGCGCCGACGGTTTCGATATCATCGGGATCATATCGCAACACATGCAGGATCGGCCCGAACACCTCGCGGTCGATCTGCGACAGTGAGGCGAGTTCCACCAGCGCGGGTGCGAAAAATGTCCCCGAGTCCTGCGATGTCGCCGCGTCGTGCTGGTAGCGCACGGCCGCCTCAGCGCGCATCTTCGCCAGATGGTCGCGCAACATCGCTTGCGCTTCTGCGTCGATCACCGGTCCCACATCTGTCGCGGCCGAAGCGGGATCGCCGATTGTCAGCGCGGCCATCGCACCCTCCAGCATCTCGAGAACCTCATCGGCTGTCTCGTGTGGCAGGAACAGTAGACGCAGCGCCGAGCACCTTTGCCCCGCCGAACGGAAAGCCGACATCACTACATCGTCGACCACCTGCTCCTTCAGCGCCGTGGTGTCGCAGAACATGGCGTTAAGGCCGCCCGTCTCCGCGATCAGCGCGGCGATAGGCCCGTCCTTCGCCGCCAGCGTCCGATTGATGATCCGTCCGACTTCGGTTGACCCGGTGAACGCCACCCCCGCGCAGCGCGAATTCGCCGTCAGCTTGGCGCCGACTTCTCCGGCCCCGGGCAGCAGATGCAGCGCTTCCACTGGCAGCCCCGCTGTGTGGTAAAGCTTCACTGCCTCCGACGCGACGAGCGGTGTCTGCTCGGCTGGCTTGGCCAGCACCGTGTTGCCGGCCGCCAGCGCTCCCGCGATCTGTCCCGTGAAAATCGCGAGCGGAAAATTCCACGGGCTGATGCAGACAAATACGCCACGGCCCAGAAGCTCCAGTCCGTTGGTCTCGCCGGCCGGCCCCGGCAACGTTTCGAGCCTCGCGAATTTTTCCTCCGCCTCGGCGGCATAATAGCGGCACATGTCCACCGCTTCGCGCACTTCGGAGACGCCATCGTCCAGCGTCTTGCCGCCTTCCCGCGCCAGCAAGGCGATCAGACGGTCGGTGTTGGCCTCGAGCACGTCCGCCATGGCGCGCAGATGGACAGCGCGCGCGGGACCGCCAAGCGCGTCCCATTCCGGCTGGAACGCGGCTGCCGAGGCAAACGCTGCTTCAACATCGCGGTCACCCGCTTCGACGACGCGTCCGACCAGTCGCGCATGATCTGCCGGCGCGCGCACATCCTGGGCCGCACCTTTTCCCGTCTTTCCCGCGATAATCGGCGAAGCCAAAACCGGACCGGCCGCGTCCAGAGCAGCGACCGCCCGTTCGATCCGCTGTCGCGCCGCACGTTGGCTGAGATCGCTTCCTGCAGCATTGCGCCGCCGCGGACCATAGAGGTCCGGCGGCGCGGGAATACGCGGATGCCGTGTCGGCAAGGCCGATAGCGCCACATAGGGATCCGCCGCAATTCGCTCGGCCGGCACATCCTCATCGAGGAAGGAGTGCACGAAGGAGGTATTCGCGCCATTTTCCAAAAGTCGCCGCACGAGATAGGGCAACAGATCCTGATGCTCGCCTACCGGAGCATAGACCCTTACGCGGCGCTCACGTCCGGCGGCGGCATAGAGCGGCGCGCCCATGCCATGCAGCCGCTGGAATTCGAAATCCTCGCGCCCCGCATCCGCAAGCATCAACTCCACCGAGGCGAGCGAGTGCGCATTGTGCGTGGCGAACTGGGGATAGATGGATGGTCCGGCCGCAATAAGCGCCTTGGCGCAGGCGAGATAGGACACGTCGGTCGCCGGCTTGGTCGTGAACACCGGATAGTCCGGTTGCCCGTCGGTCTGGGCGCGCTTGATTTCCGTGTCCCAGTAAGCGCCCTTCACCAGCCGCACCATGAGACGCCTGCCGCCGTCGCTCGCCAGGCCGGCAAGCCAGCCGATCACGCGCTCGCACCGCTTCTGATAGGCCTGTATCGCAAGGCCCAACCCCGTCCATGATGCGAGGTCTGGCTCCCTTGCAAGCCGCTCCAATAGCCCAAGCGACAACACAAGGCGGTCGGCTTCTTCCGCGTCCAGCGTCAGGTTGATGTTCGCCGCCGCAGCCTGCTTCGCCAGCGCGAGGACCATCGGATAAAGTTCGCGATGCACGCGCTCCGTTTGCGTTGCGCGATAGGCCGGGTGCAGCGCCGATAACTTGACGGAAATCCCGGACGCCGATTCCGGCGTCGGGCCGGTCTTTGCTTCGGCAAGCGCGCCGATCGCCCTGGCGTAGCTGTCAAAATAGCGTTTGGCGTCCGCAGTGGTGCGCGCACCCTCGCCCAGCATATCGAAGGAATGCGCGCCAGCCTCGCCGCGCTTCACCTGGCGGGCGCTACGTTTCAGCGCTTCCTTGATGGTGCGGCCCAGCACGAACTGCTCGCCCATGATCCGCATCGCCTGCATCATCGCGGCACGGATCACGGGTTCGCCCGCCTCGCGCACCATGCGCTGAACGAAACCGCCAGGGTCGCGCGCAGCGTCCTCCGGCGGACGCACGATCCGGCCGGTCAACATCAACCCCCAGGTCGAGGCGTTGACCAGCGCCGAGTCGGACTGGCCGCGATGATCGTCCCAGTCGCCCGACGCGATTTTTTCCGCGATTAACGCATCGGCCGTATCGGCGTCCGGCACCCGCAGGAGCGCCTCGGCAAGACACATCAGCGCCAGACCCTCGGGATTGGAGAGCCCGAACTCTTCAAGAAAGGTCTCGATGACACCCGATCTGTGGGTCTCGGCGCGCGCCTTCAGGATCAGGTCTCGCGCACGTTGCGCCGCCATGTGGCGCTGCGCCTCGTCGAGCGCGGGATGCGCCAGCAACGACGCGATCCGCAAAGCCTCGTCCTCGGTCTTCACCGCATCGAGTTCGTCTGGCTGGTCGGGTCGGGCTGACATCCCGTATCCTTTCCCCAATCTATGGGAAGGAGATACGGCTCCTGCGCAGGAAGCAAGCGCCTGTTACGGCTAGGCCCGCCGGCCCCTGGCGCGGTAGTACATCGTCACCCGGCTTGCGATATTGAGGGCGAGCACGCCGAAAGTGATCAGCAATGCGCCGGCCCAGCCGAGATCGACCCACTCCTTGTAGGGACTGGACGCATACCGGTAGATCGTCATCGGAAGGCTGGCGGTCGCCCGCATCAGATCGAAATTCCAGTTCAGATTGCCCAGCGAGGTGACAATCAGGGGCGCCGTTTCGCCCGCGATCCGCGCCACTGCAAGCAGCACGCCGGTGAGAATGCCTCCCGACGCCGCGGGAAGGACAACCTGCAGGATCGTGGTGCTCGGCCGGGCGCCCAGCGCCACCGAGCCTTCGCGATAGGCGTCCGGCACAAGGCGAATGATATCCTCGGTCGTGCGCGCGATCACCGGCATGGCGATCAGCGCCAGCGCGATGCCGCCCGCCAGCGCCGAAAAGTTCCCGGTGGGCTTCACGATGACCTGGTAGACGAAAAGTCCGATCAGGACCGAAGGCGCGCTGAGCAGGATGTCGTTGACGAAGCGAACGATCGAGGCCAGCCGCCCGTTGCGGCCGATCTCGGCCAGCCACACGCCAATGGCGATGCCCAGCGGCGTTCCGATCACGGCTCCGATCGCCACCTGCATCAGCGTGCCGACGATGGCGTTGGCGAGACCGCCGTGGTTGCCCGGCGTCATGGTCTTGTGAATGAACAGGTCCAGCGACATCCCCCTCAGCCCCTTGCTGAGAAGCGTGAAGAGAATGAGGGCAAGGAAGACAAGGCCGAGCACGGCTGCGAACGTGCACAGCCCGCCCATGATTGCATCGGTCGATTTGCGCCGCAGATACTTGCTGCGGTTGATGCGCGCGGTTCTGCCGGGTTGCAGGGCCGGACGCACGCCCGGCTCGGCTCCTGAAGGCCCCGATGATGTGGCCGAGGTCGATCCGCCGGTCGTCATGCCATCCGCCCTTGCCGAAGGAGAAGCCGGGCGAACGCCAGCACCACGAACGACACCACAAACAACAGGAAGCCCAGCGCGAACAGCACAGCGAGCTTGATCGAGCCCTGTTCAGCATCCGGAAACTCGTTGGCCACGACGCTGGCGATCGAAGCGGCTGGAGCGAAGAAACTGTCTGGCACCCGATTGGCGTTGCCGATGACGAAGGTGACCGCCATCGTTTCCCCCAGCGCGCGGCCCAGTCCGAGTAAGACGGCGCCGAACAGGCTGCCGCGCACCGCTGGAATGACGATGCCGGTCATTGTTTCCCACCGCGTGGCGCCCATGGCGTAACCACCGTCCTTGAGCAGTGTCGGCGTCGACAGAAGGACATCCCGCGTCGCCGCCGCGATGAACGGCAGGATCATGATAGCCAGAACGATGGAGGCGGTCAGCAGCCCGACGCCGACGGCGGGCGCCGAAAACCAGTAGAAGCCGGCCGACTCGTCTGCGTTGGTGATGGGTGGCAGGAAAGCGAAGGTCTCGGTCAGCCATGGCTGCACCGTCGAAGCCATGAACGGCGCCAGAACGAAGAAGCCCCACATGCCGTAGACGATGGAGGGAATCGCTGCGAGCAACTCGATGGCGACGCCGAGCGGACCGCGCAGCGGGCGCGGACAATACTCGGTGAGAAAATAGGCGATGCCGAAGCCGACCGGCCAGGCGATCAGAATGGCGAGAAACGACGACGACAGCGTGCCGATGATCGCGGGCAGCGCGCCATAGAGCTCACGCGGCGGATCCCAGGCCCCGCTCCAGATGAACTGGATGCCGTATCGCGCGAATGCCTGATAACCGGCCTGGAAGAGAATGAGGAGAATGGCCCCAAGCGTGACCAGCACCACAAGGGCCGCGGCCAGAAGGGCAATGCTGAACGCCGCCTCTCTGGGATGCGGACGCGCGGTCAGTCCGATGGACCCTGTGGTCGCCGTCATCACCCTGCCCCGCCTCGATCGTCAGAACTCTGCGCGCACGCCCGTCGTGGAAAGTCTCAGTACAAAATCTGAAAACATCGAAGGCGGGCCCAAAAGCCCGCCTTCTTCTGTTTCGTTGGTCTATCTACTTGGCCGCCGTATAGACCGGCTTGCCGTTGGATTCCACCTTGGACCAGCGGCTGCGGATCATGTCGTACACTTTTTCCGGCAGCATGATGTAGTGCAGCTGGTCGGCCGCCGGCTTGCCGTTCTTGAACGACCAGTCGAAGAACTTCATCACGCTCGCGGAGCGGGCGGTGTCCGTCGGGTTGGTCGGCAGGAGCACGTAGGTGGCTCCCACGATCGGCCAGTTACCGTCGCCGGCAGTGTCGTTCATGTTGACCGCCATGTTGGGGTCAGCCGTGTAGTCGGCGCCTGCCGCGGCTGCGGCGAACGAAGCCGACGACGGCGCGACGAACTTGCCGTTGTGGTTGGAGAGCATCGCCACCTGCATGTGGTTTTCGGTGGCGTAGGCGTATTCGACGTAGCCGAGCGCGCCCTTGGTGTTGGTCACCGCGCCAGCGACGCCGGCGTTGCCCGGCGCGCCCACGCCGGCTTTCCAGGACACCGAAGTGCCGACGCCAACCGTGTCCTTGAAGGACGGGCTGACCTTGCCGAGATAGTCGGTGAAGATGCTGGTCGTGCCGGAGGAGTCGGCGCGATAGGCAGGCGCCACGGCCAGGGCCGGCAGTTTGAGGCCCGGGTTGATCGCCTTGATCCGCTTGTCGTTCCACATCCGGATCTTGCCCATGTACATGTCAGCGACGATGTCGCCGGTCAGTTTGAGCTTCGAGCCGTCGACGCCCGGCAGGTTGACCGCGATGACCACGGCGCCAACGCAGGTCGGGAATTGAAGGAGGTGGTTGGCTTCGAGACGATCCGCCGAGACGGCGGCGTCCGAGGCGCCGAAATCAACCGTGCGGTTGATGATCTGCGTCTGACCGGCGCCCGAACCCACCGACTGGTAGTTCAGCTTGGCGCCGCCCTGGGCGCCCGACTGTTCCGCCCACTTGGTGTAGATCGGAGCGGCGAAGGACGAGCCGGCGCCGGTGATGTCGTCGGCAGCGGCAATACCGGCCACCGTGGTGGCCGCAACGGCCGAGATAGCAAGGACGCGAGCGCCCTTGAGAAGCATTCGGGTGTTTACGTGAAACATGGAGGGTCTCCTTGTCTGAACTCTTTTCGACGGGATGTGCGACAGTCGTGTGACAGTCGCCGACTCAACTGCAGCGCGCCGCCCCGGGAGGCCGGAGCGGCGCGGGGCCCCGCGGTCAGTAACGAAGCTGTCCGAAGATGCCGATTTCGTCGTAGTCGCCCTTGATCAGCCCGCCGATCGTGCCGTTGCCGGTGCTGAGGCTGCCGTTCTTGGCGTTGTCATGTTTGTACATGAGCGCCAGGTCGACAATTTTGGTCGGGGCATAGGAAATGCCGAAGTTGTAGTACTTCTCTTCGAAGTTGGAGACCGTGTCCTTCTTCGGATTGACGTCTTCGTACTTCGCAAGGACCGACCATTTCGGCGCGAAGGTGTACGAACCGAACACGCTGTAGCCGTCCGAGCTGTCGGAAGCGACGGTGTTCACGTTGGCCCAGTCGTCGGCGTGGAAGTATTCAACGCCAACGCGCACGACCTTGTTGGTGTAGGCCGCGAGGGCGTCGTAACGCGTTGCCGTATGGTAGTCCGGCGCGCCGCCTTCAACGTCCTTGCCCAGCTTGCCGGTGTAACCGCCCAGGGCGAAGGTGAAGCCCGACACTTGCGTGCTGACGCGAGCTTCCACATCCACGCCCTTGGAGCGGAACGGGTGCTTGTATCCGGCGCCGTCAACGACGGCGACCGCATAGTCGACCGGGCCGAGTTTGCCGGCGGCGTGAACGCCCCAGTCGGCGGACGTGCCGAACTTGGTGCGGTCGATCAGGGTCTGTTCGTACTGACGGTAGCCATAGATGCCTTCAACGAAGGGGATCCAGGGCATGTCGGTCGAACCCGCGCGGATCGCGAGTGCCGGCGAAATCTTGGCCTCGAGGTAGGCCTTCTTGATGTAGATCTGCGTGGCGCCCGCCGTGCCGTCATAGAGGAAATCGGTCGTCACGTTGGCCGACCAGACGTCGTCGAACTTGTGGTCGATGCCGATGTAGAGGCGCTTGATGTCGAACGATGTGCCGTTGTCGGACTGCGAGACGCCATCGCTCTTGTGGTCGATGTTCGAGATGTCGAAATACATGCGACCGGAAATCTTGGTCGAGTCAGCCCAGCTGCCGCTGTCCTTTTTCTGCGCGGCTTCCAGCGCAGCAACTTTGGATTTGAGCTGTTCGATGTCAGCCGACTGGTCCGTCGTCTGCGCGTTTGCGACCCCAGCCAGGCAAGCGAGGGTAACTCCCCCCACAAGGATCATTCGAGCGTGCATTGAAATACCCCGTTTCATCATCCGTCAGCGAAAGCGAAGCGCTTCGCCCGATGCGCGGTGGGGTAGTTAAGTTCAAAGACAGTTCGATAACTGTTTCGTGACAGTTTGATAAACTTGCTTTTGCGCCGCGCGGGCGCGTCAAAATGTGACCTAACTTCGCGGTAAGCTTGCCATGGCCTGCCGGGCCGACGCCCGCTAAGGAGGTCTTGGGCGGCCGACAAGGATAGACCCCGATATGCGCATCATGCTGGTAACCGACGCCTGGGAGCCTCAGGTCAACGGCGTCGTCCGCACGATGAAACGCGTGGTTACCGAATGTCAGGCCCTCGGCCACAGCTGGGAAATCGTCCAGCCCAACGAGGGCTTCAAGACCATCCCCCTGCCAACCTATTCAGAAATCCAGCTCGCATTCGGCGCTGATTCGATCATCGAGGAGCGATTCCTCGAATTTGAGCCTGACGCCGTCCACATCGCGACCGAAGGTCCGCTCGGCTGGGCCGCGCGCGGCGTCTGCCTCAAGCACAAGTTTCCCTACACCACGAGCTATCACACCCGCTTTCCGGAATATGTCGCGGCGCGCTTCTGGTTCCTGCCGACCTGGCTTGGCTACATGTATGTGCGGGAATTCCACAAATACTCCGGCCGCGTGATGGTCGCGACGCAATCGATGCGGGAGGAGCTGGAAGCCCGCGGCTTCAAGAACATCGCCGCCTGGTCGCGCGGCGTCGACACCGAGCTGTTTCATCCCTCGCTCCGCGCGGCTGACAAGGGGCCGTTCAAGGACCTTCAGGGGCCGATCTTCCTCTATGTTGGTCGCGTGGCCGTCGAGAAGAACATCTCGACCTTCCTTGAGACCGACCTGCCCGGAACCAAGGTAGTGGTTGGCGAAGGTCCGCAGCTTGAGGCCCTCCGCGAGAAGCACACCGACGCCATCTTCCTCGGCTCGAAATTCGGCGAGGAGCTCGCCGCGTGTTTCGCCAACGCGGACGTGTTCGTCTTCCCCAGTTTGACCGACACCTTCGGCCTGGTGATCCTCGAAGCAATGGCGGCGGGCACGCCAGTCGCCGCCTTCCCGGCCCCTGGACCGCGCGACCTGATTCCCGGCACTGGAGCTGGCGCCGTCAGCGAAGACTTGCGCACCGCCTGCCTCGAGGCGCTCACCATGTCGCGCGAAACCGCGCGCGCCTACGCCGAAACCTATTCGTGGCGGGCCTGCGCCGAGCAGTTCGTCAACAATCTGGAGCCCCTGCCCGTTCCGGAACGGCGCAGGTTCTGGCGCCGCCTCGCCCGGCTTCGCAACGCCATCCGCATCCGTCGGCGCAAGCCGCCAGCCCTGCCGGCGCCGGAATCGGTCGCCCCCGACGACACAACTCCTGCCGAACCCGCAAATCCCAAGATCTGAGCGGAAACCGGACACGGCCGGCGATGGGCCACGCAACCACCGGCGGGGTCGGGCGTTGCATTTACCATGTCGATGTTGACGGGTCAGATCGCCCCTCCGCCGCCCGCCCTTCACCCGGGAGAGGGAATGCAACTTGCACCGCGCCTGCCGAGTCCGACCAACCGGACCCTCAGGGTGCGAAACAAGATGATCGCCAAATTTGTCCTCATCGGCGCCATCGGCGTCGCCATCACCCCGGCTGTGGCCAGTCTCGTCGCGCCGCGGGCCCCGCTTATGGTGAATCGGTCCGTCGATCTCTCTCCGGGTATCGTCAGCTTCACCCAGCACCGCGACCACGTCTCGATCCGCACATCGTCGGGCGAGTCCACGTCGCGGCGCGTGGTGGTGATCCAGGGGCTCGACGCGCGGGGCGATGTGATCGGCGAAACGAACCTCAAGCTCAGGCGCGGCCAGACATTCGCCTCGGCCAGCCTCCCCCACAACGTCGCAGCTTCGGTGTCCCTGAAGGTATCGGTAGACTAGCTCAATCCGGTCCGGACGGGTCCCGCCCCGGACGGGTTGGAAGCCGGCCGCGAGGCGGTTACGCTTCGGCAGGAATCGCCAGGGGCCGGACAATGGACGCCATTCGTATCGACTATGCCGGCATGAACGCCGGCGCCATCATCGCGTGGATTCTGATCGCAACCGCCGCCGGACTTATCGCCCGCAGCATCGTGCGTGGCCGCAAGCTGATGGGGCTCTGGGGCGACATGGCGATCGGCCTGATCGGCATATTCCTTGTCGGCACGCTGTTCCGCGCGTTTCACCTCGATCTGTCGGTCTGGCTGAAGTCGATCGAGCCGGATTGGCAATTCGATTTCGCGATCTGGATCGATGTGACCGTCTCGGCCCTGCTGGGCGCGCTGCTGCTGCGACTGATCCTGCGGCCATTGACCGGCGGCAAGTGACCCGGCACTAGCCCAGCGGGATCAGCTTGTAGATCAGCGCCAGCCCGATCCCGCCCACCAGAATCCGCCAGACGCCGAACGCTGCGAAGCCACGCTTCTGCACGAAATCCAGCATCGTCTTGACCACGATCAGGCCGAAGACGAACGAGGCCACAAACCCGATCGCGATAATACCGATGTTGTCGCCCGAAAGCTGGTCGCGGCTCTTGATAATGTCGAGCGTGAAGGCGCCGACCATGATCGGTATGGCGAGAAAGAACGAGAATTCCGCCGCCGCCCGCTTGTCGATGCCGATCAGCATCGAGCCCACGATCGTCGAGCCCGATCGCGAAACGCCAGGCACAAGCGAAAGGCACTGGCAAAGGCCGATCACCAGCGATTTCCAGACCGGCAACTGCATTGAATCGTGATCCACCGGCTTCGGCGCCGCGCGGTCGATGACCAGCAGCACGACGCCGCCGATAAGCAGCGACCAGCAGATCAGCTCCGGGCTCTCGAACAGGTATTTCTTGATGTAGTCGTGCAGCAGGAAGCCAAGAACGAAGGCGGGCAGGCACCCAAGGATAACGGTCAGCGCAAACCGCCGCGCCTTCGGATCCGTCGGCAGCGCCAGCACCACATTCCAGAGCCGCATGAAATAGACGACGACCACGGCGAGGATCGCGCCAAGCTGGATCAGGACGGTGAACGTCTCCCATTCCGGTCCTGAGAGGCCAAGCGCGACCTGAGCCAGAAGAAGGTGCCCGGTCGAGGACACCGGAATGAACTCCGTCAACCCTTCGATGAGGCCAAGCAGAAGCGATTGCAGGATTGTCTGGGTGTCCATGAGCGTCGGCGTGCCCGAACCAGCGAGGAAAGTCAGCACGCTTCAGCATATTCGATGAATCGGAAATTAAAGGACCATATGGAACTCAAATGTGGCGCGGTTGCGCTCAGCTCGCGCAACAACTGTGCAGAGAAGTCCATATATGTCCCATTTGGTACAATGTGGGCCGTTTTCGCGTTGCGCCCGACAGCCCTTCCGTTTATGGAGCAGTCGATTTTCGCAAACTCGAAGGGTCTGGCGGGCGGCACGATGGCGCGACAGCGGATGCTGAGCTTCGTATCGGTGGAGCAGGAAACGCCTGAAAAGCGCGCGGCTGCCGCGCGCAAGGGCGACTTCCATGAAATCTACGCCGACTACATCGAGGCCAAGGCGGGCGAACAATCCTCGCGCTGCTCGCAGTGCGGCGTGCCCTTCTGCCAGCAACACTGCCCGCTCCAGAACAACATTCCCGACTGGCTGATGCTGACCGCGCACGGCCGGTTGGAAGAAGCCTACGAGATTTCCTCGGCGACCTCGAACATGCCCGAAGTCTGCGGACGCATCTGCCCGCAGGACCGGCTCTGCGAAGGCGGCTGCGTTATCGAACAGTCCGGCCACGGCACAGTCACCATCGGCGCAGTCGAGCGCTACATCACCGACACGGCCTGGGAAAAAGGGTGGGTGCGCCCGCTCAAGCCGGTTCGCGATCTCAAACAGTCCGTCGGCGTCATCGGCGCCGGCCCCGCCGGTCTCTCCGCCGCCGACCAGCTCCGCTCGGCGGGCTACAAGGTCACGGTGTACGACCGCCACGATCGCGCCGGCGGCCTCCTGATCTACGGCATCCCGAACTTCAAGCTTGAGAAGGAAATCGTCGATCGCCGTGTGCAGCGGCTTGTCGAGGGCGGCGTGAAATTCAAACTTGGCGTCGAAGTCGGCAAGGACATCACCTTCGCCCAGCTGCGCCAGAAGCATGACGCCGTGCTCATCGCCACCGGCGTCTACAAGTCGCGCGAACTCGGGGCGCCCGGCGCCAACGCCGCCGGCGTGCACAAGGCTCTGGACTATCTCATCGCCTCGAACCGGGTCGGCCTTGGTCTGTCCGCTCCGGACTACGAAAGCGGTCAGCTCAATGCTGCGGGCAAGACGGTTGTCGTCATCGGCGGCGGCGATACGGCGATGGATTGCGTGCGGACTGCGATCCGGCAGGGCGCCAAATCCGTTACCTGCCTCTACCGCCGCGACCGCGCGAACATGCCCGGCTCGCAGCGAGAGGTCGCCAATGCCGAGGAGGAAGGCGTCCGCTTTGACTGGCTCGCCGCACCCCGCGCCGTGCTCACAAAAAAGGGCGGCGCTGCAAAGGCGGTGAAATCCGTTCGCATGCGCCTCGGCCTTGCAGACGCGTCCGGCCGGCAGACGCCGGAAGAGATCGCCGGATCGGATTATGACGTAAAGGCCGACATGGTGATCAAGGCGCTCGGCTTCGATCCGGAAGACCTGCCGGCGCGGTTCGAGGAAACCGCCCTCACGGTCAATCGCTGGGGCGGCGTCAAGGTCGACTACCGAACCATGATGACCACGATGGACGGTGTCTTCGCGGCCGGCGACATCGTTCGCGGCGCCTCGCTGGTCGTCTGGGCGATCAAGGAAGGCCGCGACGCCGCCGAAAGCATCGACCTTTATCTCAAGGCCCAGGCTGCGGCCGCCAAAGTCGCGGCGGAGTAAGGTCATGACCGAGGACACAAAAGCCCAGGCCTGGCTCAACGCCTACACCGCCAACCGCGACCGCCTGATCGCCGCTCACGCCTACAATCCGGCGGACGAGCGCGATTCCTGCGGCGTCGGCCTTGTGGCGCAGATCGACGGCGCCCCGCGCCGCGCCGTCGTCGAAATGGCGATCCGCGCTCTGAAAGCGGTCTGGCACCGCGGCGCCGTCGACGCCGACGGCAAGACCGGCGATGGCGCCGGCATCCGCATCGACGTGCCGCAGGATTTTTTCCGCGACCAGGTCCGCGCGCAGGGTCACGTCATCGCGCCCGATGTTCAGGTCTGCGTCGGCCAGGTCTTCCTGCCGCGCACGGACCTTGGCGCGCAGGAACGCGCGCGCTCGATCATCGAGACCGAAGTCGTGCGCTTCGGCTTCTATATCTACGGCTGGCGCCAGCCGCCGATCGATACATCTGTCATCGGGATGAAGGCCAACGCGACCCGGCCGGAAATCGAGCAGATCCTGTTCACCGACCCGCTTGGCCGCGGCGAGGAAGCGCTGGAGCGCGCGCTTTACGTCTGCCGCCGCCGCATCGAGCGCCGCGCCCGCGAGATCGGAATGGCGGAGCTTTATGTCTGCTCGTTCTCGTCCCGCGCCCTGATCTACAAGGGCATGTTCCTCGCTGCGGACATCGACCGCTTCTATCTTGACCTCAAGGACGAGCGTTTCGTCTCGGCCGTGGCGATCTATCACCAGCGCTATTCCACCAACACCTTCCCGCAGTGGCGCCTCGCCCAGCCTTTCCGCATGCTGGCGCACAATGGCGAGATCAACACGGTCTCGGGCAACATCAACTGGATGCGCAGCCACGAGATCAAGATGGTCTCGGAAAGCTTCGGCCAGTATGGCGACGACGTGAAGCCCGTCGTCCAGCCGCACGGATCGGATTCGGCGGCGCTCGACAACGTCTTTGAGCTTCTCGTTCGCGCCGGGCGCTCCGGCCCCATGGCCAAGACGCTGCTGGTTCCGGAAGCCTGGTCGAAGCGCGACGACATCATGCCCCGCTCTCACCAGGCGCTCTACGCCTACGCCAACGCGGTGATGGAGCCGTGGGACGGGCCGGCAGCGCTCGCCATGTTCGACGGCCGCTGGGCGATCGCCGGCATGGACCGCAACGGCCTGCGCCCGATGCGCTATGCGCTCACGGACGATGGCGTCCTCGCGGTCGGATCCGAAGCCGGCATGTGCCCGATCAACAGTGAGACCATCGTGCGCAAGGGCCGCATTGGTCCAGGCCAGATGATCGCCGTCGATATCCAGGAAGGGAAATTCTTCGAGCACGACGAGATCATCGACTCGCTTGCCTCGAAGCAGCCCTACGAACGCTGGCTCGCCAATGCGGTCGAGCTTGAGCCCCAGATCGGTCCGGGCCCGGAGCCGCGGATCTACAACGACCGCCAGGATTTCCTGCGCCGCCAGCGCGCCGCCGGCGTCACGCTCGAAGACATCGAGCTGATCCTCGCGCCGATGGCCGAGGACGCCAAGGAAGCCATCGGTTCGATGGGCGACGACAGTCCGCTCGCCGTCCTGTCGGACCACTATCGCCCGCTCTCGCATTTCTTCCGGCAGAATTTCGCGCAGGTCACCAACCCGCCGATCGACCCGCTGCGCGAAGAGCGGGTGATGAGCCTGCGCACGCGCTTCAAGAACCTCGGCAACATCCTCGCCGAGGATGAAACGCAAACCAATGTCTTCGTTCTGGAAAGCCCGGTGCTCACCAACGGCATGTACGAGCGGATGCTCGAGCGCATCGGTGAACAGGTCGCGGTGATCGACTGCACCTTCCCCCTGCCCGACCGCGCCGGCGACGGCGAGGCGCTGAAAGCCGCGATCGAGCGCATTCGCGAAGAAGCCCGCATCGCCGTATCGTCAGGCCAGGGCCATATCATCCTCACCGACGAAAAGCAGGATTCCGGCCGCGCTGCGATTCCGATGATCCTCGCTGCCGGCGCCGTGCATTCCTGGCTGGTCGCCCACGGTCTGCGGACGTTCTGCTCCATCACGGTCCGCTCGGCCGAATGCATGGACACGCATTATTTCGCGGTGCTCGTCGGCGTGGGCGCCACGTGCGTCAACGCCTACCTGGCGCAGGAGACGCTCGCCGACCGCCACGCGCGCGGACTGTTCCCGGGCCGCTCGCTGGGCGACGTCGTGTTGAACTACAAGAAGGCGATCGAGGCCGGTCTGCTGAAGATCCTCTCGAAGATGGGAATCTCGGTCATCTCGTCCTACCGCGGCGGCTACAATTTCGAGGCGCTGGGCCTCTCGCGCGCGCTGGTGGCGGACTACTTCCCTGGCATGACCAGCCGCATCTCCGGCATCGGTCTCGCCGGCCTTGAACGCAAGACGGTCGACGTCCATGCGAAGGCCTGGAATTCAGGCGTCGCCGTGCTGCCCGTCGGCGGGTTCTACCGCGTCCGCGCCAGCGGCGACGCCCACTCGCTTTCCGGCGAACTCATCCATCTGCTTCAGGCGGCGTGCGACACCAACTCCTACGCCGCCTTCCGCAAGTATTCGAAACTCGCCAACGCGCGGAAGAAACCCGTCCAGCTGCGCGACCTCCTGGATTTCCGCACCCAGCCGCGCGCCGCGCCGCTCGATGAGGTTCAGTCGGTCAACGAGATCCGCAAGCGCTTCGTCACGCCCGGCATGTCGCTCGGCGCGCTCGGTCCCGAAGCGCACGGCACGCTCAACATCGCCATGAACCGCATCGGCGCGAAGTCGGTCTCGGGCGAAGGCGGCGAGGTGCGCGAGCGCTACAAGCCCCTGCCAAACGGCGACAATGCAAACTCCGCGATCAAGCAGGTCGCGTCCGGCCGGTTCGGCGTCACGGCCGAATACCTCAACAACTGCCGCGAACTGGAGATCAAGGTCGCGCAAGGCGCAAAGCCCGGCGAAGGCGGCCAGCTTCCGGGTTTCAAGGTCACGGAATTCATCGCCCGCAACCGCCATGCAACGCCGGGCGTGATGCTGATCTCGCCGCCGCCGCATCACGACATCTATTCGATCGAGGATCTCGCCCAGCTCATCTACGACCTGAAGCAGATCAACCCGGATGCGCGCGTCTGCGTGAAACTGGTCTCACGCTCCGGCGTGGGCACCATCGCAGCTGGCGTCGCCAAGGCGAAAGCCGACGTCATCCTGATCGCCGGTCACAATGGCGGCACGGGCGCCAGCCCGCAGACCTCGATCAAGTTCGCCGGCCTGCCGTGGGAGATCGGCCTTGCCGAAGCCCACCACGTGCTGACGCTCAACAACCTGCGCGACCAGGTGACCTTGCGCACCGACGGCGGCCTGCGCACCGGGCGCGACATTGTCATCGCCGCCATGCTGGGCGCGGAGGAATACGGCATCGGCACGGCGTCGCTGCTGGCGATGGGCTGCATCATGGTGCGCCAGTGCCATTCCAATACCTGCCCCGTCGGCGTCTGCACGCAGGACGAGCGCCTGCGCGCCAAATTCACCGGCACGGCCGACAAGGTGGTCAACCTGATGACCTTCATCGCAGAGGAAGTGCGCGAAATTCTCGCCAGCCTCGGTTTCACCCGGCTCGACGAGGTGATCGGCCGCACCGACCTGCTCGCCCAGGTGTCGCGCGGCTCGGCCATGCTTGACGACCTCGACCTCTCCCCGCTGCTCGTGCGCGCCGACGCGGAGGCGCGGATCGTCTACAAGCCCGGCCTGCGCAACGACGTGCCGGACGCGCTCGACGTCAGCATCCTGCGCGACGGCGCCGCCTTCTTCGAGCGCGGCGAGAAGATGCAGCTCGACTATCACGTGCGGAACACCCAGCGCGCGATCGGCACGCGGGCGTCGTCCCACATCGTCCGCAAGTTCGGCATGGACAGCCTGCCGGAAGACCGTCTCTGGCTGACCCTCGAAGGGTCGTGCGGCCAGTCGCTCGGCGCCTTTGGCGTCAGGGGCATGACCATCGAGGTGATCGGCGACGCCAACGACTATGTCGGCAAGGGCCTCTCGGGCGCGACCATCATCCTGCGCCCGCCCTCCGTCGCGAAATTCGCGGCGAAGACCAACACCATCATCGGCAATACGGTTCTTTACGGCGCCACGTCCGGCAAGCTGTTCGCCGCCGGACAGGCGGGCGAGCGCTTCGCGGTGCGCAACTCGGGCGCAACCACGGTGGTTGAGGGCTGCGGGTCCAACGGCTGCGAATACATGACAGGCGGAACCGCGGTCATCCTCGGCCCGGTGGGAGACAATTTCGGCGCCGGCATGACCGGCGGCATGGCCTTCATCCACGATCCGCAAAAGCGGTTTGACCGGCTCGTGAACCCGGACTCGCTTGTCTGGGGACCTGTCCTTGCGGACCACTGGAACGGCGTCCTGCGCGAACTGGTGGAGGAGCATGCCCGCCGCACAGGCTCGCAGCACGCCCGCACCCTGCTCGACAACTGGGCGCTTGAACTCGGGAACTTCGTCCACGTCGTGCCCAAGGAAGTCGTCGGCCGCCTGCCCGTTCCCATGGAGCTGAAGGCCGCCGAGTAGGCCTCAGCTGCGGAACGGCGACTTGACGTAGTAGGTGTGCTTGCCGCTTTCGGCCGGCGCCACCTTCGAAGCGTCGAAGGATTGCGCGGTCACCAGGTCATTCGCGCCGGACAGCGGCGCGACCGCCGCCGCCTGCGGATTGTCCTTCGGCACGATCTCGAACCCCAGCGCGTTGAGCAGCGTCAGGAAGCCGATGCCGGTCAGCACCGCCGTCATCACCATCTGCGTCAGGATGCGGACGAAAAAGCCCTTGAAGAACACCAGCGCCGCAATCGCGCTGATCGCCCCGCCGCCGAGCCCCGCCGCCGACGCCACCGCCGCAAGATCGATTCCACCACCGAACATCGCCTCACCTCCCGAAATGCGCGGCCCTCCACAGGGCTCGCCCATACTGATAGACAGGAAGCCTAGTCGATCGTGGCGGCGGCGTTAACTGGCGGCGGCAGGCAAATGAGTGCGGGCATCCCGCAGCGTGAACCGATGGGGGGATCATGACGAAGCACCGCATCTACGGCATGAGCGTCGCGAGCGTTTATCCTCTCTATGTCGCCAAGGTAGAGAAGAAGGGGCGCAAGAAGGCTGAGGTCGACGAGATCATGCGGTGGCTGACAGGATACAGCCAGAAGCAGCTCGACGCCGCGCTGGAGAAAAAGACGGATTTCGAGACATTCTTCGCCAAGGCGCCCAAGCCCAATCCTTCGCGGTCGCTGATCACTGGCGTGGTCTGCGGCGTCCGGGTGGAAAATATCGAGGAGCCGGTGATGCGGGAAATCCGCTACCTCGACAAACTGGTCGACGAGCTTGCGAAGGGCAAGGCGATGGAGAAAATCCTGCGCAGCTAGCCGCCCACCCCGCCGATCACCCTGCCGCCAACCCGTCCGGCGAGATGGATTGAGGATATCCCATGCCGACCTATCACGGCTCCTGCCATTGCGGAGCGGTCCGCTTCACGATCGATGCGGAGATATCCGAAATCTACACGTGCGACTGTTCGCTTTGCCGCAGGAAAAGCGCGCGGATGACGACCGTTCATGAAAGCCGGCTGATCATCACCGAAGGCGAAGACAAGCTGAACCTCTATCAGTGGAACGCCCGCATTGCGAAACACTACTTCTGCTCCGTCTGCGGCATCTATCCCTTCCACAAGAAACGCTCGATGCCCGACCATTACGGCGTCAATGTCGCCTGCCTCGAGGATTTCGACGCCAGCTCTGTCCCTTTTCGCGCGGCCGACGGCAAGGACATGCCCATTGTCGATCCCTCCGCTCGCAAGGACTGGCCGGGACCGCGCGAGACGGGCTAGAGCCGGATTGATCTGGTCGAGATCGCATCGCGATCCCGATCAGATCGTGAATCCGTCTCTCATCCAAAAGTGCAGAGCACGATCACTTTGCGCGCTTCCGCGCAAAGTGAACGTGCTCTAGGGTCCGCCTCGGAGGACCCATCATGGACAAGGCGACCCGCAAGCAGATCCAGCGCGACTATGTCGAGCGCAAGCGCTCCATGGGCGTCTTCGCCGTGCGCTGCGCCGCGACCGGCCAGGCCTGGGTCGGCGCCACGCGCAATCTCGAGAACCGCCAGAACGGTCTCTGGTTCACGTTCAAGGCCGGCGGCGCTCCGGACAAGGCCCTGCAGGCCGCCTGGGATGCCCATGGCGAAGCGGCTTTCAGCTACGAACCGCTCGAGGAAATCCCGCTGGATAATCCGCACGCGATCGGCGACCTGCTGACCGAGCGCGCCGCGCAGTGGCGCGAACAGCTGGACGCGGGCGAACTGCCCGGAACGGCCTGAGCTAGGAAGATCCCAGCATCCGCCGGATGACCGTCCAGTTGGACACGGGGACCAGCCGCTCCAGCGCCATCACCGCATAGGCGTCACGACCGACCAGCACGCGCGGGCGCCGCTGCTCGATGCCCTTCACGATCACTTCGCCGGCGATTTCCGGCGGCAGACGCAGCAGGTTCGCCGCCGCCTTGCGCCGCGCCTCCATTTCCTCCGCCGAAGCATTTGTCTTTGGCGCCCGCGCGTTCTTCGCGATCGAGGTGTTGACCCCGCCGGGGTGCACGACGGTGACGCCGACGGAGCTGCCTTCCAGCTCGTGCCGCA
Source organism: Alphaproteobacteria bacterium (assembly GCA_016125405.1). GTDB lineage: Bacteria > Pseudomonadota > Alphaproteobacteria > Caulobacterales > Hyphomonadaceae > UBA7672. The sequence continues at coordinate 7,099 of WGLW01000044.1, read as the reverse complement.
GCGATTCCGAAAAGCCGCGCACGGCGAACTTGCTGGCGCAGTAGGCCGTCTGCCCCGGCGGCGCGATCAGGCCGAAGATGCTCGACAGGTTGACGATCCGCGCATCGTCGCTGGCCCGCAGCAGCGGCAGGAAGGCGCGCGTCATCCGCACCACGCCCCAGAAATTGATCGAGAACAGCCAGTCGAAATCCACGGGATCGACCTGCTCGAACGTACCGCCAATCGCCACGCCAGCATTGTTGATCAGGATGTCGAGCGAGGGATGCTGCGCCATCACCTCGGCCGGCGCAGAAGCGATGGCGTCTTCCGAACTGACGTCCAGAAGGTGCTGGCTGATACGGATGCCGCCCCCGGCCAGCGCCGCCGTGTCTGCGAGGCCCTCGGCGTTGACGTCGGCGAGCGCGAGATTGCACCCGCGCCGCGCCAGCGAGATCGCCGTCGCCCGCCCGATACCGCTGGCGGCGCCCGTCACCAGCGCCGTGCGGCCTTCGAGCTTCATCCTTGCAGCCATGCCCTACCCTCCGCCGCGTCGTCAGCTGGCGAATAGGCCATGTCCGCGGCCCGAACGAAAGCAATCCGTGCAGGTTGCTCGCTTTCTGCCCGCCCCGCCCTGTGGCAGGCTGGGCCCGGGGACAAGCCTAGGGGGAGCCGGATAATGCCGGACCTTCAGTCATTCCTGCACGCGATACCGACGGGATTGCTCGACGGATTCGCCGGGCGTGTGGTGGATTCCCTTCTGGTGGGCGCGGTTGTCGCCTGGCTGCTCTCGCTCGGCCGGGGACGCGACCGGCGGGCGGCGCGCGCCCAGGTCGCCGAACAGCTCTGCCGGGTCTTCAGCCTCAGGCTCTACCGCCCCCGCAAGAGCAAGGCGCTGGCGTTGGAGGAGCTGCAGGGCCGATCGCTTCGCGGCTGGCCGTCGCTGGAGCGGCTTCAGTGGTCGCTCGACCTCCATCGCGCACAACTCAGCACCCGCGAACTCACCCTGATGCAGGCGCTGATCGAGGACCTCCTCAGAATCCGCGCCAACCAGCTCACCGCGGAACTGCACATTCTCGACGAATATCTTCCCGGTGCAGCCAGAAGCTTTTTGCCGCCCTCACTCCGAGAGAAATTCCTCGATCATGCGAGATATATTGGCCTCCCCTACCTGATCGACGGGCCCGCGCCGGAGGATGCGCGCCAGATCGCCTAGATATTCACGCTCGGCAGGCCGTTGAAGGCTTCGCGCAGCGCATTCGCCCAGCTGTCGCTGATCTGGCGGAATTGCGGGTGGTCGTATTCGATGCGCTGCGTGCGCGCGTGATAGGTGTCGACGTCGATCACGGCCATGTCGAGCGGCATGCCCACGGAGAGATTGGAGCGCAGCGTCGAATCCATCGACACCAGCGCCGCCTTGATCGCCTCCTCCATCGTGGTGTCGGGCTTGATCACGCGGTCGAGGATCGGCTTGCCATATTTGTGCTCGCCGATCTGGAGGAAGGGCGTGTCCTCGCTCGCCTCGATGAAGTTGCCGGCCGAATAAATCTCGAACAGGCGCAACTCGCCGCCCCGGCGCTGGCCGGCGACGATGACGGTTGCATCCGCGGCCGAACCCTGCGCCTCGATGTGGGCGCGGTCCCGTTTCTGCACCTCCAGCATCGCCTCGCCGACGATCTGCGCCGCGCGATAGAGCGATTCACAGTTCAGCACGCTTTCGACGTCCGGATCGACGCGGGCGCGCTTCACCCCCGTCTCGATCCGCGTGACGACGTCCTGCGTGATGCCGAGATTGCCCGCCGTCATCATCACGAAGACGCGCTCGCCGGGCTCCTCGAAGATGAACATCTTGCGATAGCGCGCAATGTTGTCGATGCCCGCATTTGTGCGGGTATCCGACAGCAGGACGAGGCCCGCCCTGATCTTGAGCCCGACGCAATAGGTCATTGCTGCCCCTGATTCTGACCTTGCCGACCCTGGTCCTGCGCCTGCCGGGTCTGGCTGATGTCCACATTGGCCACCAGCATCTCCCCGCCATGCCCGGACAGAGAGCCCCGGATCGGCGCAGCGTCGTCCGAGTCGAGCCCGCACGCCAGACGGACATAGCGCTCCGTCGGGCACAGCCGGTTCGCCGGATCGAACCCGATCCAGCCCAGCTCGGGAACAAAGGCCTCAGCCCAGGCATGGGTCTGCGTCACGCTGTCTTCCTCGGCCAACAGGTATCCCACGACATAGCGCGCCGGCACGCCCATCGACCGCGCGCCCGCAATCATCACATGGGCGTGGTCCTGGCAGACGCCCGAACCGCGCTTCAGCGCCAGCGCCGCCGGGGTGCGGGTGTCGGTCGATCCGGGCACATATTCGATGGTGTCGCTGATCGCCGCGCAGAGCGCGTGCAGCCGGTCGACGGTCGAACCGCCCGCCGCACCCTGGGCCAGCGCCGCGATCGCCGTGTCGGCGGTGGCCAGCGGCGACTCACGAAGGAACACGGCTGGCCGGGCCATCTCCCGCAGGCCGCGCACCAGACCCGCAGCGTCGGTGGTCGTCACCTCGCCCTCGGCGATGATTTCCACCTTTTCCTGCGGCTCCCGCGCGGTCCAGATCGATTCCCGGTCGCCCATGCCGGTGGTCAGCAGCGCCGGAACCGCCGCGCCATTCACGCTGACCTTCCAGTTATCCACCTGCTGCGCCTCGAACACCGAGGGGTAGAGCTTCAGCCGCAACGCGCAGCGTTCGGGCGCCGGATCATAGGCGTAGGTGGTGACGTGGCGGACGGACAGACGCATGGGACCAAAAAACGCTTCGACCTCAGAAGTGATAGGCGCGGCTGATCTCTCCGGACAGGCGCTGCGTTGTCACAATCGCGCCGTCGATGAACTCGTGCAGGCCCGACTGGAACAACCGCTCGATCTCCAGCTCGTCGAGCTGGGCGACCATGGCGGCGCACGTGTCATGACAGGCTGACCGCTCGCCGTAAAGTTCAGCGAGGTCTTCGAGGAAGCGCAGGATGGCGCGATAGCAGTAACTCACCGACCGCGGGAAAATCGAATTGAGGATGAGGAAGTCGGCGATCCCCCAAGGCGAATAGTCCCCCTTGTAGACATGGTGATAGGCCCTCAGCGCCGATGTGGCGCGCAGCACGCTGGTCCACTGGTGATAATCGCGGCCGCCGCCCACCACGTCGGTCTCCGGCAGCAGCACGTAATATTTCACGTCGAGCAGGCGCAGCGTCATGTCGGCGCGCTCGATCAGGCCGCCCAGCCGCAGGAAGAAATAGCCGTCATTTCGCAGCAGCGAGCCTTCCGCCGCGCCGCGGAACGCCGCCGTGCGGTTCTTGGTCCACTCCAGCAGCGCCAGCAGGCTCCGCCGCGCCGTCTCGGGGTCCATCTCGCCGAGCTGCCGCCAGCCGTCGTTCAGCGCCTCCCACATGTCCTGCGTCAGCGCCGTGCGGATCGCCCGCCCGTTGGCCCGCGCCGATGCGAGACAGGACCGGATCGAGGAAAAATTGTCGGCGTCGATCAGCAGCCGGTGGATCACCTGCGCCGGTGTGATGTCCTCCTCGCCGGCGAGATCCGGCGCCGAACCGGAGGCCAGCGCCACCGAGCGCCACTCCTCCATCTCGTTGGAGCCGGGCAGCATCGCCATGCGGTGGCCCATCTCGATGATGCGCGCGGTGGCGTCCGCCCGCTCGATATAGCGGCCCATCCAGAACAGGTTCTGCGCGGTGCGGCTCAGCATCTCAATCCGCCAATATCCCTAGTCCGCCAAAATCCAGGTGTCTTTAACGCCCCCGCCCTGCGAGGAGTTTACCACCAGCGATCCCTTCTTCAGCGCCACGCGCGTCAATCCGCCCGGCGCCAGCCTGATCTCGCGCCCGACGAGACAGAACGGGCGGAAATCGACATGGCGCTGCTCCACGCCCGCCTCGCCAAGGATCGGCGCCGTCGAGAGGTCGAGCGTCGGCTGGGCGATGAACTCTGAGGGCTTTTCCTTGATCTTGGCGCGGAAGGCCTCGATTTCCTTCTTGGTCGCGTGCGGCCCGATCAGCATGCCGTAGCCGCCCGACCCGTGCACGCGCTTCACCACAAGGTCCTTGAGGTTGGCGAGCACATAGGCGAGGTCGTCCTTCACCGCGCAACGCCACGTCTGGATGTTCTCCAGGATGGGCTTTTCGCCGAGATAGAATTTGATCATGTCCGGCGCGAACACGTAGATCGCCTTGTCGTCCGCCACGCCCGCGCCGGGCGCCGAGCACAGCGTCACCCCGCCGGAGCGGTAGACGTCGAAAATGCCTGGCACGCCCAGAAGGCTGTCCGGCCGGAACGCCAGCGGATCGATATAGCTGTCGTCGATGCGCCGGTAGATCACGTCCACCCGCTGCGGCCCGCGCGTCGTGCGCATCCAGCAGAGCCCGTTCTCGATGAACAGGTCCTGCGGCTCGACCAGTTCGATGCCCATCAGGTCGGCGAGGAAGGAATGTTCGTAGTAAGCCGAATTCAGCGAGCCCGGCGTCAGCAGAACGACCGTGGGGTCGTCCTCGCACTTGATCGGCGCGACCTCCTGCAGCGTCTTCTTCAGCATCTCCGGATAGCTATCCACCGCCTCGACGATCCCGGCCGCGAACAGCTGCGGAAACATCCGCATCATGATCTCGCGGTTCTCGAGCATGTAGCTGACGCCTGAAGGCGTGCGGCAGTTGTCCTCCAGCACATGGAAGTCCTTGCCGTTGGTGCGCACGATGTCGACGCCGACGATATGGCTGTAGATCCGCCCCGGAGGGTCGACGCCGATCATCTCCGGCAGGAAAGCCTCGTTGCGATAGACCAGCTCCTCGGGAATGATCCCGGCGCGCATGATCTCGCCACGGTGATAGACGTCGTAGAGAAATGCGTTGAGCGCGCGGGAGCGCTGCTTGATGCCGCGCGACAGCCGCCGCCATTCCGATGCGCCGAAGACGCGCGGGATCAGATCGAACGGGATCAGGCGTTCCGGGTCGCCCCCCTCGCCATAGACCGCGAAGGTGATGCCGATCTTGCGGAAGATCGCTTCGGCCTCGGTCTGGCGCAGCTTGAGCAGGTCGACGCCCGAGGTGCGGATCCACTCCTCCACCTTGTCATAAGGCAGCCGGACCGCTCCGTCGTCTCCAGTCATTTCGTTGTACATGCGATCCTAGTCGTAGCCGCGATTGGGCCGGTGTGAAGGTCCCGCCGGAACGCTTTCACGCGAGCAGGCGCCCTCTGCACAATTATTGGGCGCCCCTGCGGCATTGCTTACGCCCGCGTCATGATCGGCGATGGACGGACCCGCCGGAGGGGCGGTTTCCTGCGGCTAAATCTGAAACGCAGTCGCAACTAAGGTTTTGTTTTATTTCCGGTTTGCCGGCGGGACCCGGCTCGACTATGTGCAGATCAGAGGTCCCGCATAAATGAGTTCCGCCCTGTCTCCTGCCGGTCGTCTCGACCCCCGAAACGCCGCGCGCATCACGCGCTCGACGGCGCTGGCGTCGGTGTCGACCGCCGGCGTGCTCCTCGCCGCCAAGGCCTGGGCCTGGTGGATTTCGGGCTCGATCGCCATGCTCGCCTCGCTGGCCGATTCCGCACTGGACCTCGCCGCCTCGCTTTTCACGCTCTGGGCCGTCACCGAAGCGGCGACGCCGCCGGATGCGCATCACCGCTACGGCCATGGCAAGGCGGAAGGGTTCGCCGCCCTGGTGCAGGCGGTTCTTGTCGGCGCCTCGGCGACCCTCATCGCGCACGAGGCGCTGGGCCGCTTCAGCGCGCCAAAGGCGGTCGAGCACGGCGGGATCGCAATAGGCGTGATGCTGCTCTCGATCGCGCTCACCGCCACGCTCGTGGTGATCCAGACGCGCTCGCTGAAAAAAACAGGCTCCGTCGCCATCGCCGGAGATCGGTCGCACTATGCGGCGGACTTCGGCGCCAACGTCGCCGTGCTGCTTGGCGTCGCCGCCGCCGCATGGTTCGGCCTGCCGCTCGCCGACCCTGTGATGGGCCTCGCCGTCGCCCTCTGGCTGGCATGGAGCGCCATCTCGGTCGGCCGCCACGCCTTCGACCAGCTGATGGACCGCGAACTGCCCGACGCCGACCGCGACCGCATCCGGGCGCTGGCGGAAGGCGACGGCGTCTCGATTCACCGCCTGCGGACACGCGCCGCCGGTCCGATCATCCATATCCAGTTTCACCTCGACATGCCGGCGGACCTGTCCCTCGTCGAGGCGCATGAGAAAATGGTGGCGTGCGAGGACCGGATCCTGGCGGAGTTTCCCGGCGCCGACATTCTCATCCACCCGGACCCGCAAGGCTTTGCCGAACATCACGGCGCGGATTTCTTCCGCGGGCGTCCGACCGCCGCCTAGGACGGATCGACTTGATCGGACTCGCATGGCGATCCCGATCAAGTCGTGAATCGTGCTCTAGCGGCTGGCCTCAACATGTTTCGCAAAATTGTCGAGGATGGCCTGCCATCCGCCGCGCTGCTGTTCGACGGGATTTTGCGTCTCCGCATCGAATGTGACGCGAACGTTGACGCCATCGCCTTCAGGCAGGAACTCGACGAGGCCGGTCCGGTCGCCGAAGGAATACGCGATCAGCTTTTGCGGCTCGATGCGCGTGTATGTCCCCGCGAAGTCAAATCCGAAGCTGCCATCCTTCGCCTCCATGCGCGAAGAGAACTGGCCGCCGACCCGCAGGTCCACCGAAGAGCTGGTGGTGTGCCAGTCGTCTGACGCCGTGTTCCACTGCTTGATGTCGGCGGGGGTCGTATAGGCGCTCCACACCTTCGCGATCGGAGCGTTGACGTGTTTTTCGACGGTGATTTTCATGGTTCGGCTCCCGATGTGGTTTGGCTGTGTAGCAGGCTTTTGATGCTCCTAGGACGGTCCAGGGAGCGCCGATCCGACAAGGTTCGCGAATTTTTTGTCTTATCCCCCAGCCAAGAGCCAGAATCCCCAGCAGTCACCGCGCTTGGGAATAAAGTTATCCGACACCCTTGTGAGTGGCCCGATCATCGCGGGCATGACGCAAGCGCCTTCACAGTCATATCGGGGTCGGCTCCCCTCTTCGAACAAGCACTGGCTTGGCGGAGTGATGGCTGTGTGGGCCGAGCT
>WGLW01000027.1 GCA_016125405.1 Alphaproteobacteria bacterium | reverse complement strand
TGAAAGAAGGTCGGCGCACTCGGCTATCACTCGCCGCTTATGCCGCAATTGCGCCGGCGGTCGCGTCGGCGGCTTTTTCAAATTTGAGATGAGATTGTTAGTCGAGCTGAACGTGTAATCTTTGCCGCTCGTATATTCTCGCCAGAAATATATCTCGTCAGTCGCCAGAATTTTGGGATGATCCTCCCCCATCAACGGGTGGTCGAGCTGAGTCAGTTGGCGCTTGATGTCTTCAATCAAGATTGTCCCAAACATCGTTCATCGAACGAACGCGAATGGCTCCCTGCGCTTCATACTTCGCTGACCAGTCAATATCTTTACGCGCAAAGCACGAGTCCAGAATGAACAGTTTGCGCTTTTGATGGACTGCTGCCCGGGCCTGCGTCAGCGTTCCAGAAGTCGCTTCCGCTTCGACGATGATTGTCGCCTCGGTCAGCGCGCTCATTGTGCGATTGCGTTCGGGAAAGAATCCACGATTGATCCGCCAATCCTGCGTTTCATATCGCAGAACGGGCACTTGCGAAATTAGTAGGAAGTCGTTGGCAATGCGGTCTTGAAGTTCCCGGTTTTCCTTGGGGTAGTAAGAACCGAGCGGCGTGCCGATTACGGCTATGGTTCGGCCGCCAGCTTCAAGTGCAGCTTCGTGTGCCGCACGGTCGATACCCTCGGCCAACCCACTGACGACCGTAAAGCCAAGGCTGCCAGTTTTCGCCGTTTCCCCGACAAGCGCACGCGCAATCCGGCGAGCACGCCTTTTTCCATCATCTGACGCCTTGCGGCTTCCAACGACCGCGACGCATCGAGACTCGGTTAGCTCCCATTCGCCTTGGAAATACAAAAGCTCGATGGGGTGTTCAGCGTCGCGCAGTTTCATCGGATAATCGCCAGCGTGATTGATGCGAACGCCGAAGCGATGCACGCCGGCAGCTTTCAATTTGGCCAGCACCTGATGTGCGCACGAGTCCGCTTCCGACCGCGAGACGAAGTCCGACGGAAGCGCCGAGACGTTCCTAGCAAACCTTTCTGCGATCGTTTTGAAAGAGCTTTTCGGGTCCAGCCAAAGGGCTTCATAAGCCCCCAATTCTCGCAATGGCGAGATGGCCTCTACTGCCAAGCCGTCATGCATCAGCGCTAATGCCATCCGATCTGTCCCCAGCCCGACTCGTCGTGTGAGACCATCGCCCATAGTCGTTAACGCGAACAGGGCGTGATTGGTCGCAACGCATCAACCGATGCTTCAAAATGTTCCTCGAATCAGGTCCATAATATAGGGTTCTTTTTTTGTTCTTACGACATTTATGATCGTTTCGCTACAGAATTCTGCATCGAAAAGGCTGTGACTTAAGCGCCATTGGCGTTCCGCCGCTTCAGGCAGTCCTTCATGCTGAACATCAGACGCGCCGCCAGTTTTCGGTCGTTAGGGTCCAAGCCACTTGCCGCAGTGGTGTAGCGGACAATGGCCGTGGGCGTGTGGTTGCCGGCCCGCACAGCCTCTCCCACCAGCGCGATCAGCTCGCCATTGGCAAAGCGTCTCTCCACGCGGGCGTCGGGCTTGTACCGCAGTAGGGCGAGACAAGCGTCTATGTGGAAGATGGCGGACTGCAGGCCTTGGACCTGCTTCGCCAGTTTGGCCCGCCTCTTCAACAGAGCCTCAACTGCAAGGGCGTCGCCCATCGAATTGAAGATGGCCCCGGCTTGCCCGTCCGTCAGCCAGCTACCTTGGTGCAGTTGCTACATATGTCCGCTCTCTCCCTCTCTTCCTCGAAACGGGGACGAGCCGTTCGAAGCGACCTGCTAGATGTCTCGATCCCCGAAAGGGTCGAGCGCAATGTCGTTGAAACCGCATCCCCATCCATCATGCCCGCTGTCGTCTGCATGCTTTGGGGCGTCAGAATGAGGGCAACCCCGCGGCTTGCGGAGGATGTCTTCTTCTGCGTGAGCGAAGGGTACGGCATTTTTCTGGATCTGAAGAGCGATGCGTATTCCGCTGTGCGCCTTCGCGGGCAAGGGCGCGACCTCACCGTCAACGACAACCGGGCAAGCTGCATCTCGGTGCGTCTTTCAGACCATCACGACGAACTGGTCGAGGCTGGACTTCTGGTCTTCAGCGAGCGCGGAAGGGCTCTCGACGCCTTCCGCGATATCGCGCGTCCGGAGAGCCATGTTCTTGGTCCGAATGCGGGTCGACTTTTCGGGGAGGTGAGGGACGCCGGGACCGGGGTTCGCATCCGTTTTCGGGAGCTGTTCGCGTTCTTCCTGGCCTGTCGCCGGGCCTCAAGCTGGCTAAGGCGTTGGTCCATGTGCGAACTCGTCCACCATTTGAGGGAACGACGCGCAAGGGTTGGGACGAGGCTGCAGGCTGGCTGCGCAGTTCAAAATTGCGAAGGCCTGAAACGCGAAACCGCGATATTCCGCAAACTTCGCCCGTTATATCCGCGAGCCTACCTCTGTCTTTTTGAGGCGGTGGCGCTTTTGAACTACCTCGCGTCTCGCGGCCATTTTCCGGCCTGCATTTTCGCCGTTCAGGCCGACCCTTTCGGCGCCCACTGTTGGCTTCAGGCGGATGATGCGTTGCTAAACGAGAGTCTCGAATACGCCGGGCGCTTCACGCCCATCATGTCGATCTAGGTTCAGGCGAACACTTCAAGGGAACCGATCGCAACGCCGGTCTTGTTCATACTGCCTGCCGCCGGGCGATGCGAAGGTCGGCCCCGAACCTCCCGGAGCGATCAAGCGTCTGGAGGTCTTCCAGGACCGGACCGGGATCAATCCCGCGCGCTTCACGCCAGGCGCTTGAATAGACCGTTTCGGCATATCGTTCGCCTGAATCGCAGATCAGCGTGACGATGGATCCTGTCTGCTTCCCGCGACGCATATGGTCTGCAAGACGCAACGCCGCGATCATGTTGGCGCCCGTGGAAGGTCCGCAGCGCCGACCCAGGCGCTGTTCAAGCCACAACATTGCTGCAAGCGCTGCGGCGTTCGGCGCCTCGATCATGAGATCAATGACCGAAGGGATGAAGGAGGCGGGCGGGACGGGGCGGCCGATGCCTTCGGCGACGCGGCTTGCCGAACGCCCCGAAGGGACTTCGCCAGTGCGATAGAAGTCAAATAGCGCCGATCCTTCCGGATCAACCACGCACAGCCGGGTCCTTGCGGCCAGATGGGGCTGATAGCGGATATAACGACCGATCGTGGCTGACGTGCCGCCCGTGCCCGCGCCGACGACGACCCATTCGGGCGCCGGAAAGCGCTCATGCGCGAGCTGGCCGAACAGGCTCTCGGCAATGTTGTTGTTGCCACGCCAGTCGGTCGCACGCTCTGCATTGACGAACTGATCGAGAAAGACGCCGCCGGTTTCCCTTGCAAGCGCGAGGCAATCCTCATGAGCGGTGGATGCATCCTTCGTCATGCGCACCTCGCCGCCATAAAAGCGGATCTGGTCGATCTTGGCGCAGGCAGTGCCCTCCGGGACGACTGCAATGAAGGGCGAGCCGATCAGCCGGGCAAAGTAGGCTTCCGAGACCGCCGTTGACCCGGAGGACGCTTCGATGACGGGGGCGTCTTCACAAATCCGCCCGTTGCAAAGGCCATAAAGAAAGAGCGAGCGCGCGAGGCGATGCTTGAGGCTACCCGAGGGATGGGTCGATTCATCCTTGAGGTAGATGTCGACGCCATCGAATTCCGGGAGGGGAAGGCGCAGGAGATGGGTGTCCGACGAGCGGTGAAAGTCCGCGTCGATCTCGCCGATCGCACGCAGATGCCAGGAACGGTCAGCGGGTCCGGCAGGGACCGCGTCGCTTCGAACCATATCGGGTCCGTCCTTCTTCGCCTCGCGCTACACTGTCGCTCAAGGCTTCCGATACCCTGCCTCACCTGACGGGAAAAGTGCTCCGCGCGGCGCACCTCATGGGGTCAATGATTATAGACGCGTCTGGCTCGAGCGCCTCCGTTCGCTGTGGGCGGCGTTGGCGCTTCCGGATCAAAATCGTCGAGGCGCGCACCCCCTTCGGGGACGTCTTCAGGCGGGATGTGCTGTTGCTGGTCGCGGCCGCTGCCCTTGTCCGGTTCGGTTTCTGTCTGGCTCGGGTTTTTCAATGAGTGTCCTCATGTGTCCGTGTGTTGTCTCTACCTTGGCAATGGCCGAGGCCCCTGGCGAGTTCCCTCCCGATGACAGTCGGCCTTGTTGGGGGCCGGCTGCCCTTAATGGTCTGGCGGTCAAGGCCGAGCGCGTACACTTCTGCGCAGCAAGACGGAAAAGGCGGGCCTTCCGTCGCCCCGTTGTGGAGCGGGTGCGCCTTGCCCCATTGGGACAAGACCGCTACATGCCCAAAAGCCGACTGTTTTTTAAGGGACTAGGTGATTCATGGGTCTGATCTGGGCGATCTACGTATATTTCCTGTCGCCGCTGCTCACCGCCCTGTTCATTGTTTTCTTCGTCTGGGTGATCGCAGGCTGGCTGGCGGCGTTCAACGTCATCAACACGCGCAATTCCAACGTGCGGGCGATTCTCGGTTTCCTGGCGGCGGTCTGCGAACCGTTGTGCCGTCCGATCCGCAAGATCATTCCTCCAATCAACGGCGTGCTCGACCTTTCACCGCTGATCGTCGTGCTGATCATCGTCTTTGTCCGGGACTGGCTGCTGCCGACGCTGATCGGCATGATCGCCGGCCCGGTGGCCTATCGCTGACATGGCGCTGGGCTCCTGGCGCCTTGTCGCCGGCGGGGCCGAGCTGCGGGTCAGGGTCCGCCCCGGCGCCACGCGCGAAGCGGCAGGCGCCATCGGGGCGGACGCAGAAGGCCGCCGGTATTTGAATGTCCGTGTGCGGGCGGTTCCGGAAAACGGCCGCGCCAATGCAGCGGTCGAGGCTCTGCTGGCCACGCTTCTGGCGCTGCCAAAGTCCGCCGTTTCAGTGGAGAAGGGTCAAGCCCAGCGCATCAAGACCGTGCGAATCGAAGCCGATGGGTCTATAGCCGCGAGACTCGAGGCGCTGACAGGAGAGCTGCATGACGGCTGAACTGATCGATGGAAAGATCGTCTCCGAAAAGGTCCGCGCCGGCGTTGCTGCGGCGGTGCCAAAGCTCCCCGGCCAGCCCTGTCTCGCCGTCGTGCTGGTGGGCGATGATCCGGCCAGCGCGGTCTACGTCAAATCCAAGAGCGAAAAGACCGAAGCCGCCGGCATGCGCTCGATCACGAAACGGCTTCCGGCGTCATCGACGCAGGACGATGTCGAGGCCGTCCTCAAGGACCTCGTCGCCGACCCCGAGGTGGACGGCGTGCTGTTGCAGCTGCCCTTGCCGAAGGGGCTTAACGAAGCGCGGGCCCTGGCGCTGATCGACCCTTTAAAGGATGTCGACGGCCTCACCGAGCTTTCCGCCGGCCGGCTGCTGCTGGGCAAGCCGGGCCTCCGCCCGTGCACGCCCTATGGCTGCGTCGTCATGGCGAAGCATGCGCTGGGCGATGATCTTTCCGGCAAGCATGTTGTGGTGATCGGTCGCTCGATCCTGGTCGGCAAGCCCGCGGCGATGCTGTTCCTCGCTGAAAATTGCACGGTCACGATCGCCCATTCGAAGACCGCTGATCTGCCCGCTCTCTGCCGCACCGCGGACATCCTTGTTCCTGCGGTCGGCCGGCCGAAAATGGTTCGCGGCGAGTGGGTGAAACCTGGCGCAACGATCATTGATGTCGGCATCAACCGCATCCCCGCCCCCGAAAAAGGCGAGGGCAAGACGCGCATCGTGGGCGACGCTGATTTCGAGGCATGCCGCGAAGTCGCCGGCCATATCACGCCCGTCCCCGGCGGCGTCGGGCTCATGACCGTCGCCTGCCTCCTGCGCAACACCGTGCTCGCCGCCTGCGCGCGCCGCGGCTGGGCCGTGCCGAAGGAACTTGACGCCTGATCCGGCGCCTGATCCAGCCTCAGGGTTCGCCATGAGCCTCTTTGACGATCTCTGGGCGCGGCAGTCGGGGCTTTGCGCCATCTGCGGCGAGGCGATGCCGGAAAACCGCTGGCGGACGCCGCACGCCGCCGTCTGGAAGAAACGTCGTCCGACCTTCGATCATATCCGCCCGCGCGCCAAAGGCGGGACCGATGCGGCCGAAAACCTCCAGCTCGCCCATGCCGACTGCAACCGGCGCAAGGGCGCGGCGTGGAAACCTTCCGCCCGCTAGCTTGCCGTTTGCGGCGACCGCGCAAGCTTGTCCGCCGCCCATTTCCATACCCGATAGGCGAGCAGGACAGCGAGGATCGCGCCGTGCACCAGCGGCGCCGGCTGGATTCCCTTCACCATGTAGAAGTGATGCAGCACCGCCAGGATCGCCAGCGGATAGATCAACCAGTGGATGCGCTCCCAGACCTTGCGGCCCAGCCGGCGGATCATGCCGTTGGTCGAGGTGACCGCAAGCGGCAGCATCAACACGAACGCCGCCATGCCCAGCGTAATATAGGTCCGCTTCAGCACGTCCTTCCAAAGGGCGGCGAAGGACCAGAGCAGGTCGAGCCAGAGATAGGCGATGATGTGCAGGCCCGCGTAGAAGAAAGCCGCCAGCCCGATGCGTCGCCGGATCAGCGCCAGCGGCGCCCAGCCGGTCAGATCGCGGAGCGGCGTTATGGCCAGCGTGATCAGCAAGATGCGCAACGCCGTCACGCCAAGGAAATGGTGGATATATTCGGCCGGGTTGGCGCCCATGTTGTTGGGCTGGCCGAGGATGACCAGCGTGGTGTCGACGACGATATAGACGAACGGCGCAACCAGCGCGGCGAGCGTCAGCGGCTTCATCCAGACCTTGCCGAACGTACGGAGGGCGGCGCTGTGCTGGGCCACGCGGTTAATAGTACTTCCTGAGGTCCATGCCGGCGTAGAGGTTCGAGACCTGCTGTTCATACCCGTTGAACATGTCGGTCTTGCGCCTGCCGGTCAGCGCGGAGAACCCCTTGCCGCCGATCACCCGCTCGCTTGCCTGGCTCCAGCGCGGATGGTCCACGTGCGGGTTGACGTTGGAATAGAAGCCGTACTCGTCCGGGTTGGCCTGGTTCCAGGATGTTCGCGGCTGGCTTTCGAGGAAGCGGATCGCAACCAGCGACTTGGTCGACTTGAAGCCGTATTTCCACGGCAGCACGGTGCGAACCGGAGCGCCGTTCTGGCGGGGCAGGGCCTTGCCGAAGACGCCAACGGCGAGGAAGGCCAGCTCGTTCATCGCCTCGTCCATCCTGAGGCCCTCGACATAGGGCCAGCGCAGGACCGGGAAGTTCGTTCCCGGCATTTCCTTGCGATTGAGGTAGGTTTCGAACTGGACGAACTTGGCCCTGGACGTCGGCTTGAACTGCGCCAGCACGCCCGCCAGCGGCACGCCGACCCAGGGGATCACCATCGACCACGCCTCAACGCAACGGTGGCGATAGATGCGCTCTTCAAGTTTCGAATAATCGACCACGCTGGCAAGGTCATAATGGCCGGGCTTCTCGCATTCGCCCTCGACGTTGATCGCCCAGGGCGAGACGGTCATGCCGCCGGAATAGCGGGCCGGGTCGTCCTTGTTGGTGCCGAATTCGTAGAAATTGTTGTAGCCCGTCACCGCCTCTTCCGGCGTGGTTGCATCATCCACTTTCCACGATGTGGGCCTGAAGTTGACCCTGGCTCCCGGCGCAGGCAGCGCGCCGGCCGGCGCCGCGAAAGCGGACCCGCCCGCCACAGCTGCTGCGGCGGCGCCCATTCCCATTGTCGCCATCAGCTTCCGGCGGTCGAAAAACAGGTGCTCGGGCGTCAATTCGTGGCGCAGGCTCTGATACTGCGGATTGCGCCAGAACTTCATGATGGTCTCCCTCATCGGTGCGGGTTGGCGGTATCATAGGGCGCCCGGCCTGCCGGATCGACTGTCCTCACGCATTTGAGAAACCAGGGCTTCCGAGCCGCCGAATTCACTTGTTCGCAACCAGTAGCGCCCCTACCTTGGCTCAGGCGGATGTCTGCTGCGACCGAGCGGGAGTTTTATTCCAGCGACCTTACATTTCTGTCAGGGAGCTGGCTCTGGCCGGGACCGTGGTCCCGATCACCTGGCGCCCACCTAGCTTGCTGGGTCGATGGGAATGAACATGCCCAACACGGCGCAAGCGGTGCCGCCACCCTTTCCCAACGGCTTATGAAACCAGAAAAACGGGCGTCCGAACTGAACGACCTTGCCGAACAGAAGGCCATACTTCGGGGCCACATGCGCGAAATTCGCGAAGAGGCGGCGGCGCGCGATCCCGACGCGGCGATGCGTCTGGCCGCCAGGTTTCCTGCGAAGCTGTTCGAGCGCTACGGACCGGTGGTTTCGGGCTACATCGCGATCGGATCGGAACTCGATCCGGCGCCGCTGCTCGCCAGGCTCAAATCGATGGGCGCCACGATCGTGCTTCCGCGCGTCGAGGCGGACGGAACGATGACGTTTCGCGACGCCGATCCCAAATGGCACGAACCGGGTCCATTGCGGCTGACGCAACCCTCGTCCGATGCGCCGCAACACCGCCCCAGCCTGGTGCTGACGCCGTTGCTGGCGTTCGACGCACGCGGACAACGCCTCGGCTATGGACGGGGCCACTACGACCGCGCCATTGCAACGCTTCGCGCCGGCGGGCGCGTCTTCTACCTCGGACTGGCGTACGCCGCACAACAGGCCGACGTGGTGCCGGCAGAACGCCACGACATTCCGCTCGACTGGGTCGAAACGCCGCTCAATTCGGTGCCGCTGTTCCTCGGGCGTGCGATGGCGCGCTGACGGCGTGCTAGGCTGATCGTCCGTTCGGTGATTCGGAGCGACACTTGCGGTGCAACGCGCTTCTCTACGTCATTGTGGCGATGATGCTGTTCGGGTGCACGTCAACGGCGTCCAGGACCGAGCAACGGGTCTCGACGGGACAACTTCTCGCCCAGTCGCAATGCCCGTTGCGCATCATCAAATCGCGCGCGTGGGTGGACTTCCTTCCGGGGCCCGCGCGCACCGCCAACCAGCTTCACGTCGAGGCGCGGTTTTCGACCAACGATGCAACGGCGATGGTCTTCCGGTCGGATGCAACGACCTCCGACACGCTGGTCCTGGACCTGCGCATCAGCGAGACCTCCTCGACGCCCGGCGGCGTTACCTATGCCGAGCCGGCGACGACCGCCTACAAACGCGTCGTTTTCCGCTGCCGCGGCGGGGATATTCTCGTCATTCCGGAAATCCGGCGCGCCCGCTGAGCCCCCGGCTTGGACACCGGGCCGCCCGGCTGTTACAGCACCTGCCGGCCGCCATCCGACCGGCCTGGACACCGGTCTGAACAGGGACACGCATGCGACTGGCATTTTTCGGCGATGTTGTGGGGCGCGCGGGCCGCGCCGCCATCTCCGAGCATCTTCCCCGCCTGAAAAGCCAGCTTCAGCTCGATTTCGTCATCGTCAACGGCGAGAACGCGGCGGGCGGGTTCGGCATCACCCCCTCGACCGCGCAGGACATCTTCGATGCCGGGGCGGACTGCATCACTTTGGGCAACCACTCCTGGGACCAGAGCGAGGCGCTGACCTATATCGACCGGGAGCCGCGTCTTTTGCGGCCCTACAATTATCCCCAATCGCTTTCCATTCCGGGGCGCGGCTCACAGCTCTTCACCACGGCCTCGGACCAGCGCGTCTTCGTCATCCAGATTCACGGCTCGGCCTTCATGGAGCCGCTGGACGACCCGCTGCAGGGCGTCGCCCGCGCGCTGGAGGAAGCCCCGCTGGGGCAGGTGGCCGACGCCATCATCGTCGAGATGCACGCCGAGGCGACAGCCGAAAAATATGTCATGGGCCATTTCTGCGACGGGCGGGTCACCGCAGTGATCGGCGCGCACACGCACGTGCCGACGGCGGACGGCCATATCCTCGTGGGCGGCACCGCCTTCCAGTCGGACGCCGGCATGTGCGGGGATTATGACAGCGTCATCGGCATGAAAAAGGACCCGATCGTCCGCCGCGCCGCCACGCGACTGCCCACTGAACGCAAATCCCCCGCCGAAGGCCCCGCCACGGTCTGCGGCGTCCTCATCGGGTCGGACGACAGGACGGGCCTCGCCCGCTCGATCGAGCCCATCCGCGTCGGCGGCCGCCTGCCGGAAACGCTTCCGAAGATGGATTAGGCGTGTGACCAGCCTCGCCGGATTGACCGGATCAGGTTTGAAACTCGCCTCTGGCAGGCTTGGCGCGGGCGATCGAGTTTGGCTCAAGACGGCCGCTCATAAGACGTTACTGTTCTGACCGCGCGAGGGACAGCGGTTGGACTGCGCCGTCGCCGCTGAAATAATCACCGACGAGTTTACCGCTGGGAGCTAGCCTGCCTGAGAAAGATTCGTTGGCGGACAGAATGTTGAGTTTCAACATGTCGCCAGACTGCTCGATGCCCAGCGGGACGCCTACGCCATTCTCCACACTGATCCGGCCGATCGCGCCGCCGGACTGGTTGGAAAGGGAAACGCGCACATCGTGGCCGCTCGAAGCGAGTGTTCCGGTCCATTCGCCAACGAACCTGGCGTCGACAGGCTTGTTCTTCGGCTCTACAGGAAAGCGCGCATCGCCAGTGCGTGTCATGGAGAAGTCGGCCGAGGCGACGCCCTTGTCGAAGGTTCCCGCGATGGACTTGCCGTCTGAGGACAACGTTCCGACAAAAGTTCCCTCGCCCGAGGTGGGAAGTTCGAAGGCTACGGTGTCGCCGTCGAATTTCACATTGCCCAGCGGCAGTCCGTTCACGTTTTCATCGGGCAGGCTGATCGCGGCGATGGGCCTGCCGACGGCGTCCGCGCCGATGTCGACCAGCAGGGACGCCGATCCAAACGGCGAGTTGAGAACGCCTTCCCAATGGCCGTATGCACGAGGCGCCTGGGCAAACGCAGGCGTGGTCGCTGCGAGGACGGTCGCGAGGAGCAAGCTTGTCTTCAGCGTGTGAGTCATCATTGCCTCCTGTGGGGCTTTAGGTGTGGAAGCCGGTTGAGTCAGTCGGGCGTCAGAAGTCGCGGCGCTCGAGGTTGAGCACAGCGGCATAGATCATCGCTGCTGAGCTCGCCGCACAGACGAGGAGCCCAGGCCAGGGCAACCCGCCGGTTCGGAAGTAAGTCTCCGCGCTCATGGTTCGGAAGAAGCCAAAGGATAGCTGATTGCGAAGGAGCAATTCGCCGAAGCCGATGAGGCTGGCGCTGGCGACTGCGATCAGTAAGGGTCGCCAGACATCCGAGAAAACGGTCGCCAGGAAAAGCGTAAGGCTGAAGAACACCGATCCGCCGATGAAGCCACAAAGGGCGTATGCAAGAGCATCGGGCAGGCTGGCGCTCTCGCCGATCGCGGGCGCCATGGCCGGGCCAACAAGTGAGGACAGCAGCATCAGGGCGAGAAGCTCGAGGAGGCCGGTGGCTGCACGCGTAACAATAAGGCGGCGGCGCGAGACGGGGAGAGCCAGCGTGTAGAACGCTCCCCCGCCGGCGCCATGTGACAGCACGCCGCCTGCGCCGAGCAACACGGCGAACAGCGTGCCGAGCTGGATCAGGTTCTGCTGGTTCCACTGCGACCACTCATAGCCGCGGAATGTGCTGGAGAGTTCGACATGGCGACGGATTTCATCTCCTACCGTACCTGTCGCCTGAACTTTCGCCGCTACCGGAAGAAGCTGAACGACCTGCGGGTAAACCAGGACGATGGCGCTGGAAGAGCAGACCAGCACAGCGAGGCCAGCGATAAAGCGCCACCGGGTGTCGAGCCAGGATTTGTAGGTGATCTTGTTGCTTGCGCTCACGTTCACTCTCCCCGCGCGACTGTTTCGAGGAAGATCTCCTTCAGGGTGACCGGCTGAACATCGATCGACGCTGGGGCGAGCGCCCCGGCTTCGTTGACGATGCGGTCGAGGCCTGCGCTGCAGAGGATGTCGAGTGTCCGCCCATCGCGGCTGACGCGCTCGATACCCGGAGAATGGAAGTCGGCAGCCGGCGCTTCGTCGGAAAACACGAGGCGGATGCGTCGCCAGGTTTCGCGCAAGTCGTCGAGCGCTCCGCTTACGACGAGGCGGCCGTGGTTGATAACGGCGACGCGGTCGGCGATCTGGTCCACCTCTGCAAGCTGGTGGGAGGAGAAAAACACCGTCATCCCCTCTCGCGCGACATGGGCGACCAGGGCTTGCAACACCTCTTCCGCCGCCGCCGGGTCGAGCCCGGAGGTCGCTTCATCAAGAATGACGAGTTCAGCTCCGTGGCTGAGGGCGAGAAGCAGGGCCAGCTTGGTGCGCATGCCGCGCGAGAGGGCCTTGACGCGCCGGTTCGGGGGGAGGTCGAAGGCGCGAAGGTATTTCTGTTCGAGATCGGTTCGCCAGCCGGAATAGAAGCCCGCGGTGAAGCGGATCATCTCTTCGACCGTCATGAAGTCGTAGAGATCCTTTTCGTCACTGACGAAGGAGAGGCGTTGGCGGATGGCGACGCCGGATTCGCGATTGTCGGCATCGAGGCCAAACACCCGGGCGCTGCCCGCGGTGGCATGGGTCATGCCAAGGAGGATTTTGATGGTTGTGGTCTTTCCGGCGCCGTTGCGGCCGAGGAAGCCGCAGATCGATCCGGCGGGGACGGAAAGGTCGAGCCCACAGAGCGCTTCGAAGCCGCCATAGCCTTTCTTGAGGCCGATGGTCTCGATGATCGCCGGATCAGCCACGGGCGCCTCCCTTGCGGCGCGCCACACCCGCAAGCTCGGCTTCAACCAGACGGCGGATTTCCTCGTCGGTGACGCCCTGGCCCCGCAGCTTTGTGACTGCCGCCGACACGAGCGCTTGCGCGGCCTTCAGCTTGTCGGCGAGCTGATCGACCCTGGCGTTGCCCGAGACAAACGCCCCGGCCCCCTGGCGAAGCTCGATAATCCCGGCGTGCTGGAGTTCCCGGTATGCCTTCGCCACTGTGTTAGGGTTGATCACGAGCTCCTCCGCCAACGGCCTGATGCCGGGCAGCTGCTCGCCGGGGCGCAAGGCCCCCGTTTCTATGGAGTGCTTCACCTGCTCCATGAGCTGGAGGTAGATCGGCATGCCTGAGGACGGGTTAGGGCGAAACAGCATGACCCTGACTGTGCTATAGTAATAGCACAGTGACACTCTGACTGGCCGGAGTCAAGCGAGATGCGATTGTTCGAACGGAATAGTCGCCCGGGTGCTTACAGTGACCAAAAAAATGGGAGGCGCGCCTGCGGGGTGGAGCGCCAGGCTTGGGCGAGTGTCTGCCGGTTCGGTCGGCGGACGAAGGCGGCTCGATATGGCCCAATGGCGATGCTTGCTTACCCATTGATAAGGGTTCACTCTTTTCTCCATGAGTCGCGTTGATTGAGATACGGACGCCGCGCCAATTCGTGATCTAGCCCGCGCCAACGGGAAGAATGCAGCCGTCTGTTCGGGCTGCAAGATCGGCGCGATCCGACACGATACGGGGGGCCGTGCACATGGCTCACTACAGCTCGCATTTCTCGGTTCGCCGGCTTTGGATCATCTTCGGTGTCGGCATGCTCGTCATGTTTGGCGCGCTTCTGTTTTACGGCCGACAGATTTATCAGACCGCCCCACCCATTCCGACGTCGGTGCAGACAGCTTCCGGCGAGGTCATCTTTACGCGCGAGCAGATCGAGCGCGGGCAGAACGTCTGGCAATCAATGGGCGGAATGGAGCAAGGCTCGATCTGGGGTCACGGCAGCTATGTCGCCCCGGACTGGAGCGCCGACTGGTTGCACCGGGAAGCCCTGTCGTTGCTGAACATTCTGGCTTCCGAAACCGCCGGCGGGGCCTATGCGCAGCTGTCCGCGCCGGATCAGGCCCGATTGCAGGCGGTGTTGCGTGAGGAAATGCGCACCAACACCTACGATCCGCGGACTGGCGTCATTACCGTAAGCGCGGAACGAGGGCGCGCGATCAGGGAAGTCGGCGCGCATTATTCTGACCTGCTGGCGGACGGTTCGCCGCAAGCGCAGGCTCTGCGTGTCCAGTATGCTTTCCCGGTCGAGGCAAAGCTTTCGCCGGATGAGGCCAGCGCGGTCGATGCATTCTACTTCTGGACCGCGTGGGCGGCCACGACCAACCGGCCGGGCAAGACGTTCACCTACACAAGCAACTGGCCTTACGAGCCGCTGGTCGGCAATTCCCCGACCGGCGCAATCTTCATGTGGACGTTCATTTCGATCTTCGTCCTTCTCGGCGCCATCGGTGGTCTCGTCTGGTACTATGCGAAGGAATTTGATGTCTGGCGTAAGGACGCAGAACCCGAAAAGGGCTTCGCGACCGCCGACTTCATGGATCAGGCGACCATCACGCCCTCGATGAGGGCGACCGGCTGGTTCTTCATTGTGGTCGCCGCCCTGTTCGTTGTGCAGGTTCTGCTCGGAATTGTCACAGCGCACTATGCGGTCGAGGGGCAAGGCATTTACGGCCTGCCGCTGTCCAACCTGTTCCCGTACTCGGTCACGCGAACCTGGCACACGCAGCTTGCTGTCTTCTGGATCGCCACCGCGTGGCTCGCCACCGGCCTTTACGTCGCGCCGTTGCTTGGCGGCAGGGAGCCGAGGTTTCAGTCCGCAGGCGTCTGGTTTCTTCTGGTGAGCCTGGTCGTGATTGTCGTCGGTTCATTCGTGGGCGAGTGGTCAGCGATCAACCGTCTGTTCGCCAATCTCACCACCAACTTCTGGTTCGGCCATCAAGGCTATGAGTACGTCGATCTTGGCCGGTTCTGGCAGATCTACCTTTTCGTCGGCCTGCTGCTTTGGGTCGTGCTGGTGCTGCGCGGCCTGTGGCCGAGCCTGAAACAGGTGCAGAGCAAGTCGCTCGTTTACCTGGTGATCTTCGCTACGGTTTCGATCGGCCTCCTGTTCGGGGCGGGCCTGCTCTACGGTCAGCACACCAATATCTCGATCATGGAATACTGGCGCTGGTGGGTCGTCCACTTGTGGGTCGAGGGGGTGTTCGAGGTGTTCGCCACCGCGATCGTCTCAGCCTTGTTCGTGCGAATGGGATTGGTGCGGGTTTCGGTGGCGACAACGTCCGTCCTGGTTGCAACGATCATCTTCCTCGGCGGCGGCGTTCTGGGCACTTTCCACCACCTCTACTTCAGCGGGACTCCGATCGCCGTCATCGCGCTTGGCAGCGTGTTCTCGGCGCTGGAGGTCGTGCCGCTCGTTGTCGTTGGTTTTGAGGCCTACAGCCGCGCCAGGCACGAAGGTCTGTTCGACTGGCAGAAAGCCTACCGCTGGCCCTTCATGTTCTTCGGTTCAGTGCTGGTCTGGAACCTGATTGGCGCGGGCATGTTCGGTTTTCTCATCAACCCGCCGCTGGCGCTCTATTACATGCAGGGTCTGAACACGACCCCCACGCATGGCCACGCCGCCCTCTTTGGCGTCTATGGAATGCTTGGCCTGGGCTTGACGTTGTTCTGCATGCGAGGCCTCACCGATCCTGCGAAATGGAACAATCGCCTCCTGGCGGTCAGCTTCTGGTGCCTGAATATCGGACTGGCGATGATGGTATTCCTGTCGCTGCTTCCCCAAGGCCTCTGGCAGACCTACGCCAGCTTCACGCACGATTATGCGTACGCCCGCAGCGCCGAGGTCATCCATGGTCCGGTGATGCAGGCGCTCGTATGGGCCCGCGTGCCCGGCGACCTGGTGTTCGCAGTGGGCGTTTTCGCTTTCGCATGGTTCGTCGCACAAGCTTTCCTGATGCGTTGGAAATCGCCTCGTGCAACAGATCAGGCCGCCTGAGGGGAAATGCTTTACCCAATGACGGTTATCGGCTGCGAATTCGAGCTGCAGTGTCAGCTGAGCGGGGAACGGAAGTTTTGAGGGTGTCCGGGCGGCAGTAACAACGTGTCGGGCCGGGGCGCCGCTGTCCTATCGCATTCATATGTTACGCATCCTGGCCGCGGCTCAAGCGGGCGGTGCTGGGAGTCCAACGCTGACCAGTCTTCGTTTCTCGAGCGTTTGGCGTGGTGCAGGGGGCGTTGAGGGCCGGGATTTCCTATAGGAGACGCAGGTCGCCATCCGCGGTCATCCAGCACGCAGCCTGTCTCTATTCCGGTTCACGCCGAGCATGCGCAACGCGGAGGAAATGCTGGCCCACGCGGAATAGACGTCTCCTTCGAAACGATCCACCTGCGGAACCACCGGGTTCAGTCCGGATCGGTCCGCCAATCTGCTGGCAGCTACCGACCCTCAGCGCACCAAACTTCCGATCGTCAGCGTGGAAAGCGCTACACCAATGACAATCAGCAGCAACATGTTCACCAGCATGCGTACGACGCCGCGCTCATTCTCGTCCGTCATGCCCATGGCGTCGCAAACGGCGTTGGCGGGGCGCATCAGAAGTCGAAGCATGGAGGCCTCCCTTCGCGGCCCATTCCGTTGATCCATTTGGGCGCCTAACCGCTATATTGTCTTTCCGCCAAAAAAGCAATATATGAAATACTGCTTATTGGATGATGTCGATGCGCCTGAACCTGCAGTCTGACTACGCCCTTCGTACGCTGATGCTCCTTGCTACGCACGACGGTGATCTGGTCACGATCGGCCAGATCGCCGAACGTTTTGCCATTTCGCAAAACCATCTGATGAAGGTTGCCTACCTCCTGGGTCGATACGGGTTCATAGAAACCGTGCGTGGTCGTTCCGGCGGCCTTCGCCTGGCCCGGCTTCCCGAAACGATCATCGTTGGAGACGTCGTCCGGCGCATGGAAGGGGATCTGGCGCTCGTTGAATGTTTTCAGGGCGGGGCGGGCGGTTGCGTCATCACGGATGTTTGCCGGCTGAGAGGCGTACTGCATCAGGCGCTGGACGCCTTCTTGTCTGTTCTCGACGGCTTCACGATTGCGGACCTGACGACCCGAAATCCCCGATTGACGAACTTGTTGAGCGGGGAGGCCGATTGATGGCAGACCTCACGGCAACCGCACATGAAAGGCGCGAACAGATACGCGCCAGGGCAGCGTCGATCGGCATTGATGACGCATATATTTCTCGGTTGGTTGACGCGTTCTACGACCGTATCCGGGTGCATCCTGCGCTGGGCCCTATTTTTGAAGAAGTCATCGGCGGCGACTGGGGGGCGCACCTCGCGCGCATGAAATCGTTCTGGGCTTCAGTCGCTCTGAATGCCGGCGCGTATAGGGGAAAGCCCGTGCCGGCGCATCAGAAGCTGGTTCGGGTGCAGCCCGGACATTTCGGCATCTGGCTGGCCCTGTTCCGGCAAACGCTGGAGGACACGGCGCCAACGGGCGAGGCGGTTGACTACTTCATGGAGCGGGCCAACCGGATCGCGGAGAGCCTGCAGCTCGCCATGTTTGGCCTTCCCGGCTTGCCGGTGAATCGGCCATGAGCAGTACAGGTTTCGTTTCGTCCGCCATTGCGTTCGTCTGGGCGGGTGTCGTTCTGGGCGGATCCCTTATCGCAACACCGGCAAAGTTTCAGGCGCCGTCACTCTCCCTCCCGGTCGCCCTTGAAGTCGGTCGCGCACAGTTTCTCTGGATTGGGGTCGCCGAGATAGTTCTCTGTGTCGCCTTCTTGCTGTGCACATGTCTGCTGGGACGGTTCGACTGGCGGATTGCGACGCCGGCGCCTCTGCTCCTCGTCGTCCAGCGCCTTGTCCTCATGCCCGCGCTTGATGCCCGTACGTCGCACATCATTGCGGGACAGCAGGTCGCCCCAAGTTCCCTGCATGTAGCCTATGTCGTTCTTGAGCTCGTGAAGCTCATGGCGATCCTGGCGGCTGGAATCGCGGGTTTTCGCTTCTTCAGGACCGACTGACAGGCGTTCCCGGAGCTGGCAGGGGAGACAGATGATGCCCTATATGTCCGAGTCGACACCAGCAAGACCCAATCCGGTGCTGTCAGTCGCCAAGCAGCCTCCGTTTCTTGCGCGTTCGCGTGGCGCAGGGGGACATTCACGAGATGGATTCGACCAGTCAGGTCGCCAAACCGAATTCAGACATAGCCGGAAGAAAATTCTCGTTGTCATGATTGTCTCGCGTCAGCTTCAGAAGTGCGAAGCGTTGCAGCGGGGAGAGGGACGACCAGGCCGCCAGAGATGGCGGCTCTATGCCGATGTTGGCAGCATGCTGGACGATCCGGCAAGGCACAAAGTCAATGCGCGTCCAGGGCGGATTAGCCTCGACCGGCAGGCATTTCACAGAATCGCCGCTGCGTTCATTGATGAGGCGCACGACGGCGTTGCGAAACCTCGCAGTCTCCGGATCTGTGTCGCAGCGCATCGTCATCAAGCCGGCCCGATCGGCAGATGTGAACCGGCTCCACTGTCGCAATGAAAGCTTGATCCCGCATCGATCAAGCTTCAGACGAACAATCATCGGAATGCAACGCAGGTCGGCGGCGAAATCGGCCTCGAATTCGAAGATTTGATACGCCTCGCCAACGAAGCAGCTGACACAGTGTGCCTGAGCCGCCAAATCAAGGGCCATGAATGGGGTCTCCTGATATGGATTGATCGGATCGGTTCGCGCATCAGTGAACTTCAACACGCCTTCTGATCTTGCAGGCGCGGCGCCAGGACTGCAGCGCGTGTGATGGCGTCGGTGCAAGCCTCGCCAATTGCGATCAGCACGGGATCGCCGGCAGGCTCACCCGCGATGTCGGCGGCGATCGCCGAGAGCGTCGAGCTGACGAGGCGCGAGTCGGGGCGCGAGATTGAGATTGCGGCAATGGCCGGCGTGGTGGGCTCGCGTCCGGCAGCGATCAGCCCGCTCGCAATTTCAGCGATGTCCGCACAGCCCATATAGAGGCAAAGCGTCGTCTGGGAGTCGGAAGCGGCCGACCAGTCTACAGCGGCGCCCGTCAGGGTGCGGCCGGTGGCGAAGAGAACGCGACGGGCTCCGGCCCGCGTCGTAAGAGAAAATCCGAACTCCGCCGCCGCCGCCGATGCGCTGGTGACGCCCGGAATGACCTCGACAGGAACGCCCGCGTCTTCGATAAAGCGCTGCTCCTCTGCAACACGCCCGAAGATGCAGGGATCGCCGCCTTTTAGCCGGACGACAGTTGATCCGGTCCGGGCCAGGCGGACCATCAGCTGATTGATGAAATCCTGAGATGTCGAGGGCAGGTGGCCGCGCTTGCCCACCTCGATTATTCGTGTCCGCCGGGGAATGAGTGCGCGCACATCCTTTCCTACCAGGGCATCGGCCAATACGACATCGGCTCTCTTGATGGCGCGGACGGCGCGAAGGGTCAGCAGGTCAGCAGCGCCGGGCCCTGCGCCGACCAGCAGGACGCGC
This sequence comes from Alphaproteobacteria bacterium, assembly GCA_016125405.1. GTDB lineage: Bacteria > Pseudomonadota > Alphaproteobacteria > Caulobacterales > Hyphomonadaceae > UBA7672. Next base: position 20,168 of record WGLW01000027.1, on the reverse strand, counting down.
CCCTGCTTCTCACGCAGCATTTCGCTTGTCCTCTGCAAGCGCCTCGGCGAGGAGGCGGTGGATCTGGGGACGGCAGGACCCGCATGTCATGCCGGCGCTTGTGGTCCGTCCGATGGATTCAATGTCGCAAGCGCCATCGCTAATGGCGGCGCCAATTGCGCGCGCTGTGACGGCGGCGCACGCGCAGACCAGGTGACTCGTATCCTGCACGACGTCCGGCGCGCGGCCGTGGAGAACCCAGCGGCGTACCGTGTCTGAAATTGCTTCCTCGGCGAACGCAGCAACGAGCCATTCGCGGGGCGGCAGGCGAGGGCCTCGGAAAATCACGCGTTGCAGCCGTCCGCCATCAATATAGGCCTCGCGCAGGCTGGACGTTCCCGGATCCTCGTAACGAAGACACTCGCCGATTGCGCCGCGGGAGACGACCCGGTGCACGAGGTCGCGCTCAGCATCATCGCCCCGACCGGCGAATTCGTGGAGGTGGGCGTGAGGTTGTGGAATGCGTCGCCAGACGATGGCGGCGTTCTTTGGCGGCGTCAGCGCATCTCGGGAAATGCAGAAGCCGGTCCATGTTTCGCGATAGCCATAGATGCGCGCCGGCGTATGCTTGAATTCCGGCTGGCCGGAAGCTGGGTCAATAGATCCGCTGGTCGCGGCGTTGGCGCGGCCGGAAGGAGCGAGCGCGTCCGACCAGTGCATCGGCATGAAGAGTGCGCCGCGCTGCTGGCGATCGCTGAGTTGCGCGACGACGATGGCCTGTCCGCGCGCCGTCTCGATGCAGGCAAGACGACCATCGACGACGCCGACGCTGGCGGCGTCCTGCGGGTGTATCTCGACATAGGGTTCAGGCGCATGGCGGCAGAGTGCAGGGGCCAGAGCCGTTCGGGTCATGGTATGCCATTGGTCGCGAATGCGGCCGGTGTTGAGAGCGAAAGGGTAGCGTGGCGTCAACGGCTCGGCGGGGCCGCGCGGGTGAACAGCGATCATACGCGCACGGCCGTCTGCCGTGGGGAAACAACCGTCAACGAACAGGCGCTTCTGCCCCTCACGCCGCCTGAGCGGCCACTGCACCGGCTCCAGTTCATCGTACTCTTCATCTGACAGGGCGATGAGAGAAGACAGATCGAGCAAGCGGTCGCTGTTTTCGTAGGCCGTAAGACGTGCGTACTCGCGGAAGATATCGGCCGGTCCGCGCCAATTGAAAGCGTCGCCATGACCCATGCGTCGAGCGATGTCTGCGATGATGCGCCAGTCTGCGCGCGCGCGGCCTGGAGCCGGCATGAAGGAGCGCTGGCGCGAGATACAGCGCTCGGAATTCGTGACCGTACCGTCCTTCTCGCCCCAGGCCAGCGCCGGCAACTTCACGTGCGCGAAGGCCATGGTGTCGGTCCCGGCCATGCAGTCGGAGACGACCACCAGCGGGCATCTGGCCAGGGCCTCGCGCACCCGTGTCGAATTGGGGAGGCTGACGGCGGGGTTCGTCGCCATGATCCAGACGGCCTTGATGCGGCCGTCGTGTATCGCCTCGAACATGTCGATGGCTTTGAGGCCGGGCTTGCGCGCGACATTCGGCGTCGACCAGAAGCGGCCAACGCGATCAATCGAATCCGGATCAAACCCCATGTGCGCCGCCAGCGTGTTGGCCATCCCGCCGGCTTCGCGTCCGCCCATGGCGTTGGGCTGGCCGGTAATCGAGAACGGGCAGGCGCCTGGTTTGCCAATGCGGCCGGTCGCAAGATGGGCATTGAGAATGGCGAGGCCCTTGGCCACGCCCTGGGCGGACTGGTTGGCGCCCATCGAGAAAAGCGACACCGTTCGCGCAGTGGCGGCGAACATTGCGTAAAATCGCTGAAGGAGGGCCTCTTCGATGCCGCAATCGGCCGCGATTGCGGCGGGTGACTGGTCCGCATCGCCAAGGGCGGCGACTGTTTTCTCGAAGCCGGAGACATGCGCCGCGACATAGCCGTGATCAATGGCGCCGGTACGAATGAGGTCGGCCAGCAAACCGTTCCAGAGACGCACATCGCTTTGCGGTGAAATGGGGAGGTGCAGGTCGGCGGCGTCAGCTGTGTCGGTGCGTCGGGGGTCGATGACAACATGACGCTGGCCGCGAGCGCGGGCGGACTCCATGCGCCGATAAAGGACCGGGTGCGTCCATGCTGCGTTGTGGCCGGACATGACGACGAGGTCGGCAATATCGAGGTCTTCGTAGCAGCCGGGCACATAATCGCCGCCAAACGCCTGCGTGTGTGCAACCACTGCCGCAGCCATGCACAGCCGCGAATTTGTGTCGATATTGCCCGAGCCAATGAAGCCTTTCATCAGCTTGTTGGCCGCGTAGTAGTCCTCTGTGAGCAACTGGCCCGAGACGTAGAAGGCAACCGAATCCGGTCCGTGGCGATCGATGGTGCGCTTAAAGCCGCGTGCGACGGTGTCGAGTGCGCGGTCCCAACTGACCATCCGGCCATGCACTGTCGGCCTCAACAAGCGCCCATCGAGACCCACCGTTTGGCCCAGCGCAGCGCCCTTTGAGCAGACGCGTCCCTGATTTGCAGGATGGTTTGCATCGGACCTAACGGCTATCTCGCGCGCCCCGTTCGTCGAACCAAGCAATCCGCAACCGACGCCGCAGTATGGGCATGTTGTGCGTGTCTCGGTCATCAAGCGCAAAACGCATCCGCCGGAATGAACACTCGGCCATTCTCGATGTGCGTCTCCACGCTTGGCGCGCACCCCTTGCCGGCGTCGGCGCCCATCAACTCGCCTGTGACAAGGTCGATGCGCTGGCCGTGAAGCGGGCACGTGACGCTACGGTCGTGCACGATACCCATGCTGAGCGGGCCGCGCTTGTGCGGGCAAAGATCGACCAGCGCGAAAACTTCATCGGCGCCATTTCTGAAAATGGCGATGGGGCGTTTCGTGCCGCTGATGCGACGTGCTCCGCGTGTCGGGATGTCCGTGACGGCGCACACCTCGATCCAGAGCCGGTTGATTGTCTCGATGGTCATTCGGCCGCCACCTGCAATGTGACGGGGAGGCCGTGGAATTCCGATGCGTCCAGGCCGCCCGCTCGATCCGCCCAGGGATCCTCCTGAGACGTGCTCTGCGCTTCAACAAAGCGATCAAACAACTCGCGGCGTTGGCCGTCGTCCGCAACCACCCGGGTCACGACGCTATCCAGCCCGACGCGCGCCATCCACTTGTAGATGCGCTCCAGATAGTGTCCCTCCTCGCGATAGAGCTGCAGGACTGCGGCAATCATCTCGATGGCGGCCGTTTCGGTTGAAACGCGTGCGAGAATTTCCGTTCCTTTGATGTGCAGGCCAGCAGCGCCGCCGACGTGGATTTCATAACCACTGTCGACACAGATGACGCCTAAGTCCTTGCAGGTTGCCTCAGCACAATTCCGCGGACAGCCTGAGACCGCGAGCTTCACCTTCGCTGGGGTCCACGAACCCCAGAGAAAGCGTTCAAGCCTGACGCCGAGACCGGTCGAGTCCTGCGTGCCGAAACGACACCATTCCGATCCGACACAGGTCTTCACCGTTCTCAGCGCCTTGCCGTAGGCATGGCCAGAAACCATGCCTGCCGCATTGAGTTCGGCCCATACTGCCGGAAGTTGCGATTTCTGAACGCCAAGCAGGTCGATGCGCTGGCCTCCGGTCACCTTTACTGCGGGAATGTCAAAGCGATCGACGACATCGGCAATGGCGCGCAATTCTCTGGCTGACGTCATGCCGCCCCACATGCGCGGGATGACCGAATAGGTGCCGTCCTTCTGGATGTTGGCGTGCACCCGCTCGTTGACGAAGCGCGATTGCTGGTCGTCGCGATAGGCGCCGGGCCATGCGCAGAGAAGATAGTAGTTCAACGCCGGACGGCAGTGCGCACAGCCGTCCGGGGTTTTCCATTCCAACGCCTGCATGACGGCAGGGATGGATTGCAAGCCTTCCTCGATGATGCGCTTGCGCACGATGCCATGGCCGTAGTCTGTGCACGAACATACCGGCTGCGATCCCCTGTGTTCGATCACCGCATCGCCGGCTGTCAGCTTCAACAGCCTTTCGACAAGCGGCGTGCAAGATCCACAGGATGCGGACGCTTTTGTGACGGCGCGTACGCTATCGAGGCTGGTAAGTTTCTTGGAGACGATTTCCGCAACGATTACGCCCTTGCAAACGCCGTTGCAGCCGCACACTTCGGCGGTGTCCGCCATGGCTGCAACGGCGCTGCTAGGGTCCAGTCCTCGAAGGCCCTCCGTCGCGGCCTGACCGAAAACCAGGGTCTCTCGCATCTCGGAGACGTCCGCCTGCGAGCGCATGAGGTCGAAGTACCAGGCGCCGTCGACGGCGTCGCCAAAGAGCACGGCGCCGGCGAGGCGACCATTTTCCAGCACGATCCGCTTGTAGACGCCGCGACCGGCGTCCCGGAACACGATGTCCTCGCATCCCTCTCCGCCAGCAAACTTGCCAGCCGAGAAGACATCGACGCCAGAGACCTTGAGGCGGGTTGATAGCGTTGAACCGACATAAGCGCCATCGACGCCGGTCAGGGTTTCGGCCAGCGATCGGCACATCTCCCAGATCGGCGCCACAAGCCCATAGCACTGGCCCCGGTGTTCGGCGCACTCGCCCACCGCAAAGATGGATGGATCGGACGTGCGCATGGCGTCGTCGACCATGACGCCACGGTTGATCTGCAGACCGGCCGTCTGCGCCAACTTCGCATTGGGCCGGATGCCGACGGCCATGACCAACAGATCGCAAGGCAGCACCCGCCCGTCCTTCAGCTTCAATCCGGCGACCTTGCCGTTCTGACCAAGAATCTCTTCCGACTGGGCGCCGAGGATGGTCGCAATTCCCCTGGCCTTGAGCGCTTCGGCCAGAAGATGGCCAGCGGAATGGTCGAGCTGGCGCTCCATCAGCACGTCCATCAGATGGACGACCGTAGCGTCCATGCCGCGCCGGGAGAGACCGTAGGCGGCCTCCAGCCCGAGCAGGCCGCCGCCAATCACCACGGCATTGCCGCCTCGGCCGGAAATCGCGACCATGCGGTCCACGTCATCAATATCGCGAAAGGCGACGACGCCCTGGAGTGTTGCGCCGGGGAGAGGCAGGACCACCGGGTCCGATCCCGTCGCCAGCACCAGTCGGTCATAGGCCTGCGCAAGTCCAGCAGCGGTCTTGAGCGTCTTTGCGTCGCTGTCGATCGAGACGACCTGTTGGCCCGTATGAAGCGTGATGCGGTTATCGCGATACCAGTCCTCGCCGTTGATGATGATGTCTTCGAACTGCTTCTCTCCAGCGAGGACAGGCGAGAGCATGATGCGGTTGTAATTGAGGCGCGGCTCGGCGCCGAACATCGCGATCTCGTAGCGATCAGGGTCTCGCTTGAGGATTTCCTCGACAACGCGACAGCCGGCCATGCCGTTGCCGATGACGACCAGTTTTTCCCGGCTCATGGAAGCCTCACACGCCGGCCAGACCGGAGCGGGCGACGATCGCGCGCCACCTCGCTCGCACGGCGGTAAGACAGATGAGGGCGAAGAGCGCCAGCGCAGCAAAGCCAATGAAGCCGATCTGGTAGGAGCCCGTTGCCTGTTTCGCCAGTCCCATGGTCGAGGCGAGGTAGAACCCTCCTATGCCGCCTGTCATGCCGACAATCCCTGTGACGACGCCGATCTCTTTTGGAAAGCGTTGCGGCGCGAGCTGGAACACGGCGCCGTTGCCTGCGCCGAGCGCACACATGGAAAGAAGAATTATGGCGAGCCCCACGTAGGCGGACGGCCATGTCTGGCTGGCGAGCATCAATCCCGCGATTGCCAGAACGAACAGAATCGAAAGCGCATTGACGCCGCCAAACCGGTCCGCAATCCAGCCGCCCACCGGGCGGATGAAGGATCCGGCAAAGACGCAGGCCGCGGTGAAATAGCCGGCAATCACTGGCGAGACGTGATACTCGGCGTTGAAGTAGATCGTCAGTGACGAGGCCAGCCCGACGAAACCGCCAAAGGTGACGCTATAGAGCAGCATCAACATCCAGGCGTCGCCCGTCTTCAGGACATCGAAATAGGCGCTGAGCGGCTTAGGCGCGGGACGGTTTGGCGCGTCCTTGGCGAAAAGGAGGAAAACGAGGAAAGCGACGGCGAGAGGCGCGGCGGCAAGGCCGATCACGTTGTTCCAACCCAGTGTCTGTGCGAGGCCCGGCGCGAACAATGCGGCGAGGGCGGTGCCGGAATTTCCTGCGCCGGCGATGCCGAGCGCCAGTCCCTGATGTTCCGGCGGGTACCAGCGCGAGGCGAGGGGCAGGGCGATGGCGAAAGAGGCGCCTGCAACACCCAGCAGGACGCCAAACGCCAGAATGCTGTTGTAGGAGTGCAACCCAAGCAACCAGGCGATCGCAAGACCGGCGAGCACGATGGTCTGGAAGATGAGGCCGGTCAGCTTTGGTCCGAAGCGGTCCACCAGCAGTCCTGCAACAACACGGAGAACAGCGCCCGAAAGCGTTGGGATCGCGACCATCAGTCCCTTTTGCGCGGGATCGAGTCCAAAGTCCTTCGATATGGCGACGCCGAGTGGGCCCAGGATCACCCAGACCATGAAACTGAGGTCAAAATAGAAGAATGAAGCGAAGAGCGTTGGCGCGTGGCCAGCCTTCGTGAAGCCGCGGATTGTCATGGCGAAGTAAGTCCCTGGATGGACGGCGGCGTCGCCGGTTAGGGACCGCATCCGGGCGGTCGACCAGGGGCTCGGGACGCCATTGTCCTTGGGCCTTGGGTTCAGTCCGATGCAGAATTGCTTTCAAGTCACGCGCCGACGACCGCGCTTGCACGTGATCCTGGTGAAATGCCTTCCTTTAGGGCGCCTGATGCACGCGTCTGTCCGGGTTATGGGCGCCGATCATGAACCGAGACGGCTAATGGCAAAGCCGGCGGCGTATTCGTGAAGTCTTTCGGGGTCGAACGCTCCGCCGCCAAGGATCAAGTCTGCGGTCATTGGAATCGATCCACGAAGGCCGGGCTGATTCCATGGCCGGTCATGCGCGCCTTCGATCTTGCTGTCGGTGCTGGGGGCGTTGATCCCGGCGTCAAGGCAGGCCGCGCGGAAGACATCTGGCCGATAGCAGGCCAGCGCGGTAGAGGCGTCAATGCCTGCTCCTATCTGGCCCCAGCGCATTTGTTGACTCAGAATCCAGGCGGCGTGACTGCGCCAGGGATAGAGTGCAGCGTGACGGGCGAACCGGATCTGATCTGGACCTGAAGCGAGCGCGCGACCGATCAACGTCGCCGGTGCATCCAGCCATTCGCGCCGCGACAGCAGCTTCGCGAGCTCCGCCGCGTTCTCCGGCGCATCGGCCCAGACGGCCGCACGGATCAACGCCCGGACCAAAGCCATGGTCGCGGCAGGATCGGCGTCGGCCCATGACTGCGACAGACCGAGCACTTTGTCAGGTCCGCCAGGCCAGAAGGTTGCAGCCCTCAGTGCAATTCGGGCGGCGCTATCGGCTTCACACATTGCGCCCCATGGCGCGCCAACGCAAAATCCGTCGATTTCGCCCGACTTCAGCCTCGCGGCGATCGCTGTCGGCGCCGCTACGACGATACGGATGTCGCGATCCGGATCGACGCCTCCGGAGGCGGCCCAGTACCGAAGCATGTAGGCGTGCATCGAATAAGGGAAGACGGTCGCAAAACTCACAGCCGGTCGTCCGCTGGCGGCTCGGGCGGCGACTACCGCCGCCAGTGCAGCCACATCCAGAGGCGCTTCTGGAAGGAACCTCTCCATCTCTGCCGCCAGTGCGCGGGAAATTCCCAGCGAGGCCCCATGGGCGTTGAGCGCCATCGGGACAATCAAGGGCGTCGGTTCCGAACCCACGCCCATGTTCGCCGCCAGCGCCATGGGCGCCAGCATGTGAGCGCCCTGGAACACGCCGGCTGCGACCTTGTCGCGTATCGTGGCCCATGAGACCTCGCGATGCAGGGCGACATCGAGCCCCTCTTCGCCAAAATACCCTCGCGCCTTCGCGACGATCAGCGGCGCCGCATCAGCAAGGGCGATGAAGCCGAGTTCGAGCGCCAGGGTCATGACTTGTCTCCCTTCAGCACGCCCGAGAATATCAACAGGTCTGCAGCCACGGCTGCGATCGAACGGCCGGAATTCATCGCCAGTCGTCGAAGCTGGGAATAGGCTTCTTCCTCTGTCAGCTGACGTTCCTTCATCAACAAACCCTTGGCCCGTTCGACTGTCTTGCGGCCAGCGAGGTCCGACTGGGCCTTGGCGAGGTCGGTGCGTAGCTGCTGCATCAGCTGGAAGCGCGTCATCGCCACTTCGAGGATTGAGCGGACCCGAGCGGGCTGAAGGCCATCGACGATATAGGCTGCGACGCCGGCGCGGGTGGCGGCTTCACCGAGACCGGGCGCTGATCGGTCGACAAACATGACGACGGGGCGCGGGTTGGCGCTGGTGGCGTCGCGAAGGCTCTCCAACGTGTCGCGGTCGGGGCTGTCGCACGCAATCACGATGATCGATGGCTGGAAGCTCGCCAGCTCTTCCTCTTCCAATCTGGCTGTCTGGCGGATTTCGAGCGGGCGCACGTCGGCCAGGCCCTCTGCAACAAGGGTGGCGCGAGCGGGGTCCGGATCGACGATCAACAGCTTCATCAGTCTCGACCATGGCGTGCGCTGGGCGCCTGGCGAATGAAAAATGCGGAAAAGCGCCCAGTTCGATGCAGCGGCGCCCAAATTCGCATCGCGGCAAAGGCGGCGTCCGTCGAGCTGGCGGGTTGCCTGGCGCGGCCTTTCGACGCTTTTCCGCCAAAGGGTTGAGCGGGCTCAGGCGTTTTGCGCCCGGATGTTCGGCGCCTTTTTGGCGGTAACCATCCATTTTGTCTTACCGTCTCGCGCAAGGCGCCGCTCCGGGCATGGTGGTCCCTTGGCGGAACAACGACGTTCCGCGCCCGGGGCGGCGAGCGCCCATCCAGCCAGATTAAGGACAACGGCGTCCGTGCGGCCTCCGACGAGGCTCGCGGGCGAATTTTCATTTCCGCTTTCGGGAGAAAGATAATGAGCAGGACAAGCGCACACGCGACGGCAGGAGCAATCGTGATGCTTGCATTGGTCTCGGCGGAAGCCGTATCTGCAGCCGACGCCCAGACCGGGACAACCGACCTGGCTAAGGTGATCGGGCAGGGAGCGCCGATCCTTGAACTTCGCCCCCGCTATGAGGGGGTAAGTCAGACTGGCCGACCCAACGATGGCGAGGCGGTCACGCTGCGAACGCGCCTTGGCTGGCAGACGGGGAGATGGGCCAACCTTCAAGGACTGATCGAGTTTGAAGATGTTCGCAGCCTAGCCGCCGAACGCTATGACAGCGGCCTGAACGGCAAGGCGGCCTATGCGCCAATATCCGACCCGGAGGTCACGGAACTCAACCGACTGCAGCTGACCTGGACGCCATCGACGGCCTTCACGGCCGTTATCGGCCGCCAGCGCATCAATTTGGACGACCAGCGCTTCATCGGCGGCGTGGCCTGGCGGCAGGACGAGCAGACTTTCGATGCGGTGCGGCTTAACAGCCATGTCGGCGACCTCGAGACGACCTACATCTACATCGCACACGTCAACCGCATCTTCGGCGAGGCGCAGGACTGGCGTTCCGATAGCCACATCTTGAACGCGAGCTACGCATTCGGCGCACCGCTACGCGTTTCAGGCTTCGTCTACGCGCTTGATTTCAACCGGCCGCAGACGATTGCCGTCGGCAACCAGTCAAACCTTACCTGGGGCGCCAAGGCGTCCGGAAATTTGGCGGTTGGGCGCTACACGTTTGATTACGCCATCCGGTTTGCCCGACAGTCCGACTATGGTTCGAGCCGACTCAACTACGCGCTTGGCGAGCAGAACTATGAAGCGGCAATCACGCGTGGGCGATTGTCTGCAAAGATCAACTACGAGAAAATGGAAGGCGACGGAGCGCGCGGCTTTTCGACGCCGCTGGCGACACTGCATAGTTTCAACGGCTGGTCCGACGCCTTCCTCGCTAATGGCGTCAAAACAACGGTTGATGGCTTGCGGGATTTCAACCTCTCGATTTCCTGGTCCCCGGTCTGGAAGGCTCAGTATCTATCAGGTTTCAATATACTGGTGAGGCGTCACGAATTCGAAGCGGACCGCACCGGCGCCGATCTCGGCGCGGAGTGGGATGCGTCAGTTGGCGCGCGCCTCACACCAAGGCTGACATGGCTGGTCAAGTACGCCGACTATAATGGGCCCGATGTTGCGAATGCGCCGGCCGACCGGACCAAGTTGTGGCTGCAGTTTGAATGGAAACTATAATTTCGTCGCTGAATGTTGCGTTGAAGTCGCCCTGGCCATGACGCCCCGGGCATGCGCCCGGGAAACCGAAGGTCAACGCGGCGCCGCACGATGGTCTCGAACGCCTAATCCAGAGCGCCCTGGCGGCCAGCCAGACGTAGGCCCGCAGAAGCCGGCCCCACCCGGTCATCGAGTCCTCAAGGCCTTCAAGGTGCACAGCCAAGCCAGGTTTCTTTCGCCGTCTCCCGGAACAATTCCTTCAATCTTGCTCGCGTCATTGGTGTCGAACATCTATGTCGAAACCCGATATCGTGGTCGATCGTGATATTGAGCCCATGGGGCGAAGATATCGGTCCTGGCGGATCCGCCCTCCCATTCAGGCCTAGCGAGGTAAGCCATGGCCGTTAATCGCAGACGTCTTATCCAGACCGGGGGCGCAGCGATGCTCGGGGGCGTGACGCCCCTGAGCGCTTGTGCGCGACGCTCGACTGAGCCAGCGGCAGCGCCAACCGAGCCCGCGGACTATGCGATCAAGATTGCCGACACAAAAATCGAGATCGCGCCGGGCGTTGAAATTGCGACCACGACTTACAACGGCCAGTTTCCCGGCCCGCTTCTACGTCTGCAAGAAGGGCACAAAGCCGTCATCGATATCCACAACGATACGGATCGCCCTGAACAGCTTCACTGGCATGGTCAAAAGGTGCCGGTGGATGTGGATGGTTCGAAGGAGGAAGGAACGCCCTTTATTGCCGCTCGCGGATCACGACGGGTCGCATTTACTCCAGGGCCGTCCGGTTTCCGCTTCTACCACACCCACGTCACGGCCGGACCTGATGTGTCAGCGGGTCAGTACGGCGGCCAGGTTGGCGGGGTTTATATCGAGCCGGCGCGGGAGCCTGGCGCCTATGACCGCGAAGTCTTCCTTGTCCTCAAGGAGTTTGGACCGAGCCTTAATCAGGGCGGTGACATGGCCATGGATTTTCTGGCGGGAATTGAGGATCCCGCGCTGAAGGCGGCGGGGGAAAGCGCAATGGATGCTTCGCTGAAGCGGGGCATGCCGAAGGGCTACGAAGTCGGCTATGAGCATTTCACAATCAACGGCCGCAAACTTGGGGCCGGGGAGCCCATTCGGGTCAAGGCAGGCGAGCGCGTGCTCTTTCATGTCCTGAATGGCAGCGCTGGCGAAATCCGAAGTCTCGCTCTGCCCGGACATGCATTTCAGGTTGTGGCGATGGACGGCAATCCCGTCCCGAAACCAGCGATAGTCCCGACACTATGGCTTGGGACGGCAGAGAGGGTCTCGGCCATTGTTGAGATGACGCATCCGGGCGTCTGGATACTTGGCGACACGTTCGATGATGACCGGAACAACGGGATGGGCGTTGTGGTCGAATACGCAGGCTCAACCGGCGAGCCGCAGTGGGAGAAGCCGTCACCGGCAAAATGGGATTATCGCCGGTTCGCCAGAACCGGCGTTCTAGCGCCGGAGCCTGATGAAGTCTTCGACATGACCTTCGCCAAGGACAACGCGGCGCAAAGCGGCTTCAACCGCTGGACCATCAACGGCGTCGCTTTTGATGACCAACACATGGCGCCAATGTTCAAGTTGCAGGAGGGACGGCGCTATCGGCTGCGCATGGCCAATTCAAGCGATGACATCCACCCGATCCATCTGCACCGGCACAGCTTCGAGCTGACCCGCATCGCCGGGCAACCGACCGCTGGACTTTTGAAGGATGTCGTGATGCTCGGCGGCTATCAGCGCGCCGAGATCGACTTCATAGCAGACAATCCTGGCCGCACGCTGTTCCACTGCCACCAGCAACTGCACATGGATTTCGGCTTCATGTGTCTCTTTGATTATGTCCAGAGGCGGTGAATTGGGTGCGAAGGATGTCCGAATTCGGCGAGATACGGTCGTGCGTTTCACGTTTCGGCAGGGGCGCAATCTGGGCCAAAGCGATCTATGGGCGCACGGTGCTGTCGAGCCTAGAAATTCACGCGCAAGGCCGTTTGTAGCTGAAGCTGGTTCTGGTCGGGGTCGACGCCGACCTGGCTGCGTGCATCGCGGTTGCTTTCGACATAGACGCCCTCGACCATCCAGATCAGGTTTGTCGTAAGATGGTTGCGCCACGACGCCGTGACGGCCCAACCATTTTCGGGTGTCGAGTTGAGCGAGTAGGGCTGGTTTTCATCGGTGGTCTCGAAGGCTTCGAGGCGGGCGGCGAGGCCCTGGCCGCCAAAGGCGTGGTCGAGGAGAATGTAGGCCGAGCGGAAGCCGACATCATCAACCTTTGCGACCGGCCCGTTGGCAAGAGGAATCCATGCCGTTTCGCCGAGCATGGCCTGCGCCAGAAGTTGTGTGTTTTCTCCCAATTGGGCGATGACGCTGACATTGGTGAAGGCGGTATCCCATGACGTCTGGAAGTCGTCCCGGGAATGGCCATCGCCGTTATTGTCATAGTGCAGCACACTGGCGGCGAAGGGCGCGGCTGGTCGCCATTCGAGCTGCGCGTAGTAGCCAACGCGGCCATCGATCTCGCGGAAGGGTTCGGCTACATGCGCCTGCCGCGGGCGGAGCGCCCACCAGGCCGGCGTGCGTTCCGGCAGCGGGAACTCCCCACCCAGGTTTATCTGGTGGTCGTGCATCGCCCAGCCGCGAAATGTCAGAAGCGTTCCTGCCGTGTCATTGTAGCCAAACGCCGCGCCGGTAGCCGTCAGGTGACCTGCGCCGGCGGGCATGGTGACACTCGTTTCAAGACCGCCGACTTTCACCTCTTCGCCAATCCATGTGTTGATGGCGGAAGGGGTGAGTGTGCGGCTGGTCGACCAGGCGACGCCATCGTTCTCAAGCGATACGGGCGGATAGAATGCGCCGACCTTCAAGCTATAGCGCAACGAACCTGCGGGCATCGGTTTGAAGCGCAGATACGCCTCGCCGACGCCGACGGGATTATCCTGTTCCGGATCGAATTCGAGTTGCAGATAGAGGTCGGTTGACCAGGTAAGATGGGGCCGCCAGACCAGCGCGCCACGCGCAATGCGTGCGTCCAGATCATCCTCACCGCCAAGGCCCAGCTTGCCGAACCCGCCATCCAGCCAGCTCGTCTCGCCGCCGCCGGCGCCAACACGCAGGTCGAGAAGGCCGGAAAGATCGCCATGCGGCGTCTGGCTCATGGCCTGCGGTGCGATCCCGGCGATCAGGCAAAGGACAAGAGATCTCACGCCGAAGCCCTCACGCGCCGGGAAACGATGTCGGCGTCTGCCTTGAGAAAGCGGATCAGGTCGGGCAGGGGGACGGGTCGCGAGATCAGGTAGCCCTGGGCAAGATCGCAGCCAAGGCCCTGCAGGACCGCCAGCGTACGTTCGTCCTCGATCCCTTCGGCGACGACCTTCATGCCTAGCCCATGACCAAGGTCGATCGTCGAGCGCAGGAGGAAGGCGTCTCGCGTATCCGCCTCCAGTCCCGCGACGAGACTGCGATCGATCTTGAGTTCCCTGGCGGGTATCATCTTCAGGTAGCTGAGCGAGGAGAGTCCCGAACCGTAATCGTCGATCGACAACGGAAAGCCCCGTTCGGCGAGTTTGCCGAGCTGCTTCATCGCCCTTTGGGGATCGTTCATCACGGCCGTTTCCGTAATCTCGAAACACAGCGCCTCGGTCCGGCCCTCGGCGAGGCGGTCGATCACCTGTTCGAATGACGGATCTCCCAGAAGGCGACCAGAGATATTGACCGAAACACGCAAGGCCAGTCCCGCCGCAGCCAACGTCTCCTGGTCCTTGATGGCCTGCGCCAGCACCCATTCCGTGAGCGGGCGGATATGACCGGTTTCCTCAGCCATGGTGACGAAGAGATCCGGACGGATCATGCCGCGCTGAGGGTGGCGCCAGCGGATGAGAGCCTCGGTTCCATCGAATTTTCCGGTGCGCAGGTTCAGCTTCGGCTGGTGAGCGAGAAACATGTCGCCGCTGGCGAGGGCGTTCAGCATGTCGCCCATCAGTGACAGATTGCCCGCCGGATCGCCGTAGGCTTCTGCGTTGAAGGCGGACACTCGCGTATGGGCGCGCCTTGCCTGGTCAAGCGCGATACTCGCTCGTTCAACGGCGCTCTGGCCGTTGGCGCCCGGCTCGGAGAGCCTGGCGAAGCCTGCCTTGGCTGCGACGTCGATCCGCTGGCCGCCGATCTTGATCGGTTGTTCGGTCGCATCGAGCATTTCCGCGAGCCGCAACTCGGCTTCAGCGCCGGACCGGGCGGCAAAGGCCACGACCAGCAATTCGCCGGAGAGACGGGCGGGCGGGGCGACCGCGTCCGGCGCCGCGAGGCGCTCGCCGAGGGCGGCAAGAAGACGTCCGGTCCGCTCGTATCCGATGGCGTCGCGAATGTGCGTGAACCGGTCCATGCCAATGACGCCGACATAGATATGTCCGGTCGCCGTCACGGCGCGCTGAAGCGCCTCCTCAAAGCATTCACGGTTCGGCAATCCGGTCTCGCGGTCGTGCATGGCCTGATATGTGATGGTCCGGGTGCGCTCCTCGATGGCGCCGGCCATGAGATTGAAGCTGTTCGCAAGCCGGCCGATCTCGTCGCGCGAAGCCACCTGCACGCGATCATACTTGCCGTCCTCAATCGAGCGCGTGGCGCTTTCGAGAGCGGCGATGGGGCGCGTGATCGAGCGCGCGAGCAGCCACGCGGCAAGACCAAGGACGGCGAGACCCAGAAGTCCCATTCCCAAGAGGAGGCCGAGCAGCGAGCGCATCGGCGCCAGCGCTGTCTCAAGCGGATAGCTGAGCCGGAGTTGCAGGTCCGCGCCGTTAATGCCGGCGATGGCGCGCGTCTCGACAATTGCCGGTCTTGCCTGCTGAGGATCCGATCCTGCTTCGGATGAATGCGAGAGATGGATGAGTTCGTTGTCGCGACGCTCCAGAAGTTGCGCATGGATCGGTATCGAAGACAGGGAAACAAGCGACTTCATCTGGGCGTCATCGAAGCGCGTACCGACCAGAAGCCAGCCGATGAGATTGGGCGCCATGACCGGCGCCGCCACAGCGCGGTAGGCAATTTGCCCAAGAACGAGACCGCCCTGGGTCACATCCCCGTCTGTCAGACTGTCGGGTAGACCGGGCGGAAGGGAGGGGGCGTTGGTCTCGGCCACCACTTCGCCGTCGGGCAGGACAAGATACGCGATGTCGCCGCCGATCCTCCGTCTCAGATTGGCAAGCGCAGTGCGCACCGTGGCGGGGTCGGCCTTTGCAAGCGCGACAGCCGACCGGAATCCGAAATCCGTCGCAGAAATGCGGGTGTTGTCCCTCAGCTGGCTCATTTGCAGGGCTTCGAGCCGCTGGAACGCATTCGAGGTCGCTTCCAGCTGTCCTCGCGCCGCATTGAAGGCGCTCGTCGAAACGATGGGATAGACGCCAAACGCAATGGCGATCATCACAAGGCCAAAGAGGCCGCCGTAGAGAAGAGCGAGCTTGGTGCGGAGCCGGACAATCATGGCGCCCTCAGTACGCCGAGTGGAGGTCAAGCGGCTTGCGGATGCTCAGGAGGAAGGTTTGTGTCACTGATCCCGCGGCGGGTATCATGCTCTCGCGCCCCAGCGTCGCATCGGGCGCACCCTTCTGGTAGGGGTGCCAGACATTGATGGAGCGATCGCCCGCCTCGACATCGTGAAAGGTCGCAACCCCGGAGGCATCCGTCACCGCCGCCCATGGCGCATCGGTGACGCGGATGAAGGCTGTCATCTGATCGTGAATATTGCAGCCGATCGCAATCGTGCCGGCTTTTGGAAATCGAACGGTGCGCGTTTCGCCCGAACCGTACAGTTTCAGCTCGAATGGTCCTGCTGGCGAGAAGGAATAGACGTGGTGCCGCGTCTGGTCATGATTTGGGAAGGATACTGTGGCGCCTGGCGGAACCACCAGGACGAAGGGATGAAAAGCCAGACCCTTCTGCTCCATCACCCATCCATCCGCGGGAAGGGCGGTAGTCGTCGCCGGTCCTGAAATCGTCACGACGGCATTGGCGATCGGCGCGCCGCCAGGGGAGCGAACCTCGACACGCACGTCGGCCGCCCAGGCCGATGCATGCATCGCCAGGGCCGCAAACAGCGGGATGAATCTCCTCCGGATCATCGTGGAAGGTTAACTGAGGCCAATTTCGAATCTGTTAAGGATGTTGGCCCGATGAGGCCGGCTCGCGTGGTGGCGCCGTCAGCCAGACGCCAGCCTGTCCGCGCTTTTAGCGAAAAATACGAACGGAAACGGCCATTGACAGGAAACGATGACGATCCGGAAGGTCGCCTCGATCAAGCCTTGACCGCCTCGTGGCCTAAAGGTCCGGGCAGTCCTGGTGGACGGATGCAAGCAATGCTGCGCGCCCGGCCCTGAGATCCAATCCCGTTCGCTCGGGCGGCGGCGCCCCTTCGCCAGCCAGACCGGCCCAGAGAGCGTGGTTGAACGCGTCGGTGTCGAGCCGGTCCTCTTCAGCGAAGTTCTGACCCGCCATGGCGCGGCCCCACCAGGCGGCGTCATGCATCGGGCAGAGCGCGCGACCCCTGGTGTCCGCATGCTGCCGGGGCGGGAGCGGCAATTGCGTGGTGCGAAGAACGTCCGGAACGCTCGCCTGATAGGACCACTCGCTCTGGCCGAGATCAAACGCATCGGACATGGGCGCCGCCAGCGCATCGTTGAGACCGAGGGGAGGAATCCTCAAGATCTCCTCGATGGTGCGTAGCAGGCTTACGGTCGTGTAGCGCGTCGTGACCAGGGCCTTTTGTTTGACATAGGGCCCGACGATGAAGGCGAGGCTTCGCCGTGCGTCGACATGATCCGCCCCGTTCTGGGCGTCGTCCTCGATCACGAACACAAGGGTCGAACCGGCAAACGGGCTGGCTGCGATCTTCTGGACGATGAGGCCCAGCGCATAGTCATTGTCCGCCATCTGTTTCTGCACGGTGTCGACGCCGTCGATCGCCGTTCCGAAGTCGCCGAAATGATCGTGCGAAATGCGCAACAGGGTCAGGGCGGGCATCGACCGGGAGGAGACCTGAAGGTCGAATTCGCGCTCCCACTCCTTGTACCGCCAGTAGTCCGGAAACGCCTGGTCGAAACCGCGGAAATAGGGATCGCTGACCGGCGCCAGCGACTGGTTGGCGCTGACATAGGCCGTGCGCTTTTCCCTGAACGGATCGCGAATGGGCGGGATCGATTTTGGATCCTTGGGATCATAGGCGCCCTCGCTCATGAACCCGTAGTTGCGAACCGTAAGACCGGCTCTCAAAGCCCCGTCCCAGAGAAACCCTTCCCCCTGTTCGTCATCATCATCGCCGTCAGGAGAGGTAAGGTGAGCCTTGCCGGGAAGGAGATCGGGATCGTCGGGCAGGGCTGAGTTCACCGTGTCCCGATCCTTCATCGCCAGCGCGACGTTGACATTCCGGTCTGTGCCTTCCGCCTCGTAGGAGAGCCCGCGGCCGGCGTAGTTGACCGAAGCCGTGCGCTCCATGAGGTCGGTGGCGCGCGCGGCGGTGGACCAGTTCCAGCCCGTGCTGGATTGTTCGCCGCTGTCGTAGAAATTGTCGAACGTCACGAACTGGCGGGCCAGCTGATGGTGGTTCGGCGTCATGGCCCCGCCCAGGATCGCCAGCCGCGGATCGCCATTGCCGACCTCCAGGTCGCCAAGCACCTGATCATAGGTGCGGTTTTCCTTCACGATGAAGACGACATGTTTGATCTTTTCAGCCACGCGCGCCATTACCGCCGAGGCTGCGGCGCGGACCGGCCCGTCGGTCGCGCCGATATTGTCCGCAACCTGAAGGGTCAGGCGTGCGAGCGTTTTCTGGTCCGGCGGGGGAAAGCTCAGCAGTCCCGCCTTTTCCAGCTGGTAGATGTACTGGTTCGCCGATCCGCATGCGGCGGACTGCGCCTGGACCATCGCCTGTCTCGGGCCGCACCCGTTCGGGTTCGGTCCTGGCGGGCTCTTGCGGTTGGCGACAAAGATGCGCCGTCCGTCGCCACGCACGGCAACGGCGCTCGGATACCAGCCGGTCGGGATCAGGCCAACGACGTCGGCCTCGTCATGCTTGAGCGAGACGATGGCCAGCGCGTTGATCCCGCCATATGTCACCAGGAGGGTTGAGTCATCGGGACCGAAGGCGAGGCTGTCGGGATTTACGCCCTTGCCAGTGAAAGCGGGCCCGTTGGCGCCAGCAAGTCCTTCCGGCAGGCCGAGATGCGGCTCGGCGGCAAGCGCTCCGGTGGCGGCGTTGAGGATGGCCAGGCGGTCGTCATTGTCCTCGACGGCATAAAGCCGATCGCCTGCACGGTTGATAAGGAGTGACGTTGGCTCGCCCACCGTCGCCGTTCGCGTGGCGATCGTGACGTCCGTTGGATGCACATCAAGCGCTATGATCTCGCGGTCCCGCGCGGCCGAAACGAAGGCATGGCTGTCGTCGCGCCAGGCAACCGCGACCGGAAACTCCCCGCCAGGAACGCCGCGCTTGGCCGCATCATTCTTGCCCGGCCGCAAGTCGCGTTCGGCGACGACCTTCCGGGTTGCTGTATCGATCAGACTTACAGAGTCGTTATAGTAGTTTGCGACAAGCAGGCGCTTGCCCGACGGGCTGACCGCAAGCCCGCCCGCCTGTGGCTTGACGTCAGCGCCCAGACCCGCCTTGTGGCCGAGGGGAATTGGCGCGCCATCCGGGGCGTATCGCCCTTTCGATTTGCTGTAGGCCTGAACGGCGTCATCAACGCCGCCGCCGACGTAGAAGGACGACCCGTCCGGCGACCAGGCGATCCCGCCAAAGGCGTTGGCGATGGTGAGCGTCTGGCGCCTGCGGGGCGCGTTGCCGGTGATGTCATAGACGAGAATGTACTGTTTGGAGAGGTCCGCACGGCGCTTGCTGTCGGCGCCATTGACGACGTTGTAGCCGCTGGTCAGCACCAGCATGGACTTCCCATCGGGGCTTATGGCGGCGGCCGCCGCACCATCGGCGATGTAGTCGCGCCGGCCAGCCATGTTGGTCGCAAGCGGCTGGAAAGTCGCGCCAGGAACCGCCGTTGGCGTGATCGACTGGCCGGTCGGGAGCAGTTGGCCGGCGGTCGTTTGCGCCTGCGCCGGGGTGCTGCAGGCCCCCAGACCAATCAGGCCAAGAAGCGCCAGCGCCGCCAGATATTGGCTGGCCGCCTGTCTCAGGAAGGGCGGGCGATGTGTCGAATGGCCGTTTGCCGGAGCGACGTGTTCGGTCCGGGACACGATGTGTTCACCGATCATGGGCGACCTCCAATCGTTCAGGCGCATCAACGGCGGGTCCGGAAGAGAGAACGCCCCCGGCCGCCACCAGACAAGGTTGAAGCCCGCTTTCGTGCGGGAATTTGATCACGCCAGAATAGTCGGTCTTCGTGACACTTTGTAATCAAGGCCATGACCCGCGTCCGCTGGCCCGACTGTCCCGGCGCTAACTGGGCGGTACGCGGACCGGTGGCCCGTTTGTATGGTTCGGCTGCCGTTCGCAAGAGAATGAACGTGAACGTCGCGCATTTGTATCTGGCCTGTTGATCGACACGCGGGCCATGGCCTTGATGGATAATCCAGTAGTCCTTTTCCACAAGCGCTGGATCGATTCCGAGTTTTCTGCCCGTTGCTAGGAGCAGGTCAGCAAAATCCTTTTGCTCGTGGAGAAGGCTCATGCGGCGGCGTGCGTCTCGCTACGCCCTAGCACTGGCGAAAGGAGCCTTCGCACGCGGGGAGGGCGGAGCCGGGTCGTCTCTCAGCCTGAAGGCGTTTCCGTCCAGGCCTGGTGGAAGGCGGCGATCAAGCTGGCCGACTGGGCCTTGTCGACCCGGCCAAAGATCC
>WGLW01000019.1 GCA_016125405.1 Alphaproteobacteria bacterium | reverse complement strand
GAAGACATCTTCACCATGCGCCCGTTCGGTTAATCAAAGGTAAACAAACTGCCGTGGCGGCAGGAGGAGCGCCTTAACGCGGATTCGCCATAACCTGCGGGGCGCATATCGCGCTTGGGACGATGCTGGAGGCCTCGCCCGGCACCGATTTGGTGAAAATCGCTAGCAATTTACGTAAAGTAGCGCAACTGAGTCCGATCCGAGTCCCTAATCGACTGCGGCGCAGCCGCGAAAACGCCCCAGCGAAGCATTAGGTATGATGCGCCAGGGGCCTGGAAACAGGGGGACCTAGTGACCGAATTGAAGCTGGAAGCGGTTTACTATTCGCATCCTTTTCCCCGCTCGATGGAGGCATTGACCTTCATGGGGTTAGTTTTCGACCGTATCCACCTTCCATACGTCGTGCTTCCTGATGACGGCTTCACCTTGGATGAGCTGGTCGAGCGTCGGGATAAACTGGTCGAGGCAATCCCGAAGCATCGGGCCGGGGGAATGGGGAGCGATCCCAGAACCATGATCGCCGCGCTGGAATTCACGCGTTGGAAAGAGTGGACGAAGGGCTTTCTGTACTACCCTCACTCGCGCCAGGACGTTTTCGACCTAGGCGACAAGCTCCCCGAAGGGCTGACCGAAGAAATCTATTATCTGTGTTTTCCCCGGAAGGCTGGCTGGACGCCACATTTCAATACCTACTCCGCGTTTGGTATCCAGCCTGTGGGTGCCAAAGGGCCGGGGGAAGCAACTATCCTTTACCCCGGCGATTACACCTATTCTGCCGCTGCACTTACGTATGCTGGGCAGGTTGGGCTTCCAATCATCAACGATGTGCCGATGCTGGGAATCCCCAGCCTGCCAGCTGAGTCCTTGAAGCATAACGCATCGGCCTTGGCGTCCTTGCTAGCAGTTGAATGCATGCAATTCATTCTGCCGCAAATTCCGCAGCTCGACGTCTCCCAGTTGATGGATTTCAGAGACGAGATGCGGCCCTACGTGCAGCAGTTCCGCATTGCCATTCTAAAAATGACAAAGTCATTGAGCGCTCAGATCGAGGCGGGCGCCGACGCAGGGACAATCGCGGCTGCGGCGCGGTTTGTTATAGAGTCCGAATTGCAACCTATGCTGATTGAGCTGAAGGCGTTCGCAGAGGCGCCCGGCCGCCCGTGGCACAGGAGCTTGATCAAACCGCTTCAAGCTTGGTTGTCGCCGGGCTACTGGATGATGCCGCCAGCCGCCCAGCTTGCGCGCCTTGCTGATGGTTATATCAATCAGGCCATCGCATCGGAACTAGGGACGAAGCAGCGGGAAGCCGAAGTTAAGCGAAGCCCTCTCTACTATTTGCTGAAGGTACAGAAGCTCGGCTGCAACGGCGGTGAGAGTTAGAATGGGTAATGCACCGGCTGCGCCTTCCAAGGATCAAAATCCATCGTGTATAACTCACCGGGCGTCCACTTGGGCCGACTGCGTACTTGGAAATACTCAGCCAAGCTTCGATTTCGGTTGATCACGTCAGTCAAGCCAAACTGGGCAACCGCCATGATGGCGCACGCGCCTACACCGTTGATAGCTTGCTCCAATGTTCCGCGTGCAAATGCTGACTCTCTATCGTGCTTCACCGCGTTGTAAGCATCGTAAAACGCAAGTGTTTGTGTCGGCGCTGAAATCTCCCACCACTTGAACGGCGCAACTACTCCGATGCCGGGATAGTGCGAGAAGATAAGCTCATACTCATTGAGCTTCATCGCCGCGAGCGTCTTGATATAATCCGTCGTGCTTAAGCGCGCGCCCGTTACGCCGTTCGCTCGGAGTACCGCTTTCCAATGTGATTCGACTTCCGTTGCCGCGATCATGAGGCATTCGCGAATAGCGTGACCATAGACCGGCAAGTTAGCTTTTTCGGGTTGAACTGATTGGCAGATTTCGCGCAGTCGCCCGACCAAAGAGACGAGTTGTCCTACAGTCCCCGCAATCTCCGTCTGGTAAAGACTGTGGGTCGGAAAGCGGCCGGGATCATTTGGGTGATTGTCGATAGGCCGCGCCATTCGTGCATAGTATTCCCCCGGAGCCAGCGGTTTTTCGTGCAACACTGTTCCTGCACGCCAACCCAACCAGCTCTTCTCAAACGACTCTAGTAAGGGATCGGAAGGGTCCAGTTTGAAGTAGCAGTTTGGGTGCGTTTTCACGTCAGGGATTCCAACGCGATAAGCCTCGTCGCCATCCACAACCCAAGCCAGGTTCTCGCGAATGCCGGGCGCAACCATTGAAAAATAGCGAGCCATCATGTTCCCCGACCCATCCACGCCGAATGGATTACAGCAGGAACGGCGCTCCCAGTCACCATTTCCGCAACTCGTTCTCGCGGCGAAGCAGATCGCCACTGACCAAGCTGAACGCCTTGAAAGCATAGCCACGGAGCGGGTCGCTAACACATAGCCAGCGTAACCCCGGTCTGCGGAGCCAGGGCCGTGATCGCGTTCCCAGATATGCACGGGTCGGCCATGCTGATACTTCAGCAATCGAGGCCTGCTCGTGAGTTGCCCGAACCAGACGGCTTCCAGCCTATTCCAGATCGACGTGAGCACTTGCTCGGCGAGTGATGGAGGAGCCGCGCCGCGATCGGTACTACGACGCGCTGCAACACGCGGGACCAATTGTAAGGGTGACGAACGTTGCGCTGTTGATGCGGGGCGACTTTGCTCTAACGGCGCGACGCAAGCAGATCCCGAAAGCTGCCAACACGGCGTGAGGAATCAAGTTGAGCGATCGCCAACTCGCAAAGATTGGCTGAGAACCGAGGGGCCCCAGTGTTGGCTTCCTTCCCAAAAATCGACGGGTAGACAAAAACCCGCCTACGGGATCAACTTAGCAAGCTTACTAAATGGGACACCTCGGGGCGGTGTCAGCGCCGGGGGGGGTGCGAGGATTGACTAAGTTCCTGCACACATCTGATTGGCAGCTGGGCAAGCCGTTTGGGCGCACGTCAGTCGAAACGCGCGCAGCCCTCCAGGATGCACGACTAGATGCTATCGATCGCATCGCCGCTGCTGCGCGGAATGCCGGAGTACGAATCGCATTGGTGGCGGGCGACGTCTTTGACAACTCTGAGCCCGGAGATCGGGTATTTCGACAGGCACTATCCAGAATGAAGGCAGCAGCCGACATTCAGTGGGTCCTGCTCCCAGGTAATCACGATCCTGCGCGTGCAGATGGCCTGTGGTCGCGAATTAGATCTGAGGCCCCGATAAACGTCGTCGCGTGCGTGGAGCAGCACATCACAAAGATTGAGGACGAACTTTCGATCCTGCCTGCACCACTGCAGTTCAAACGTTCGTCCGATGATCCGACCTCTTGGTTCAATAACGCGGTGACGGAGCCGGGATCAAACCGAATAGGGCTCGCCCACGGCTCCGTCGTTGAATTCGGCTCATCGGGTCCGAACAATCTCATCGACCCAGATCGCGCCACGAAGGCCGGCCTCCAATATCTGGCATTGGGGGATTGGCACGGCGTTAGAGAGGTGAACTCGAGAACCTTCTATAGCGGGACACCTGAGCCGGATGACTTTGGTCGTGAAATTACGGGTCGCGTGCTGATTGTTGAGCTTCGTGGTTCCGTCGCTCCCCCTTCAGTTCGCGAAGTCATCGTCGAAAAATATTCTTGGCGTGAAGAAGCTTGGCAGATCTCCAGCGCCACCGAGATGGCGAAGTTGATGTCGCAAGCCTTTCCAATTGCGGAGCGGCAGCGGATCGTAGCGCGTCTTACTTTGTCCGGCTTGGTGACTTTGGCCGATCGCGTTTCCGCACTGACGCAACTCGAAGACGGCTTGGCGCATGAGCTGCGCTGGTTGGATCTACGAGCGGCGGATCTTCATGGTCGCGCGACAGAGGATGACTTATCTGACATCGATGCTCAGGGTGTGTTGAGGACTGCAGCCGAGCGGCTGCGTGCTATGGCCGCTGAGCCGGGGGCTTCTGCTTCAATCGCGCAGACTGCGCTGGAGCGGCTCTATATTGAAATTCAACGCGTTCGGCAGACGGAGTCCTGATCATGCGTGTCAGGCGCCTCCGGATCGAAAATTTTCGAAAATTTAGAAAGGCAATCGAGCTTGCCGGATTTGGAGACGGCCTCAATTTGGTTTGCGAGCCAAACGAGGTCGGTAAGTCGACAGTTCTTGAGGCGATGCGCGCTGTGCTGTTCGAGCGGTACAGCGCGAAGGGCGAAAAGGTAAAGCAGTTTAGGCCCTACGGAGACGAAGTTGCGCCTGTAATCGAGCTCGAGTTCGAGGTCGATGGCGAGCAATGGTTCGTTCAAAAGCGGTTCTTGGAAAAGCCATCAGTTGCCTTGAGCAACGGCAAGAACCAATTTCAAAGCGACGAGGCCGAAGACAGGCTGCAGTCGCTGCTGGGCTTTGCCCGGGCCGGAAATCGGGGTGCAGACGACGAAAGCAGGGGGGCGCTTGGACTGCTGTGGGTCGAACAGGGACACTCGTTCGCGCTAGATGCCCCGGGCCAGCTGGCTCGGCGTACCTTTGAGGCCGTGCTCGAAGGCGAGGTAGGTGCGATAACGGGAGGCAAGCGGACGGCAGCGGTCACGAAGTCAATCGACACGAGTTTTGCAGAATATTACACCCCGACTGGACGTTCCGCGCGCCGCCTTGCCGAGGCTGAAACCAGCCTCCTTGAGGCAGAGCGACTTCTCGTTTCCACGCAAGCAGAGTTTGTCGAATTCGACCAACTCCTGACTACTCTCGAAAGCAAGCGGGGCGAGCTGCGTCGCGTTGCACGCGAGTTGAACGATGCGGAGAGGTTGACGGCCATCACGCAGATCAAAGGCGATATCGAACGAGCTAAGATTGCCGCCCAAGAGCTAAGCCAAGCCGACGTCGCCCTTCGACACGCTGAAGCGGACCACAAGCGAGCATTGGCAAGTGTAGTGCAGCGTCGGACGGACCGGCAGCTGCTGGCGAACGCGCTCAACGAACTTTCCGAAAGAGAGCAAGCCGTTGTCGACAACCAACTCAGTCTGAAGGAGCTGCGAGATGCGGAGGCAGCCGCGGCTGCAGATCTCTTAGCCGCGCGAACAGCTGTCTCGCAGTCAGAAGTTGTATTGAGCCGTGCCAAGAGAGCGCTGAAATCGGCACAGAAAGCAGCAGTGTTTCTTGCGGCTTTCGAGAGGCTGGATCGCGCCCAGCTGCTGTCTAGCGAGCTCGAGGTTACGGAAGAGGTGATCGCTGCCGAGAAAATGGATTCGGAAAGTCTGGCAAAACTGGATGCCTTTGATCGCAAAGTTGTTCAAGCTAGGGCGGCACTTGCGGCAGGCTCAGCTACATTGGAAATCAAGCTGCAATCTGATGCGCGGGCCATCAAGCTAGATGGTGAGGCGCTCGATGCAGATCACAAGTCTCTCGTTGACAGAGCGCGCACAATCGATGTCGGTGAGATTGGAAGTGTCGTTATTACCCCCGCGTCGAGTGGTGTAGCTGCGGCTGCGCGTTTAAGGGCAGCGGAGCAAGATCTGGAGTCCTTTCTCTCGTCGGTAGGCCACACGACAGTCGAAGGGGCACGCGCAGCGGCTAGACTGCGTCAAGAAAATGTTCAGCAGTCTACGACGCTCGCTGCGAGGATACTTGCTCAATGTCCGGCAGACCCGGCTTTGACTATTGGGGCCGGACTCTCGGAGTTGCGCACATCTCTGAGCAGTGTGGATCGTAGCGCCCTCGAGGAAAGCATTATCGGCGACCTTGATGCGGCTTACAGCGCTGCAGAGAGACACTTTCAGGACGCTCGGCAGTCGGAAGGTCTGGCGGTTGCGTCGAGGGACGCTGCCCTAAGTAAGTTGCAGGCCGCCGAGCTGAGCGACGCGAAGCTGCAAGCTGCCTTCCAACAAGCAAAAGCAGATGCGGATCGCCTGCGTTCGCAGCTGAGCCAATCGGAAGGTAAGCAATCCGATGAGGTTCTCGAGGCGCAGCTGGCGGCTGCAAAGGTTGAAGAGGCGAGGGCTCTACTGGCAAAGGACGCTGCACGACAAGCTTCTGACGCCCTAGATCTGTCGGCGCTCCAGCGCCGCTTGGAAGCAGCGGAGCGACGGGCTCACCAACTTGCAGAAGATCGTCTTGGGCTCTCGACGACCATCGCGCGGCTCGAGGAACAGGCCAAGACTCTCGGGGGGGCGGGCCCCGCAGCTAAACTGGATGCGGCAAAGGACGAGGTGGAGGCTTGCAAGGCGAATCTCGAGCGAGTTCGACACGAAGCCTCCGCTATTGAGTTACTCCGGAGAGTATTGAATGAAACCCGCGCTGAAGCCTCTAAGCGATTTTTGGAGCCGGTAGCGCGGCGCGTAGAACCGTACCTTCAGCGCGTCTTGCCAAATGCCGCCCTCACCTTTGCGGACGACTTCAAGCCGAGCGAGCTAACCCGGCTTGGACGACAGGAAGCAGCGGAACATCTCAGCAAGGGAACGCAAGAGCAGGTTGCAATACTCACGCGGCTTGCGTTCGCGGACCTGCTCATCGCCAAAGGCAAGCCGGCTTCATTGATCCTGGACGATGCTTTGGTGTTTTCGGACGACGATCGTTTTGAAACGATGACCGACATCCTTTCTGAGGCTGCTTCACGCATGCAGGTGATCATCCTCTCCTGCCGCTCGTCGGCCTACCGTCATGTCCAGGCAACGCGCATAAACATCAATAGATAGGACTATTGCAGAGTGAGCACAGCAGAGTCTTTTCAGAAGCCACGGTGGCTGAGAGATCTCTGCAGATTCCTGCCGTTGAAGAGTCAGTTCGTGCTGACCGGTTCGGTGAGGGACTTGCAGGCACGGGCCTTGGGCGAGACCGTCACTACCGATACCTTAAATGCTGTGCTCGCTGCCACACTCCTTGAAGCTGGCTACTCCGACGTGATCATCTACGATATCGTAACCGGATTTCGTGTGCTCGAACGCCCCGGCCTTAAACCCGCAGATGTCGATAGATTGCTTGCCGGCCTGGGCCTGACTCCTGCGGGCGGTCGGGCTCCGGCAGGTCTCGATTTATTTTCGATCACAATGGAGCGTCTCGTCGCAAAGGACGGTCCTCCTTTGGCCTTGATCGCCGATTTTGCCTCGCGATTAGTGCAAAGAAGCGATGCATTGTCAGCGCAAGAGCATCAGCTGTTTTCCAGGGCGCTCGTCATCGGTCAGACAGCGCAGGCAAGACCGGTTGGGCCGGCTCGTGCGCCGCTATTTAATTCCATCATCTGGATCGCCGACAAGGAAGGTGATCTTCCCGATTGGTTCGTGATTAACAACGCTCGGCTAAGGCATATTCCTGTGTCGGTGCCCGATAGGACGGTGCGTCGAGCGATAGCCCCCCACCTGATTCGAACCTTTCCAGGTGCGCGCACTGCCTCAGCCGACATGCTTCGCGGGGCCGAAGACGAACTAGTTGACGACACCGAGGGCCTTCAGCTGGTCGACCTGAATGCTATTGCGCAGCTTGCCCGGTCTGAAAATGTGTCGGTTGCCGACGTTGGCGAAGCTATTCGTCGCTACAAAGTGGGCGTGACTGAGGACAGCTGGAAGAAGATCGAGCGTGCAAGAATTGCTTCCGGCAGCGCTGAGATTGCCAAGCGTGTGGTTGGTCAAACGCACGCAGTAACCCACATGCTGGACATCGTGAAGCGGGCCGCCACCGGGATAGGTGGTGGACGCCGATCCGGGCGGCCGCGAGGCGTTGCATTTCTTGCGGGTCCGACCGGCGTGGGAAAGACGGAACTTGCCAAGGCGGTTACCGAGCTGTTGTTCGGCGATGAAACGGCTTACATCCGCTTTGACATGAGTGAGTTCAGCGCTGAGCACGCTGACCAACGCTTGTTAGGGGCGCCTCCCGGCTATGTCGGCTATGATGTCGGCGGTGAACTCACGAATGCCATTCGTGAGAAACCATTTAGCGTTGTGCTGTTCGACGAGATCGAAAAGGCCCATCCCCGGATCTTGGACAAGTTTCTGCAGATCCTCGATGACGGCGTGCTGACGTCGGGGCGCGGCGACCGTGTGTATTTCTCCGAGGCTCTTATCGTCTTCACGTCGAACTTGGGTATTTTTTCCAGTTCTCCCGACGGCACGCGCGTTGCGAACGTGACACCCGACCATTCGTTTGCGGAAGTTCGCGAGCGTGTTCGATCCGAGATCGACAAGCATTTCAAGTTGGTGCTGAACCGACCAGAAATCCTGAACCGCATAGGCGAGAATATCATCGTATTTGATTTTATTCGCCCGGACGTGGCGGACCAAATCTTTGAGATGATGATCTCGAGCGTGTTCGCTGATGCCGCCTCGCTAGGCTATCAGGTGACCATCAGCGATCGGGCCAAGGCGGACTTGAAGCGTCTTTGTACTGCTGATCTGTCTAACGGCGGTCGCGGAATTCGGAATCAGATCGAGGCGCACCTGATCAATCCCCTTGCGCGTGGGCTCTTTGGATTTGAGACACAGGGGCGGTATGCAATTCGCGATATCGAAACCAATGACTCGACTAGTCTGGTCATCGAAACCGAATGAGCGGAGTGTCAATCTCTCGAGTTCATTTCCCGGTTACGACCCTAGGGCCGGGCCGTCGTCTCGGGATTTGGTTCCAAGGTTGTTCAATTCGATGCCCGGGATGCATATCCGCTGACACTTGGAAGTCCGGTCTTCATGCGACGGATACTGAGAGCCTACTGGCCAATATCGGCGATTGGAGTATGGAGGCAGATGGCCTCACTGTTTCCGGCGGAGAGCCGTTCGAGCAGCCTGAGGCGTTGGAGGTAATCCTCCGTGCCTGGCGTGGGATGTCTACTTCCGACGTGCTGGTTTTTACTGGGTATGAATTCCACGAAATCGAGCCCTGGCTACGAAGATGCCCGGGCCTAATTGACGCTGTTATGGTTGGCCCATTCGTCAGCGGTGCCCCTCAAACCAAAGCGTTGCGCGGAAGCGACAACCAGTCTCTGCACGTCCTCACAGAACTAGGACGAAAGTTCCTTCAGTACGAGAGACCGGCCATCGCAGAGGATAGACGACTAGACGTGATGTTCGATAGCGACGGCAGCGCTTGGTTCGCCGGTATCCCCGCTCAACATGATTTCGCGCGCTTGCAACAAGCACTCGCAGCTGCCGGACATCGCATCAGCATTTCGAGCGACGCGGCAGAGAAGCATGATTAGGTTTTGTCCTAAATGTTTGACCGAACGGCCAGCCGCCGAACTCTCCTGCGAAGGGGAGTGGGAGGGAGCCGTTTGCAACTGGGACCTGACGAGGATTCCTCTTCGCGAACCGGGGTCGGGGGCGCCAACGCCAACGGCGGAGCCAATCTCCACCAGGCCCATGGGATCCGGGACGTGTGCGAATGGCCATGCCACAGCGGCCGGTGACTTATTGTGTCCGCAATGTGGAATTGACCTTACCGCTGATCCACCTCCGACGGGGTCAGCAACTGATCTGGAAACCTATCAAATCGGCGATTGGCGTATCGAAGAGCGGCTGAGCGCGCGGGATCGGGTTTACGAGCGGTTCGGCGCGGTAAGAGAACACGACGGGCGCAGGGGGTTATTGACGCTCTACGCTCCGGGACAAGAGCCTGATTCTGAAGTCTACGAGGCCCTTCGAGGGCTGTCGTTGGAGCATGTGCCGGCAATTATTGAGTTAGGTCACTGGCAGGATCGCGCATTCGAGGTCAGCGAAGATCTGAGGGCCGGCACGTTGGCGGACATTGGGCTTCTTTCCAACGACATGCCCACGATTTCCCGAGTTCTGACCGAGATCGGTGGGGCGCTTGACGCATTTGCAGAGCACGGACTTCGGCATCGCGACCTGAGGCCTGAAGCGATATTGGTTCGTGCGCGCAGCCCATTGGATCTAGTCATTACCGACTTTGGCAGCGCTAGACTTTCAGAGTTCGATCTCGATGTCGTCTCACCGCTTGGGACAACTAGGTATTCTGCTCCAGAGGTTATCGCGGGTGGCGTAGCAGCTGCTAGTGATTGGTGGAGCCTTGGTATGGTTCTGCTGGAACAAGTAACGCGCGGCGAGTGCTTCGCGGGTGCAAGCGACCAAGCCTTTCTTATCCAAGTGATGGCGCGTGGAGCGCCTATCCCTGCGGGATTGGATCCGGCTGTAGATCTGCTTCTCCGGGGATTACTCGCAAGAGATCGGAAGGAACGTTGGGGGTGGGCCGAGGTGCAGCGATGGCTGTCCGGCGATTACCCTCCGCGCCCAGCGTCGTCTGGTTCAGACGGCGAACCAAACGGACGGCAATCCATCAGACTAAACTCAGTTGCGCATGTCAGTCCCGGTTCATTTGCACTTGCTGCAGCACAAGCTTCAACATGGGATGAGGCGAAAGCGTTAATGCTTGGCGGCGACGTGGCGACGTGGGTCCTGGAAGCGGGCTTCGATGCGTCACTTCAATCAAGTATCCGCCAGATCACTCAGATGCAGGCGATATCCGATGACGCGCGTCTGTCGGTCGCGCTGAAAGTCTTGAATCCGTCCATGCCATTGGTCTGGCGGGGCGCAATTGTCTCACCAGCTTGGCTGCTTGAGAACCCGGAGGAGGGCTACGCGATTATCGATGGTCCGATTCCAGAGATGCTCGCAAAGATGGATGCCGAGCCTTGGCTAATGCGTCTGAAGTCTCGAGCTGTCAGGGCAAGGGAGCGTGCGCAACAACTAGGCATTGCAATCAATGAGCTCGAGTTTGAAGTCCATACCTTGGCGACTTCGCGGACCAGACTCGCAGCTATGTGGACCGAAAAGCGCCGGCTGCTCCCAGACACCGACCATTCAGGGCTGACCGCTCTGATCGAGCGTCGGCAAACTAGCGACGAAGACTTCATTGTGTTGCTTAGCGCCGACGTGGCGCAATTTAGAACGGCAGAAACAATCGTCGACGAAGCCGCGCTCAGCGCCGAGCGAGCGGGTATCGTCGTGTTCGATCGCCAAGCCGCATTGGGCAGACTGAATGCTTCTCGCCGCGACCTCTTTCTTGAAATCGACCAGCGCTTGGAGGGGTTTGCGCGCTGTGGTGTGTCACTAGTAGACGAGTGGGCGGATCAATTTCGTCTCGAGCGCCGTCTGCCAATGGACAGAGCGCTTGTCCTCTTAAGCGTACCCGCCGAGTCATGGCTGGAGCCGCCGAAGCAGACATATGTTTCCACGCTCCTGGACTTCTTTGCAAAGCGCATCACGACAACCGTCATGCGCGGAGCGCTGACGCGCATGGTGATTGGAAAGACGACCGCACGACTTGATCTCACCGAGTTGGGTACGGAGCGGCAGTCTGCAGGAACCCTCATCGATCATCTGTTGCTGCGTACTGGAACCGAAGTTGAGATTGATCCGGAGTTGCTTGCGTCAGACCCTCGTATTGAGGGGAGACTGCGAAGGCTTCATACGCACGCCACGCTCTACAAGCGAGACACCGGGATCGACGGGCTATACCTCGGCTTTCCTTTTCTGTTTATGCAAGAAAACAAGCCCTCGGTGCGTCCCCGCGTCGCCCCGGTGTTGCTATGGCCGATGCGACTTATTGTTGAAGCAGGCGCGCGCGGCCGGGTGAAAGTGGCCTTCGATAGAGAGCGGGAAGAGGTTAGGCTCAACCCCGCATTTGAGCCGCTACTAGGAAGCGACGTCGCCAAGCGTTGGAGAGATGCAACCACGGAATTGCTAGGACGCGCATCACTGAGTGTCGCAGACGTCGGAGACGCACTTGAGAATCTTGTGAGCGCAGTACGGAGTCGTGAACTCTCGTCTCTGCCGGCCAAAGATGCTCAAGTTCGCCCCGGGAACGACCAGCTCGTTTGTGCTGCGGCGCTGTTTCACCTGGCCTACCGCGGGCAGGGGGTGCTGGAGGACTTGAGGCAGCTACGATCAATGCCGCCGAACGGCTCAAGCCTAGAGACCGTACTGAAGGTCTCGGAGCCGACCGGAGTGCCACCAGCTCAGAAGCCTCGAGAGGTGGATCGCTACTTCACGGCGCCCAGTGATCCGTCTCAAGAGCGAGCAGTAATCGAAGCCCGGTCCGGGGCCGGGCTCGTGGTGGAAGGTCCGCCAGGGACTGGAAAAAGCCAAACCATTGTCAACGTTGTGGGGGATGCGATCGGCCGACAGCAGAAGCTTTTGATCGTATGTCAAAAGCAGTCTGCCCTCGCGGTCGTCTACAAACGATTGGTTGCGGAGGGTCTCGGCGACCGAATCCTCAAGATCGATGACATTAACAAGGACCGGCAGCAGATCATCCGAATGATACGCGACCAAGTTTCGGAGGTGTTTTCCAGACCAGCTGATACGTCAAACTGGAGACAAAAGCGGCAACAGCTGGCCGGCAGAATTGAGAAGATGGAGGGCGATCTAGATCGGCATAACAAGGATTTGCATGCAGAGAATTCTTCGTGTGGACTTAGCTACAGAGCAATTCTCGGCGATCTAATCCGGCTGGAATCGGGCGATGCGCCACCAATCAGTGCGCCAGAGCTGCAGGCCGTCGTCGCAGGGTTAGATGTAAGCGACGTTGCGAACCTCCAAGAGGTGTGTGGGCCGTTGGCGCGTCACTGGCTGCCCGCGCAATTCGAGGAAAGTCCTCTTCAAGCCTTCCGTCAGTTCAATGTCGATCCTGTCACAGCGACCGCCATTCGAAACGTGCTGAATGAGTTTGCTGCCTGCGAGGAAAAGCGAGAGGCGGTTTTTGTAGCCACGCCAAACGCCCTGCCGCTAAACGACCCGGAGCCCTTCCGTCGGTGGCTGGAAAGCAGCGCGGAACAGTTTCAGCAACTTGACCAAGCCGATAGAGATAGATTGGCCCGTTGGATCGACTACCTGAAACCTTTTGGCGGTGGCGCGGAAGGGATTGATGCAGACCTTTCAAATATTGAGGCAGGTCTGCAGGCGCTGAGTGCTGCCTCTGTCGATACTCACTGCGCGGCAGTGGTGCTTGGCCTGACGGAGCCACAACTTCTAAAGCGATTTGCTGCCGTACAAACGCTGAAAGCGCCGCCCAAGTTCGCTGAGTACTTCTCTATGACGCGCGGATCGATGCGGCGAGAGCATTCAAAGTTTATGCGTGAAAATGGCATCGCCAGCTCAACGAGTCTTGAGCAAGCTCTTGTCGTTGAGCGAGCCCTTCGCCCTCTACGAGCGCAACTGGAGGCCGTCAGGACACTCCTCGGTGAGGAAGCTGGCGAACTATCAAAGATGCCAGCTCAATCTCTATTGCGGATTGCCGGAGAATTGCGACGCCGACTGCAGAAAGCGGCTGACCTCGCAGCGTTGGCTATTCACTTTCCGATGCTACCTGCGCTGCGCACAGCCTTGCATTCGGCGTCTGCAGCCTTGTTTGAGGAATGCTTGGAGCGCGTGCGTCAGGGCATCGCTCGTTTCGAAGTGCGACAGGCGAGCATCTCGGCGCTTGAAAGGATGTCACCATGGCTAGGAGATGCTTGGCTGGGCGGAGCGCGCAAGAATATCGAGGCAGACAAAGCAACCAAAAAGGCATTCACACGACTGATGCAGGCGCTCCCTACGCTGCCGTCGTACCAGCGGTTTAGGCAAAGAGCTGCGCAGCTGGATTCTCGCGCACTCGAAGCTTTCAGTTGCCTGCGAACGCAAGCGGACACTTGGTCAAACGTTCCTGCGGACCTTCTCGATGTCGAGATTCGGCGGACAATCGAGAGAGAGTCACGCTTGGCGTGGAAAGAGCAGATCGAGCAAGAACGGCCGGCGCTCCTCATGGACGAGTCGGAACTGCGTTCCAGGGCTGAAGCCTTGGCTGGCTCCGACGCGGAGATCCGGGATCTAAACCGTCGGTTGTTGAAAGACGGCTTCGACGCGTCGCGCCTTAGACCCCAACGAGAGTGGGAGAACATCACCAAGCTGAGCGGTCAACGAACACGACGGCTACGAGAGTTCCTAGACCGTGGAGTGGAGCTCGGTCTCATGTCGATGCGTCCGATCTGGATGATGAACCCAGACGTAGCGAGCCGAGTCTTGCCGCTTAGAAGGAGTATGTTCGACATAGTCGTCTATGACGAGGCATCGCAGATTCCGATCGAGTACACATTGCCAACTCTCTATCGCAGCTCTCGAATGTTTGTCAGCGGTGACGAAAAGCAGATGCCGCCGACAAATTTCTTCAGCAGCAAAGTCGAGAACGACGAGTCGGACGCGTACGAGGATGAAGAGCTGGATGAGGGGGCGACGGAGGCCGAACTCAGTCAGCTGACAGAGGCGTGGAACCGGCGCGAAATCAAGGACTGTCCCGACTTGCTCCAGTTGGCAAAGTCGGTACTCCCCTCCACCACGCTGCAGATTCACTATCGATCTGCCTACCGCGAGCTAATCCAGTTTTCGAATGCTGGGTTCTATGCGGACAAGCTTAGCGTTCCTGTTCGGCACCCGGACAACGAAGTGCGACGTGTGAAACCGATAGAAGTTATTCGTGCAGATGGGTTGTACACGGACCAATCAAATCGATCCGAAGCGGAAAGAGTGGTTGAAGTAATCGCAAGTTATTGGAAGGCTCCAAGCGGCGCGAGAAAATCGGTTGCCGTGGTAACGTTCAACCGAACCCAAGCGGATTTGATCGAGGATGTAATTAGTGCGCGTGCCCAAGCCGATCCAAGCTTCTTAGCAGCGCTCAATGAGGAGTCTGAGCGCATTCAAGACGGTGAAGACATGCGATTTTTTGTAAAAAATGTTGAGAACGTCCAGGGCGATGAGCGGGACATCATCGTATTTTCCACCACGTTTGGAAGAAATACCCAGGGGACTTTCAGGAAGTCGTTTGGGGTGCTCGGACAGTCAGGTGGTGAGCGTCGACTGAACGTCGCGGTCACTCGTGCGAAGGAGCGAGTGGTGCTGGTCACGTCGATGCCGACCAACGAGATTTCCGGATTTATCGCAACGCATCAACCTGCAGCAACGCCGCGTGATTTCCTTCAAGCTTATATGCAATACGCTCATTTGGTTTCTTCAGGCGACTTGGAAAGCGCACGCAAGCTCCTCGCTCGTCTCTCGCGAAATAAGCCGACCGAGTTACGGGGGCCTGAGGATGCGGAGCTTGATGGCTTTGCCCTGGCAGTGCGGCGGTATATTCAACAGTTGGGATATGCCCCACTGTCTGCGACTTCGAAGGGTGCCTTCGGTCTAGATTTTGTGATCGAGGATCCGAGGACGGGTTTGTTTGGTATCGGCATCGAGTGTGATGCGCCACGCGATCTATTGCTGTCTCAAGCGCGTGCCCGAGAACTCTGGCGACCCTCTGTGCTTAGAAAGTCTGTTGGACAAATTCACCGCGTTTCTTCGCACTCGTGGCTTCGATCCGCGGAACAGGAGAAGGCGAAGCTGCGTGCGGCGATAGAATCTGCGGTTGGGTCGGGGAGCGCGGCATGAGTGGGCCAAAGGTTGTCAGGGTCGTAACGCGAGAGGAGATGCTGGCGCGCTGTAACACCCAGCTGGCGGGCGTTGTTCAGGCCCTCTCAACTTGGACCGAGAGCTGCGTTCGACACGATTGCGCATCGGAGGTCGAGATAGCTGCAGCGCGGGAAAGGCTAGAGAGACTTCGGAACCTCATTGCGGCTGAGAGGTTTGCAGACTTCGCAAGTCAGGCAACTTCCGAAGTAGCGTTTCTTCGCGAAGATCAACGCAGGCGTATGGCAGCTGTTGCTGAACGCGTCGTCAGGGAGAAGGCAGCCGGGGTACGCAGGAGTCAGGCAGCGGCTTCACTGGTCGCTGCGCTCAATTCAAAGGGGGTGCCAATTCCTGTCTCACTTGAGTCGGCGCTTTCCGGTAACGGCCATGGGGTTGATGCTGCTGCGCTTCAAGCTGGGTTCGCGCTCCTGTACGAGCCGAAGTCATCGACTGCAGGCGAGCGCGCCTCGCTGGCTAAGAAGCTGAAAGGTGATGAAGAGGTTGAATCCTTTGAGTCTTGGCTCAACCGGCTTCCCGCTGCTCACGAAGACAAGAGGGTAACCCAGATAGACGCTGGCATTTTCGAACTAAGGACGCTTGGCGACATCCCGGGTGCTGGGAAGGCGGAGAGTTTATTGGCTACTGCACGACAGTCGGCTGGGTCGGACCTCTTGCTCGATAGCTTGTTGCTCGAGATGGCGCAGCTGCTGCATGCAGCAAGAGGTCGGGCTGCCGCTGGTCAAGACTTCCGCGTCGCGGCCGCTGAACTGCGCGCTGGCGGCGTGGAGATCGGAGCGTTTGAAACGAGGGCGGCAACGGCCAGCACGGCTCAGCTCATTGAACTCACCAACGAGATGCGTGCGGCGTTGAGAGGACACCAATCTAAGTTGGCGGCCGCTGCGCGCCGGCGCGTCGTCCTCGAGGGGCTGGCTGGACTCGGTTATGAGGTAAACGAAGGGTTGGAAACGGCTTGGGTTGACCAAGGCAGGGTCATTGTCCGGTCCGCCACGCGGCCGCAATACGGGGTCGAACTCCAGGGAGATCTCAATTCGGAGCGAGCGCAGGTGCGCGCAGTTGCGTTAGTGGATAGCAACGCTGGACCCGATCCTGCACAGGACAAGGATGCGGAAGCAATTTGGTGCAGTGAAGTTAGTCGCCTTCAGGACCATCTCGCACAGTTTGGTGATCAGTTCTTGATTGAGAAAGCGCTTGAGGCGGGGGCAACACCATTGAAACGGATCGAGAGATCCGGAACAGCTGACCAACGTAGCACTCACAGGCTGCCGCAATCCAAGGCGCGTCATCTGAGTTGAGACTCATGCGGCAGGACCGGCTACTTGATCGGCAAGGGTTGCTCAATCAAGAAGTTAACGAATAGGCCCGGGCAAAAGAAAAAACTATACGGCTAGTGGATGCGAGTATTTCGGGGGGGGGCATTAGTGGTCACGTATCGGCAGGTCGGTCGTAGCATCATGCGGACGGCGCGAGCGATCGATCGCGATGCCAAGCGGGCGCAGAGACAGCGTCTAGCCTATGAAAAGGCTGCGCAAAAACAAGCGTTGCTCGAGGCTTCGGCCGATGCGGCTCAGGAG
Source organism: Alphaproteobacteria bacterium (assembly GCA_016125405.1). GTDB lineage: Bacteria > Pseudomonadota > Alphaproteobacteria > Caulobacterales > Hyphomonadaceae > UBA7672. The sequence goes on along the minus strand of WGLW01000019.1, from coordinate 116,326 downwards.
TATAGCCAATTTGTAGATTCGCTTACGGGCGCGCACAGGACCGCGTTCCAACGACTAGACTGGTTCACTATTGCGGCCCGCGAGCCCCTGCCGCCGCCAGTCCGGGCGAATGACGAAGAAACACGAGCGCGGGAGAAGGCAGCTGCTTTCAAACCCAGCTGGGTCGATAAGGCTATGGGGCTGGAGAAGGGAAAGCGGAAGAAGTTAGACGAGGAAATTGCCAACGCGATTTCGCGTGATAATGCCACGTTTGAAAGTCTACTTGCAAACGCACAGCGACAAAACGACGAGATCAAGTTTGCGCAGGATTTGATTGCTCGAGATCAGGCCACAATCGAGCAGGCCCTAACGACTCGCAGCCAGCTCGGCAACCTGCCGTTCTGCGTCGAGGGCCTAGATTTGCTGTTCACCGACGATAGCCGAGTTATCGCGATGATAGACGGCTTAGATTTCGAAGACATGCCCGAGCAATCGGTAGGCCTGCTGCAGTCGGGGAAGGCGTCCATCAAGCAGCTAACTCGTGGCAAGGCTCTTGAGCTTCACCGAGATAACATCTGCGCCTCCGCAGTGCGAGTTGCGCTGGAGATTCTGATGGTCCTTCCGATCGACGAGGTTGAGGTCGTGATGCACACAGATCTTCTCAACGCAGCCACGGGACACATCGAGAGTGAGCCTGTGCTGTATCTTCGCGTTGCGGCACAAGCGATTGCGTCCCTGAACTTGTCCAGAACCGAGGCAGCCGCACTTGTCGAGAGACTCGGCGGTCACAGCAACTGGACGAAGAGAGACGGCTTCCGAGGAATCAATTTGGGGGCCTTCAACATCACCGTTGGTTCGGCCGGTGACTAGCTCGGCAATTGACGTTGTCCACCGATGTTGACTGGCATGGAACCACTGGGAAGATGTTCCACTCTTGCTCAAGCTGCCGGGCAGTCTCGTGTGGCGACTTGGCCAAACAGGGTCCTTTGGAGAGTTTTGAAAATACTCTCCTGCCGGGGCTCAGCGCCGCCCCCGGGTCGCAGGGGCAGGGGAAGGACCCAAAGCCACTAGGAAGCAGACCTCCAGATAGAGAAGGCATGGCCAGGGGCATCCACCGCCCGACATGATGTCGAACACAGTCCGCAATGGCGGACACGTAAAGCCCAACAGTCACGGGGCTTGTCCGACTTGTCCGACATGTCCGACTTTCAAGTGAGTCTGTAACATAGCTGGCTAAATCCATGCGCCACCCAACACACGGGCTTGTACGCCGAAAACTCGCCGACCCGAAGTGAACGTCGGACATCGGACATGTCGAACACTGCTAGTGTCGGGCCGTCGTCCCATCGTGCGTGCCCTCAAAGCGAGCGCGACATTCCCCAAGCCGGGCAAACCTGAAAATGCGCTCACGGCCGTTCGATTTGCCGGTCTCCTTAGTATGTTTGAACCCCGGCAAGTTCTTTTCCAGCAATGTGTAGATCGCCTTGTCGCTGATGTCCGCCAGCCTGTTCCGCTCGCGTAGATAGGCTCGGCACGCGGCTCGCATTTCATGGCAATAGACCCACGCAGGCCCCTGGCTCCAGTCGCCGTGGATCGTGCAGCCCTCCCCGAAATCACCGCTATCGAGGGCGTCGCGAAGCCATTGCATCTCGGGTTTGAAACTCGCCACCTTTAGCGCGGCCAACGCCTCCGTTTGCGGGACATCGCGAACATTGAAGCCGGTCAGGTCCAGATTGAGCAGATAGTGGAGCAAGGCCCCCGGGCCTTCGCCATTCATTTCGGCTCGCAGCGCTTTGAAATAGGCGGTGTCGTCCTTCTTAGTGTTCGGGACTTTTAAAGCGAACCACCGGCGGGCGCCTTGGGACGCGTCCACAACTCGTTCCTCGTTCGACGTGATGAGGAATCGCGCGTAGTTATCGACGAGATAGGCGTCGAGGCCCTTGCGCTCGATGCGAACATGTTCGACCGTCACCATACCCTTAAGTTCGTTGACGGCCTTCCGGTCTCCCGCGAAGAAGCCCTCTTCGACGTGCATCAAGTGGCACGTTTCCATTTGGGCATTGAACTTCGACAACGCGGACTCTCCCTTCGTGATGTTCACGTAGGACTTCCCGACGATGCGGCCCAGGTAATAGCCGAAGATGTCTTTGCCGACTCCCTCATCGCCTTGCAGGACAACAGCGACGCCCGGCTTGTCCAGCGGATTCTGCACCATGTGGCCGCACCACTTGATGAGATAATCGAAGTAGGTGCGATTGTCGCTGCAAATGACGTCAAGCATGTGATCGAGGATCAGCGAGCAATCTCCCGCCTTCGTTTCGACACCCCATCCGCGCCAGAGATTCAGAACATCACGTGGAGTTTTCTCGCCAGGCCGAAAGACTACATTAGCGAATTGATGGCGCTTCTTCTGGCGCAGCCACCACTGGCTCACCGGTTCGGTCTTGCCGTGATCGCCAACCGGCACCCGCTTGTTCCTGTAGAGCAAGTGGAAGCTACGCTCGGGGAGGAATGCAACCTTCCCGGATGCCTCGTCAACCGACGCGATGCACGCCGTTGCGCCGAGGAGCGCGACGCCGTTGCGGGCATTCATGTAGCTAATCCAGCCGTCGTCTTCGTATTCCGCGCCAGTCTCCACAAGTTCGCCACTTGCGGGCAGAATCTCGCCTTTGATCGCAGCGGACAGCCTCACGCCGAGCAGCTCGTCGACCGTAGGATTGGCTTTCTTCTTTCCTTCCATCACGGTCAAATCTCCAAACTCTCTAATCGCAAGTTTCGTCGCTTCGCTCCGCACTTTGAAACCCGCGCGGGTCCAATCCCTATCGAATTGCGTTCCCTCGCTACGACGCTTGTCCCACTTCGACTCCTCGAAATGCCATCGACTTTGCTCGGCGACCCATTCGCGCGCATCTTCCTTCCCAATTCCGGCTCGATGAGCCGAACACAGCGCGTCGAACATCTCGGCGGACTCGGTTTCGTCTTCCCGACCTTCGTAAGTGCCAAAGCCATCGTCGGTCGCGTCACGGCCGCCAGCCGGCGCGCGGAAGTGGCGTTCACCTAGTTCGGCAAGTGCGCGAAGCGTATCGAGAGACAGGGCGGCAATAGGCTTGTCGGCCATCGCGTCACCGGTGAACGTGAAGTATCCGCCGACGCAAAACTCGACACCCTCAGCCTTTTGGCCCGCGGGCGCGGAGAGCTTTATGGAGCGGCGAACCTTAGACTTGCCATCGACGCCCAGCCCGATGCCGAGCGCGGTGCGGACGTCGCTGATCGTCACGCCCTCGGCGACGGTGAACCACGCCTTCACGCCCGTCTTGCTGGGAGACACTTCGTAGTACGTGTCCCCGAGCAAGGCCAGCATCTCCGCGCCGCCCCTCGTGGGAGTGCCCGTCGTCGCCTCAAGGATCGCGTCAAGGTCGATACCGAAGAGCGGTGTATATCCTTCATCCGCGCCAAGAAGCACGCCGAGTCCGGCGGAATGGGGATACGCAAGTGCAGCCTTGCGCGTTTGCCAGTGGCTGCGCTCCGCTATACTCGCGCGAATGCCCTTCACATGATTGTACGGAACTTTGACGTCAGATCCATTGCGCGACTCGCGGCGCCAAGAGTTGAATCTTTTTTCGCGCTCCCAGGGCGCAAGGACATCGGCCATGGTCAAGCGCTCCAACTGGTCCGCTCGAACGCCGCAACGGTGCCGAAAAGCGCAGTGGACACGGTCATTGTTCCGGCCTTTCGATTTTCGAGATGGCGGGGCGGCCGGCGAAATCGGTGAACCAATGGAACACCAAGGGCTGCCACGGGTCCTGTCCGCGCAGGGCGAGACTCCGCCGATGGTTCGCTTTCATACGCGCCTTCATGGCGGCCGCATCGGGCTCATCTCCCTCGCGAACGAAGCACTGCTGACAGAAGCGCAGATAGCCCGGGTACTGAGCATCAAACGAAGCGGAGACGTTGGCGGCAAACGCCACAATACCGAACACTACTTCTTGACGAAGGGAGTCATGAGCTCTATCCATACCAATGTGACTTTTCTGCTGAGGGTTAGAGAAGTTGTCGACCAGTCGCTACAAGCGCCCAGCCTCAATCGGCTGGGCGTCTTGCGTTCTGGCGACCGACTGAATGCTGCTAGGGAGCGCCCCATCGCTCATCGCGCGGGGGCAACTCGGAAGCGCGAGGCTTCGCGTGCGGGTCCGCGATTACTTTCTCAGGCGGTTCTCGATAGGCCGCGATCATGCCGGTGAGGCAATCGACGACGTGTCTCTCACCAATGAAGGCATGCTGGCAGAGGATGAGCGCGCCGCTGGGGAGATTGGGAGCGTCGCTACGGATGCGCCCTTCCCGGTTCGTCACCCCAGCGTACTTCTGCAAGAAGGCGTGACAGCCGTTCTCATCAAGGGTGACGAATCCGCCAACCGAAAAACCGGCGTCTTCGAGCGCGAGGGCTAGGTCGAGATGCGACATGCCCGGCCGGAAGAGTTGCTGCACCGAGCGATAGGAATAAGAGCGACGGTTGGTCATCTCGAGCTCCCGTAACTGAGGGCGACTCGCTTGCGAGCCCATGCGTCAATTTCGGCTTCCTGCCAAGCGCGGATGCGCTCGGACAAACGCACGCCCGGCGGAAAGTCGCCGGCGTCGATAAGGCGCGAGAGCGTCGAGCGGGTAAGCCCAGTGCGGCGCAGCACCTCGTTCTTGCGGATGAAGGTCAGCAAAGTTGTCTCCATAGGTGGGGGAGCGACCACGAGCGGTCGTTTTTCCTAAAGAGACTATGGCGTCACATGGGGCGCGTTCGCAATACAAAAATACCAAAAAAACACTGCAAGAACAATGCATTAGTCAACTTTTTGGTGACTAGTCAACAAGGAGTTGGGTTATCAGACGCCTAAGCACCTCTATCTGGGATTGTTCGTTGGTTACTAGCTTTGCGGACCAGCGGAACGATCACTGCGTGGAGACGCGATCCGGCCGCAGATTTTTGTCGTGCATCCTCACAATGAGGACGATGGCAGGTCGTTGTGCTGCCAGTCTGACGCTTTCCGGGTGACGAGTTGCAATGCTTGAAGATGCTGGTGATGACCCATTCGTCAGAGCTGTGGCCGACTTGCTTGCGCTGGATGCGAAGCGGGAGACCTATGTGCGCAGATGGCAACAGTTGGAAACGCAACTGTTTGCGATAGCTACTCCACTGGGCATGGATTGCGATGAAGCTTGCCGCAGCAACATTTTCAAGGCGCGGGTCATGCGTAAATTGAGTCGCGCGATATCCGACGCTGACCGCGAGCTTGAGGCGCAAGCCGGACGTCTCGCAGCTGAGCGTGCGGGTTCGGTGGCGGGAGCTCTCGCAAAGCTCAAACTCGGCATCCAAGTGCAGGGACCATATGATTGGCGGTGTAGCGCACTGGATCTACTGCGAGGAGGCCTAGCTGAGTTGCTGGAGCTGACCGGGGTTGAGGAGGCTGGCAGCTAGACGAGCCCAAAACCCCGCGGCAACGCCCGGCGCCAACGCCAGGACGACTTCGGCATTGCTGGCGAACGCGGGGGTGTCTAGGTCGGCGGCCAGATCGGCCATCGCCTTGGCGGCCAGTTGGCGGCCGTGGGAGCATTGTTGGAAATAGGGGCGGGACTTACGTCTGCTTTGGACGTCGGCAGGTTTTGAGGCGACGACCATTGTTGGCCTTAAGCGGACATTGCAACGTAGGTAGGTTATATCGTGGATGCATGTCGGCAGAATCAACGGAACCCTATTTTCATTTCAGCGCGACGCTCCGCATTCATGGCGATGGGCTGGACTTTGACGCAATAACCAGAGCAATGGGATTGCGGCCAATCCACACTCATAAGAAAGGCGCGTCGCGGCGTCCTGGCGGACACCCGTACCGCGATGACGCCTGGCACTACAGCGCTGATTTGCCGGAGACGGCGCCGCTGGACGCGCACCTGCAAGAATTATGGGCTGATGTCGCGCCCGCTCGCGAATTTCTACTGTCGTTGAAGTCCAGGTATCGAGCTGATGTCCTCTGCGCGTACCGCAGCGACAGCGACCGCGCAGGGTTCCAGGTCGGCTCAAAGTCGCTGGCTATCTTCACCGCGCTAGAGATTCCGTTTGGCGTGTCAGTCATCATTGCCTAGGACCGCTCTCGGCGAGTTACGGTCGTATGCTTCAACTGGCGGGGGAGGCGCGATCTGACCTTTGCAGACAATTGTCGCAAAGTTGGAAAACGAGCCATACGTTCGCCCGATACGGAGTGGTTATGCAAGTTCAGACCGAACTCATTGAACTTCTCAGTGACACGCGCGCGTGGGCAACCAACGTTCAAAACGTGAATACCGTCGACATCTACAGCAGCTGGGTATCTCAGGACGAGTTGCTGGCGCAGCTGGATCAGCACATCGTCGATGCGCGCCAAGGCGTCGCTGATTTTTTGCAATTGAGGACGCTCTATGCGCCTACGGCTGGTCTGTGTGAAATCGCAACTCACCAAGGCTCAGCGGGCTATCTAAAACTCGCTGCCAGATTTGACGCGTGGTTCGCGTCGGTTCGTCCTGCTTGATGGTCCGTCTTCGGCGACGTTCTGCCGGTTCGGTTGGCAGGCGATGGCGGCGGTTCTCGCCCTTCTTAAGCCGCTTGCAGCGCGGACTTAGAGCACGGACCGACCATTCGGCACTATTGGCACCGAATGCGGAATGGCTCGGTCTTTCAGTCCGCCTTTTGCAGCGCTCTCCCAAGGGGCGCTATATCCGCGGAAGGCGCACCGCGGATTGATCGGTCGACTGCTGAGCAGACGTCGCAAGTTGATTTTGGCATAAGGGTGAATGCTGCGCATACTCTGTGGGCGCGGTCAGAACAAACAGTGTAATTTCGAGCGGAGTCTTGTCGGACCAGGTCACGACGGCCAGGTTTTCGAAGAATAGACACAAGAGACCGGGTCGTTAACCGCAACTCGATTGCGTGTCCGCTTCCGGTCGCTGGCCGCGTACCTCGGATTAGGTGCACTTGTGGGCAGGCTGTACGCAGGGCTGGATGTAGGTGACCAGACTACCTCGATATGCGTAGTCGACACCGACGGCGCGGTTGTCGAGGAGATCAGTGCCGCGTCAACACCTGAGGCAATCGTCCAGGTTCTAAGGCGCCATCGCAGGCGATTGCAGCACGTTGGGTTGGAGACTGGCAGCAAGGCGTCATGGCTGTACCGCGGGTTGGTCAAGGCAAAGTACCCAGCCGTTTGCCTTCATGCTTACCACGCACATTCTGTCTTGAAGACCCAGCTCAATAAGACCGATGCGAACGACGCACATGGCCTCGCCTTGCTCCTTTGCCGCGGGATTTTTAGAGAGGCGCACGTAAAAAGTGACGCCGCGATGCGACAGCAAGCTGTGCTGACAATTCGCCAAGGCCTGATAATGAAACTGCGCGATCTTCGCACAATGATCCGAATGATGGAGAAGTATTTCGGATTAGAAATAATTTGCGAGTATCGATCGGGTACTCATGCGGATGGAGAGAGCGAGGCTGCGTTCGCCACGGCTCTGCAGAGCATTGAGTTGGCGTGTGCCGCGCTCGATGAAGAGCGCCGAAAATTCGATGAACTAGTCAGAGAACTTGCCGAAGCCAGCCCGGTTTGCAGGAGAATGATGACGATACCGGGTGTTGGCCCGATAACAGCGCTTACTTTTGTTGCTGCGGTCGACGATCCAACGCGCTTCCGGACTTCGCGAGATGTGGGTCCATTTTTCGGGCTGACGCCGCGAGTCTTTCAGTCGGGGAGCTCAAGTAGAACGGGCGGCATTAGTCATCGCGGCGACAAGAACACGCGGAAGGCACTCTTCTTGGCTGCCCAGTGTTTGCTCGCTAGGTCCAAATCTAAGTGCAGACTCCGAATGTGGGGCCTGGCCATCGCCAAGCGGAAGGCCTTCAAAATTGCAGCAGTTGCTTGCGCCCGAAAACTGGCAGTTCTCATGCACCACATGTGGATTGAGGGGGAAGATTTTGATCCTACCCGCTGAGTTGAACCGCACGTGTGGCTGACTGCAATGTCGTCCGATTATCGCGGCTCAGACTGGGTGAAAGTCGAGGGGTTCGCGGCAAACCACACGAGCGAACAACGCCCGGGGAAGCGCGGACACTCATGAAAATCGCCCTTGCGAGCGACCTCCACCTTGAACACTCGCTGCGACCAGACGTGCGGCCGGCCTCGGATATCGATCTCTTGATTTTTGCCGGGGACATCCACAAGGGCACGCAAGGAATGGACTGGATCGAACAGAATGATTTCTCGTGCCCATCCCTCTATGTCGCGGGCAATCACGAGTTCTACGGATCAGTCTATCAGCGATTAGAGGCGGACTTGCGGGAGCGGTCGAGCCAGAAGGTGATCTACCTCAACAACGACATCTTCGAATTCGGCGGGTACACATTCATTGGTTCAACTCTTTGGACCGACTACGAATATCATAGATCCCTTCCGGCCGACCTGAACATGTTCAACGCTGATGCTAACCTGAACGACCACCGCCAGATCGTTTGGAGGGAGGAGCATGAGTACACCTACTTCCACCCGAAACACGCCCGGGAGTTACACATGACGGGGCGAGCCTTTATCGAGGCTCAAGTGGCCAAGGTTGGTCGGGAAAAATCGATAGTGATCACACACCACGCTCCGACAGGGGCTGCGATACCGCCTCGCCACCTAGGTGACTCGCTGAACGGGTGTTTTGTGAGTGATCTTGACGCTTGGATATATGACCATGGCCCGAGGGTGTGGATGTACGGCCATGTTCACTGGGATATCGACATCATGATTGGTGAGACGCGGGTGGTCTCCCGGCAAGGAGGATATCGAAATGAGCGCGCGGCCACGGGGCAGCCGCCGTTCGAGCTTTTGACCATTGAACTGCCCTGAACATCTGGTGTCGGCGAGAATTGCAGACCTAGCGCGTCGCTTCTCCGAACGACGCCTTTCGCCAATTCCGGTCGCTCGTGCAGCGCTGCCGAACTAAATCAACGCGAACCGGTCCCGCGCCCGGTCTAGTTCATCGCTCCAGAACTGAAGCAACTCCCGCCGCGCGGCCAGATAGTCCGCCCGGTTGTAAGCCCGCCGGGCGCTATTCCTCTCGACGTGCGCCAGCGCCGCTTCGATCACGTCGAAGGGCTTCCCGACTTCGTTTAGGAAGGTGGAGGCGGTCGCGCGTATTCCGTGGACGGTATAGGCGCGCTTTCCGACTTTCTTCGCGATCAGCGATAGGAAGGCATTCTCTGAGAGCGGCGCGCCATCCGGGCCGGGGAAAACCAGCCCGCGCGTTGGGAAGCTCTTCCCGACGCCCGCTTGCGCCTTCAGGATCGAAAGGCATTGGCGGGAGAGCGGGACCACATGCGCCCGGCGCATCTTCATGCGCGCGGCGGGGATGATCCATTCGGCGCGCTTTGCATCCGCTAGGCGAGAGAATTCCGACCAGTCCGCATAACGGACCTCCCCATAGCGAACCATTGTGCGGGCGAGGAATTCGAGGCCGCGCGCGGTGGTCCGACTGGAATAGGTGTCCAGCGTTTGCAGGAGTAAGCCCAGCTCGCCCAAAGTCGGCGCCTTGCGATGCGTGACGGGTGGCCTCGATAGGCGCGCCTGCATCACTTCCGAAGCCGGGTTGAAGGTCAGGTCATACTTGACGCAGGCATGGGCGAAGACCTGCCGCATGATCGCCAGACAGCGGGCGGCTGTATCGCCCTTTTTCTCGGCCCGGCACTTCTCGACCACGGCCAAGACTTCGCTTGGCTTGATGGCTGCAACCGGCTTGTGGCCCAGGTCGGGGAGGATGTGCAGGCGCAACCGGCTTTCGATTGCGATCACGGTCGCCGGGTCCAGGTCCATCCGCTTATGGTCGATCCACACGTCAGCGGCCGTCTTGAAGTTGGCCGTCTCGGCCGATGCCCGCATTTGGAGGGCCATGGCTCGGGCATGTTCCAAGGGCAGGTCAGGGAACGCCCCCAGCGTCTTTTCGGTCGTTTTGCGGGCAACCATCTGCCGGAGTCGCCACGACTTGCGGCCGTTCGGGACTACGACAACGAAAAGGCCGGGTGTCTGGGGGTCTTTGATCTTGTAGGCGGACTGGCGAGGCTTCGCGGCGCGCAACGTGGCGTTAGATAGAGCCGACATGGCGAACCTCGCGAGTCCCTAATTCGAGTCCTTTTGGCGCGTTTGTTCCCGAGACGTACTGGGACGCATGGGAACCATACCGATGGGAAATTTCCATTGTGCTCAACCCGTTTAGCTAAATCGGGGAGCGAGGATTAGGGACTCAGAAAGCGTCTGGAGGCCTCGCCCGGAATCGAACCGGGGTGCAAGGATTTGCAGTCCTCTGCGTCACCACTCCGCCACGAGGCCGACCAGTCGATGCGACCGCTGGCGGGGCGGCCGATCAGCGCGTTGCGCGCGCACGTGCGTATGCTAAGAGCCCCCGACGCACAAGTAGGCGCAGGGAGCGCCTTGAGTCTGCCATCCAGATTGGGGTCGAACGTGGATCTGCAAGCCGCCCGAACCGCGATGATCGACAGCCAGGTGCGTCCGAACGACGTCACCGACCGCCGCCTGATCGCCGCCATCGCCTCCGTTCCCCGTGAGGACTTTGTGCCCAAGGGACGCGAAGCGCTCGCCTATGCCGACCGGGCGGTGGAAACCGGTCCCGGACGGTTCCTGATGGCCGCGCGCGATTTCGCCAAGCTGGTCAATGCGGCCTCGATCACCGACGAGGACCGGGTGCTCGATATCGCTCCGGGCGCTGGCTACTCCACTGTCGTGCTGGCGAAACTGGCCAAGTCCGTCGTGGCGCTGGAATCCGACGACGCCGCAGCCGGCGTCGTTCGGGACGCGGTCGCGAGGCACGGGGGCGGCGATGTCGAGGTCGTTTCCGGCTCCCTGGCGGCGGGCGCACCGGCCAAGGGCCCGTTCAACGCGATCTTCGTCAATGGCGCGGTGGAGGTTGTGCCGGACACCTGGATCAACCAGCTGGCCGAGGGTGGTCGTCTCGTCGTGGTCGTTGACGAGGGCGTGGTCCGCCGGGCTCGTGTCTATGTCCGTTCCGGCGGCAAATCCGCCTGGCGCGCACCGTTCGATTCGTCGGCGCCCAAGCTCCCCGGCTTCGAACATGCCGAGGTGTTTCGCTTCTAGAGCGAGGCAGACACCCCCTTAACCAATCAGGCGCAACCGCTTGGCAAGATGGGCCGACGCACCCGATATCATCGGGTGTAAGGGCGATTACGGGCGCCGCGTGGCGGCTGTTCGCAATTCGAGAGGGACCTCCATGAGGACGATCGCCGCCGCCTTGCTGCTGGCAACGATTTCCATGCCTGCCTTCGCGCAGGCGAGTCAGGAGACGTTGGCGGTCTCCGTGGCTTCGGCGCTCGACAACAATCCGGAGTTGATGTCCCAGCGCCGCACGCGCGCCGTGGCGAACGAAACACTGGAGCAGGCCAGGGCGGCGATGCGGCCGAGCCTTGCGCTGAGCGGCAGCTATTCCGCGCTCAATGACAAGCCGGGTCAGAGTTTTGCGTTGCCAAACGGGAACACATTTCCGCCGAGCGGCAATTACAACCGCGACACGGCCGGTCTCGAGGCGCGGCAGACGATATATGCCGGCGGATCGCTGGCGGCGCAGCGGCGCGAGGCCAGGGCGGGCGTGAATGCGGCCGAAGCCCACCTGACCGGATACGAGCAGCAGCTGGTTCTCGATGTCGCCACGGCGTTCGTCGATGTGCGTCGCGCCGAAGCGGAGGTGGATATCCGCGACACCAATGTGGGCGAGCTGAAACAGCAGGTTCAGGCGGCCAGTGACCGGTTCAATGTCGGCGAGGTGACGCGGACGGACGTCGCCCAGGCCGAGGCGCGGCGGGCCGCTTCTGAATCGAGCCTGGCGGCGGCGAGAGCCCGGCTGGAAACCGTGCGCGCGAATTTCGAGCGGCTGGTCGGCCGCCCGCCGGTTCAACTGGCTGAACCGCCGCCGGCTCCGGCCATTCCGGCGACGCTGGACGAGGCGGTTGCAATCGCGATGAAGGAAAATCCTTCGGTGATCGCGATGCGGGCCAACGAGACGGGGGCCCGCGAGGCGGTTGGCGTGGCGCGGGGATCCTTGCGGCCGAACCTTTCGGTGGTGGGAAACGCCGGGCTGACCGACACCTATGTCGACAACAGCTACCAGGACACCAGCGTCGGGCTTTCGGCACGGCTGTCGATCCCGATCTATGAGGGCGGGCTGCTGGCCTCGCGCACCCGCGCGGCCAAGCTGGAGGCCGACAAGGCGCGATTCGACGCCATGGCGCAGGAGCGGCAGGTGACGGCGCTGGTGACCAGCGCCTGGCATACCGTCGTGTCCGCCCGGCAGGGAATTGAGGCATCGGAGGCCGGCGTGACGGCCGCCCAGACCGCGCTGGAAGGCGCCCAGCAGGAGCTTTCCGTCGGGACCCGCATCACGCTCGACGTGCTGGACCAGGAGCGGGACCTGCTGGACGCCCGGCTTGACCTGATCGACGCCCGGCGGGCCGAATATGTCGCGGTCCTTCAATTGTTGGCTGCGATGGGTCGTCTGACACCTGGCGTCTTTGCGCGTTAACTAATTCGTAGGGGCGAACGGGGTCTTATTCCCGGATCGAATTGCGGGCGGGAATCACGGTCTTTCCGCACGCCAGACAGAGGCCCGGGACATGACGGCTGACAGCGCACAACGCGAGCCAACCATGGAAGAGATTCTGGCGTCCATCCGCCGGATCATTTCCGAGGACGACAAGCCTGCGGAAGCCGGCGCCGACGTGCTGGAGCTGAAGCCGGCCGAGCCTGAGCCCGCGCCAAAGCCGCAACCGGCCCCGCCGCCCGCCGCCAAGGCTGCGCCGCCGCCGAAACCGGCCGAACCGCCGCCGCCCGCGCCAGAACCCATTATCGAAGCCGAGCCCGAACCGGAATTTGAGCCGGAACCGGAAGTCGTGGCCGAGGCCGACGAAGAAGACATCATGATCATGGAGAAGGAGCCCGAGGCCGCGCCCGAGCCGCAGCCCCGTCCGGCCGCTCCCGCTCCGCGTCCCGTCATGGAGGAAGGCCTGGTCGCCGAACCCGCGGCCACGCAGGCCGCCGGCGCGCTGGGCAAGCTGATGGGCAGCATGATGGTTCAGTCCGGCGTGACGCTGGACGACGTCGTTAAGCAAATGTTGAAACCTTTGTTGAAAGATTGGCTCGACGCCAACCTGCCTCAGCTGGTTGAGATCGAGGTTCAGAAGGAGATCGAACGCATCCGTCGCATGGCCCGCTAACGCTGGCTTTGGCGAGGGAGCCCCGCGCGGCTTACCGCACATAACCCATCGGACTTTTCACAAAACACAGGGCGCGCTCGCAAGGGCGCGCCCTTTGTGTTTCCGGGCATGCGCCAGCGTTTCCGGACGCGCGCCGCGGCCGGATCGAAAAGGTTGGCGGGGATCTGGCTGGGCTAGCCGGAGAGGTCGAGCGCGCGGGGATGGGGAATGGCCGGTGCGGTCGCGAGCGGCCTGACGACCGGCCTGGGCTTCAGCCTCGGCAGGCCGGCGATGTGGCCAATGCGCGCCGCCTCGGTCGCGTCGCGCCGGAACCGCCGCGCCAGCCGCGCCGCCGACGCCTCGACATGGTCGAGCCGGTGCAGCAGGTCGAGGACGCGGCGGATCATGGACGCCTGGGCGCACCGCTTGCGCGGCAACTCGGGAATTGCACGTGCGCTTCGCCGCATGGGCAGGCCCGCAAGGTCTGACGCGTGCAGGCCGATGACGATGTCGATCAGCGTCGCCGCCGTGCTGACGCCGCGATGGAGGAAGCGGAGATAGTTGTCCGTCAGGTCGCGCGGCGTCAGGGTTTCGTCGTCGATGAGCGCCAGCAGCGTCCATTCGAGCAGGTAGCGCGCGCTGCACCGCATCGCATGAAGCGGCGGCAGCTGGAGAAGCCAGCGGAGAAGGGCGGCGAGCACAGTCATCGGCGGCAGTATGGGTGTGGGGCAGGCCGGTCGGATAAGTTTCTTCCCTGGGGCCGATGGCGGCTTGGGGCGTCGGGTGCTCTTTGGAGGATAGAGCGACTGGACCCCGGCCTTCGCCTGGGTCGCGCAACTTCTGTCTCCCGGACGGGGCGGTTGTCTCTGTCTGCGGGCCAAGCTATCCGGTCGGCATGATCGACGATCGTTTTGACCCCGCATCCGCCGAGCCAAGGCTTTATGAAGCCTGGGAAAACTCCGGCGCGTTCAAGCCCACGGGAACGGGCGAGCCCTATTCCATCGTGATCCCGCCGCCGAACGTGACCGGCGTGCTGCACATGGGGCACGCGCTCAATAACACGCTTCAGGACGTGCTGGTCCGCTTCAACCGCATGCTGGGCAAGCGCGTCTTGTGGCAGCCGGGGACGGACCATGCCGGGATCGCCACGCAGATGGTGGTCGAGCGCGAGCTGGCGAAGGAAGGCAATGTCGGCCGCCGCGACATGGGCCGGGACAAGTTCGTGGAGCGCGTCTGGAAATGGAAAGAGGTGTCGGGCGGGGCCATCGTCTCCCAGCTCAAGCGCCTGGGCGCGAGCTGCGACTGGAGCCGCGAGCGCTTCACGCTGGACGAGGGGCTGTCCAAGGCCGTCACCAAGGTGTTCGTCGATCTTTATCGCGAGGGCCTGATCTATCGCGACAAGCGGCTGGTGAACTGGGATCCGCATTTCCAGACGGCGATCTCCGACCTTGAGGTCGAGACGCGGGAAGTGAAGGGCCATTACTGGCACTTCCGCTATCCGCTTGCGGACGGGACGACCTATAAATTCCCCATCGCCTTCGACGAGGACGGCAAGGCGACCGAGTGGGAAGAGCGCGACTTCATCGTCGTCGCCACGACGCGGCCGGAGACGATGCTGGGCGATACCGGCGTTGCGGTTCATCCCGACGACGAGCGCTACACCGCACTGGTGGGCAAGCAGGTAAAGCTGCCGCTGGTCGGACGGCTGATCCCGATTGTCGCGGACGAGTACGCCGACCCGACCAAGGGGACCGGCGCGGTGAAGATCACGCCGGCGCATGACTTCAACGACTATCAGGTGGGCAAGCAGCATAATCTCGCGGCGCTGAACATCCTGACCGACGACGCGCACATCAACGACGATGCGCCCGAAGCCTATCGCGGGCTGGAGCGGTTTGCAGCGCGCAAGAAGATCGTCGCCGATATGGAGGCGGCGGGCCTGCTCGCCGGGATCGAGGCCAAGACGATCGAGCAGCCGTTCGGCGATCGCTCGGGCGTCGTCATCGAGCCCTATCTCACCGACCAGTGGTATGTGGACGCCAGGACGCTGGCGCAGCCTGCGGTGAAGGCCGTCGAGGACGGCGACACGCGCTTCGTGCCCGAGCAGTGGCGCAAGACCTATTTCGAATGGATGCGCAACATCGAGCCGTGGTGCGTCAGCCGCCAGCTCTGGTGGGGCCACCGGATACCGGCGTGGTTTGGGCCGGACGGCAAGATCTTTGTCGCGAAAGACGCTCACGAAGCCATGCATATGGCGCTAAAGCATTACGACCTTGAGGACGGCGGCGGTGTCGTAATCTCGGATCAGCCGCCCGCCTACCTGGGGCATGACCTTGTTGCTCTTCCGCCCGGCTCAAAGCCTTCGCCCTTTCTTTCGCTCAAACAGGACGAGGACGTCCTCGACACGTGGTTCTCGTCCGCTCTGTGGCCGTTTTCGACGATGGGGTGGCCAGAGGAGACCGATCCGGCGCTGAAGGAGTTCTATCCCGGCTCGGTGCTGGTGACGGCGTTCGACATCATCTTCTTCTGGGTCGCGCGCATGATGATGCAGGGGCTGCACTTCATGGGCGAAGTGCCGTTCAAGGACGTCTACATCCACGCGCTGGTCCTCGACGAGAAGGGCCAGAAGATGTCGAAGTCGAAAGGCAACGTCATCGATCCGCTGGAGCTGGTGGACGCCTATGGCGCCGATGCGCTGCGCTTCACCATGTCGGCGATGGCGGCGCAGGGGCGGAATATCCGGCTCTCGAAGGATCGCGTGGCGGGCTATCGCGCGTTTTCGACCAAGCTGTGGAACGCGGCGCGCTTCGCGCAGATGAATGGCTGCGTGCTGGATCCGAAGTTCGATCCGAAGACCGTCAAACACACGCTCAACCGCTGGATCGCGGCGGAGGTCGGCAAGGCGGCAGTCGAAGTGCGCAAGGGGATCGAGGAGTACAAGTTCAACGAGGCGGCGGGCGCGATCTACCGCTTCACCTGGAACGTCTTCTGCGACTGGTATCTCGAACTGACCAAGCCTGTGCTGAACGGCGAGGACGAAGCCGCGAAGGCCGAGACGCGGGCGACGACAGCCTGGGCGATCGACCAGATCGTGCACCTGCTGCACCCGTTCATGCCGTTCGTGACGGAAGAACTGTTCCAGTCGATGGATAACTCACGCGGTCTGCTGATCTCGCGGTCCTGGCCGGAGTTTGGCGACACGCTGGCGAGTCCGGAAGCGGAAGCCGAGGTCGACTGGGTGATCCGGCTGGTGTCGTCGATCCGGTCGGCGCGGAAAGAGCTGAACGTGCCGGACGCGGCCAAGGCGCCGCTGGTGCTGGTCGGCGCGTCGAAGGCGACCGAGGCGCGGCTTGCGACCTACAAGGCGCTGATCGAACGCATGGCGCGGCTGGAGGACATCCAGATCGCCAAGGCCCCGCCGGCGGGCGCGATCCGCATCGTCATCGACGAGGCGACGGCGTGTCTTTCTGTGGCCGAACTGATCGACCTCAAGGCGGAGCTGGCGCGGCTGGAGAAGGAAGTCGGCCGGCTCAAGGGCGACATTGCGGGCATCGACAAGAAGCTGGCTAACCAGCAGTTCGTCGCCAAGGCGCCGCCGGAAGTGGTGGAAGAGCAGCACGAGCGCAGGGCCGCGGCGGAAGCGGCGCTGGCCAAGCTGGGCGAGGCGCTGAGCCAGCTCAAGGGCAGCTAGACGGGTTCTCAGGCGCCGCGAGCCGTGTTTGACTATCTCCGATAGCCGAAAACGGCACGGGGAGTAGTGTCATGCGTCGACTGAGAGCGTCCCTGCTGGCGTTTCTGCTGGCCGCCGGAGGGCTCGCCGCAGCCGCGCAGACGCCACCCGCTGTGACGCCCTCGACCTCGCTGGCGCCGCCGCCGGACGCGCCGCCGCCGAAGCCCCAGCCGCCGGGCCCTTATCCCGTCTCGATCGTCGCCGAGCCGACGCTGATGACGCACACCGTCTATCGCCCGACGGACCTCAGGCCGTTCACGCCCGGCAAGCGGTTGCCGATCGTCGTCTGGGGCAATGGCGCGTGTTCGAACGCCGGACTGTTGTTCCAGACCTTCCTCACGCAGATCGCGTCGCAAGGTTATCTGGTGATCGCATCGGGCCCGAAGGATGCGCCGCTGCCAGCGTTCGCGACCGCGCGTCCGGGCCAGTCGGGCGCGCCGGCGCCGCAGCCGGGCGCCGCCATACCTGCGGCGGTGACGAAGGACGAGGACCTGCTGAAAGCCATCGACTGGGCGACGAAGCAGAGCATGGACAAGTCCAGCCCCTACTACAATCGCCTGAACCCGAACGAGGTCGCGGTGATGGGCCAGTCGTGCGGCGGGCTGCAGGCGATTGCGGTGTCCGGCGATCCGCGCGTGAAGACGACGGTGATCTGGAACTCCGGCGTCTTCCGGGAGGGCACGGCGCCGGCGCTGAAGATGAGCGGGGCGACCAAGGACAGCATAAAGAAGTTTCACGCGCCGGTGGCCTATTTCCTCGGGGGACCGTCGGACCTTGCCTATGCAAACGGCAAGGATGATTTCTCGCGCATCCCCACGCCGGGCGTGCCCGCCTTCCTCGGCTCGATCCATGTTGGACATGGCGGCACCTACAACCAGCCCGGCGGCGGCCGCTTCGGCGAGGTGGGCGTCGCTTGGCTGAACTGGCGCCTCAAGGACGACAAGGCGTCGGCGAGATACTTCCAGGGCGCCGACTGCTTTCTCTGCAAGAACCCGATCTGGGAAGTCGACAAGAAGAACATGAGATAGCCACCGCTCGCGATATCGCTTCGCGGCGCGGTTCGTGCGAGACTTCCCCGCGAGGCGGCGGTTGCGGAGGTATCGGCGATGGCGTCGCAGGCGTCAGGATGGCGGCTGGTGATCCACGGCGGGGCCGGCGTGATGCCCCGCGGCTCTATCTCGCCCGAGGAAGAGGCGGATTACCGCAAAGGCCTGATGACCGCCCTCGATGCGGGTATCGGGATACTGACTGCGGGCGGGCTTGCGATCGACGCCGTGCAGGCGGCTGTCGTGGCGCTGGAGAACGATCCCAATTTCAACGCCGGCCACGGCGCCGTGCTCAACCGCGACGGGTTGGCTGAACTCGACGCCTCGATCATGGACGGCCGGGAGCGCAAGGCGGGCGCCGTTGCGCAGGTGCGGACGGTGAAGAACCCGGTTCTCGCCGCGCGGCTGGCAATGGATACGACGCCGCATGTGATGTTCGCCGGACGCGAGGCGGACGACCTGGCGGCGGCAGGCGGGCTGGAGATCGTCGATCCGGCCTATTTCGTCACGCCGAAGCGGGTCGAGCAGCTCAAGCGCGTGATGGCCGGCGAGGTGAAGGCGTGGGACAGGCGCGGCACGGTTGGCGCCGTCGCGCGTGACAGCCATCGCAATCTTGCGGCGGCCACGTCGACGGGCGGCATGGTCGCCAAGGCGCCTGGCCGGATCGGGGACAGTCCCGTCATCGGCGCGGGCACGTACGCCGACAACGCGTCGGCCGCCGTTTCAGCAACCGGTCATGGCGAGATGTTCATTCGGGCCGGCGTCGCCCGCATGATCTGTGCGCGCGTCGAACTGCAGGGCATGAGCGCGCAGGAGGCGGCGGATGTCACGCTCACCGACGTGCGCTCGCTGGGCGGCGCGGGCGGCGTGATCGTCGTCACCAAGGATGATGCGGCGATGGCGATGAACACGGACGGCATGTTCCGCGGCGAGGCGGATGGCGCCGGCCGGAAGATCACGGCGATATATGCGGGAGAGTGACGATGCTCCGTATCCGCCTCACGCGGATATCGAATGACCGGCACCGCTTCGAGGCGGTCCGCGCCGATGGCTCGGTCGAATTGCGTGAACTCGAAACGCGCAGCTACCTCACGCATGACCTTGTTCACTTTGCGCTCGAAAGCGAAGGAAAGCTGGACGAAGGTTTCTATGGATTGCTTGCGCGCGGCGGCGGCTATGAAGCGAGCGCCGATATGTGGGCGGGCGATACGGGGCGGATCGAGAAAGTCGTGGCGATGTTGCAGACCGCACTGAAGGACGAGGTCGAGACCCGGGAGTTTGCGAAGCGGGCGAGCGACGCCTTTCACCACATCAACGAACTCGCGCCCGCATGGCTGACCGAAGACCTGATCGCCGGCGCCGTCCAGCGCTTTCGCAGCCTGCAGGGCAAGTGGCGCGCGACCCCGTTTGGCGAGGCGATGGACCTCACATTTTCCCTGCGCGAGTGAGCGGGCGCTCGCATGGGGCGCCCAAACGCCCTATGTAATGTCCATCCAGAACAGCGGAGGCCAATCATGCAGAAACGCAAACTCGGGAAATCGGGCCTGGAGATCGCGCCGCTGGTGCTGGGCGGCAATGTTTTCGGATGGACGGCGGACAAGGACACATCCTTCGACGTGCTCGACTCCTTTCTCGATGCTGGCTTCAACGCCGTCGATACGGCGGATGTCTATTCGCGCTGGGTTCCGGGCCATCAGGGCGGAGAATCCGAAACGGTTCTGGGCGACTGGATGAAGGCGCGGGGCAATCGCGACAAGGTCGTCCTCATCACCAAGGTCGGCTCGGAAATGCCGGCGGGAAAGGGGCTCAAGGCGGATTACATCCTCAAGGCGTGCGATGCGTCCCTGAAGCGGCTCAAGACCGATCACATCGATCTTTATTTCTCGCACTTTCCGGACAAGGAAACGCCGATCGAGGAGACGCTGGAAGCGCACCAGAAGCTGCTGGACGCAGGCAAGGTGCGCGCGGTCGGCGCATCGAATTATGACGCTGACGGTCTTGCTGCGGCGCTAAAGGCCGGGGATGGCAAATCCCGCGCGCACTATTCGGTGCTGCAGCCGCACTACAACCTGCTGGTCCGCGACCAGTATGAAGGCGCGCTGGAAGATCTCTGCGTCAAGAACGATCTTGGCGTGATCCCTTATTTCGCGCTGGCGTCCGGCTTTTTGTCGGGCAAGTACCGCACCGAGGCCGACCTCAAGAAAAGCCCGAGAGGCGGGCGGATGAAGGATCTGTTGAAAGGGCGCGGCCCTGAGGTGCTGGCCGCTCTCGACACGGTGTCGAAGGCCCACGGCGCGACGCAGGCGCAGGTCGCGCTCGCCTGGCTGATGGCAAGGCCATCGATCACGGCGCCGATCGCCAGCGCCACCAGCGTGGCGCAACTCAAGGATATCGCGAGGTCGGCAGAGCTGAAGCTGACGGCGGAAGACCTGAAGGTGCTCAACGTATAGCCGCCTCGGCCGCTTGCGTTTTCGGACTGGGCGGGCAGACTTCCCGCTTCATCGATTGGGGGGAACGAATGCGGATGATGGCTGCTATGGCGCTTCTGGCACTCGCCGGGTGCGTAGGCGACGGCGTTCAATACGGTGGAACGGAAAAAGTCGTGGCCCGGCCGGCGTCTGCAGAGTCCTGTGAGACCGCGCCGGTCAATCTCGTCGAGCGCGGCCCGATGACAATTCCTGGCGATGTCACAGTGCTTTTCATGCTCAGCCAGAAAGGCGCTGGCCGCAGGGATGTCGAGATCGGCTTCGACATCAACGAGGCGGGCGAGCCGGTGAACGTCCATTTTGTCGGCGACCCGGCGCAACGTGAAAGCGATGCGCAGCAGAAAATGATCCGGGCGGTGACGGACTCGGTGGAGGCGTCGCGGTATTCCTGGCCCGGGAAACCGTCCTACGCGGCGGACTGCACGTATGACTACACACTCGACATGGTTCGGAAGGGGTAGTCGTCTTGGCCTCGAGGGTCGACGGCTCGCTGCAGCCGGGCCTAAGCTGCGGGCTGAACGCATGAAGGTGCTGCATGTCTGAACCCGGTGACGCGACAGCGACTGATCTTCTGGTCAGGAAGGGCGCGCTGGCGGAAACGAAGCTGGTGAAGCTCGACAGCGGCGCGCTGGCTGACGGGCAGGCGCTGTTGAAGGTCGACCTGTTTTCGCTGACGGCGAACAATGTGACCTATGGGGCGGCGGGCGACTTCCTCAAATACTGGAGCTTCTATCCCTCCGGCGAGGAGGGATGGGGACGCGTGCCGGTGTGGGGCTTCGCCACTGTAGTCGAGAGCCGGTCGCCTTCGGTCGCCGTGGGTGAGCGGGTCTATGGCTACCTGCCGATGTCGGAGACGTTCGTGCTGGCGCCGGGCGAGCGCAAGCATGGGGCGTTTGCGGAGACGGTGGCGCATCGCGCGGGGCTGGCGTCGATCTACAACACCTACGTGCTCAATGAGGGCGATCCGATCTACTCGCCGGATACGGAGGCGCTGCAGGTGCTGTTCCGGCCGCTGTTCACGACGTCGTTCCTGATCGACGACTTTCTTGCCGATGCGGGATATTTCGGCGCGAAGCAGGTGGCGTTCTCCAGCGCGTCGGCCAAGACAGCGTATGCGACGGCGCAACTGCTGAAGGCGCGCGGCGATATCAGGGTGGTCGGGCTCACCTCGGCTTCGAATATCGATTTCACGCGCGGGCTCGGGTTCTATGACGAGGTTGTCGCCTACGACGACATCGGCGGCATGGATGGCTCGGTGAAGACCGTGTTCGTCGACATTGCGGGCAATGCCGCCGTGCGTGCGGCGGTACATGCGCGCTTAGCGGACAATCTGGCCTACAGCTGCGCCGTGGGCGCGACGCACTGGGACGCCCCGCGCGACGCCGGCGCGCTGGCGGGGCCGCAGCCGAAGATGTTCTTCGCGCCGGACGTGGCGAAGAAGCGCGTCGCGGAGTGGGGACCGGCCGGTTTCCAGAAACAGCTCGCCGAGGCGTGGCGCAACTTCCTGCCGACTGCGGAGCGCACGACGCGGGTGGTCGAGCACCACGGGCTGGCGGAGGCGGGCCGGGTGTTCGCCGATCTCGCCACGGGCAGGGCCGATCCGAAGGATGGGCATGTGGTGAGGCCGGGCTGACGCCCGTTGTTCCGGGGCAAGGACCGGTCGTCGCGCCGCTCTTTTCCCTTGCGGAGGGGGCGGTTTTGCCCTTTTAGCTAGGCCCATGCCCGCTTACCGCTCACGCACCACCACCTTTGGCCGCAACATGGCTGGCGCCCGCGCTCTCTGGCGCGCGACCGGCATGAAGGATGGCGACTTTTCGAAGCCGATCATCGCGGTGGTGAACTCGTTCACGCAGTTCGTGCCGGGGCATGTGCACCTCAAGGATCTCGGCCAGCTGGTGGCGCGCGAGATCGAGGCGGCGGGCGGCGTGGCCAAGGAGTTCAACACCATCGCGGTCGACGATGGCATCGCGATGGGCCATGGCGGCATGCTCTATTCGCTGCCGAGCCGGGACATCATTTCGGACTCGGTCGAGTACATGGTCAACGCGCACTGCGCCGATGCGATGGTGTGTATCTCCAATTGCGACAAGATCACCCCCGGCATGCTCAACGCGGCGATGCGGCTCAACATCCCGGTCGTGTTCGTCTCGGGCGGGCCGATGGAGGCGGGCAAGGTTGTCTGGGACAACAAGGAGCAGAAGCTCGACCTGATTGACGCGATGATGCAGGCGGGCGACGACCGGATTTCGGATGCGCAGGTGCAGGCGGTCGAGGCCGAGGCCTGCCCGACCTGCGGTTCGTGCTCGGGCATGTTCACGGCGAACTCGATGAACTGCCTCACCGAGGCGCTTGGCCTCTCGCTGCCGGGGAACGGCACGGTGGTGGCGACGCACAAGGACCGCGAGCGGCTGTTCAAGCGCGCGGGCCGTCTGATCGTCGACATCACGCGGCGGTATTACGAGAAGGACGACGCATCCGTCCTGCCGCGCTCCATCGCGACCAAGCAGGCGTTCGAGAACGCCATGGCGCTGGACGTGGCGATGGGTGGATCGACCAATACGGTGCTGCACATCCTTGCGGCCGCGCAGGAAGGCGGCGTCGACTTCACCATGGCGGACATTGACCGCATCTCGCGCGCGACGCCGTGCATCTGCAAGGTGGCGCCGGCGCTGTCGACCGTTCACATCGAGGATGTGCACCGCGCCGGCGGGATCATGGGCATCCTGGGCGAACTCGCGCGCGGCGGCCTGCTGCATACGGACGCGAAGACGGTGCATTCGCCGACGATCGGCCATGCGATCGCCTACTGGGATATCCGCCAGTCGAACGACGCCGAGGTCGAAACGTTCTTCAAGGCGGCGCCGGGCGGCGTGCGCACCACGGTGGCGTTCAGCCAGGAGAAGCGCTGGCCGGAACTCGACCGGGACCGGGCGACGGGCGTGATCCGCTCGAAGGAGAACGCCTTCACCAAGGATGGCGGCCTTGCGGTGCTCTACGGCAACATCGCCGAGAAGGGCTGCATCGTGAAAACCGCCGGCGTCGATGAATCGATCTGGACGTTTGCGGGCCGCGCGCGTGTGTTCGAAAGTCAGGACGAAGCGGCGCTGGCGATCCTCAATTCGAAGATCGAGGCGGGCGATGTTGTCGTTATCCGCTATGAAGGTCCCAAGGGCGGGCCGGGGATGCAGGAAATGCTGTACCCGACGACCTACCTGAAATCGAAGGGTCTCGGCAAAGCGTGCGCGCTGCTGACCGACGGACGTTTCTCGGGTGGTACGTCGGGCCTTTCCATCGGCCACGCCTCGCCCGAGGCTGCGGCGGGCGGACTGATCGCCCTGATCGAGGAAGGCGACCGGATCGAGATCGACATTCCGAGGCGGTCGATCCGTCTGGCGGTCTCCGACGACGTGATCGCCCAGCGCCGCAAGGCGGAAGAGGCGCGTGGGCCGAACGCCTACACGCCACACAATCGCAAGCGCGAGGTTTCCGCGGCCCTCAAGGCCTACGCCGCGCTGGTCACCTCTGCCGACACGGGCGCGGTGCGCGATCTCGGGCAAATCACCAAATAGCTGACCGGCTTTCGACTTGATGTGACGCCGGAATTTCGTCTTACCTCTGACTCGGAAGGTCAAAGGGGCGGCATGGCGCAAGATCAGGAGCAATTGACGACGATCGAGAAGGCGCTGGCCGGCTTGCCGCCGGACTTTGCCTTTTTCGCTGACCGCTTTCGCACCCAGATCTGTCCGAAACTTGAAGCGCGCGAGGCCGACCGCATTGCAGCCGTCAAGCGGCAGCGCAATTTCGGTATCGCAGCGGTCGCCGTGTTCGCTCTGTTCACCGGCTTCGGCTTCTTCTTCTTTCATCACCCTTTCGGCGCCTTTCTTGGCGGCGTGTCGGCGTTCGGGCTCTATTCCTGGGGCAGCGCGAAGCTGAACGCGCTGGGCCGCGAGACCAAGGAGATGCTGGTCGAGCCGGTCTGCCATGAGTTCGGCATGACGTTCGAGGTCTCGCCGCTCGACCCGGCCGACATCATGACTTTCCGCAACCTGAAGCTGGTGCCGCACTGGGATCGCGCGCGGTACGAGGACCGCCTGACCGGTCAGCGCCAGAATGCGCCGTTCGAATTCTTCGAGGCGCATCTTGAGGAAAAGCACGAGACATCGAGCCGCAATGGCCGGCGCACGGAATGGGTGACGGTGTTTCGCGGGCAATGCCTGGTGGCGCGCTTCCCCAAGCCGTTCAACGGCGTCACGCGCGTCGTGCGCGATCAGGGCGCGTTCAACTTCCTCTCCAAGCTGGGGGAAGACCTGCCGCGCGTGAAGCTGGAAGACCCGGTCTTTGAAAAGGCGTTCGAGGTCTATGGCAGCGACCAGATCGAGGCGCGCTTCATCCTGACGCCGGACTTCATGGAGCGGCTGTTGAGCCTGGAGAAGACCTTCGAGGGCAAGAAGCTGCGCTGCGCCTTTTCCGGGGGCGAGATGTATCTGTGCGTCGAGGGCAAGAACCTGTTCGAGCCCGGCTCGATGTACCGGCGGATGGACGACCTGTCGCGCGTCCGCGAAATGCTGACGGACTTCGCCGCCGTGTTCCTGCTGATCGATTCGATGGTCGAGCGGCGGACGCCGGAAGCGCTGCGGACCTGAGCCGCGCTCATACACGTGGAGCAAGAAAAGAGCCCCGCGGCGGACCGCGGGGCTCGAGGGTGTTCTCGGGGGAGAGAATGATGTTTTGTTGCGCCGCATCACGGCGCGTAATTGCCGGGAATACGGCGCTCGCGGGGTGATTTAAGGCAAGATCAAGGCAGCTTTTCGCGGCGCACAATGCGGGACGGTCGGCCATTGCTGGGTAATCTGCAGCAAGTCGCCCTTCGGTTGGGACAGCTTGTTACATTCGCGACGATTACATCCGGTCCGGCGTCTCGATCCCGATCAGTGACAGGGCCCGTTCCAGCTGCTTCAGCGTGGCGAGCGTGAGGGCGAAGCGCGAGGCGCGCTTGACCGGATCCTTTTCCGCCAGGATCGGCGCGGCGGCGTAGAACGCCGAGAACGCCTGCGCCAGCGAGTAGGCATGGTCGCAGAGGATGTGCGGCAGGCGCTTGTCGTAGGCGCCCCTCATGGCATCGCCGAACCCGTCCAGCGCCAGAACCAGGCCGCGCTCGGCGTCGAGTTCGATGGCGATGGCGCCGGGCGTCACGCCCTCGTCGGCGGCGCGGCGGGCCAGCGATTTCATCCGCACGGCGGCGTAGAGCAGGTAGGGCCCGGTCTTGCCCTCGAACGAGATAAAGCGGTCGAGGTCGAACACGTAGTTGGTGGTCCGCACGTTGGAGAGATCGGCGAACTTGATCGCGGCGATGGCGACCTTGTGGGCGGTCGCCGTGCGCTCGTCGGCCGGCAGGTCGGCGCCGAGGCCGGCTTCGGTCAGCCGGGCCTCCGCCGCCGTGTCGGCCTGAGAGATCAGATCCTGCAGTTTCAGCACGCCGCCGGCGCGGGTCTTGAAGGGCTTGCCGTCCTTGCCGTTCATCGTGCCGAAGCCGAGATGCTCCAGCGTGGCTTCGGCCATGTATCCGGCCTTGTCGGCGGCGCGGAACACCTGCTCGAAATGCAGCGCCTGCCGCTGGTCAACGATGTAGAGCGAGAGCTGCGGGTCGATCGTCCGCTTGCGGTCAAGGATCGTGCCGAGGTCGGTGGCGTGATAGCCCGCCGCGCCGTCGCGGTTGACCAGCAGGAAGGGCGGCATCTCCTTTTTGTCGGAGTTGCGCGCCACGCGGACGATCCAGGCGCCGTCATCCAGTTCGGCGATCTTGCGTGATTTCAGGTCGTCGATCAGTTCGGGGATGAGCGGCTGTGCATCGCTCTCACCCTTCCAGAGATCGAAGGTGACGCCCAGCGCCGCGCATTCCCGTTCAAGGCTCACGCGTGTGGTTTCGCAGAAGTGCCGCCACAGGGCGCGGTAGCCAGGCCGGCCGGATTGCAGTTCGGCGGTGGCCTGCCGGTCTTCGTTGCGCCGCGTTTCATCGGCCTTCGACTTGGCCGACGCCTGCGGATAGAGGCGCTCCAGGTCCTCGATCGAGACCGGGCTCTCTTTCGGATAGGGGCCTTTGAATGCGGCGTCGAAATAGGGCAGGCCGGGCTGTTCCAGCTTCACCTCGTTGATGAGCTGGCCCATCTGCAGGCCCCAGTCGCCGAGGTGGACATCGCTGGTGACATCATCGCCCATGAAGCGGAACAGGCGCTGCAGGCTGTCGCCGATGATCGTCGAGCGCAGGTGCCCGATGTGCATTTCCTTGGCGACGTTCCAGCCGCCGAAATCCATCACCACGCGGCGCGGCTGGTCCGCCGAGATGGCGCCCGCGCGCTTGTCGGCAGCAATGGCCTCAGCCATCGCCGCGAGGCCGGCGGTGCTGATGCGGATATTGATGAAGCCCGGTCCGGCGATTTCGGCGGATGCGACCAGCGGATGTCCGGAGAGCGCGTCCACCACGCCCTGGGCGATCTCGCGCGGGTTGCGCTTGGCCGCCTTGGCCGCCGCCATGGCGCCATTGCACTGGAAGTCGGCGAGGTCGGGCCGGTCGGAGCGGCGCATGGCGCCGAGCGCGGGATCGAGGCCCAGCCCGGCAAAAGCTGCGCCTGCGGCGTCCGACAACTGGCCGGCAAGGTCTTTCATGAATGGCGTCCGGCTCTAGGGCTTCACTTCCATCGTAAAGCGTTTGCCGGAGCGATTGTAGGCCAGTTGTTCGGGCGTCAGGTCGAAGCCGGTGATGACCTCGAAGTTGGTGCCCGAAACGGTCGGCGTGGCGCGGGGGATGACGATCCCGTCGATCTTCTCGGTCTGGCGCACGACGGTGCGGCCTTTCGGGAACTTCACGTTCACCGAGAAATCCTGCTTGGCCAGCACGCTGCGATCGCGGCGGGTCACAGCGATGAAGTAGGAATAGGTCTTCTGGTCGCCATCGGCTTTCGGGCCCTTGCCGAAGGCGAAGTCGATGTCGAGCTCCATGGTGATCGGGTCCTTGCCGACATAGCGGCAGAAGCCGTGCACGCCCTCGATTTCGCCGGTGAAGCCGACATTCTCGTGGCGCTCCGGCTCGCCGACCTCGACGAGACGGGAGACGTCATAAAGCGCGCCGGCGACCGGGCAGGGCCCGACATTGGGCCGGCTGTCGAGCTGCTTGCCGATGCCGCAGGAGCCAAGTCCCGCCAGAAGGGCGGTCGCGCCCAAAGTCCTGGCCAGCCGGTACACTTTCACGCTGCGACACCCCTGGAAACGTTAGCTGGTCCGATCATGCGCGCGCCTTGCGGGATTCTGGGCCCTTGGCGGTGGGCACGGCCGATGCGATCTGTTGTGCTGGGTGATAGCCTCTAAAGACAGACCCGCGCAACGGCGTCACTGACACCTGAAACAAGGCCGAATTTTGCCAGACTCACCTTCCAGCTCATCCCGCAGGCCGCTGCTGATCCGGCTGGCGGCGCCGCGCGGTTTCTGCGCCGGGGTCGACAGGGCCATCCAGATCGTCGAGCAGGCCCTCTCGAAATGGGGGGCGCCGGTCTATGTGCGGCACGAGATCGTCCACAACGCCCATGTGGTGAAGCGCCTGGAGGCGATGGGCGCGGTTTTCGTCGAGGAGCTGGCCGACTGCCCCGATGACCGCCCGGTGGTGTTTTCCGCTCACGGCGTGCCCAAGGCGGTGCCGGCCGAAGCCGCCCGGCGGGCCATGATCTATGTCGACGCCACATGCCCGCTGGTGTCCAAGGTCCATGCCGAGGCGCAGCGCCACGCCCGCAACGGTCTCCACACGCTGCTGATCGGCCATGCCGGCCACCCCGAAGTC
The DNA here is from genome assembly GCA_016125405.1 of Alphaproteobacteria bacterium. GTDB lineage: Bacteria > Pseudomonadota > Alphaproteobacteria > Caulobacterales > Hyphomonadaceae > UBA7672. Next base: position 87,993 of record WGLW01000019.1, on the reverse strand, counting down.
GTGGGCACGATGGGCCAGGTGCAGCCGGGAACGATCACGTTGATTGAAACCGAGGCGGACGCCGAAACCTTCCGGCCGGCCGATCCCTTGCGCCTCGCCTATGTCACGCAGACGACGCTCTCGGTGGACGACACCGCCGGCATTGTTGCGGTCCTTCGCCGCCGCTTCCCGGACATGTCGGAGCCGCGCAAGGATGACATCTGCTACGCCACCACCAACCGGCAGGAAGCCGTGAAGGCGCTGGCCGCGGGATCCGGCCTCGTGCTGGTGATCGGGGCGGCCAATTCGTCGAACTCGTTGCGGCTGGTGGAGGTTGCGGAACGCTCGGGCGCCGCCGCCGCCCACCTGATCGCTTCGGCGGAGAATATCGACTGGAACTGGTTCGACGGTGTCAGCGCCCTTGGGCTGACAGCCGGCGCCTCCGCGCCGGAGACGCTGGTGCAGGGCGTGATCGCAGCCTGCCGCGCACGGTTCGATGTGACCGTCGAGGAAGTTGTTACAGCTCAGGAAGATGTGGTCTTTCGCGTGCCGCGGGTGCTGGAGGGCGCCTGACAGCGGCCACTGTACGGGTATTGCCCGGACGGAGCCGATCGACCATTGATGCCTTTAGTACCGTAAAGATGGGGAACGACATGAAGCTGGCCGCCAAATTTGCCTTTGCGCTGGCGTTTTCGCTCGGCGGATGCGCGACCATCGCCGCAGGCCAGTCCACCGTGTCGGTCACCGGTGCGGGGACGGTTTCTGTCGTGCCGGACACGTTCAGCGTTGGCGCGGTGGTCGGCGCGCAGGGCAAGGACTTGGCGGAGGTACTGGCCGAGACCTCCCGGAAGGTCGCCGCGGTTCGCCAGAAGCTGCCGCAGCTCGAAGGGCTGTCAGCGGTTTCGATCTCTTCGGATTCCGTCAACGTCACATCCCTGCGCGACCTGGACTGCATGAACAAGGCGGCGGCCCGCTACGACGTGGACGATCCCAACGTGCCGTGCCCGATTACCGGGAGGTCGTCGACAGTCGAGCTGACCATCCACGGCGCTCCGGTCGACAGGGCAGGCGACGTGGTTTCGATGCTGGCCGAACTCGGCGCGACATCCGCCCGGTTCGAGCGGTACGAAATCAGCAACGAGTCCGAAGCGCGGAATCGCGCAATCGCCGCTGCGGTTGCGGACGCCCGGTCCAAGGCGTCCTCGCTTGTGTCGGCGATGGGCGCCCGGCTCGGGCCCGCCGTCAGCGTGACGTATGCAGATGCTGACGTAAGCGCCCTTCCGGTCGTGGTGACGGGATCGAAGGTTGAGGCGGGCAACTTGCGTCCGGCGACGCCGCTCGAAATTCCCGCGCCGCAGGCGCAGCAGGTGAGCGTCCGGGTCAACGCCAAGTTCGCCGTTCAGTAGCCCGAATTGAAATCGATGAAGCAGGCCCGTGAATACGTATTATCAGCCTGCCATTTTACTTCCTGTTTACAATAACAAACAAAACTAAACTCTCCCCAACATCGAACAAAAACTGCATAAAACTTCTCAGACTTAGCGATTGCTTAGTCTTGTTCGCGTAGTTTCACCATCAAAGCCGACAACGAGCGGCAAACAAAAATGGTGGTGGTGATGTTGAACGCGAAAGTCCGGGAAACCGGAGCCGAAGAAGTTGTCGAACAATCCTTCCTGAAAGCCCTGTCTCTTCTGGAGCAGTGCCATCGTCGTCTGCATGACGTGGTGAAGGATAATCTGGAACGGGCCGGCGAACGCTCGCTGACCGGCGTCCAGGCCCTGCTTCTGTATGAAATTGGCGACACCGAAACGCCCGCCAGCGCGCTCCGCGCCCGCGGCGCCTTCGCTGGCACGTCGATGTCCTACAACGTCAAGAAACTGCAGGAAGGCGGCTACCTCGTCCAATCGCGTTCGAACGACGACCGTCGCACCGTGCGCCTCAAGCTGACGCCTTCGGGCAAGGCTGTCCGGGCCCGCGTGCAGGACCTGTTCGAGAAACAGGCTTCGGCGCTGGAGCCGACCGCTTCGGTTCGCGCCGATGATCTCGACCAGCTCAACAAGACGATCGCTCGCCTGGAGCGCTTCTGGTCCGACCAGATTCGCTACCAGCTCTAGTCCAGAACTAGATGGACCCCGGCCTGATAGTCTGGGGCCAGTTACCTGATCGCCGGTCTCGCCATGCGAGGCCGGCGGTTCTGCATTCGGACATGATCGGCAGCGATCGGGACGCCCCAACCATGTGGATCGCGGCGGGTCGAATGCGCGAGAGTCATGACGTCGGGGGACGTTGCGGCGCCTATTTCTCGCTCCAACTGCGGCGCAAAAAAAGCGTCGCCACCGTCTAAAATAGAGTTGGCCTTAGCCCCTGCGGTCGAGTGCGTTCACCGCGAACCTGATCTAATATCGGCGGCATCGAACCGGGGAGGGTTCTTATGACCGCGACGACTATTGACGGCGCGCCGCAAGCGGTGCGCAGACCACGTTTCTATTTCTGGATCGCCGTAGCGATGGCGGCGACGGCGTTCCTGGGCTTTGCGCCCACCTTCTGGATTCCGTTGGCGCAAGGCTTGCCCGAGAACATTTCGGTTCTTGCGATCCACGGCACGTTGTTCTTTGGCTGGACCTTGTTCGTCATCTATCAGGCCTGGCTGGTCTCGTCGGGCAACGTCGCCCGCCACCGTGATGTCGGACTGATCGGCGTATCGCTGGCGACGGCCATGGTCATTTTCGGCGTGCTTGCCGCGATCAATTCGGCGCAACGGGCGGCTGAGCTGAATGCCGCCGAGGCTGGTGAAGCCTTCATGATTGTTCCGCTCGCCGCTCTGTCGACGTTCGCCGTGCTGGTGACGGCGGCAATTGTGAATGTGCGCCGTTCCGAGTGGCACAAACGCCTTATGCTTTCAGGCTCGGCAGTCCTGCTCGATGCAGCGATTGCGCGTCCGTACCTGACTTACCTTGTAATGGGCGGCCACCCGCCGCCGTTTCAGCAAAATGTCGGAATCGCCGGATTTCAAATTCCGCCGCCCCCCGTTGCGGGTCTGTTGGCGCCCGCGCTGGCAGCTCTGCTCTTCATCGTCGCCGGCATGATCTACGACTGGCGCACACGGGGGAAAGTTCACCCGGCCTATTTGTGGGCGGGTGGTTTTGCGCTCGGCGTACAGCTTCTGAAGATACCGCTCAGCGACACGCCATTCTGGCATGGCATCGCCCGCTTTGTGGTCTCGCTCGCCGGCTAGGCTTCTCGCCGCCGACATGGCCGAACGTGGGCCGCCCCGAGCCCAGGGCGGCCCTCCTTTCGCGCACCAGCTCTCGTCCGAGGCTGGATGGATCCCGGCCTGAATAGTCTGGGGCCAGTTGCCTGATCGCCGGTCTCGCCATGCGAGGCCGGCGGTTCTGTGTTTGGGGAGCTTCAGGCGCCGCCGCGGCTGGTGCGGTCGGGGTCCCGGCGCCAGCTGCGCCAGCTCTCGACAAGGGCAAGAGCCAGTCCGGTCGCCAGCGTGGCGACGAACAGCGCGAATGAGACGGGTGGGGAAACCACGAAACTCAGGCCCAGTCCCGCCAGTCCGCCCCAGAAAAGCACCCGTCCGAGAACCCTGTGGGCCCGTTCCCAGGCGAGGCGGCTATGCATGGTCCAATACACGCACAGACCGATGCGGCCGCCGGGTTTGAATTTGCCCACGGCCGCGCCCTTGAGCGCAATGACCGCCCACATGATGGAAAAGACCGCCTGCATTGTGATCGCAGGCAGCGGCGGGCGCATGTAATCCCTGAAGGCGAGGGCGAGGCTGCCAATAGCGACAAGCGCCAGGACCGCCGTGCGCGACGCAAACAGCCAGCCTGCCGCTCCACGGCTGACTCTCGCTATGGCGGGCGCCGAGCCGACGAACAGGGCGGTAGCGAGGATCATCATGGAATAGGCGGTTGGAACATCGCCAAGCCCGCGCTTCAGGGCCACGGTCGCGAAGACGCCGATCTGGAAAACCAGCAGCACAAGGGCGGCCTTCATGAGGAAGTTCAATCCGGTGTTTGCGGATACGGTCATGTTGGCTTCCTCCGTATTGGGGGTTGGGTCGTGGTCCTGCTGCGTCGCACGGTCCTGGTTTCCGGCTTCATGATCCCCAGCAGAAATCCCACGGCTTCCTCTGCGGCCGATATGTTGAGCCGGTAGCGAACCAGATTTCCGTCGCGCTCGGCTTCGACAAGGTTTGCCTCCCTGAGCGCGGCGAGGTGCCCGGTGACGGACGGCCAGGCCATGTCAAACGCCGCGGCGATCTCGCCCGACGTCAGCGGGCCGCCTTGCAGCATGGCGACGATCTGGCGGCGCGCGGGGTGGCTGAGGGCCTTGAAAACCGAATTCATAGGTAACTTCCTAATTAGGAAGTTACCTAATTGCAAGCCCTCGGTGGATCGGCCCTGCGCGCCGCGCCAGTGGCGGCGATGGGTAGTTGCCGCGCCCCGCTGCAGGGACACTCACGTTGCTCTCACGCAGTCTTGTCCCAACATGAGAATGAGTCGCAAAAAATCTGCGGCATTCAGCCGGTTAGCGCCATCTTCAAACCGCGTTACAAGCTTTCCATATCCGCCAGCGGAACCTAGACTGTGTCTAGTTGGCGTAGGGAGCGGCCCGTGTTGAGGGCCGATAAAAGATGAAGCATCTCGCGTCCTTCGAGAACGCACTCGAAGACATCCGTTCCGAGGGCCGCTACCGGGTCTTCATCGATCTGAAGCGATACCGCGGCCAGTTCCCCAAGGCCTCCGTCCGTCACGAAGACGGCCGCGAGCAGGACGTGATCGTCTGGTGCTCCAACGACTATCTCGGCATGGGCCAGGACCCGGACGTGATCGAGACCATGCACGAAGCCGTTGACGCCTTCGGCGCCGGCTCGGGCGGCACGCGCAACATTTCGGGGACCAGCCGCTACCACGTCGATCTTGAGCGCGAGCTCGCCAGCCTGCACGGCAAGGAAAGCGCGCTGCTGTTCACCTCCGGCTATGTCTCCAACGACGCGACGCTGTCGACGCTCGCCAAGATCATGCCGAACGTCATCATCTATTCGGACGAGCTGAACCACGCCTCGATGATCGAGGGCATCAAGCGCGCCCAGTGCGCCAAGCGCATCTTCCGCCACAACGACCTCGGCCACCTGCGCGCCCTGCTGGAGAACGATCCGGCCGATGCGCCAAAGGTCATCGCCTTCGAGAGCGTCTATTCGATGGACGGCGACGTTGCGCCGATGAAAGAGCTCTGCGACCTCGCCGAGGAATTCGATGCGATCACCTATCTCGACGAAGTCCATGCGGTCGGCATGTATGGCGAGGAGGGCGCAGGCGTCGCCCAGCGCGACGGCGTGATGGACCGGATCACCATCTGCGAAGGCACGCTGGCCAAGGCGTTTGGCGTGATGGGCGGCTATATCGCCTCGAAGGCAGTCATCATCGACGCGATCCGCTCGATGGCGCCTGGCTTCATCTTCTCGACATCGACCTGCCCGGTGCTGGCCGCCGGCGCGCTGACCTCGATCCGCAAGCTGCGCGGCGATTTCGGCCGCGAACTGCGCAAAACGCACCAGGCCAAGGCCGAGATGCTGCGTCAGAAGCTGATCGCGGCGAAACTGCCGGTGATGATGGCGGACACCCACATCGTGCCGCTGCTGGTCGGCGATCCCGAGCGCTGCAAGGCGCTGTCGGACACGCTGCTGTTCGACTTCGGCATCTATGTGCAGCCGATAAACTACCCCACCGTGCCCAAGGGTACGGAGCGCCTGCGCTTCACCCCATCGCCGCACCACACCGAGGCGATGATGGATGAACTGGTCGCCGCTCTTCTGGCGATCTGGGCGCAGCTGGGCCTCAAGCGGGCGGCCTGACCGCAACCGGGCTGTTTACGACTGTTTCCGTCTGGCGCAGGATCAGTGTCCTGCGGGGACAGGCGCATGACCGACGATCCCGACATCGAGATCCTGCTCGAGATCAATCGCATTGGCGCGGCTGCCGAGGTGCGCGCTGTATCGGCCGGCGACGGACTTGAGGTCAGCTTCGCTGCGCCCGCCAACACGCCGCACGCCGATCTGGAGCGCCTGGCGCGCACCAAGCTCGCCTATGTCCGTGGCCGCCAGGGTGGCGGAGGAGGACCGTCATCCGGACCATCCTCTGATGGCCGCGGCGGCATTGTGGTCTGAGGAACGCTTAGCGCGTCTTCCGCACGCCCCGGCCGAGGCCGATCTTCTTGGCGAATTCCGAGCGCCGCTCGGTATAGCTGGGCGCGACCATCGGATAATCGAGCGGCAGGCCCCAGCGGCGGCGGTATTCGTCCGGCGACATGTCGTAGCGGGAGCGCAGGTACCGCTTCAGCATTTTCAGTTTTCGTCCGTCTTCGAGGCAGACGATGTAGTCCGTGCTGACTGACTTGCTGACAGGAACAGCAGGCTTCGGCTTTTCCTCGGCCTTGATGTCCGCTGCTCCGGCAAGTCCAGACATAGTTCTGTACACGGCGAGGATGACGTCCGGCAGGCCATCTGTTGTGACAGGGTTGTTGGAAACAAAAGAAGCGACGATCTGGGAAGTCATCCGCAGAATTTCGTCATTCGAATGCGCCGAGTTATCGGATGTTTCTGACATCACTTCTACCTGGACGTCCCCAATTGACGGTATAAAGCCGCATCCCCAAGACGAACGCAACCTGTCAACCAATCGCTTCTAGGCGATTAACTGGATATACTGATTCTGAACCGTTCTGGTGAGTAGTCGATTGCTATACGCCAAAGACTTGCCAAGGCTCGGTGAAGGCCTTAACGCCGGTGGCGCCAGCGTCAGGGAGGTCGGCCGATGAGCCAGTCGAATCCGCAAGCCGGATCGCGGGAGCCGTCTTTTTTCGCCACCGACCTTGCGACAGCCGATGCGGATGTCGCCAGGTGGATCGGCAAGGAATTGTCGCGCCAGTCGCAGCAGATCGAACTGATCGCGTCGGAAAACATCGTTTCCCGCGCTGTGCTGGAAGCACAGGGTTCGATCCTCACCAACAAGTACGCCGAAGGGTATCCGGGGCGCCGTTACTATGGCGGCTGCGAGTACGTCGATGAGATCGAGCAACTTGCCATCGATCGCGCCAAGGCGCTGTTCTCGTGCGGGTTCGCCAATGTGCAGCCGTCATCGGGCAGCCAGGCCAATCAGGCCGTGTTCCAGGCCCTGCTGAAGCCCGGCGACTCGATCATGGGCATGAGCCTCGACGCCGGCGGCCACCTTACGCACGGCGCGGCGCCCAACCAGTCGGGCAAGTGGTTCGCCGCCCATCAGTACGGCGTGCGCCGGCAGGACGGCCGCATCGATCTCGATGAAGTCCAGAAGATGGCCACCGAGACCAAGCCGAAGCTCATCATCGCCGGCGGTTCGGCCTATTCCCGCACCATCGATTTCGCCGCCTTCCGCAAGATTGCGGATTCCGTGGGCGCTCTCTTCATGGTGGACATGGCGCACTTCGCTGGCCTCGTCGCCGCGGGTCTTCACCCCAATCCGCTCGACCACGCCCACGTCGCCACGACGACGACGCACAAAACGCTGCGCGGTCCGCGCGGCGGCATGGTGCTGACCAACGACGAAGCCATTTCCAAGAAGATCAATTCGGCTGTTTTCCCCGGCATCCAGGGCGGGCCGCTGATGCATGTCATCGCCGGCAAGGCGGTCGCGTTCGGCGAAGCGCTGCAGCCCGGCTTCAAGGCCTACGCCCAGCGCGTGATCGACAATGCCCGCACGCTCGCGGAAACGCTGAAGCAGGGCGGCGTGGACATCGTTTCCGGCGGAACCGACACGCACCTCGCGCTGGTCGACCTGCGTCCGAAGGGCGTCAAGGGCAACGCCACCGAGAAGGCGCTCGAGCGGGCCTACATCACTTGCAACAAGAACGGCGTGCCGCACGACCCTGAAAAGCCCACGATCACCTCGGGCGTTCGCGTCGGATCTCCGGCTGCGACCACGCGGGGTTTCGGCGTCGCCGAGTTCCGCCAGGTCGGCGCCTGGATGGTGGAGATCATCGACGCGCTCGCGACCGGCGGGGATACCGCCGGCGTCGAAGCCAAGGTGCGCGAGGAAGTGTTGGCGCTTACCGCCCGCTTCCCCATCTACGGTGCAGCCTATGGCTGACAGGGGGAGCTGACCCACATTGCGCTGTCCATACTGCGGTTTTGCCGATTCCGTCGTGAAAGACAGCCGTCCGGCTGAGGAAGACACCGCCGTTCGGCGCCGCCGGGGATGCCCGCAATGTGGCGGACGCTTTACAACTTTTGAGCGCGTGCAGCTTCGCGACCTGACGGTTCTCAAGCGCGACGGGCGCCGCGTGACGTTCGAACGAGACAAGCTGCGCCGGTCGGTGATGATCGCCCTGCAGAAGCGACCCGTTCCGGAAGAACAGCTCGACCAGATCATTTCCGGGATCGTGCGGCGCCTCGAAAACATGGGCGAGGCGGAGATCCCGACAGCTGCGATTGGCGAGATGGTGATGGAAGCCCTTGGCGGCCTCGATCCTGTCGCCTACGTGCGCTACGCTTCGGTCTACAAGGACTTCAAGACGCCGGCTGACTTCGCCCGCTTCATCGAGGCGCAGAACTACGATGCCGAGGGCGATGCGAAAGTCGAGGAATGAGCGCGGCGTCTCCTCCTGAACGGCCGAAAATCACCTTGAAGCTCGCCACGTCGCTCGATGGCCGCATCGCGACCAAGTCTGGCGAAAGCAAGTGGATCACGGGGGAAGCTGCGCGGATGCAGGTGCATCGCCTGCGCGCGGAACATGCCGCCGTGATCGTCGGGTCCGAGACCGTGCTGGCGGACGACCCCGAACTGACCGCGCGCACGGATCCGCCAGCGCAGTCCCAGCCGCTGCGCATTGTCGCCGACAGCCGGGGCCGGACGCCGCCTGCGGCGAAGCTGTTCTCGACACTCGAAACAGGCCCGGTCGCGGTGGCGACGCTGGAGACGACGGATCTGGACCAGCGCGGCTGGCCTTCCAGTCGGGGTGTCCAGTTCTGGATGCTGCCGGCCGATCCGGAGAATGGCAGCATCTCCCTTCTGGAACTCATGCATTCCGCAACGCGCGCCGGCGTCGCCTCCATCATGATCGAGGGCGGCGGCACGCTTGCGGCGTCGTTCGTGCGGGCCGGGCTGGTCGACCGGATCGAGTGGTTTCGCGCGCCAATCCTGCTGGGCGGAGACGGCCGTCCCTGCCTCGGCGGCCTGGGCTTGGCGAAACTGGTTGATGCGCCCACCTATGTGCGGACGTCGGTCAGGGAGGTCGGTCCGGACCTCTGGGAAAGCTACGAGCGGACGGAGAAGGCCTAGGTCATGTTCACGGGTCTTGTTTCCGATGTCGGCCGGGTCACCAAGGTCGAAGACCGCAATGGCCTGAGGCGCATCACGATGGACAGCGCCTATCCGGTATCGGCGTTGCAGATGGGCGCGTCGGTCACGCATGGCGGCGTCTGCCTGACGCTGGTGGAGTTTGGCGAGCGGGCCATTCCCGGGAAGGAGCCCGGCTCGTGGTGGGTGGTAGAGGCGATTCCTGAAACGCTCTCGCGAACCGTTCTGGGCGAATGGATGGCCGGCAGCCGGGTCAATCTCGAACTGTCGCTTCGCGCCGGGCAGGAGCTTGGCGGCCACATCGTTTCCGGTCACGTCGACGCGATGGGCGAAGTCGTTTCGGTCACGCCCGAAGGCCAGAGCCGCCGCATCCGGATTGGCATTCCTCCCGATCTCGCGAAGTTTCTCGCGCTCAAGGGATCGATCTGCGTTGACGGCGTATCGCTGACTGTCGCCGGCGTCGGCGGAGACGTGCGCGCCGAGCCGGAGAAAGCGGAGCAGGGGCTGGCGCGCTACGGCCGCGCCATGGCGCGCGAAACGCCGCATCTGGTTCCTCATGCACCCCAACCCTATCAGGGGCCCTGGTTCGAGGTGGCGGTTATTCCTCATACGCTTCAGGTCACCACGCTGGGCGGGCTTACGCCGGGCGACCGGGTGAATCTGGAAGTCGATATGCTGGCGCGGTATGTTGCGCGGATGCTGGAGCTTCGGGACGAATGAAGGATCATGCGGTGACGGAGAGCTTCAAGGCCGCGATTTCCCCGATCGAGGAAATCGTCGAGGAAGCGCGCAATGGCCGGATGTATATCCTGGTCGACGCCGAAGATCGCGAGAACGAAGGGGACTTGATTATCCCCGCCCAGTTCGCGACGCCGGCGCAGGTCAACTTCATGGCCAAGAACGGACGCGGGCTGATCTGCCTTTCGCTGACGCGCCAGCGCGCCGCAGCGCTCGAACTCGACATGATGTCGCGCGAGAACCGCGAGAACATGAAGACGGCCTTCACCGTTTCAATCGAAGCGAAGGAAGGCGTCACCACTGGCATCTCGGCGCACGACCGCGCCCACACCATCGCCGTCGCCATCGATCCCACCAAGGGCGCGCCGGATATCGTTTCTCCGGGTCACGTGTTTCCGCTGGTCTCGCGAGAAGGCGGCGTGCTGGTTCGCGCCGGGCATACGGAGGCCAGCGTCGACATCTCGCGCCTCGCCGGGCTCTATCCGGCGGCGGTGATCTGCGAGATCATGAACGACGACGGCACGATGGCGCGGCTGCCGGAGCTGGTGTCCTTCGCCCAGCTTCACGGAATGAAGATCGGCACCATTGCGGACCTCATCGCCTGGCGCCGTCGTCACGACCGCTTCCTGGAGCGCCGCATCGAATCCGATTTCGAAAGCGCCTGGGGCGGCAAGTTCCGGGTTGTCGTGTTCCGCAACACGCTGGACGGAGCCGAGCATGTCGCCCTGGTGAAGGGGCGCGTTTCGTCGGAGACGCCGACACTTGTCCGCGTGCACCGCGTCGACTTCCTCGCCGATTTTCTTGGCGAGGCCGGCAAGCGGCAGGGCCTTGTCCGCCGCGCCATGGAGCAACTGGCGAAGTCCGAGGAGCCGGGCGTCGCCGTGTTTGTTCGCATGGGCATGGGCGAGGAGATCGCCCGCACGCTCGGCGCGCTGGAGGCGGCGCCCAAGGCCGACGATCCGCCTCACCCATTGCGCGAATACGGCGTGGGGGCCCAGATTCTCAAGGATCTTGGGGTTCGCCGCATGATCCTGATGAGCAACACCAAGCCCAACCAGTTGCCGGGGCTTGACGGATACGGGCTGACAGTCGAGGGGTGGCGCCACATCGACGGCGAGTGACCTTCCGGTTGCGCCCCAGGAAGACCCAGCGAGACGACCATGAGCGGCCCCATCATCCTGATCGTCACCTCGCGCTACTACGCACAGGTCGCGGCTGAACTCGAGGCGGGCGTGGCCGATGCGCTTTCGGCGGCGGGCGCACGGTTCGAATTCCTTGAAGTACCGGGCGCCTTTGAGGTTCCTGGCGCCATCACCATGGCGGCTGAAGCGCGCACGCACGACGGCTTCGTGGCGCTTGGCTGCGTCATCCGCGGCGAGACCAGCCATTACGACCTGATCTGCACGGAAGTCGCCCGGGGCATCATGGACATCTCGCTCAGCGGCGTGCCGGTAGCGTTCGGCGTCCTCACCGTCGAGACCGAGGAACAGGCGATGGTTCGCGCCAGCCGCACGGGCAAGAACAAGGGCCAGGAGATCGCCGCGGCGGTGTTGCGCATGATCGAGCTCTCCAAAGGCTTCGGCGAGATCGAATCCGAATGACCGGACAGAAGGCCATCACGCCGGAAGCCGAGCGCCAGTTGCGGCAGGCGCGCCGCTCGGGCGCGCGTCTCGCCGCCGTGCAGGCGCTCTACCAGATGGAGCAGACCGGGCAGAGCACCAACGCGGTCATCGATGATTTCATGTCCGACCGGCTTGGTCTCGGAAATGATGGCGAACCGATCGAGGAAGCCGATCCCGATCTCTTCAAGTGGATCGTCCACGGCGTTGTGGAGCGTCAGGAAGACGTCGATCGCGCGATCATGAAGCGCCTCGCCGAGGGCTGGAAGCTGGACCGGCTGGACGCGACGTCGCGAGCGATCCTGCGGGCCGGCGTTCATGAACTTCTGGCGGCCCGCGAACTCGCGCCGGCCATCGTGCTCGACGAATATGTCGGCATTGCTCACGCCTTCTTTGAAGGGGCGGAGCCGAAATTCATCAACGCCCTGCTCGATGCGGTGTCGCAGGACGTGCAGAGCGCGGCCTGACGCGGATGGATGAGTTCGATCTCATCCGCCGCTACTTCGCGCCGCTCGCAACATCTTCCGGCGCGGATGGACTTCGGGACGATGTCGCCGAGATTGAGGCAGACGGACGTCTGATCGCCACCACGGACACAATCGTGGAAGGCGTCCATTTCCTTCCCTCAGATCCGATCGACACGGTCGCTGCGAAGCTGGTGCGGGTGAACGTTTCGGACATTGTCGCCAAGGGAGGCCGGCCGGACGCCGCGCTGCTCATGCTGACCTGGCCGAAAGGGCGCGACGTCACACAACTGGAAGCCTTCGCCGCGCGGCTTGGCGAGGCCCTCAGCCATTGGGGCGCCCGTCTGGTCGGCGGGGATACGACCTCGACAAAAGGTCCGCTGACCCTCTCGCTGACGCTGCTCGGCCGCTGTTCGGAGCGCGGGCCGGTCCGCCGGTCCGGTGCGAAGGCGGGAGACGACCTCTGGGTGACCGGCGTCATTGGCGCCGGCTGGCTTGGCCTCCAGGCGGCAAGCGGTCGTCTCAAGAAGATGGAGGCGGCCGATATTGCGGATCTCACGGACTGCTATCGCGTTCCCGATCCGCCGCCGCTGGCGTTTGCAGACATCGTCGCACGTGTAGCGAACGGCTCGATTGATGTGTCCGACGGCCTTGTCGCTGACGCGGGTCACATCGCCGCCGCGTCGGGCGTGGAACTGCTGATCGACTGGATGGACGTTCCTCTAGGCGAAGTCGCCAGACGCTGGCTGTCCGAAGTCCGGCATGCGGATATCCGGAGCCTGCTGACCGGTGGGGACGACTACCAGACCCTTTTTACCGCGCCGCCCGGCGAACGCGCCGCCATACGCGATGGTTGTGCCGCGATTGGCGTGCGCGTCTCCCGTATCGGGCGGGTGGAGGAGGGCGAGGGCGTTCATCTGGTGGACGCTTCCGGCGCGGCGCTTGTTGTTCCGGAGGCGGGATGGCGGCATTTTGCCGATCCCGGCCGCGCGAAGCCGTAAACCGGCTCTCAACCATTGTGGCGCAGGCTTTGGACCATGCGCCTGGCTCGCCGCTCCCTGATCTTTTCGCTTGTCCTCGCGGCGTGCGTCCCTGCTGCGCTTGCCGAGACGGGTCACGGCAAGGAAGGCGAGGGCAAATCGGAGGCGCCGGAATCGCGCGAGATCGCCCGGTCCATCGAACTGAGAGGGCTGGTCTTCCCGGTGTTCGAGAAGAACGGGAAGCTCGACAGCTACCTCTTCGTCAACGCGCGCATGCTCGTGGGTCCAGGCAAGGATCCGTGGAAGTATCGCGAGAAGGCGCACTTCATCCGCGACGCCGTTATCCGCGCCGCCCACCGGACCAGCTTCAATGTCGAGGGCGACCATTCCAAGCTGGATGAAGACCTGGCGCAGCGCGAATGCCTGAAGGCGGCCAACGACATGCTTGGCGAGCCGGACGCGCTGGTCAGCATGACCTTCACGCAGATCGACACGCAGGTCGGTCGATAGCAGTCCGTGCGGCTAGTTCCGGCGAGAGGTTGAATCGCCGGGTTGGCGGTCGCCGGGCTGCTGCTGACCGGGAAGCTGCTGCGGCAGCCGGCCAATGGTTCCGAACAGCTGTTCGAGAATGCCCAGTTCGCGGCCGCGGGTTGGCGTGACGCGCGAATTGTACTGGATCGTGCGACCGGCTTTCACATCGTAGACCAGCACATCCGACACGACATCCTGGGCGTCGAACTTGATCGCCACGATCTCGCGCTGGACGACCTTCGGATAATAGAAGGCGAGGTTCTCACGGGTCGAAGACATGTAGACCCAGAGCTTGTCGTCGAAGATCGACGTGGTCGATGGGCTGCCCAGACGGGCGAGCACGGTTGTCCGGGTGTCGATGTTGGGCTGCACGTCCGTCGGCAAGGCCTGGTCCGGCACATAGCCGTGGAATTCCCGCGAGGCCCGGCAACCAGCGGTCGCGGTCAGGCCAACGAGCAAGGCTATCGCGAGACGGCGCATCGCCATAAGAGAACTCCTGCAACCGGGCTAGGTAGCGGTCGGGTCGCCAGTTTGGCAAGCGTCGAGGGCAGGATGGTTTTCGGGCTTTTTTCGGGCGGCAAACGCAACAAATGGGCTGTCGACAAGCTGCACCAGTCGATTCTCGGCCAGGCGCTGCGACCGGATTTCTATTGCGCCGGGGGTGTCCGCGACAATTTTTCCGGCCGCTTCGAGATGACCTCGCTTCACGCGACGCTGGTCTTTCGCCGCCTGCGAGCCGCCGGCGGGACCGGCAAGGCGCTGGCGCAGGAGTGTTTCGACGCCCTGTTTTCCGGGTTTGACGAAGCGCTGCGGGATATCGGAACGGGCGATCTCAGCGTGGGCAAGAAAATTCGCAAGATGGGCGAGGCCTTTTACGGCCGGGCGAAGGCATATGAGGCGGCGCTGGCGCCGGGAGCCCCCGAGGGGGAGTTGAACGAGGCCCTGGTGCGCAATCTGGGCGTCGGCGACGCCTACGCCCCCAAATTCGCGGCCTATATCCGCTCGGTCGAGCAAAGTCTGATGCGTCACAGCGACGAGGCCATGCTTTCCGGCGAGGTCAACTGGCCCAAGCCTCCCACGATTTAATCCACAGGCCACAGCGTCCCGATCTCAGGGTTAATGGGTCGCACAACGGGCTCGTGACGGGGTGGCGTGGCCCGGTATAGACGACTAAACCTGTGGTGCGTCGGGGTGATTCATGCCCGGGCGGACGGTATCATGGTTCGTCGCCTCGGATTTCGGTGGGTGCGTTTTTCGGCGCCTGTCCGGCCGGGCCGCTCGAACGGGTGGAGCGCCTTCAGCGAAAAATGGGTGACCGCGCGGTAATCTCCATCGACGGGATGGGCGGCGATCATGCGCCCGGGATCGTCGTTGAAGGACTTGAGCGTTTCGCGCAGACGCGGCGCGATCTCACATTCCTTCTGCACGGCGATGAAGCCAGGCTGAAGCCCCTGCTTGCCAGGGCGCCGACCGCCGGACCGCGCACGACCATTCGTCATGCCGAGCGCATGGTGGCCATGGACGACAAGCCAGGGCAGGCCGTCCGCCAGAAGGACACCTCGATGCGCAACGCGATCGAGGCCGTCAAAGCCGGTGAGGCGATCGCGGCCGTTTCGGCCGGCAATACCGGAGCGCTGATGGCGCTGTCGAAACTGATCCTGCGTACTGTCGAAGGCTTGCACCGTCCTGCGCTGGTTGGAACCTGGCCGACGCAGACAGGCGTCAGCTGCGTGCTTGACCTCGGCGCGGACATCGATGCCGACGCCGAACAGCTGGTGGAATTCGCCATCATGGGTGCGGCGTTCGCCCGCGCCGTCCATCACAAGGACAACCCAACCGTTGGTCTCCTCAACATAGGGTCAGAGGAGCTGAAGGGGCACGAGTCCATCCGGGAGGCGGCCAAGCTTATCCGCGAGTCCGACCTCAACCTCGCATTCCACGGGTTTGTTGAAGGCGATGATATCGGCAAGGGTACGGTCGATGTTGTCGTCACCGACGGCTTTACCGGCAATATCGCACTGAAGACTGCTGAGGGCGTCGCCAGGATGATCTCGACGCTGCTGCGCGAGGCGCTTACATCCAGCCTGATCGCCAAGGTCGGAGCCGGTCTGGCGATGTCGGCGTTGAAGGGGTTTCAGATGAAGCTCGATCCACGGCAGGTGAATGGCGGGGTGTTTCTAGGCCTCAACGGTGTTGTCGTGAAAAGCCATGGCGGCACCGATGCGGTGGGCTTTGCGCAGGCGATTTCGGTGGCGGCGGACATGGGAGAAAGCAGGTTCAAGGCGGAGATCGAGGACAATCTCAAGCGGCTGATGGCGATCATGAAGCCGACGCCCGTGGTTGACGCCAGCGAGGGAACGGCGCGGTGAACGAGTTTGTATCGGTTGTACGCGGCGTTGGCGCATACCTGCCCGAGAAGGTGCTGACGAACGACGATCTTGGTCGCATGGTCGACACCAATGATGCATGGATCACCGAGCGCACCGGCATCAAGAAGCGGCACATTGCGGCGGACGGCGAGACCACGTCGGACATGGCCGCCGAAGCGTCGCGTCGGGCCCTTGCGGCGGCCGGCCTGACGGCGGCGGACATCGACCTGATCGTCGTGGCGACGGCGACGCCGGATTTCACGTTTCCCGCGACCGCCACGGTGGTCCAGAACAAGCTGGGCATCACACGCGGCGCCGCGTTCGACATTCAGGCCGTCTGCTCCGGCTTCGTCTATGCGATTGCGACCGCGGACAATTTCCTTGTGCGCGGACAGTTCGAGCGCGCCCTGGTGATCGGCGCCGAAACCTTCTCGCGCATTCTCGACTGGTCCGACCGGGGCACGTGCGTGCTGTTCGGCGATGGAGCAGGGGCGATCGTTCTCGAGCGTCAGGAAAAGTCGGCCGCGAAGGATCGTGGCGTCAAATCGGTCCACCTGCGCTCAGACGGCCGTTACAAGGATCTCCTCTGGGTTGACGGCGGGCCGTCGAGCACGCAGACCGTCGGCCATCTCCGCATGACCGGCAACCAGGTGTTCAAGCACGCCGTCTCGAAGATTTCCGAAAGTGTCCGGGCGGCGACCGAGATGGCCGGGATCGCAGTGTCGGAGGTCGACTGGTTCGTGCCGCACCAGGCCAACCAGCGCATTCTGACCGCCGTGGCCGACAAGCTGGGCCTCGACGATCACAAGGTGGTGTCCACGGTCGCGGAACACGGAAATACGTCAGCCGCGTCCGTGCCCCTGGCGCTGTCCGTCGCGATTGCGGACGGACGGGTGAAAACCGGCGATCTGGTGCTGATCGAGGCCATCGGCGGCGGTTTCGCCTGGGGTGCCGCGCTGATCCGCATGTGATAACAAGCGGTAAATGAAAGAAATTCTTCGAATTTGAGTCGCGGGGGCCTTAACATCGTCCGGCCGCGCCGGTAGGCTGCGTCAGGTTGATCTGGAGCGCCCGCGTGCAGGAACAGACGCTAACCCGCGCCAACATCGTTGATACGCTGGTCGCCAAGGTTGGGCTGACCAAGCAAGATTCCAGCAACTTTCTTGAGCGCGTACTGGAGTTGGTCTGCTCGGAGCTCGAGCGGGACGAAGATGTGAAGTTCGCGCGCTTCGGCAATTTCGTGGTGCGTCGCAAAAAGGCCCGCGTCGGTCGCAATCCAAAGACCGGCGAAGAGGCCCCGATCACGGCTAGACGGGTGGTGTCATTCAAGCCTTCTCCCCTGCTGCGCCAGCGGGTGGAGGCGGCGTTGACCACCCGGAGACCCTGATGACGCTCGCCAGCAAAGTTGATCTCGAACCCGATTTCGAAGTCGACCTTGAAGAGACCTCCACCGCAGAAGACCGCGCCGGCAAATCGTCGGAAGCCTTCCGCACGATTGGCGAGGCCGCGGCGGAGCTTGGCCTGAAGACGCACGTGCTGCGCTTCTGGGAGACCAAATTCGAGGAACTGAGCCCGATGAAGCGCGCCGACGGGCGCCGCTACTACCGGCCCGAGGACATGGCGGTGTTGCGCACGCTGCAGAATCTCCTGCATGTGCAAGGCCTCACCATTCGCGGGGCTGTGAAGGTGCTGAGAGACAACGACGATCTGTCGGCGGGAGCCGACGATGCTGACTCGCTTGCGCCGGATACGGGCGCATCGGTGCGTGACCTGCAGGCGGCCGTTCAGGGCGCGGTGGATCGCGGAGACTTCCAGATGGCCGCACGGGCCCGCGACAATGCGGAAGCGCGGGAACGGCTGGAAAGCCTTCTCGAAGACCTGTCCGGCCTCAAGTCCCGCCTCGATCGCGTCCGCCTGGCGGGCTAGGCGCGGTTGAGCCGTCGGGTCCGCCGGCGCCTGGGCGCTCCCATAGCACAACACTGACTGTCCTGCGGAACACGAAGCCCAGCCTGCGATAGAGCGCAATGGCGCGCGTGTTCGTCTCCCATGCATGCAGGAAGGGTGTCGCGCCTTCTGTCAGGATACGCTCGGCGACGGCCAGTGTCAGGGCGGCGCCATAGCCCTGTCCGACATGGTCGGGATGCGTGCAGACCGCGCTCACTTCCGTGAAGCCTTCGGGCTGCATTCTTTCTCCGGCCATTGCGGCAAGCCTGCCATTCACGCGCACGCCAAGAAACCGGCCCATCGTGTGGGTGCGGGCGAGAAACGGGCCGGGTTTCGTCAGCTCGGCCAGCGCCCGCATTTCGGTCGCGTCGGCTTCGCCCAGCGCGATGACATCCGCCTTCGGCGCTTCGCCCTCAAGGCGCGCCGCCACCATCTGCACGCCGTCTCCGGCCAGCGTGGCGACGACGCCCGGCGGCGGCGCAACCGGCTCGCCCTGCATCTGAGCGAACGGGCCGCCATGCTCGAGCAGCCCAGCCAGCGCCGACGCGCTCTCCAGCGAGGCATCGTGCGCAGCTGCGAACGGGCTGACATCGCGTTGAAAGCGCATCGCGGATCCCGATCCCACCGCGAACCGCGCCTGCCGTGTCGCCAAGGCGTGCCAGACCGGATTGTCGAGTGGATGGCTCAAGGGTGAAGCGCGCTAGTGGGGTGATGACGTGCTGCTGGCCGGCTTCGCGAAGATCGACACGACCGGTCTGCAAACGCCGGCTAGCGTTCTGCGTCCGTAGGTGTCGCCGGATTTCAGGTCCATGATCGTCAGCTTGCGGGCAGGAACGTCAAGATCGCCCCGTCGGTCGTGGTTCACCGCGCCATCTGCATCGACCGGACGAAACGTCATACGGCCGGAAAGGTCCGCAGATATTTCATAAGGACCATCGAATGATGACGCGCCACTTACACTCACCTGTCCGCCCGTCACGGTAACGATCGTCGATAGACGTGAGCCAAGCGCGGGGCTATTGGCGCCTGCCCCTTCAACCATGCGGCTATCACATGAAAAGGTTTGCGACGGCGTTTGCGCAAAAGCTTGTCCGGACAGGATGACAATCCCGAGGAATGCACCTGCAGCGCTACGCATCAGCCAACCTCCACAGGGCGCCATTGCACGTCGATTGTCGCGGATGCGCAAGTGCAGGTTCGGAGCGCCGCAGTAACTGGCGTCATATAATCCCTGAAAAGGATGGTCGGAGCGGCGGGATTTGAACCCACGACCCCCAGTCCCCCAGACTGGTGCGCTAACCGGGCTGCGCCACGCTCCGCCGATTCAGGAGAGGGAGCTTATAGGGGCCTCGCCACCGCTCCGCAACCTCGACGCCAGCTGGGCTAGAGCAGGGCGGTTTCCGCCTCCAGGCGGCCGAGAATGTGGGGCCAGCCGCCGCCCATCGCCTTGAAGCCCATTTCGTCCTCCGCGCGGAATCCAGCCTGTTCCATCCGCACTCGGGCGCCGCCGGGCGTCGGCTCGACGGTCCAGGTGACAATCGTCTTGAGGCCGTTCTCGGCCTGGTCGCCCGAGGCGTTCCAGCTGTAGACCAGCCGGTGCGGCGGATCGATCTCCAGCACCTTGCAGTCGGTTACGCCGTTCCATCCATGGATCGGGGTCGCGCGGAAATTGAAGCGGTGACCTTTGAGCGGCTGAAAGTCGTTGGCCATAAGCCATTTCGCGATGAGGTCAGAGGTGGTCAGCGCTTTCCAGATCTTCTCTGGCTTGTGCTTCATGTCGCGCTCGACGACGATGGATTTCGTGGCGGCCGTCATGGGTCAGTCCTCCATCTCGTCCAGCAGGGCTTCGAGCCGGTCGAAGCTCGTCCGCCACAGTTCCGTCTGCACGCTCATCCAGTCGACGAGCGGGCGGAGGCCCTTCGGTTTCGCCTTGTAGAAGACCTGCCGTCCGCGGCGCTCCTCCCGCACCAGCCCTGCGCCGCGAAGCGCCTTGAGGTGCTGAGAGACTGCCGGCTGGGAGACGCGCGCCGCGCCGACCAGCGCGCTCACGGTGAGTTCGCCCTCGCGCGCCAGCCGCTCGAAGATCGACCGCCGCGTCGGGTCGGCCAGCATGCGGAATACATCGGGCGCCAGCGTCGTCGTCATCCCTAACGCATAAGTACATACTTATGTATTGTCAACGGCGGCGCAAACCGGATTTTGACGGACCGGCGGGCGCGGGTATAACCCGCGCGGTTCACGCGACTGGGGCGGTTAGCTCAGCTGGCAGAGCATCTCGTTTACACCGAGAGGGTCGGCGGTTCGATCCCGTCACCGCCCACCAGACGCGGCAGACGGACGGGCCGGAGACGGACGGGAAGAGGCTCGCGTGAAGACCGTCATCTCCTATCCCGTTCTGATCGCAGCTTTGCTGGCGCTGGTCGCCGTGCTGGCGACGGGGTCGATGCTGATCGGCCAGTCGGGCGTCGGTCTCTCCAGCCTGTTCGGCCACTCCCAGGTCGTGGATGCCAAGACGGCATGGATCATCGTCGGCCAGATTCGGTTGCCGCGCACGCTGCTGGCGGTGACGATCGGTTTCACCTTGGGCCTCTCTGGCGCGGCGCTGCAGGGCTTCCTGCGCAACCCGCTGGCCGATCCGGGCGTGATCGGCGTCACGTCCACCGCCTCGCTTGGCGCGGTGCTCGCCCTCTACACAGGGTTTTCAGCGCTCTTTCCGCTGGCGCTGCCGCTTCTGGCCATCGGCGGCGCGCTGGTCTGCGTGATCGTACTTCAGGGGCTGGCCGGGCGGGGCGGCGTGCTCACATTGATCCTTGCTGGCGTCGCCATCTCCAGCCTTGCCGGCGCCGCCACGGCGCTTGCGCTGAATTTCTCGCCCAACCCCTATGCGGCTCTTGAAATCGTCTTCTGGTTGCTCGGTTCGGTCGCCGACCGCAGCATGGACCATGTCTGGCTGGCCGCGCCGTTCATGATCGCCGGCTGGATCGTCCTGTTCTGGTCGGCGGTGTCGCTGGACGCCCTGAGCCTTGGCGAGGAGTCGGCCATCAGCCTGGGCGTGAACCTGAACCGGACGCGGGCTCTGATTGTGACCGGGACGGCCGTGAGCGTGGGCGCCGCAACCGCCGTGGCGGGCGGCATTGGATTTGTCGGGCTTGTGGTTCCTCACCTAATGCGGCCGCTGGTGAGGCACAGCCCGAGCAGGCTCCTGTTGGCCAGCGGTCTCGGGGGCGCAGCGATTCTGGTCGCCTCCGATATCATTGTGCGGATGATCTCGACCGGCACAGAACTGCGGCTGGGCGTCGTAACGGCCCTGATCGGCGCTCCCTTCTTCCTCTGGCTGGTGATGCGCGCCCGGATGGAGCTCGAGTCGTGAAGCTGGAGGCGCGCGACATCACGGTGAAGATCGGCGAGCGGCTTGTGGTCGACCACGCCTCTCTTGCCGTCGCGCCCGGCGAACTGGTCGGCCTGATCGGGCCCAATGGCGCTGGAAAATCGACGCTGCTGAAAGCCATCCTGGGCATACGGGCGCGGGACGGCGGCACGGTGGCGCTCGACGGCGCCGATATGCTGTCTCTGCCGCCCCGGTCACGCGCGCGCAGCGTCGCGTTCCTGCCACAGGACCGACGCGTCGAGTGGCGGCTTACGGCGCGTGACGTGGTGCGGCTCGGACGATACCCGCACCAGGCGGGCTTTGGCCGCCTTACCCCGCAGGGACAGGCGGCGGTGGATCATGCGATCAACGCCGTCGATGGCGGCGAATTGCTGGACCGGCCGGTCGCCGTTCTCTCCGGCGGCGAGCGCACGCGCATCCTGCTGGCGCGCGCGCTTGCGGTCGAGGCGCCCATCCTGCTCGCGGATGAGCCGATCGCGGCGCTGGATCCGTATCACCAGCTCCATGTCATGGAGATACTTCACGCACTCTCAAGGAAAGGGACCGGCGTGCTGGCCGTGATCCATGATCTTGCGCTGGCGGCGCGGTTTATGGACCGGGTTGTCTTGATGCACGATGGAGCCGTGATCGGAGACGGACCGCCCGCGCGAGTGCTGTCCCCGGAAAACCTGAAACGCGCCTACCGGATTGACGCATTGCGCGGCGATGAAGGCGGCCGGGCATGGATCCTTCCGTGGTCGCGCGACGCCGCGATATCCGACAGCTTCTAAGTCCCCGTGCGGCCATTCAAATTGCTGGCCCATCATTCGCGCGAGGGATGTTTGCGGTTGAGCGGCCAGAGCAAAATACCCCAGATGGCGACGGGCAAGCGGAGGATCTGGGGATGCGCCGGAGCGGAGCATCGCGCGCCGGTGTGGCGGCATGCGTGACCGCGCTCGCTTGTGTCTCGTCCGCACCCGTTGTTCGTGTCGCCGCGCAAACGCCGCCGCCGGAGGAGCGATCTGCAAGCCAGCTTGCGCCTGCCGCCGCAAATACGGGTGTGCCGCCCGGCCCCGCTTTCATGATGGATCTGAGAAAGGGGTTCGATTCAGAGACGCAGTATCTGTCCGACTACGCCATAAACCAGACCTGGAACGGATCTGCTTTCGATCCGGCGAACGTCCGGTTTGGAAGCAATGGCGCAAGGTTGCTGATCCAGAAACGGAAGGTCCGGGGCATGGACTATGCTTCGGCGGAACTCCAGCGGAAGGGGTTCTACGGCTATGGCCGATACGAAGCCGTGCTCAGATCGTCCGCGGGATCCGGCCTTGTCTCCTCGTTCTTCACTCACACGAGCAGGCAGTTCGGGGACCCTCATGATGAGATCGACATGGAGTTTCTCGGGCGGGACACCTACGAGGTCCATCTCGCCTACTACACAGACGGCAAGCTCGCCGGGTCGGTCTATGTCCCGACCGGATTCGACACCTCGCGCGGCTTCCACGTCTACGCTTTCGAGTGGGCGCCTGAGTCTATCCGCTGGTTCGTCGATGGCAGGTTGCTCTACGAGGTTCATGGTCCGGATGCGCGCGTTCCCCGCGCATCCGGCCGGGTGATCCTCAACGTCTGGACCGGTGGGCCGGCTGCCAGGGACTGGCTTGGGCCGCCGAAGTTCAGGAACAACGTGTCGGTCACGTATCGCTGCGTGAGCCACGTGCCGATCGGTCAAACAGCGCCGCAATGCAGCGACACGTTCCGGCCGCCGAAGGGGTAAGTCAGGTTGCGGCGCTGCGTGTGAACGCGCTCCGTCCGGTCGCCTTTCCAACCGCAATGCGGGCAAGCGAAGCCAGCGTGAAGCTTGCGGAGCCTGGACTGGATACCAGCAACCGGGCCGCTGCAGCGAAACGCTTCGTCTTCACCAGGTCTATGGTTCTCACCAGTTGGTCGACATGCTGGAGGCCGCGCAGGCGCGTGGCGAGACGTGTCTTTTCTGAAGCCGAAAGCGCGGCGCCATGTTGGGCGAAAAAAGCCTTTTCCGCCGTCAACCAGGCGCGCGTGTGTGAGGGGGACAGGCGGTGCGAGGTGGAGCCTTCCGCGCGCCTGTAGCGATAGCCGGCCGCGGGATCGTATTTCATCCGCGCCCCGGCAGCGAGCAGGTGGGCCACGAAATAGTAATCCTCGCTGTTGCGCAGCGCTGGATCGTATCTGGCGTCAGTCCTTTTGAGGAAATCCCGGCGGAACAGCGGTTTGAGATAGCCGAGGCAGTCGCCGGACTTTAGCGGCTGGTTGAATTCGACCCAGGTGGCGAGATCGACGTCGCGCGCCGCGCCGAATGCGGCGGACCGCAGGAAGAAACCTTCGCCAATCTGCCGGTCGTTCGCATCGACCTCAACCATGTTGTCGACGACAATGTCTGCGCCGGTTTCGTCTGCGATGTGGGAGAGACGTGCGAGGCGGTCTGCCGTTAGGGCGTCATCCGAGTCGAGCACGGCGATATAGCGACCCCTCGCCAGGTCTATCGCGCGGTTTCGGGCAGCGGACGGTCCCCCGTTGACGGCGAGGCGGTCAATCCTGATCCGGGCATCGGTCTCGGCGAGGTTTGTCAGCGTGGTCCACGTGTCATCCGGAGAGGCGTCATCGACGACGATCACCTCGACCGATACGTCAACGGATGCCAGCGCAGACGCTACGGCGGCGGAAACCAGGTCGGCCGCCTTCCATGCGGCGACGATCACGCTGACGTCTGGCGCGCTGACGCCTGCCTTCTGAAACCCGGTCGTCACGTCCGTCGCTCCTGGCGGAAGGCGTGATGCAGGGTCTCGGGGCGATTCTGCTGCGACAGGTCGGGAACGGCGACAGGCTCGTTTCGCCGCATCGCAGCCACGTACAGCAGGATAATGTTGCCGAACTCGAGCGCCAGGTCGACCTCTGTATTCGACCGGATGACAATCAGGATCGCCAGTGTCGCGAACCCCATGTTGAACAGGTCCTGCTTTTGCACCCAGTTCCGCAGCGCATTGAACAGAGCCCACGTCGCAAGAATGATCGTCATGTAGAAACCGGGATAGCCGAGCGCGACCCCATTTTCGTAATACGAGTTGTGGAAGCTGAACTTCACCCAGCTCTTGTAATAGAAATATTCGATGATCGAGTTTGCCTGGCCGTGCTCTTGCCGCCAGAAGCCATTGGCTCCGACGCCCAGCCAGGGATGCGCCGCCATCACGTCGCGCGCCTGTTGCCAAAGATAGGTGCGCCCGGTGAGCGTTGAGTCCTTGCCAAGCAGGGCGAGGATGGAATTGCCGGCATTCACCTCGAGAATGCCGAACACCAGGATTGCCGCGATCGAGACAAGCAGGACGGCCATCAGAACCAGCAGCATTCTGAGGTGCGGCACCTTGCTCGCAGGCCGCCAGACCACCGCCCAGACGATAAATCCGAGCGTTCCGGCCCCCACGAACGCCAGCGTTGTCGCCGAGTGGCTCATCACAATCAGGAATGCGGCCGGCGCCAGCGAAGAAGCTCCGGCAAGGCGGTAGATCGGCGACATTCTGGAATCGAGCATCAGAATGAAGCCGCAGATGTAGAGAACGAACATGTTGATCGCGAGAACGTTCTTCTGGTCGAACGCCCCGACCCAGTCACCGTGCACCGGCGTGGGGTGAAGAATGCTGACGATCATCGCGAAGAACTCGGCGGCGAAGTACGTGTAGAAAAATCCACGTCCCGAAACCCGGCCGGCGATGAAAATCGACACGACCGCCGTCATCGCCATCAATATCCCCTGGCGGATCGCCTCCGAGGCGGATGGCGCCCAGAGCGCCGACAGAGCGTTCATCACTGGAAGGACGAAAACGATCCAGCTTTTGGCGATGATGGGCAGCAGGCTGGAGGGATAAAGCACAATCCCGCTGACAAAGTAGATGGCGAGCAGATAGCGGAGCGCGCTGAGGCCGGGGATGCCTGCGCCAATGCGCATCTGGCCAAGCGTGAAGAGCAGGAACCAGAGACCGACAGCCGCAATGTCGAGGGCCGGAATGTATTTGCGCAACCCAATGGGGGCGGGCGCATCGGCATAGGACGCCATGCCATATCCCGGATACCCGGGTGTCCCGGAGGAAGGGGTGTCCATTCGAACAGTTCCAGACGTCGGCGCTGCAGCGGTTAACGAGCGCTGCCTATTGGACAGCAAACGGCATACCAGAAAGTGAAGCCGGGCGCAGAATCTCTCGCCTCCGGCGCGAATTTCCTGCTCCCGGCTCCAGAAGGCATTGCGGTCGCCGGGCATCCCGCAGTTTGATGCAGGTATAGGCCGCAGGAGTGGACGAAAAAGGAACAGGCATGGCCAAGGTTAACGTCGCGTGCGTGCAGATGCGCTCGGGCATACGGCCCGAAGCCAATATCGACGCGGCGTCTGCATTGATCCGGCGGGCCGCGAATGGCGGCGCGCAGCTGATCGCCACTCCCGAAATGACGTCTCTTCTCGACCGCAAGCCTGGCGCCGCGTTCGCCAAGTCGACCAGCGAGGACGCGGATGCGGCCCTGGCCGCCTTCCGGGCGCTTGCAGCGGAGGTGAAGGTCTGGCTGCTCATAGGCTCCCTGCCGATACGTGCGGGCGGAGAAAAATGTGCGAATCGCAGTTTCCTGATCTCGCCTGAAGGAACTGTCGTGGCCCGCTACGACAAGATCCATATGTTCGATGTGCAGCTCAACGCGGGAAACATCTATCGCGAATCCGACAGCTTTGCTTCGGGTTCAGAGGGCGTTGTCATCGAAACGCCGATCGCGAAGATCGGCATGACCGTCTGCTACGACGTGCGCTTTCCGCATCTCTATCGGGATCTGGCTAAGGCGGGTGCGGAGATCATTTCCGTGCCGGCCGCCTTCACCCGGATTACCGGCGAGGCGCACTGGCACATCCTGCTTCGCGCCCGCGCGATCGAGACTGGTAGCTTCATTGTCGCCCCGGCTCAGGCCGGCAAGCACGAGGATGGCCGCGAAACCTTCGGTCACAGTCTCATAGTCGGCCCATGGGGCGAGGTGCTCGCGGAGGGGGACGTCGAGCCGGGCGTTATTTCGGCCAGCCTCGATCTTGAGGAGGTCAGGTCCGCGCGGGCGAAGATTCCAGCCCTTGCTCACGACAGGGCCTATCGCCTTTCGGGGCGTTGACACCGGGATCGCGCGCGACTGCAATCGCGCCAGTCGCCTTTGAGGCGCAGTGGAGGCAGGCCATGTCGGCGGCTATCGAAATCAAGGCGCGCGTAATCGCGAAAGGCGAGCGGGCGTTTGGGCCCGGAAAGGCTGATCTGCTGGAGATGATCGCCAGCGAAGGATCGATTTCCCGGGCCGCCAAGGCAATGGAGATGAGTTATTCGCGGGCCTGGCAGCTGGTCGATGCAATGAATGGCGCCTTTCGCCGCCCGCTGGTCGCTTCGAGCGCGGGTGGCAAGAGAGGCGGCGGCGCAAAGCTGACCCGTCAGGGTGAGGAAGTCCTCGCCCTTTACCGCGAAATGGAAGCGCGCCTGAAGGATGACGCAGACGCCTTTTTCTCGGACTTCGAGAAGCGGCTGAAGTAACACCCGATCGAAGGGATCGGTGCGCAGGCGATGTCGCGCTTGCCACTGTCCGCATGCCAGCGCATGGAATCATCGTGAGGCCGCATGGCCGCCGGGGGATGAGGGACCGATGGAGCCAGCAGCGAACGCCGGAATGGAACTGGGCCTTGCGGTCGCCCTGCTCGCCGCTGGCGTCGTCGCTGTGCCCATCTTCCGGCGGCTGGGCCTGGGTTCGGTGTTGGGCTATCTGGCGGCGGGCCTTGTCGTCGGTCCGTTCGGCCTGGGGTTGTTCAAGGATCCCGACGCCATCCTTCACGTCGCCGAACTTGGCGTCGTCATGTTTCTCTTTCTCATCGGGCTCGAAATGCGCCCCGCGAAGCTTTGGGCGATGCGGCGGGAGATATTCGGTCTCGGGCTCACCCAGGTGCTGGTCTGCGCGACCTTGTTGACCGGGCTCGGTCTCGCCGCGGGTCTGCCGCCAGCCGCCGCCGTGATTGCTGCGATGGGGTTCGTTGAGTCGTCAACGGCGGTCATCATGAAGATGCTGGATGACCGCGGCGAGGCGACGACGCCCGCCGGCCAGCGCATGGTGGCGATCCTCCTGCTGGAAGATCTCACCATCATCCCGATGCTGGCGGTTGTCGCCGTGCTCGGCAGCCTCAACGGCCATGAAGGCGTGGCGCAGCACCACCAGCCGATCTGGTACAGCCTTGCGCTGGGAGCAGCGGCCGTTGCGGCCGTCTTCGGTGCGGGCAAATGGTTGCTCAACCCGCTGTTCACGTTGCTTGCGCGATCCGGCGCCCGGGAAGTGATGACGGCGGCGGCGCTGCTTGTCGTGCTGGGCGCTGCGCTCTTCATGCAGTGGGGCGGGCTATCCATGGCGATGGGCGCCTTTCTCGCCGGTGTTTTGCTGTCGGAATCGACCTTCAGGCACCAACTCGAGGCCGACGTCGAACCCTTCCGCGGAATCCTGCTCGGCCTCTTCTTCGTTGGCGTCGGGATGTCGCTGAAACTCGATGTCGTCCTTCAGGAGTGGCCGCTTATCGCCGCGGGCGTCGCCGCCTTCATGCTGGTGCAAGGCATTGGGGTATACGCGGTGGCGCGCGTGTTTGGAGCCGACAATCGCGAGGCTGTGCGCCGGGCATTCCTGTTCGGGCAGGGCGGTGAGTTTGCCTTTGTTCTTTACGGCGCGGCGCTGGCCGCGAGCGTGATTGACGCCCGCACGAGCGCGATCATGACGGCGGTCGTTATCCTGTCGATGGCGCTGACGCCGCTCAACGTCATGCTGCTTGAACGCTTCATGCCCAAGGAAAAGGAATCGCACGACGGCATCGACGATGCCGCGGATCTGCACGGCCGGGTGCTGTTTGTCGGCTTCGGCCGCTTTGCCCAGGTTGTCGCCCAGCCGCTCCTCGCCAAGGGCATAGATGTTTCCATCATCGATACGGACGTCGAGATGATCCGCGCAGCTGGCAATTTCGGGTTCAAGGTCTACTATGGGGACGGTACGCGGCTGGACGTGCTGCGGGCGTCTGGCGCCGAACACGCCGAGGCCATCATGATCTGCGTCGACAAGCCCGATGTCGCCGATCGTATCGTCGAACTGGCCAAGTCGGAATTTCCCCATGCCCGCCTGTTTGTCCGTGCGTTTGACCGCGGTCATTCCCTGCGCCTGATCAAGGCCGGCGTCGAATACCAGATCCGGGAAACCTTCGAATCTGCGCTCGAATTCGGGCGCTCGGCGCTGGTGGACCTTGGCGTCGAACCGGAAGAGGCCGCCGAGGTGATCGCCGAAGTGCGCCGCAGGGACGAACAGCGCTTCGAGCTTCAGATCGCAGGTGGCCTCGCCGCGGGCCGCGCCCTTATGCGCGGCAATCTTCAGACGCCGCAGCCGGCTCCGCTGGTGACGCCGCGCAGGGAAGGCAAGGCGTTGAACGAGGAAGCCGCCGAAGTCATCGGCGAGACCGAAGAAGCCAGCGGCTGATCCTGGTTGCAGAACCCGTTGACAGGTCGAGCCGTGTCCTATATTTCGCCATTAGGTTAAATAACCAAATGGCGAAATATGCAGACCGATCCTCTCAGTACGGTTTTCTCCGCTCTGGCCGATCCCACGAGACGGGCGATTCTTGCGCGGCTGGCTCAGGGCGAGACCACCGTGATGGAGCTGGCCGAGCCGTTCGACATCAGCCTGCCGGGCATTTCCAAGCACCTGAAGGTTCTTGAGGGCGCCGGCCTGATTACGCGTGGCCGCGAGGCCCAATGGCGGCCTTGCCGGCTGGAGCCGGAAAATCTGAAGCCAGTGTCGGATTGGCTCGATCAGTACCGTCTTCTCTGGGAGCAGCGGTTCGATCGCCTCGAAGACTATCTCGATGAATTGCAGTCTCATAAAAAGGAGTAGCGCGATGACGATCGCAGGACGGAAGCCGGCGGATACGTTTCATCTTGAAGCTCCCGCAGGCCAAGGCAGCATCAGGCTGACACGCGAGTTCGACGCTCCGCGAGATATTGTCTGGACCGCCTTCACCACCGCAGACCACATGGCGAATTGGTGGGGGCCGCGCAAATATACGAACGATATCCAGGCCTACGATGTGCGGGTCGGCGGCAAGTGGCGGATCGTCCAGTCCGCTGGCGACCAGAGACACGTGTTCAAAGGAGAATTCCGCATCGTCGAGGCGCCAGAGGTGCTGTCCTGGACGTTCGGGTACATGGATTTTCCGCCGGTCGTCGAGACGATCCGCTTCGAGAATATTGGCGGTCGCACCCGCATCGTGATCGAGGGCGAGTTCCCCTCCGTCGAAGCCCGGGACGGCATGATCAATTCCGGCATGGAGAGCGGCGCGCGCGAAAGCTACGAGCGCCTCGACGACTTGCTGGCTTCGCAATCCGCCAAGACTCAGGGAGCAATATAATGGAACACGCCGAGGTTACTTTCACCCGCGAATTCAAGGCGCCGCGCGCACTGGTGTTCGACGTCTGGACGAACGCCAAGCACATGAAGCAGTGGTTCGCTCCCGACATGTTCAGCGTTGGGTCAGCGATGTCTGACCCACGGACCGGCGGCGTGTTCGCCTGGTCGATGGTGGCGCCCGATGGCGCTGAACACTGGACGCGCGGCGTCTACGAAGAAGTCGTTGCGCCTGAAAAGGTTGTAAGCCGGGCAAGGGTTGTTGATGCGAACGACAAACCCATGTTCGAAGTGCTGACAACTGCCCGGTTCACCGAGGCGAATGGGGTCACCACCTTGAACATGAGCCAGAAGGTCGTCGGAGTTATGCAACCGGAAATCGCGAAATTCGCCATCGCCGGCATGGAAGAAGGGTGGCGGCAGACACTTGTGAAGTTCGCGGCGGCGGTCACCGGACTTACTGGAGGGAAGTCGTGAAGAAATCGACACTATTGATCGCTGCCGCTCTCGCAACGCCGCTCGCGCTTGCCGCGTGTTCCGGCGGCAAGAACGAGCTTATGGCGGAAACGTCGCCGGACGCACCCACAACCGTCGCCCCGCCCAAACCTGCTGCGGTAACGGCGCCGCCCGAAGAAGTCTCGACGCTTCCGGCAGGCGACTACGTGCTGGATCCGGCCCATGCGAGCCTCATCTTCCGCGTCAATCACCTGGGCTTCTCTCACTACAGCGCGCATTTCGACAAGTTCGATGCGCACATGCAGCTGGATCCATCCAATCCCTCATCCGCCAGCCTGACGGCTACGGTCGATCCGGGGTCCCTGCAATTGCCATCGCCGCCGCCCGGATTTGTCGACGACCTGAAAGGTCCGAAATTTCTCAACGTGAAGTCCTTCCCCAAGATCACCTTCAAATCGACCAAGGTTGAGACGTCAGGCGCTCGCCAGGCGCGGGTGACCGGCGACCTCACGCTGCATGGGGTGACCAAGCCGGTCACGCTCGATGTCACGTATAACGGCGGCTATCCCGGCATGGTGGCGGATCCGCACGCGCGGATCGGGTTCTCGGCGCATGGCACGTTCAAGCGATCGGATTTCGGTGTGGACTACGGCGTTCCCGCTCCCGGCACCACGATGGGGGTAGGGGATGAGGTCGAGGTCATCATCGAGGCTGAGTTCTCCGGCCCCGAACTGAAAACGGATACGCCGTCTGCCGGCTAGTGCAGGCAAACGGCGTTCCTGAAAGCGATACGGCCGGCGCCATTGGCGCCGGCCGCTTTTGCATAGACTAGAAGGTCTTCGATATCTTGGCGTACAGCTTGCGGCCAAAGTAGCCGATTGGGCTGCCCGAGTTGTACTGGCGACCACCCGTCTGGCGATAGCTGTCGATGTTGTAGTCCCAGATCGCCTTCGGAACCTTGTCCGGGTACTGGTTGAAGACGTTGTCGGCGCCGATCGTGAATTTCCAGTCGTTGACCGGTTTCCATGACGCTTCAAGGTTGAACAGCGCCATCACGCCAATCGAGTTCTTGTAGTAGAGCGCGTTGTTGAAGGTCACGAGATCCAGCGTGTCGCGGACAACCTGCGGATAGGACGAGGCTGACGACAGCGTGTACTGCGGACCGTAAATGCTTTCGCGCAGGTTGAAGCTGAAGTCTCCTACCGATATCCGGGCGCCAATGTTGACCCGGTATTTCGGATCGCCTGTCTCCATGTTCCGCAGCGTGGTCGGGCTGTACATGGTGGCCCCGCCCAACGCCGCAGGGGCGGCCTTGGCGGACAGCACCTGCATGTCATTGTAGTTTGCCGACAACGACCAGTCGATGCGGCCCCAGTCGAACTTGCTCGCATAGCTCGTGACCCAGTCGATGCCGCTCGTGCGGGTCGACAGGGAGTTGTTGAACAGCGAAACCGAGATACTGGCGCGCGCCGTAGAGTCGAGGGAACCGCCCGGAGCGCCCGGATCGTTCCACACGCCGATATAGCCAAAGGCCACCAGTGCATCGCCAAGCGCCTTGTTGTACTGGTCGTCAGGCGTGCCGTTGCCGTCGGTATCTGCTGGATCGGGCTTGGTCGAGTCAGGTGTCCCGCCAGTGCGTCCCGTAACTGTGTTGGCGTTTTGCCCCGTCGAGAAGGCGAACGTGCCGCGCAGGATCCGGTCGTCGATCTCGATCTGGTAGGCGTCCAGCGTCATGGTGAGGTTCGGAATGACATCATTCAAAACAAAACCTGCGCTGAAGTTCTTCGACGTTTCCGGCTGCAGGCCGCCGCCGAAGCCGAGCGTGGCGGCGCCGGGGCCGTTCGGCTGCAGCTGCGGGCTGGCGCTGGTCGGGCCGACGTTCACCGCCGAATAGTATTCCTCGCCGAGTGTTGGCGCCCGGAAGCCCGTCGAAGCCGTGCCGCGGACCGCTAGCCAGGGCGTGATATCGTAGCGGGTGGTCAGCTTGCCGATCGTTTCATCGCCGAAGTCGCTGTAGTTCTCGTAGCGGCCCGCCACGTCGATCAGCCAGTTGTTGGTCGGCTCGACGATGAAGTTGACGAAGGCCGCGTAGGCATTGCGATCGTACGAGCCGGTGTTCGTTGCCGGGTTGTAGCCGGGGAAGGAGGATGCGCCTGAGCCATAGTAGGACGCGGGCTCGCCTGCCTTGATGCCGTACTTGTCGATGCGGTATTCGCCGCCGGCGGCGAACGTCATCGGCTTGGCGAGACCGATATTGAAGTCTTTCGACAGGGTGCCGGATGTCGTCCATTGAGACGACCAGTAGGCGCCGTCGTAGAAGTTCTCCTGCGAATAGCCCGTGTCCTTCCACAGCGAGAAGTTCATGGAGTTCAGCGTAAAGACGTCCATCTTGTTCTTGCCGTAGACGGTCGCGACATCCCAGCGCCAGTCTGCGATGTCGCCCCTTGCGCCGACCGCAAACTCGAAGTCCCGCTCGTCGGACGCCTCGTAGGGCAGGAAGCCGTAGAGGTATTTGTTGACGTTGGCTTCGACGACGCCGTCAACCGTATCCTTCGTGTCGCCGTCATGGTTGAGGTCCACACCGCCATCCTGCGAGGGGCGACGATAGTTTTCCTGGGACTTGGCCTGTTTCGCGCCAAAGCTGCCATAGCTGTAGAGCTGGAAATGCTCGTTGATGTCCCAGCCCGAGTTGAACATCACCTCCTTGCGGTGAAGTTCCGGCGGGTCGCCTGCATGGTTCAGGTACGGAAATTCCGGGTTGTCCACCATGTAGATGTCGTTGGTGCCGGTGTACGTATTGATCGAACCGTTGCGGTAGGCGGTTGATCCATATTTCTGGTAGCCGGTCGTGTTGTAGGCTTGGCAGGCCGCGATGTCGGCGACGCAAAGCGCCGGGCCGTAAAGCGTCGGGCGATTGACCGAATCGCGGTTCTCGATTTCCGCGCTGATGTCGAAGAAGTAGTTGTCGCCGCCAAAGGCGTAGGTGCCCTGGTAGTTGGCGTCATTGCCGCCGCCGTCGTCATAGGCCGAATAACCGCCTGTCAGCGAGCCACCGGACGTATCGTCCTTCAGGATGATGTTGAACACGCCGGCGATGGCGTCCGAACCGTAGAGGGCGGCTGCGCCGTCCGTGAGCACCTCGACCCGTTTGATCGCGGAGCTGGGAATGTGGGACATGTCCGCCGCCATCGCGCCGCTTCCCGGGGCCACGTTGGAGGTGATGTGACGCCGGTGCCCGTTGACGAGCACCAACGCGTGGTTGGGCGAAAGGGCGCGCATCTGCGCCGTCAGCGTCTGGCTGGCCATGTCGCCGCCAACCTGGTTGGCGTTGAACGACGGCGTCTGGACGGAGAGCGCGTTCATCAGGTCGCTTGCGCCAGTCTCCTGAAGCACTTCGCTGGTCACCACCTGGACCGGTGCAGGGCTGTCCGCCGCCACCATTCCGACTTTCCGCGTGCCGGTGACGATGATCACATCGCTGTTGTCGCCGGCTGCGGCTGGCTGGGCCGCAGGATCTGCGGCCGGAGCCGATTGTGCATACGCGGCGCCCCCGAGCGCGGCTGCACAAAGCGTTGTGGCGATCGCGATTGACGGCGAAAGCGTGCTGCAAAGTCGTTGTCGGAGTGTGGATTTTGATTGTTTCGCGGATTTCATTGTCGTCCCCAAATTCAGGCAAAAGGCTCCCGCGGCATGGCTTGCGCGCCATGCCGAGGGTTAAGTGAAAGGCTTCGTGTTAGTCTGTTATCGGGCCGCGCTTCAGCAGTGCGAGAGCGGCATCAGATCGACCTGCTCGTCCTGGAAGAAGGATGCGTGCTGGAGAGTGGCGCCCCGAGTTTCGAGGCTGGCCCGACGCCGGCGTTCCATGGGTTCGACCGGGCCGAGCTTGCCTGCCGCAACCGCCACGAAGGCATCGCGGAAACGGGTCATTTCGGCTTCCGTGCCCACGCTGACGCGCGACCAGTTTTCGTAGCCCACCCACGTGCGGCCAACGTTGACACCCCACGTCGCCATGTCCTTCTGGAAGTCTTTTCCAGGGCGCTTGACGTCAACCATGAAGTGGTTGGCTTCCGACTTGGAGCAGGCATGGCCCTTCTTTTCGAGCCAGGCGATTGTCTCGGTGCGCTGCTTCTTGATCATGGCCTTGCGGGTCGCGATCAGTTGCGGATCCTTGAGACTGGCCACACCGGCGCCGATGGTCGTGGCGGCGATGATGCCCTGGCTCCGGCCGCTGCCGCCGTTCATCTTGGCGAGGTTGGCCGGGCTGGCTACTGCGAAGCCGAGACGAAGGCCGGCCATGCCGTAGAGCTTGGAGAAGGTGCGCAGAACGACCACGTTCTCGCCGGCCGCAACGAGGTCAATTGCGCTCGTCGCGTTGTCCGAGAAGTGGATGTAGGCCTCATCGACCACCAGCGTGCAGCCTTTCGGCATGTTCTTCACTGCGTACTCGATGTCCTTGCGCATCGTGATCGCGCCGGTCGGGTTGTTCGGGTTGCAGATGTACATCATGCCCGTGCTGGTATCGGCCGCACACATGGCCTCTACGTCGTGGCTGTAGTCCTTGCGTTGCGGGACCTTGATCAGCTTGGCGCCGGAGCGTTGCGAGGTGCGCCAGGCTTGCTCGTAGGTCGGGTCGGCGGTCACCAGCGAGCCTTTGGGCCCCGTGAAAGCCATCACCACGAGGTCGAGCGGCGTGCCCGAGCCCGGATACATCATGAAGTGATCGGCCGGCGCGCCAAGTTGGGAGGACAGCGTCTCGACGATCTCGTGAGTGTTGGTCGGCTCGTATCCGCCGGAGATCGGCGCGTAGGCCGCAATCGCCGTGAGGGCGGGGGCGGCCGGGCCGATCGAGAGCGTATTGGCGCCAAGGTTGATGATCTTGGGCGTCGTTTCCGTGGCTTTCGCCTTCACCACTTCCTTGGCGAAGGCCGGGCCGCCGGCCTGAACCGCGGCGCCGGCTGCGCCGGCGGCGATGAGAGAGTTCCGGAGAAATTTACGGCGCGAGAAATCGTGTGTCATGTCGACTCCATGGAGTTGATTAGTGGGGGGCGCCGGCCAGAAATCTGGGCGGCATCTTCAGCATGCTTGGTAGGAAAGTTTGTCGGACCACCGACGATTGGTCCGGCTGGAGGTTTTCGGATGGGGGATGCGCGATCGCCGACAACTGAGACTGCCGCCCGATGTTCGCGAGATTGCCCGCCGGAACGGAAGATTTCCGCCGGAATTCGGGCAAAGAGATAATGCTAGCAAGCATATGCTTGCTTCGGTTCATTTCCCGCACTGAACAGGTTCCCCGCGAGCAGACTCAATTGCAGCTAATGCGGCTCCCCCAACCACACGATAACTATATCGCGCGAGGCCACACCTCGTTCGTGTACTCTACCGTCGGGGCGTTTCTTCCTGTCGGCTTGTTTTTTTGTTTATGTGACAAGCAGCATCCAAACCGCGTCTTGCGGCAACAAAAAAAACACAATTGGGAAGATCTGGGCTGCAAGCGATCCCAGATTGGGCAATCACGATTGCCCTTTGGGCAAGCTCTTCCCAGCGAACGAACAGTTGGGCGCCGGCGCCTTCGAATCGAGCGCCTATTGCCGGGTCGCAATTTGCTCGGATATGGCATCTGCGACGCGGGCGATGCGCCCATCCGGACTGGCCCATAGGTCGGATATGAAGACGGCAGCTAACTGAAGCGGACCGTACCTTTTCCCTCGCGCCAAGTGTGCCATCGGATCGGGACTTCACGAAGTTCAATTACTTGGCGCAACGCGGGCACGCTGCAGGCACAGTTCGCGCAGCGCGTTCTTCACAGACATTGTGATGTTGCGGGGTAGGGAAGACACGCTCTCGAACGACTTTTTCGAAAGGGCTGGGTCTGCGTGCGGTGATGCCCTGATCCAGCAGCGTTCGGTCGGCGACCGTCGCGAGGTTCGGCGGCGAGCCTTCGTCGCGAGCAGCATTCCGTTTGGGGGAGATGATGCCGGATTGGACACAGCACTTCGTTTTCGACGTAGAGGCGGATGGGCCGTGCCCAGGCCTCTACAACATGATCTCGTTTGGACTCGTCTCTGTGGCGGATCCTGCTCGCAGCTTTTTCGGCGAGGTGGCGCCAGCGATCGACTCGCCGGGTATTCCGCGAGCCCGCGCGGTCAGCGGCATATCCTTCGATGCTCAGAAAG
The DNA here is from genome assembly GCA_016125405.1 of Alphaproteobacteria bacterium. GTDB lineage: Bacteria > Pseudomonadota > Alphaproteobacteria > Caulobacterales > Hyphomonadaceae > UBA7672. The sequence continues at coordinate 51,569 of WGLW01000019.1, read as the reverse complement.
CCTTCGCTGAACCGGGCTCGGTGATGGCAGCAGCGGTCAAATGGCTGGACGAAATCACCAAGGGAAGGCGTCCCGTATTCTGGGCGGACAACCCCGCTTTCGATTGGCAGTTCTGGAACTGGTACTGTCACAAGTTCACCGGAGGAAACCCGGCTGGCTTCAGCGCCCGGCGTATTGGCGATCTGGATGCCGGCCGCAGGAACGATCCCTTCAACGCGTCCAACTGGAAGAAGCAGCGTATCACCAGGCACACGCACAATCCCGTCGATGATGCCCGCGGAAATGCCGAGGGTCTCCGCTGGGTGCTTCAACAAATGGGGAGAATGGCGAGTTGAGGTGCAGCTGCAGCGATGTTGAGCTGAACTCTGCCAGGCGATCCTCAAGGCGGCCACCATCCGGGATCGCCAAGCTTCGTCGATTTGACGACGATCGCCGAAGTTGGTCGTTTAGTCTGTTCGATTTGCTGTGGTCATTGCGCCCACCTCGATCTTGACAAGACTACGGGTAATCAGTACATCATGATCGAGTTTGAATGGGATGACGGCAAGGCTTTTGAGAACCTTCGCAAGCATGGCGTGAGTTTCGAATTGGCAGCTAAGGCGTTTAGGGACCCTTTGGGTGTCGAATGGATCGATCAGCGCGAAGACTACGGCGAAGAGCGAACGATCCTGCTCGGCATGGCCGATGGTACCATCCTTGTCGTCGTTTACACCGAACGCGACGAACGCATCCGACTGATTTCCGCTCGCAAGGCGCTCCGAGATGAAAAAGACATCTACTACCGTGAGAATGGAGCGTGATGGCACGCTTACCCGCGTTGGTGCTGGCAGGAAGAAGCTGATCAAGCCCGCCAGGCCTCGCAAAATGGCTGAGGCCGAACTGTTGGCCGCTGCCAGATCAGATCAGGACAATCCACCGCTGGCGAAGAAGGGCGTTCAACTTCTGAAGCGTGTGCCACGCGTCCAGACGCTTCGCCGAGCGCTCTCGCTGACGCAGCAGGAGTTTGCTGCGCGCTACCATATTCCCCTCGGGACGCTGCGTGACTGGGAGCAGGGACGATCTTCTCCGGATCAACCCGCGCGAGCCTATCTGAGGGTGATCGCGAGAGATCCGGAGCACGTTAGAAAGGCATTGCAGCGGGAGTCCGCTTAGCGGCGCCTGCTGAGTACGGGCGGATGTGGCCGTCCGTCCTATGGAATATCGGACGCTCATTTCTAAGGCCGTTGATGGATGGTGCAGAGAGCTATTTGTTTTCAGTGGTTTGCGAGCTCTCAGGCACACTAAGGGCACACTGAAATCTGGCGGGGTACGTCGGAAACATGCGGCAACACGGGGCGATTTGCGGACGATGAAGGCATCACGGTCCTAAGCCAATGCAACCGCGTCCAATGAAGTAGTCTCGAAAGAGTTGCGACCTAGTTCGTCTCGTTCTGCACGCATTCGGCCAAGGCTGGCGACGCGAGCGCGGTCAAGGTATCTGGTCGAGCGATTGGCGAAGTGGCCGATAGTCGACCGACGCTTCGCGACTTCCGCCGCGCGCACTCAATCTGTGGGAAACTGCGACTCAAGCGGCGTAGCGCACTGATGTCTGCCGTCGATGGCGGCTTGGCCGAGTAAAGTTATCAGATCCCCCTCAGAGCCAAACCATGGAGATCATGATTATTGCGACTGCTGCGGTTACGCAGACCAGCGGCAGCCCGAGCCGCGGGAAGTCCAGAAACCGATAGCCGCCCGCGCCCATGACGATCGTGTTGTTGTGGTGGCCAAATGGGGTGAGGAAATCGAGCGAAACGCCGATCGCCACCGCGACGAGCACCGCCTCGACCGGCGTGTTCGTTGAACGGGCGATCTCGATTGCGATCGGACTCAGGATGATCGCCGCCGAGGCGTTGTTGACGAATGGCGTGACGATCACGGACGTCAGCAGGATGCCGGCGCAGATCATAAGGGGACTGGTCGAAGGCAGTGATGAAATCGCGGCGGTCGCAATGATGTGGGCCGCGCCGGTGGTCTCGACCGCCTCACCGAGCGGGATCATCGCAGCTAGCATGAGGATGATCGGCCAGTTGAGACCGCGAACCGCCGCCCGGAGATCGAACCGGCCGAGCGCCGCAAGCACGGCGATCGAGAGACCGAATGCAATCTCCGGCGGCGTGATCGAGAAGGCGGTCAGCATAACGGCGCCGGCAAAAACCAGCAGCGCGGGGAAGCCTGCGGAGACAGGACCATGCGTTTCGCTCGCCGCCAACGAAAGCAATCCGGCGTCGGCGATCGCGGCGGCGAGGTGTTCGGATCGCCCGGACACTTGCAGAACATCGCCAACCGACAGCTGAAAATCGGCTAACCGGCCTTCGATGCGCTTCGTTCGCGTGACAACGCCCCGGATGGCGACGCCGCGCGAGGTTAACCCGTTCAGCGTTCCAAGACGCGAGCCCAGTACGATGCTGTTGGGGACCACCACGGCTTCCGCCTCGACGCTTGCCGGCGGATCCGGAGCGCCGGACTGCGCGATATCGCGTTGCACCATTCGCTCGCGTATCACTGACGCCGGACCTTCGATCAACAGGACGTCGCCGGGCTGGACACGAATTTCGGACCGCCGGCCAAACACCGCAACGCCGTTGCGAAAGACACCGTGCACCCGGCCGCCGATGTCGGCATCGATTAGTGGCAGCCTGGTTCCCGACCAGACCGATCCATCGGTGATGCGGACTTCGCTGAGGAGGGGATTGTCAGAATCGTTCTCATGGCCCTGTCGGGGTTTGCGACCGGAGAGAAAAAAGCTCACCGGCCAAAGAATGACGAGGACCAGTCCGGCTATCGCAACCGGAGCGCCAACCCGCCCAAGATCGAAGAACGCAAAGCCATGGCCGCTCGCCGCCCGCAGCGCATCGTTGACGACAAGATTGGCCGGCGTTCCGATGATCGAACAGAGGCCGCCCAAAAGCGTTGCGAATGACAATGGCATCAGCACCTGGGCGAGATCGATGCGCGCCCGGGCGCAAAGCGAGATGGCGATCGGAAACATCAGGGCCAGCGCGCCCACATTGTTCATGAAGATCGAGAAGAAGGCGCCGCTGATTGATAGCACGGCGACGACCGACCAGCGCGTGCGGAAGGTTCGCGTCAGGCGAAGGGCGACGGCGTCGAGGATGTGGGCATTCTGCATCGCCCTGACAAGGACGAGAATTTCAACCACCGTAATTACGGCAGGATGGGAAAACCCTGAGAAAACCTGGGCCGCCGGGACCAGCCCCAGGATGAACGCGACGGCAAGGCCGGCGAAGGCCGCCGCCTCAAGGCGGATGCGGTCGCTTGCGAAGGCCGCAAACAAGGCGACAAGGATGACGACAATGGCCGTCTGGTCGAATGTCATGGGAGCACTATGGGGCTGCCCCTGAAACTGGCAATCGGCCTCTCATGTGAGGTCAGTCGCGCTGGAGCAGCACGCCATTGCGGTAGGTCCGCCACTTGTCAAACTGCAGGCCGACGGCGGCGCCCATTTCGGTCGGCTTGCCGTCAGCGACATTGACCTCGATGTCGCCCGCGCCGGTGCGCACCACGACACGGCGGATGTCCGCCAGGCGCCTGACGCCCACGATGTCGCCGTGAATGGCGCCCTCGTGCGGTCCGACAATTGTCACGTCCTGCGGGCGGATGAAGATGTCCGCGTCCTCGGGCGGCCGGGGGCCGCGCCAGCCCCCATTGATCGCGCTCCCTGGGATGCGCGCGGAGTCTCCGATGAAGTTGAAGACGAATGGCGAGGCCGGCGCGGAATAGATCTGTTCTGGCGTGCCGATCTGCTCCACCCGCCCGTCATTGAGGACGACCACGGCGTCGGCAAGTTCAAGGGCTTCTTCCTGGTCGTGGGTGACGAACAAGGTCGTGTGGCCGGTCTTGGTGTGCAGCTCGCGAATCCAGCGCCTGAGGTCTTTCCGGACGCGTGCATCGAGCGCGCCGAAGGGCTCGTCCAGCAACAGCAGGCTGGGCTCGATCGCCAGTGCGCGGGCGAGCGCGACGCGTTGCCGCTGTCCGCCGGAGAGCTGGTGCGGGTACCGGTCTTCCAACCCGGACAGTTGAACAAGGTCGAGCAATTCCAGGCAGCGGCGGCGCAGGCTGTCGCGCGTATGGGTGAACTCCTTGCGCCGGACGAGAATACCAAAGGCGATGTTGTCGAACATGGTCATGTGCCGGAAGAGGGCGTAGTGCTGGAAGACAAAGCCGACGCGCCGTCGCTGGATGGGAATTCGCGAGGCGTCGACATCGCCAAAATAGACGGCGCCGGCATCCGCCCGTTCGAGGCCGGCAATCAGGCGCAGCAATGTCGTCTTGCCGGAGCCAGACGGACCGAGGAGCGCGAACAGCTGGCCTGAGCCGACTTTCAGCGACAGGTCCTTGAGCGCGGGATGATCGCCGAATGATTTTGTGACGCCTTCGATGCGGACCTGCATTGAACTTCCTTCCTAATGACCGCGCCCGGCCGCCAACTCGCTAGAATAGCGCCATTCGAGCGCCGACTTCGCGAACAGGGTTATCAGTGCGAGCAGCGCCAGAAGCGACGCCACCGCGAAAGAAGCGGCGAAGTTGTATTCATTGTAGAGAATCTCGACATGCAGCGGCATCGTGTTGGTGAGGCCGCGGATGTGGCCGGAGACGACCGAAACCGCTCCGAATTCTCCCATCGCGCGGGCGTTGCAGAGCAGGACGCCGTAAAGCACGCCCCAGCGGATATTCGGCAAGGTCACGCGCCAGAAAGTCTGCCAGCCGTTCGCTCCGAGCGAAAGCGCGGCTTCTTCGTCGGCGACGCCCTGGCTTTCCATCAGCGGAATGAGCTCGCGCGCAACGAACGGCAGGGTCACGAAGGTTGTAGCGAGCACAATACCCGGAACCGCGAAGATGATTTCGATGCTGTTCGCTCTCAACCACGGCCCAAGCCAACCCCGGGCGCCGAAAACAAGGACAAAGATCAGACCGGCGACCACAGGTGAGACCGAAAACGGCAGATCGATCAGCGTTGTCAGCAACGACTTTCCCGGAAAGCGGAATTTTGTCACGGCCCAGGCGGCGGCGATGCCGAAGACCACATTCAGCGGCACCGATATGGCGGCGACAATCATCGTCAGCTTCACGGCGGACAGGGCGTCGGGATCGGACAGCGCCGCCAGGTACACACCGGCCCCTCGTTTGAGCGCTTCGATGAAGACAACCGCCAGCGGCAAGACAAGGAGGATGGCAAGGATAGTCAGGACAACGGCGACCAGAAGCCATCTCGCCCAGGGCGGCTCGGTGACCGCGGGACCGCGAAAAGACCTAGCTGTCATGGCCAAGACTCCGCCGGCTCCAGGCCTGAAGGACGTTGATCGCCAGCAGCGATGCGAAGGAAACGCCAAGGATGATCGCGGCGATGGCGGTCGCGGCCTCGTAGTTGAACTCTTCCAGCCGAATAACGATCAGCAGCGGCGCGATTTCCGAAACATAAGGAAGGTTGCCGGCGATGAAGATCACCGAGCCGTATTCGCCCATGCCTCGCGCGAAAGCGAGCGCGAAACCGGTCAGGATCGCCGGCAGGAGTGGTGGGAGGAGGACGAGTGAAAAAGTCTGTCCGCGGTTAGCTCCGAGCGTTGCGGCGGCCTCTTCCATGTCTGGTTCAAGATCAGCGATGACAGGCTGAACCGTTCGCACCATGAACGGGAGTCCGATGAAGATGAGCGCGAGCGTGATGCCGAGCGGCGTATAGGCGATCTTGACGCCCAACGCCGCGAACCCGGCCCCAAGCCAGCCATTCGGTGCATAGAGCGAAGTCAGCGCTATGCCCGCAACGGCGGTTGGCAGGGCAAACGGCAAATCGATGATCGCATCGACAACGCGGCGCCCCGGAAAGTCATAGCGCGCAAGGACCCAAGCTGTGGGAAGTCCGATGACGACGTTCACGAGCGCGGCAAGGAGCGCGGTGCTGAAGCTGAGCCGGACCGCTGAAAGCGTACGCTTGTCGCCAGCGAGCGCGGCAAAGTCGTGCCAGCCCATACCCGCCGCCCGGAAGAGAAGAACGGCAAGCGGGATCAGCGCGATGAGTGAGAGATAGGCCAGCGTAAAGCCGAGCGTCATCCCGAAACCCGGGATGACGCTCTGTCGCTTCCGCCAGGGGACGGTTGCAGAAATCGGCATCGCGACTCTCTCAGCCACCCGGTTTGTAGATCTGGTCGAAGACGCCGCCGTCGGCGAAATGCGTCGCCTGGGTTTTCGTCCAGCCGCCAAACTTGTCGGCGACCGTGAGCTGCTTCACGTTCGGAAAGCGTTTGAGGTCGGCCGGGTCGGCGTACTCCGGCTTGAACGGACGGTAATAGTGTTTCGCGGCAAGCTTCTGCCCTGCTGGCGAATAGAGGTAATCGAGATAAGCCTGCGCCACCTCGCGCGTCCCATGACGGTCGACATTCTTGTCAAGAAGCGCGACGGGCGGCTCAGCCCGAACACTGATCGAGGGCACGACAATCTCGAATTTACCCGGGCCGAGTTCGTCGAGCGCGAGGAAGGCCTCGTTTTCCCAGGCGATCAGGACATCGCCGATGCCCCGCTCCGCGAAAGTGATTGTCGATCCGCGCGCGCCAGTGTCGAGCACGGGAACATTCTTGTAAATGCGCCCGACAAAGCTCCGGATCTTCGTGTCATCGCCGTCGAACTTTTCGTCGGCATAGGCCCACGCAGCCAGATAGTTCCAGCGGGCGCCTCCGGACGTCTTCGGGTTGGGCGTAATCACCTGCACGCCGTCGCGCGCCAGATCATCCCAGTCTCTGACGTGTTTTGGATTTCCCTTCCTCACAAGAAACACAATGGTCGAGGTGTAGGGCGAACTGTTGTCGGGCAAGCGCGATTGCCAGTTCGAAGGCAGCAGCCCGGCCTTGCTGGAGATCGCGTCGATGTCCGGCGCCAGCGCGAGCGTCACGATGTCGGCGTCTAGCCCGTCAATGACGGATCGCGCCTGTTTGCCGGACCCGCCATGCGACATCCGGATGGATACTGTCTTGCCGGTTTTCTGTTTCCAGTACCTGGCGAACTCGACGTTGAAATCCTTGTAGAACTCGCGTGTCGGATCGTAGGAGACGTTGGTGAGGGTGGTCTGCGCCTGCGCCGTGGCGCCTCCCGCAATCGCGGCGAGCGATAGAGCGCTGATGACCACGAGGCGGCGAGTAATCTTCCAAATGGACATGATGGGCTCCGCTGTTGATCTCACATATCCCGACCGAGTTACGTGAGATTGTCAACTGCGGAGTGAAGTCAACGCCGGGCGCGGACCAGCGGATGTTTTTTTGCGATGGCGTCTGCGAAGGTGGTCTGGTCGAGCGCTCGCCGCGTCGCCTCGGCAACGTCGGCAAACAGCGCCTTCACACGGCACGTCGCTTCGTCATCGCAATCATCGCACGCCCGGTAGGCCATCTTGGAAAGACAAGGGAGCGGCGCGAGGGGACCGTCGATCGTTCGAAGCACTTCGCCGATCGTGATGTCTTCAGGCGGTCGTACGAGAAAATAGCCGCCGATACGGCCTCTTCGACTCATCACCAGTCCCTGGTGTTTGAGGTCGAGCAGGATCTGTTCAAGGAACCGTTTCGGTATGTTTTCCTGCTCGGCGATGTCGCCGATCAGGACCGGCTCTTTCGTCCCGGCCAGCGCCATGATGGCGCGCAGGGCGTACTTGGCTTTCTGCGAAATCATCTGTCTTGCGATCATCCCTCCTGCGGGCCCCTGAACCGGGATCCGGGGTTGCCCCTCAGGATTTCTATTAAGTCTATTGAGATTGTCGAGATAGCATGAGGAATCGCCGATTTGCAAGCACAGGGTAGGCCATCCATATAACTTGACAAAATCGGTCGAGATGGTCGTGATAAGTCATCAACCTGCTGGAGGACGATTGATGGCGGCTCGCTTGTTCATGATTTCCGGCGCTGTTCTGCTGGCCGCCTGGCCGGGAGCGGCGCCCGCGTCCGCCGATCCGTGGACGCTCCACGATGCGGCCGATCTTCCCGATTGGGTGCGCATCGAAGGAACGTTCCGCGCGCGCTACGAAACGCTCGACGGTCAGTATCGGGTTGGCCGGAGCCCCAGCGATCAGTTGCTCAGTCTCCGGACGACGCTGCTAACCGAGTTCAAGGGCGAACACGTGCGCGCAGGTCTGGAGGTCGAGGATTCCCGCGGCTATCTCGCCGACGCTGGCAGTTCGATCAGCACGGGCGAGGTCGATGTCTTCGAGCCGATCCAGGCGTATATCGGCTTCGATCTCGGCAAGACATTTGGCGGCAAGTCGTCGGATCTCGAACTTGGGCGCTTCACCCTGAATCTCGGCTCGGGAAGGCTTGTCGGGCGGAACAACTTCCGCAACACGACAAATGCGTTCACCGGAGTGCGTTTTGGGTGGACCGGTGAGGCTGGCGGCAATTTCACGGCGTTTTACACGCTGCCCCATGACCGGCGCCCGGCCGATCAGGCGTCATTGCTCGACAACAAGTTCAAGTTCGACAAAGAAAATTCCGATCTGCGCTTCTGGGGGCTCTACTATGAGCGACCGAAGGCGCTCGGCGGGGTCGATGCCGAAGTCTTCTTTTATGGCCTGGACGAAGACGATAGCGCGAGCCAGCCGACACGAAACCGGCGCCTTTACACGCCCGGCGTCAGGTTGCTCAAATCACCCGCCGTCGATCAGTGGGACTTCGACGTCGAAGGCGGATGGCAGTTTGGTCGGGCGCGCGCAACGACGAGCCCGGCGGACACGACGGATCTCGATGTGTCAGCCCAATATCTCCACGCCGGTGTCGGTCGCACGTTCGATGCGCCGTGGAAACCGCGCATCGAGGCGTTCTATGACTATGCCTCCGGCGACGGAAATCCGGGCGACGGCAAATGGACCCGCTTCGATTCGCTTTATGGGCCGCGGCGGACGGACTGGGGACCAAGCGGCATCTACGGAGCGCTCTCGCGGGTCAACATCAGCGCCCCGGGCGTCAAGCTTGAGGTCCGGCCCAATGCCCGCTGGGACGGTTTTGTCGATTATCGCGCAGTATGGCTTGCCGACGATCAGGATCGCTTTGACCGGGGCGGCGAAGTGGATCCGACAGGTTCATCAGGCAGCTTTGTCGGCAATCAGCTGCAGGTCCGCGCGCGTTACTGGGTGATCCCGAAGAGCGTGCGGCTGGATTTCGGCGGAGCTGTCCTGTTCGATGGACACTTTCTCAAGGATGCCCCGAACGCCGCCGGAAATGGCGACACAACCTATGGCTACGCCGATGTGACGTTTCAGTTCTAGCAAACATCGAAACGAACACCTTTGGCGGCTCTAGATACTTGCGATAGTACGGGGCCGGTTCGGTCGGTCCAATATTGTATTGGACCGACCGACGTCAAAAAAGATCAATAGATTGAATAAATTAGATCACAAATTTTGTACCGCCCCCATGATGGACTGGACCGACCGGAATTGCCGGGCGTTCCATCGCGCCCTCACGAAGCGTGCGCTGCTCTATACCGAGATGGTAACGGCCGATGCCGTTCTGCGCGGCGCGCGGGACCGGCTCTTGGGGTTCGACGAGGCCGAGCATCCCGTGGCGTTGCAACTGGGTGGATCGGAGCCTGCCAAACTCGCCGAGGCGGCGCGGATCGCCGAACAGTTCGGATATCGCGAAATCAACCTGAATGTGGGCTGCCCCTCCGAACGGGTTCAGTCGGGCGCGTTCGGAGCCTGTCTGATGCGCGAACCGGACCTGGTGGCCGATTGCCTCTCCGCGATGCGCGAAGCCGTCTCCGTTCCGGTCACGGTGAAACACCGGCTCGGGGTCGACGATGACGATCCACGCGACCGGCTGTTCTCTTTTGTCGAGAGGATCGCTGCGGCGGGTACGACAATCTTTATTGTTCATGCCCGCAAGGCGTGGCTGAACGGACTGAGCCCAAAAGAAAATCGCGAGAAGCCGCCGCTTGACTATGACATCGTGGCCGAACTGAAGCGCGCCCGCCCCGACCTGGAGATCGTTCTCAACGGCGGACTGGGTGATCTCGACATCGCTGCGAAGCAACTGCCACGCGTCGATGGCGTCATGCTGGGCCGCGCCGCCTACCAGACGCCGGCTCTGCTGCTGGAGGTTGATCGCCGCTTCTTCGGCGAGATGTCGCCCGCGCGCACGCCGCATCAGGCGGCGCTGGACTTTCGGCCCTGGATTGTGGGCCGGCTGGACGAAGGCGTCCCGTTACACGCAATGGTGCGCCATATGCTGGGCCTGTTCGCCGGGCGGCCCGGCGCGCGCCAGTGGCGGCGTATCCTGTCGGAGGGCGCGCCGGGCGCGAAGGGCCCAGCGGCCATCGCTGTCTATGATGCGGCGCTGGATGCTGTTGCGCCGACCCTGCGCGAAGCTGAAGACGCTATTGCCGGATGACCATAGCGTCCGAGGTGGCGTTCCACTCGTGCAGCTTGTTGAGGAAGCTCATTCCCAGCAGCGACTGTTCCAGGCCGTCGTCGAGGACGACGGCCTGGACGTGGGTCACCTCGACAGAGTCGATGGAGATAGTGTCCAGCATCGCGACGCCCGCCTTGACCTTCCCGTTGGCGGTCGAGATCTGCGCGGTGCGGGGCAGGGCGTTGACGTCGATGCCGATCCGTTCGGCGTCATGTCGGGTGAGGGCGACAACACTGGCGCCGGTATCGACGATGAAGCGCGTCGGCATGCCGTTGACCACGGCTGTGGTCCAGTAGTGGCCGTCGCGCTCCTTGTGCAGCAGGGCGGAGCGGCCGAGCGGCGAGGATGTTGGCGCTGTCGGCTGAGACGTTTCGGTGGCGGCGGGCGCTTCAGCGACGGCGGCGCGGCTCGTCAGCATGTCGCGGGCCGCCATCAGGCCGGCGGCGGCCAGGGCAAAAAAGATGAGAGCGGGGACGATGCCGTGTCTCAATGGTGCGTCACCAGATAAAGAAGGGCGATCAGCCCGCCGATCGCAAGCCAGATAACGACGTAGCGAAGGGCCTTCCATCCCTGGTTGCGGAGGGAGACCCACAGGGTTCCCGATATCGCAAGTGCATAAACAAGAAGATAAACCAGCCGGGCGCTGTCGTACTGGCGACAGGGGGAGCCGGAGGGACCAAACAGCGGCCGCAGGAGGATCGCCACAACGGCCCCAAGTCCGAGCGCCAGCCACAGGAGGATGGTCCGCGTCCTCACCCGGTCATCCCAGCTTCCCTGCGGCTTTCAGCGCCTCGATCCGTGGCGGCAGGAGGGCAAGTACCTGCTCGCGCTGGTCCTCGGTGAACACGGCCCACCGGGCGATCTCGTTCAGGGTGCGCCCGCAGCCCAGGCAATGCCCCGACTGGCCGTCGACCACGCAGACCTTGATGCAGGGCGTCTTGATGGGCTGGGGCATGAGCGGGAGATAGCAACCCCGGGGGCGCAGGTGAAGTCGCCCGGAACACCCGATGGATGCGCGGATTTCAGGTCCGGCAGGGCGCCTCACACTTGCGTCATTGTGCAGGGGCGGTCCTCTTCGCTAATAGTGCGGCAGAAAGCGCCAGAGTCGCTCTTTTATTAGTGGCAGGAGACTTCATGAACGGCACGAGATTGATCGCGGTGATCGCCGCAATGGCGGCGACCGCGGGCGTCATGGCCACGCCCTCATTCGCGCAGGACGCGCCGTCCGCTCAGGATGGCGAGGCGATCTTTACCGCACGTTGCAAGAACTGCCACGAGCCGGCGGTCGACCGCGCGCCGACCCGCACCGATCTCGCGTCGCGGACGCATGCACAGATCATCGCCTCGATGACCACGGGCGTGATGACGCCGATGGCGGCCGGCCTCTCCGAGTCGCAGAAGCAATCCCTCGCGATGTTCCTGTCGCCGCAGGATGGCGGGGCGACGGCCGAAAATGACGACATGTGCAAGACAACGCCGCCGATCATGGCGGCCGCTGGCGACTGGCCGATGGCGGGTCACGACATCTCCAACAGCCGCTATCAACCCGAGCCCGGGATCAGCGCAGCCGATGTGCCGAAGCTGAAGGTGAAGTGGGCGTTCTCGATCCCCGGCAATGGCAACGCCCAGCCGGTGGTGATTGGTGACTGGTTGTGGATGCTCAGTCGCACGAAGATGTATGCGCTGGACGCCAAAACGGGTTGCACGCACTACACGGTCGATGGGGTCTCCGCGCGAAACACGCCGGCAGTGTTTGAGTCGAACCTGTCGCCGTCGGGCTGGATGATGGTCGTCGGGCAGAGTTCCAAGGTCGTGACGGCGTTCGACGCTGAAACCGGCAAGGCGATCTGGTCCAGCGACAAGCTCGAGGATCATCGCGCTTCGGGCATAACGGGCTCGCCGGTCGTGTCGGGCCAGCAGGTCTTCGTGCCGATCACCTCGGGTGAAGAAGCGATCAGCCAGTCGCCCAACTATGTGTGCTGTTCCTTCCGCGGCAGTCTCGTGGCGCTCGATCTCGCCACCGGCAAGACCCAGTGGAAGACGCCGATGATCACCGAGCCGATGCAGCCCATCCGCAAGAACGCCAAGGGCAACGACATTCAGGGTCCGGCCGGCGCGGCGATCTGGTCGACGCCGACCCCTGATCCGGTTCGCGGCGTGGTTTATGTCGCAACCGGGGATTCCTACACCGACGCCCCGACCAAGGGCACGGACGCCATCGTCGCAATCGACATGAAGACCGGAGCGGTGAAATGGTCGAACCAGGTGACGCAGAACGACAACTTCATCATGGGCTGCACCGGCGCCAAACCCGGGGTCAATTGCCCGACGCCTGTCGGCCCCGACTATGACTTCGGCGCTTCGCCCATCCTGTTCACGCTGCCGAGCGGCAAGCAGGTGATCCTGTCGGGTCAGAAGTCGTCGATTGCCTACGGTATGGACGCCGACACCGGAAAGCTCCTGTGGAAATACGCAACAGGTGCGGGCGGCGCGCTGGGCGGCATCGAGTGGGGCATCGCTGCCGACGACAAGGCGCTCTACGCGGGCAATTCAGACATCGTGAACATGATCGACGCCTATGTCCGCGCCAAGGGACTACCGGGCGAGTTCGTGGAAAAGCAACCGGAGGCGAAGCCGGGTCTCACCGCGCTCAATCCCGCCAACGGCCGGATGATCTGGCACGTGACGCCGCCCCAGGCGCCCTGCGTTCTCAAGAAAGGGCGGATGCCTGGCGCTTGCTTCAATGCGATGTCGGCGGCTCCGGCCGTGATGCCGGGCGTCGTGTTCGAGGGCACGGTCGACGGCTGGTTCCGCGCCTATGGCACGGCCAAGGGCAAGCTGCTGTGGGAGGACTCCACGACCTCGCGCACCTACGCGACCGTGAATGGCGTCGCCGATCAGCCCGGCGGCGGCATCGACGGCAACGGTCCGACCATCGCCAACGGCATGGTGTACGTCACCTCCGGCCATGACGGCGCCGGCGGCGTCGGCGGCAACGGCACCAACGTCCTGCTGGCCTATTCGGTGGACGGGAAGTAGCGACCGGACGGCCGGGCTTCTGGCCCGGCCGCTCCTTGCCCTAACGACAACGCGTCGCAACGTCTCCGGGCTAAGGGCTTGACGTACCTTGCGTCATGGCGCGCATTGCGGTTGACGCAAGCGGTCGGGAAGTGCTTGACCCGACGTCAGCCAATCCGACGCCCGCCCGGGAGATTTCCATGGACCTGCAGTACACACCCGAAGATACCGCGTTCCGCGAGGAGGTCCGGGCCTGGCTGGAAGCCAACTACCCGAAGGAGCTTCGCGAGCGGGTTTCGCGCGACCAGTACACCAAGGAAGATTTCCTCACCTGGCAGAAGACGCTCTACAAAAAGGGGTGGGGCGCCCCGGCCTGGCCGAAGCAGTATGGCGGCACGGGTTGGACCTCGACCCAGAAATACATCTTCCAGGAAGAGTGCGCCCGCGCCGAGACGCTGCCGATCCCGCCCTTCGGCCCGTCCATGCTGGCGCCGGTGCTGATGGCGTTCGCCAACGAGCAGCAGAAGGCCCACTACCTGCCGCGCATCATCAACGGCACGGACTTCTGGTGTCAGGGTTATTCCGAACCGGGCGCCGGCTCGGACCTCGCCTCGCTGAAGACCAAGGCCGAGCGCGTTGGCGATCACTACGTAATCAACGGACAGAAAACCTGGACCACGCTGGGCCATTTCGCGGACTGGATCTTCGTGCTGTGCCGCACCAACCCGAATGCGCGCAAGCCGCAGGAAGGCATCTCCTTTATCCTCGTCGACATGAAGACGCCGGGCGTCGAGGTTCGTCCGATCATCACCATGGATGGCGGTCACGAAGTGAACGAGACGTGGTTCACGGACGTGAAGGTTCCGGTCGAGAACCTGGTCGGCAAGGAAAACGAAGGCTGGACCTACGCGAAATACCTGCTGGTCCACGAGCGCTCCGGCATCGCCGGCGTGGCGCGTTCCAAGAAGGGTGTCGAGCGGCTGCGGAAGATTGCATCGGTTGAGCTCGATCGCGGCGAGCCGATTATCCGCAATCCTGAATTCGCCAGGAAGATCGCCGAGCTGGAGATCGACCTGACGGCGCTGGAGTTCACCGAGCTGCGCACGCTGGCGCGTGAATCCCAGGGCAAGGGCGCAGGGCCGGAAAGCTCCGTGTTGAAGATCAAGGGCACTGAGATCCAGCAGCGCATCACCGAGCTGACGCTGGAAGCGGTCGGCGTCTATGGTGCGCCCTATTTCCGCGGCTTCCCGAGCGAGAGCGGCAACCAGTTCCCCATCGGGCCGGACTACGCGCACCTTGCCGCGCCGACCTACGCCAACATGCGCAAGACCTCGATCTATGGCGGCTCGAACGAGATCCAGCGCAACATCATCGCCAAGATGGTGCTGGGGCTTTAGACTGCAATCCGATGCGCGACCTGAAGCTCTCGGGGTGGAGAGGGCGGAGGATGACACATGACGGCTGCGCGAGTGGGCGGATCGGTTGGCTGGGCGACCATCGCCCTTCTGTCGGTGGGCGTTGGCGGCTACGCGATCTTTCTGACCGTGACGGGATTCCAGTATCTCGGCCTCAAGAACAACTTTCCCTCGCCGCTGGTGTTTCACACACATATCGCCGCGTCCGGCGTGGCGATGGTGCTGGGGCCGTTCCAGTTCCTGAAGGCGCTGCGCACCGGGCAGCCGGCGATCCACCGCTGGATGGGTCGCGTTTATGTGGCGGCGTGCGTGGTGGGTGGTCTGGCGGGTGGAAGCATCGCGCTGTTTTCGACATCCGGCCTGCCGGCGGGATTGGGCTTTCTGTTGCTGGCGGTTCTTTGGGTGCCATTCACGCTGCTGGCCTGGACGAGTGCAATGAACCGCAACTTCATTGTGCATGAGCGCTGGATGATCCGGTCGTTCGCGCTGACCTTCGCGGCGGTGACGCTGCGGATTTACCTACCGGCCGCAGTGATCGCGAACCACGGCGCATTTCCCGTCCCTGCGTATCAGGTAATCGCCTGGATCTGCTGGGTCCCCAACCTGATCGTCGCGGAAATCTGGATCCGCTCGCGCCCGGGACTTCGCCTGCGCCGGAAGGTCGCCGCCGCGCCCGCCTGACACTGCCAATGTCTGTCTTGCGCCTGCGCGCAAACCGCCTAGAAGAAGGCGTAAGGAGCCTTACACATGGATTTCAATTTCACCTCGGAACAGGACATGCTGCGCGACTCGATCGCCCGGCTGATCCGCGAGCAGTACGATTTCGAGACGCGCCGCAAGGTCGCCAAGTCCGAGGCCGGATGGCGGCCCGAGATGTGGGCGCAGTTCGCGGAACTGGGCCTGCTCGGCGCATCGTTCTCCGAGGAGGATGGCGGCTTCGGCGGCGGGCCGATCGAGTCGATGATCGTCTCCGAGGAATTCGGCAAGGGCCTCGTCATCGAGCCCTACCTGCAAACCGTGGTGATCGCTGGCGGCTTCCTGAAACACGCCGGCACGGCCGCGCAGAAGGAGGAGAACATTCCGGCCATCGCGGGCGGCGAACGGATTTTCGCTTTCGCCTGCTCAGAGCCGAAAAGCCGCTTCGACCTCAACGATGTTTCGGTGACGGCGAAGAAGGACGGCAAGGGCTATGTGCTGAACGGCCAGAAGGCCGTGGTGCTCGGCGCGCCGTTCGCGAGCCATCTTGTCGTCACCGCGCGCACGGCGGGCGGCCAGCGCGACAAGAAGGGCGTCACCGTTTTCATCGTGCCGAAGGACGCCAAGGGCGTTTCGACGCGTGACTACCCAACCGTCGACGGCCTTCGCGCCTCGGAGATCTATTTCGAGAACGTGTCGGTCGGCGCTGATGCGGTGATCGGCGAGGTCGACAACGGCTTCCCGCTGGTCGAGCAGGTGGCCGATGAAGCGATCGCCGCGCTCTGCGCCGAGGCGCATGGCGGCATGGGCGTGCTCAATGCGACGACGCTGGAATACTCCAAGACGCGCAAGCAGTTCGGCCAGCCGATCGGCAATTTCCAGGTGCTGCAGCACCGCATGGCCGACATGTTCATGGCGTACGAGCAGGCCGTCTCCATGACCTACATGGTGACGCTGAAACTCGAAGAGCCGGAGAAGCAGCGCAAGATGGCCGCCTCCGCCGCCAAGGTGCAGATCGGCAAGGCCGGCAAGCTGATCACCCAGGAATCCGTGCAGATCCACGGCGGCATGGGCATGACCGACGAGCTGAATGTCGGCCACTTCTTCAAGCGCATCACCATGATCGAAAGCCAGTTCGGCAACACCGACTGGCACCTGCGCCGCTTCACCGAACTGTCGAACGGCTAGGCGCAAACGCCCGCGTCCCCGGACTCGCATGATCCGGGGCGCTACGGGCGCGATGGTTCGACAGGGTTTCCGTTATCCCGGCTCGAGCTTGCGCAGCGGCGCTTGCGCCGTTGCGCGCACAACCGTGCGCGAGGCTTGCCGCCGGCGGTGGCGGGCGCGGATGCGGCGTTGCACAGCGGCGTGGTAACGGCGCGGGTCTCGCGCAATCAGCGGCGCCATCGCGCGGAAGCGCTGCGAGGCCATCATCCTGCGGATGCCCTAGAGCGCGTTGGCGTGCCGGCGCCGGCTGACGGCGAGCAGCAGCCTGCGGCCGTCCTCTGCGGACAATGACGCGAGATCGCGCCGGCCCGCCAGCGTGCAGGCGGTGCGCCAGAGAAGGTCGTCGACGGATCGCGTGATCCCACCATGCACCATCTCAGTGAGACAAGGGGGCTTTGATCCGCAGGCTTCAGGCGACCTACGCCACACCCCACCCCGGACACGGCTTCGTGCTTCCGGGATGACAGTCGCGCCTGGGTTCGCTAGAGCCTGCTCAAACACCAGACAGGAAGCCGTCCATGATTACCGTCGAGAAAAAAGGCCCCATCGCGATCCTGACGCTGAACCGTCCGGACGCCATGAACGCGCTGGGCGAGCCCGGCGACGGCGAGGCGGTGCGGGACGCCTGCGCGCAGGTGAATTCGGACAAGGCGATCCGCTGCGCCATCCTCACCGGCGCGGGCAAGGGCTTTTCAGCGGGCGGCAACGTCAAGGCGATGCGCGACCGGGTCGGATCGTTCGCCGGCAATCCGGCGGAAGTGCGCGACGCCTACAAGAACGGCGTGCACATGATCGTGCGGGCGCTCTATGGCCTCGAGGTTCCGCTGATCGCGGCGGTGAACGGCGCGGCCATCGGGCTCGGCTGCGATGTCGCGTGCATGGCCGACATCCGGATTTCGTCCGACCGCGCGAAGTATGGCGTCACCTTTTTGAAGCTGGGCCTCATCCCCGGCGACGGCGGCGCCTGGCTGCTGCCGCGCATCATCGGCATGAGCCGCGCGTGCGAACTGCTCTACACGGGCGACGTGATCGACGCGACGACGGCGCATGACTGGGGCCTCGTCTCCAAGGTGGTGCCCGGCGACCAGCTGATGGGCGAGGCGATGGCGCTGGCGGAACGGATCGCCAAGCAGCCGCCGCACAGCCTGCGTGTGGCGAAGCAACTGCTACGTCACGGCACGCAGGCGACCTACGACACGGTCATGGAAATGTCCGCCGCTGCGCAGGGCCTGATGCACCACACCAAGGACCACGAGGAAGGCGTCGCCGCGATCCTCGAGAAACGCGAGCCGGTGTTCACGGGGGAATAGGCTCCTCGCCCGCAGGGGTTTCTATTTACTGAAGTTGAAGTGCGAAACTGACCCGGCCGTGTCGTCAGGACAGAAGCCTATTCGGCTTACTTTGGCGACATGTTTGGGGGTCAGGAAATATTTGCGGGATTTGTGGCGTTCGTGCTGGTCGCAAGCCTGCGACCGCGGGACGTCCGCAATCTTTGGCGCAGGATTCGTCGCGCATTTCTCTCGTCGCGCCCGTCCGCCAGCTCGACAGCGGAGGCTGTTCTCAAGCGTGTCCGTGTAATCGACGGCGACACGATTCAGGAGATGCGAACAGGCGTTCGCTACCGGATCGAGAATATCGATGCGCCAGAGACGGGGGAGCGCGCCAAGTGTTTTCGCGAACGGCAGGCGGGCGAGGTGGCCAAGCAGACGGCCCGCACGATTTTCGAGCGGGCGGGCCGCATTGTGGCGCGGCCGATTGGGCGAGATGATGTGTACGGACGAACCGTCGCGCGCATCGACGTCGACGGTCAGGATTTCGGCACCATCATGATTCAGAAAGGATTGGCGCGCCCATGGGGCGGCGAAAAGGAAGTATGGTGCGGACCAAAGGGCGGGCTCGCCATGCTTGCGCGCGCGAGGACTGCCGAGTGGAATTGCAAGACTTGCGCAAAGTGGACGAATGCTGGCGGCGCAAAGGCCAAATTTCTTCCCGTAGCGAAGACCCAGCCTGATCGGCCTGTTGTCGCCATGTCATCCGATCGCCGGACTGCGGCGCCTCAAACCAAAGGCTGACGACGAGACGTTCAGCCCAGCTCCAGCGCCTTGAGCACCATCGCCTGGTCGAAGTAGGCGCGTTCGCAGACGATGCGGTCGGAGTCTGCTGCGAATTCGAACGAGGCCGCCATGCGGATGCGGAAGTTGCGGCCGGTGGGCGGGATGGTGTTGTCGCCGACCTTGAGCGGGCCGGTGTGCGTGCCGGTGAGCCAGAACTCGACGAGCACCATGTTGCCGCTCGCCGCGATGGCGATGATCTCGTTGCCCTGGTCGGGGAAGGGCGTGCGCGAGGCGGCGAAGTAGCGGCGCACCGCGTCCTCGCCGTCGAACACGGCGCCCGTGCCGTAAAGTTCATAGCGCGGGCGATCGAACGTGGCGATGACGCCGTCCCAGTCGTGGGTGATCTCAAGGGCCATGTGGCGCCGCACCGTTTCGATGCGGCGTTCGTTCAGACTGGCCATCTCGATGTCGTCTCCCACAAGATCCCCCGGCGGGCGAGACTACAGGCGCGCCCGGGCGGGCGCCAGTGGGCCGAAGGTCATTGCATCCGGCGCGCGGCTTTGGTCTGGTCGGGCAAACGCGAGGGGCGCACCATGGCCATCTATGCACTGATCCTCGGCGGCGTGATCTTCTTCGCCACGCACGCCTTCACGATGTTCCGGTCACGCAGCGAGCAGGGGCTGCGCGCGAAGCTGGGCTATCGCGCGTATATGGGCCTTTATTCGCTGCTGGCGCTGATCGGGCTCGGCCTCTTTGCGTGGGGCTGGGCCAATATGCGGCCGTGGCCGCAGGTGTGGACGCCGCCGGACTGGACGCGGCACATCGTGCTGGGCGTGCTGCCGTTCGCAATGATCCTGCTGGTCGCGGCCTATACGCCGGTGGGATACATCAAGAAGGTCGTCGGCCATCCGATGCTGGTCGCTGTGATGCTGTGGGCGGCGGCGCACCTCTCGGCCAATGGCGACCTCGGCGCGATCGTGCTGTTCGGCGCCTTCTTTCTTTACGCCGCGCTGGACCGCGTCGCTGTCGCTGTGCGGGGCGACAAGGGGCCGGTGGACGTGAAGCCGCACATCACCGGCGACATGATGGCCATCGCCGGCGGCTTCGGCGCCTATGTCGTGATGGTGTTCTGGCTGCACCCGTTGATCATCGGCATCAACATCATCGGCTAGGGGCGTCGCGGGCGTTAACCGCGACCGGGTTCCCTTGGGGCGCCGAAAGCTCTAGATCAACCTCCCAGCTTGTGCAGTGCAGCAGAGGGGCCGGCCATGTCCGCCCAGGTTCAGACCTCCCGCAAGACGGTGCGCGACATCGCCGCGGCCAAGGGCGGCACGCCGCTGGTGTGCCTTACCGCCTACACGGCGCCGATGGCGGAGCTGCTGGATTCCCGCTGCGACCTCCTGCTAGTGGGCGACTCGGTGGGGATGGTGGTCCATGGCCTGCCGACCACGGTGGGCGTTACGCTCGAGATGATGATCCTGCACGGGCAGGCGGTGATGCGCCGCTCGACGCAGGCCTTCGTGGTGGTCGACATGCCCTTTGGCTCGTACGAGGCGAGTGTCGAGCAGGCCTTCCTGAACGCCGCCCGGATCATGAAGGAGACCGGCTGCCAGGCGGTGAAGATCGAGGCCGGCGAATACGCCGCGGACACGGTGCGCTATCTTGTCGACCGGGGCATTCCGGTGATGGCGCATGTCGGCCTGAGGCCCCAGGCGACCAATGTCGACGGCGGTTTCAAGGCGCGCGGCCGCACCGACGCCGAGCGCAACCGCACGATTTCGGAGGCGGTCGCGGCGGACGAGGCGGGATGCTTCGCCATGGTGATCGAGGGGGTCGCCGAGGACCTGGCGGCGCAGATCACCAGGCAGGTTTCCTGTCCCACCGTCGGAATCGGCGCCTCGGCGAGCTGCGACGGGCAGATTCTCGTGACCGACGACCTGCTGGGCATGTTCGACTGGACGCCGAAATTCGTCCGGCGCTTCGCCGACCTGCGCGACACCATCGGCAAAGCTGTGGACGCCTATGCCGCAGAGGTGCGCGGGCGAACATTTCCGGGCCCCAGGGAAACCTATGCCTTGAAACGGCCTTAAGCCTCACCGCCTTCTTCATTTGCCCGCGGGTCCGCTCGCGGCTAAGAGTGGCCGCACCTGACATACCGGAGCTCGACGCGTGAACGACGCCTTTGAAGAAGTTGAGGAAAGTCTGCGGCAGGACAGGGCCGCAGAGCTCTGGAGAACCTGGTCGCCCTGGCTGATCGGCGCCGCTGTGGCGCTGATTCTCGCGGTCGCGGGATACCAGGGCTGGAGGTATATCCGCGCCCAGGGCGTGGAAAAGGACGCCAAGGCGTTTTCGGCTGTGATGGACGACATCCAGAAGAAGGATTTTGCCGCGGCCAGGTCCGGCCTCGCAAAGCTGAGCGACAGCAAGACCGGCTTCGCGGCGATGGCTGACAACGTGCTTGCGGCGGTCGATGAGGATCAGTCCAAGGATCCCGCCGCGGTGGCCAAGGACCTGAAGAACGCGGCCGACAAGGACAAGGGCCTGCTCGGCGACATCGCGCAACTGAAGCTGGCCTACGTCAAGGCCGACACGGCGAGCCTCGATGAAGTGAAGGCGCTGGTCGCGCCGCTGCAGAAAACCGGCGGACCGCTCGGCGCGCTCGGGCGGGAACTGGTCGCGGCCAAGGAAGCGGCCACCGGCGACGCGGAAGCCGCTCGCCGCGATTACCAGGCGCTGACCCTCGACCTCGATGCGCCGCAGGCGATGCAGCAGCGCGTCCGCCAGGCGCTGGCGCTTCTGCCGCCGGAACCGGCCAAGCCCGAGGCCGCCAAGCCTGCTGACGCCGCCGCAACGTCCGCGACGGATGCCTCGCCCGCCGCCCCAGCCGCTGCTTCGGACAAGTCGCCCAAATGAAAAAGTTCAAAGCGACGATCCTGCTCGTTGCCGTGTGCGCCGCGCTGGCGGGCTGCAGCATGTTCAAGGGCCTGGCCAAGAAGGACCCCGATCTCGACAAGACCGGCCGGGTCAATATGAGCCTTGCCGACCAGAAGCTGACGGCGGATCCCGAACTCGCGGCGACGACCGTCGAGATTCCGGCGCCGGTTGCGAACAAGGACTGGCCGCAGGAAGGCCTGACGCCCAACAAGCATACGGGCGATGTCGCGGCCGCCGCCGACCTGAAGGTGAAGTGGCGCGTCAATATCGGGCAGGGCTCCAACCGGAAGAAACGCCTTGTGGCGCCGCCGGTGATCGCTGATGGCAGGCTCTATGTGATCGACGCGGACCAGAAGGTGTCCGCCCTCGACGCCGATACCGGCCGGCGCATCTGGTCGAAACAGCTGAAGGCGCTGCACAAGAAGGACAACACGGCGATTGGCGGCGGTCTCGCTGTCGCCGGCGACAAGCTGCTTGTCTCGTCCGGCTTCGGCTACCTGGCTGCGCTCTCGACCGCGGACGGCAAGGAGCTGTGGCGCGAGCGCACGGACAGCCCGCTTTCGGGATCGCCCGCCGTGATCGGCCCGCGCGCCTTCGTCACCAGCACCGACAACCAGATCTACGCTTTCGATGTGAACACCGGCGAGATCATCTGGAGCGACCAGGCGATTGCGGAATCGGCTCGCATCCTGTCCTCGCCCAGCCCGGCGGTGAATGAAGACCTGCTGGTCGCGCCCTACACGTCGGGCGAGCTGATCGCCTATCTGCCGGCCAACGGCCGCCGGCTGTGGCAGGACACGCTGACGACGATCGGGCGTTTCACGCCGCTCTCCGCGATCAATGACATCGCCGGCCACCCGACGATCGAGGGCGGCATTGCCTACGCGGCCAGCTATTCGGGCGTGCTGACGGCGATCGACACGCGCAGCGGACAGCGCCTGTGGGCGATCCTGTTCGGCTCGCGCCTCGGCCCGATCGTGGCGGGGGACTATCTGTTCATCGTCGGCGTCGAAGGACAGGTCGCGTGCATCCAGAAAATCGACGGCAAGGTCGTGTGGGTGCGCAACCTGCCGGAGTACAAGAAGGTCAAGAAGAAGAAGGGCCGGATCGTCTGGACCGGCCCGCTGATCGCCTCGAACCGGCTGATCGTGGTCAATTCCGAGGGCGAACTGCTTGCGCTTTCGCCGCAGACCGGCGAGACGACGGCGGAGATGAAGCTTGGCTCGGACGTGCTGATCCAGCCCGTGGCGGCGAACGGCCTGATGTATGTGCTCACCGACAAGGGCCAGCTGATCGCGATCCGCTAGCCGGACCGGCCTCAAGAGAGGCAGGCCCGGAGCCGCCGGCCAGGAAAGATTGGAGTCGCGCGGGATGGCGCTGACAGTAGCCATCGTGGGACGCCCGAATGTGGGCAAGTCGACGCTGTTCAACCGGCTCGCGGGCCGCAAGATCGCGATCGTCGACGACCAGCCCGGCGTTACGCGCGACCGCAAGGAAACGCCCGGCCGGCTGGGCGACCTTGAGCTTCACCTGGTCGACACCGCGGGCTTCGAGGATGTGACCGACATGTCGCTGGAGGCGCGGATGCGCCGCCAGACCGAGATCGCCATCAACGAGGCCGATGTCTGCATCTTCCTGTTCGACGCGCGCGAGGGCGTGACGCCGACCGACGAGCGGTTCGGCCAGTTGCTGCGCAAGTCCGGCAAGCCGGTGGTGCTTTGCGCCAACAAGTGCGAGGGGCGGCAGGGCGATGTGGGGCTCGCCGAAGCCTGGCGGCTGGGGCTGGGCGAGGCCGTGCCCTTGTCCGCCGAGCATGGCGAGGGGATGAGCGACCTTTACGAACGGCTCATGGCCTATGAGTCCGGCGCCGACATCGCCGCCCGCCTCAAGACGGACGAGGACGACAGCGCCGAGCCGTTCGATCCCGACGCCGAGGCGCCGCCGGAGCCGGGCCGTCCGGTGCGGCTGGCGTTCGTCGGGCGGCCGAACGCCGGCAAGTCGACGCTGATCAACGGACTGCTGGAGGACGACCGCTTCATCACCGGGCCGGAAGCCGGCATCACGCGCGACAGCGTGACGGTGGCGTGGCGCTGGAAGGACCGCGAGATCCGCCTGATCGACACCGCCGGGCTGCGCAAGCGCGCCAAGGTGCAGGAAAAGCTTGAGCGCATGTCGACGATGGAGACGACGCACTCGATCCGCTTCGCCGACGTGGTCGTGCTGGTGATGGACCCCAACGAGGCGTTCGAGAAGCAGGACCTGCAGATCGCCCAGCTGGTGCTGCGGGAAGGCCGTGGCCTCGTGTTCTGCGTGACCAAGTGGGACACGGTGGAGAACCCCAGCGACTTCCGGCGCGAACTGGACAGGATGGTCGACGAGAACGTGCCGCAGGCGCGCGGGGCTCCACTGATCAACGTATCGGGCGTCACGCGCAAGAATCTCGACCGGCTGATGGACGCGTGCCTCAAGGTCCACAAGGACTGGTCGGCGCGCGTAAAGACGCGGGACCTCAACGACTGGCTGCAGTATGTGACGCAGAAGCATCCGCCGCCGGCGCCCGAGGGCAAGCGCATCAAGCCGCGCTACATGGCGCAGATGAAGACCCGGCCGCCGACCTTCGTGCTGATGGCCAGCCGCGCCAACGACATGCCGGAGACCTACAAGCGCTATCTGGTCAACGAACTGCGCGAGGCGTTCGACCTGCCGGGCGTGCCGATCCGACTGGTGCTGCGGCAGGGCAAGAACCCGTTCGCTGACAAGGACTAGCCTACAGGGACTAGGTCTCAGTCCAGTTCACAGGGCGTCCAGTTTTCCTTCTGGCCTGTCGCCGTGTTTTCAAGGATCAGGTTGAAGCTGCGCAGCTCGCTGGTGGCGTTGAACTCCGGCAGGAACACATAGTGCGGCCCGCCGGGCGGATCGACGACGTGGGTTTCGGTCCGCAGCGCTGCGTCGCTGTCGATCTGGTGCACGATGCGCTGGCCGCCCGCAAAGGTGACGATGATGTCGGGGCCTTGCAGGCTGATGACGGGACCATCGGCGCAGGAGGCGTCGCCCGGCCTGCGCCAGTGGCCTTCCATGCGGTTGGAGAGCAGGCCGCCCTTGTCGCCTTCCGGTCTCGGCACGTCGGCCTTCGTTACGTGCGGCGCCAGCTGGCAGGCGCAGGCGAGACATGCGAGGGCCGCGGCGCCTGCGCGCGCCAGACCCGGTATCGGCTGCCTCTTCGGACCCATGCTTTCAATCTAGCCCGCGAGCGCCGCGCGGCTAATCCGTGAATGTGCCGATCACCGGAACGTGGTCGGACGGCTTTTCCAGGCTGCGCGCGTTGCGGTGGATGTCCACCGACAGCAACCGGTCCGCCGCCTGCGGGCTGCACATCAGGTGATCGATGCGGATGCCGTGGTCCTTCTGCCAGGCGCCGCCCTGATAGTCCCAGAAGGTGTAGGCCTGGATGCGGCCGTCGCGCGCCATGAAGGCGTCGGCATATCCCGACCATTCGAGCCTGCGGAAACGCTCGCGCGTCGTCGGATAGGCCAGGGCGTCCTCGGCCCAG
Source organism: Alphaproteobacteria bacterium (assembly GCA_016125405.1). Lineage (GTDB taxonomy): Bacteria > Pseudomonadota > Alphaproteobacteria > Caulobacterales > Hyphomonadaceae > UBA7672. The sequence goes on along the minus strand of WGLW01000019.1, from coordinate 26,239 downwards.
ACGGCTGGGTCCCAGCAATCCTCGTCGCGCGGGATGCAGTTGTAGTCGCCGGCCAGCACCACCGCTTCCTCGTTTTTCAGGAGCGCCTTTGCGTGGTCGGCCAGACGGTCCATCCAGCGGAGCTTGTAGTCGTATTTCTCTCCCGGGCGCGGATTGCCGTTGGGCAGGTAGACCGAGGCGACACGGACCGGATTGGGCGCTTCGATCAGGGCCTCGAGATAGCGGCTCTGTTCGTCCTCGGGCTCGCCGGGCAGGTGGCGGACCTCATCGCTGATGGGGTACTTCGAGAGAATGGCGACGCCGTTGTAGGTCTTCTGGCCGAAAACAGCGCAGTTGAAGCCCGCATCCTCCAGTTCGACGCGCGGAAACTTCTCGTCGACGCACTTGATCTCCTGAAGGCACCAGACGTCGGCCTCGACCGCCTTCAGCACCTCCAGCACGGTGGGCAGGCGGGCGTTGACCGAGTTGACGTTCCAGGTGGCGATTTTCATGCCCGCATTGATAGCGTGCGTGGACGGAAACGGAAGGCGCCGCTGCGATCGCCATTATTTGCCGATACCAAGGCGTTTCCATCGCCGGACGCCGCGACGCGCGCTAGCTTTGATAGTGCGACGGTGGCGTTGGGGCCATGGTTTGCTGATGTCCCCCGGGCCGCCGGCCGCGAAACGGTCGCGCCATATTCATGGGAGGACGACGCATGGCGATGATGACAGCCGCACTCAAGGACGGCGAGCCAACCTCGGAAATCAACACGACGCCGCTGATCGACGTGATGCTCGTATTGCTGATCATGTTGATCGTGACGATCCCGCCCCAGAGGCAAGCGGTGAAAATGGATACGCCGCGGCCGAACCCCGACGCCATCGTCAAACCAACCGAGCCAGTCCGGATCAGCGTGGACTTCGATGGTTCATATCGCTGGAACGGAACGCCGGTCACGCTCGCGGAGCTTGACCAGCGCCTCGCAGTCGAAGCGCGACGCGCCGTGCAGCCGGAAATCCATATCGAGCCGCACAGGCTCGCCGCCTACCACTATGTCGTGGCGGTGATGGCGTCGGCCCAGCGGTTTGGCCTGCAGAAGCTCGGCGTTGAAGGTGGGGTGACCTAGCTGGGACTACCGGAACAGCGGCTGGCCGTTCTGTTTGTAGACCTCGCCGCCCTTCATGACGAACTGGACGTGCTCCAGTTGCGTGACGTCGGCCAGCGGGTCGCCGTTGACGGCCACGAGGTCTGCATAGCGGCCCTTCTGCACGCTGCCGATGTCGGCGGTGTCGCCGATCAGGTCGGCGGCGGAGCTGGTGGCGGCGATGATGGTGTCGATCGGCTTCATGCCGGCCTTCACCATCAGCGCGAACTCCTTCGCGTTCGTGCCGTGGGGCGCCAGGCCCTGGTCTGTGCCGAAGGCGATCTTCACGCCGGCCGTGTAGGCGTCGTGCAGGTTCTTCTGCAGGTGGGGCACGGTCTCGAGCGCTTTCTTGGCGGACGACGGGTTCAGCTGCTCCGGGTGAGCCGTCGCGATGTCGGCGGCGGTCTGGCCGACCAGCAGCGTGGGCACGAGATATGTCCCGTGCTCCTTCATCAGCTTGTAGCTTTCAGCGTCCGCGAAGCTGCCGTGCTCGATGGAATCGACGCCGAGCCGCACGGCGCTGTCGATGGCCTTCTTGCCATGTGCGTGAGCGGCGACCTTGAGGCCAAGGGAGTGGGCGGTATCGATCACGGACTTGATCTCGTCGTCCGCCATCAGCTGCTGGTTGGGATCATCGCCAATCGAGAGCACGCCGCCGGAGGGCATTATCTTGATCAGGTCAACGCCGTCGCGGCGCAGCGTGCGCACTGTCTTGCGCGCCTCTTCCGGGCTGTCGATCTGCGACAGCGCCCAGAAGGGATTGTTGAGGTCCGGGTCGAGCCCGTTAGCCGGATCGCCGTGGCCGCCGGTGGGGCCGAGCGGCGGACCGGCGACGAACATGCGCGGCCCTTCAACGAATCCTTTTGCGATGGCCTTCTTGAGCGCGACGACGATATCCACGTCGCCGCCGACATCGCGGATCGTGGTGAAGCCGGCCAGCAGCGTCGCGCGGGCGTTGGCGGGCGAGGCCAGCGCCACATCGAACCGCGTCCAGGTCACCGCTTCCTCGATCGGGTTGCCGCCGTCGAAAAGCGCTGTGATGTGATCGTGGCAATCGATCAGTCCGGGAAGGACGGTCGACTTCGAGAGGTCGATCACGTCATAGCCGCGCGGCGAGACGAAACCGGAGCGGACATCGGTGATGCGGTCGTCATGGATGAGGATCGAGACATTGGTCTGTGGCGTTTTCGAAACCCCGTCGAACAGCTTGCCTGCGTGGACGACAATGTCTTTCGCGAGCGCGCCCGGCGCAAAAGCAAGCGAGACGGCCAGCGCGAGCGCGCTGACGATGATGCGGTGTTTCATGGATGACCCTCTGTCCTTGGCGGTGACGCTAGACCCGGGGCGGCGCCGTATCAATATCGGGGTCCGGGCTTGTCAGGGTGAGTTTGGCGGCGGGATTATAGCGAAGGCCAAGGGAGCATCCGGATGGCGAACGTGATCGAGGGCGGGTGCCGTTGCGGCGCGGTGCGCTATGCACTGGCCAGCGAAACGATGCCGCGCGCCTATGCCTGCCACTGCCTCGATTGCCAGACGTGGAGCGGCAGCGCGTTCAGCCTGCAGGTGGTGGTCAGCGAGGGCCAGCTGTCCGTCTCGGGGCCGGTGGTGATCTACGAACTGACGACGCCGAGCGGACACACGTCGCGCCAGCGCATGTGCGGCGTCTGCCATACGCGCATTTTCAACACCAACAGTTCGCGACCCGGCATCGCCGTGGTGCGCGCGGGCACGTTTGACGCCAGCGACCAGCTTGATGTGGTCGCGCATATCTGGACGAAGCGGAAGCAGCGCTGGGTCGCGATACCGGACAGCGCAGCTCAGTGGGACGAGACTGCGCCGCCGGCCGAGTTCGTTTCAGTGCTGGCGCAGCGCTAGCCCGCTACTTCATCGCCGCGATCTGGTAGAGGAAATCGACATAACCCATCGTCGAGCCGTCGAGGCCGGCGACCTTGGGGTTCGAGCTTTCGACGACGAAGAATTCGTCTGGCGCATGGGCGCCCTGTCCATAGCCGAGACCGAAGCCGCTGGCCGGGATTTTCAGGGGTTCGCCGGTGAAGACGACGCCTGGCCATGATCCGGCGCTGCGCGGATAGAGCGTCGTGGGAATGCCCGCCGCCTTGAAGGTGGCGAGCTGCGCCTTTACCAGCGAGCTGGTCTCGTCGATCTCGGTGGGGCCGTAACCGCCCGATACGTTGACGTCGATGTCGCCGAAGCCCTTCTTCGCGAGATACGCCTTCAGCTTGGCGACGCTGTCTTCCTTGGTCATGTCGGGAACTAGGCGGAGGTCGATCTTGGCTTCGGCGCGGTGCGGCAGGATCGTCTTGCCGCCCTGTCCGGTGTAGCCGCCGACAAGACCCTGGATGTTGATCGTCGGTTGCGAGACGAGCCGCTCGATCGAGGACTTGTAGTCGAGATCGTCGATCCAGTGCTTCACGCCATAGGCGGCCATGACTTCCTGTTCGCTGGTGGCGGCCGCGTACTGGGCGATCAGCTCTTTCTGGCGCGCGGTCAGCGGGCGCACCTTCTCGAACCAGCCGTCGACCGCCGGCGTGTTGCCGTCCGGCGTCACCAGCGTGGCGAGCGCCTCGACGAGATGCCAGGCGGGGCTATCGACGCGGGCCTTCTCGCTGGAGTGCAGGTCCTTCGCCGGGCCGCGGCCCCATGTGGCGCCGTCCGAAATCAACTGAAGCTCAACCGCGCCCTTGGCGCCAAGCTCTATCGTTACCGAGCCCGTGCGCTCCTGCGAGGCGGACGGGATGATGACGCCGACGCATTTGGACAGCGCGGGCATCACATGCGGATGCGTGACGAGCTGGTGGAAGTGCGGCGAGGCGATTTCTTCCTCGCCTTCGGCGACCAGCACGATGTTCACCGGCAGCTTCTTGCCGGACGCCTTGAAGGCGTGAAGCGCGGCGAGGAAGGAGCCTTCCGGGCCCTTCTGGTTCACGGCGCCGCGGCCCATGATGACCTTGCCGAAACCCTCCTTGTCGATCAGCCGCCCTTCCAGCGGCGGCGAGGACCACTCGGACGGGTCGAACTGCTTCACGTCGTACATGAAGTAGATGCCCATCCACTTCTTCGCGCCGTTATCCATGGTCGCGAAGACGCCGGGGTGGCCGTCCGTGGGGATGACTTCGGCGTACTGGAAGCCGGCATCCTTCACGAGGCCCATCATGTAGTTGGCGCCTTCCTTGTTCCTGTAGTTCTCGGCGGCGATGGACGGGTTCGCGATCCAGTCCTGGATGCGCTTCACGGCTTCGTCGTGTCCGGTCTCGACGGCCTTGCGGATCGCCTTGATGTCTCCGGCGGGAGCGGCCCACGCGGCGCCTCCCTGAGACATCATCACGGCGCCCGCGGCGGCGCCCTGCAGCAAGAGACGGCGGTCAAAGCTGACGGAATCTGGCATGGCTGTGTGCTCCAAGCGAAACAGGGAAGACGCTAGCTATTGGCCTGTGTTGCGGCAACCTTTCCGAACGCGCCCACGCCCGCGATCATGAGGAATACGACGCTGGCGACTACCATGCCGGGCGCCAGCCAGCGTCCGGCGGCGTCAGGCGCAACCAGCGCCCAGATCGAAACGCCAAGGGGGAGCGCGCAGGGAAAGAAGGCCAGCCAACCAAGCCCGCCGCGACGCCAGACCATCACGCCGCCCAACGTCGTCGCGACGGCAAGTCCAACCCATTTGATGTTGGCGCCGACCATCAGCACCGACAGCCAGACGGATGGCGTATCGGGCGCGGCGCTGAGTTGGAAAAGCGATGTGTTCTCGGTCCAGTCAGCGATGGCGCAGGCGAGTGCGACAGCGACTCCTGCGTATCCGATCGCCCTGTCACGCCGGCCGAGGGCGTAAAGCGTCAGGGCGTAGAACGCTGTGTAGGCCGGAATGTACACGATGGTGTCCACGATGTTGGCCTGATTGAGTTGCGCGACCAGCGGCGCCCGGCAGATGTCGCCCGCCATGCCGAAGATGCGCTGCAGGTCAGCGACAGACCGCGCCAGCTCGAACGCCATCAGCGGCGGCATCGGCAGCGGCGCACACGACGGGACCGTCAGACCGAACAGCGGGGTCACGGCAAGCATGACCGCCGCGGCGAGTAGTGCGAAACGAAAAGCGATGCGGGCAGTCATGTCGTCCCCCTGACGCCAACCGGTGACGCGTCCGTTCTCAGAAGCCCCGGAACTCGACGACTTCGGCCTGCGGCGCGCGTTCGGCGTAGAGCGCATTCGCCGGTTCGTCCGGGTCCGGCCAGCCGAGCGACATGCCGGAATAGATCATGTGGTGGTCGTCCAGACCGAAATGGTCATGCAGTTCGTCGCGCAGACGCGCCCAGCATTCCTGCATGCAGGTTCCCCAGCCACGCTCCTCGGCCAGGAGGGCGATGGTCTGCATGTACATGCCCATGTGCGCCCATTGGCCGTGGCCCATGCGCGTGTCGATGATGAAGAAGAGACCCACGGGCGCGCCGAAGAAACGGTAGTTGTGCGCAAACCATGCGATGCGGCCGGCGCGGTCTTCGCGGGGGATGCCGATCTTCTCGTACATCATCTCGCCGACCCGGCGCCGGCGCTGGTCGTAGACCGGATCGACCTGTTTGAAGTCGGGATAGACCGGCCGCTCCATGGGGATCACCGCCATCGGGTTTTCCGACAGCACGCGCGCGGCGAGGGCGATGATCTCGTCCTTCGCGGCGCCGGTGACGGCGATCGTCTTCCACGGCTGCAGGTTGCCGCCAGAGGGCGCGCGCTGGGCTGTTTCAAGAAGGTCGACCAGGTCGGCGCGGGGAATGGGCCTGTCCAGAAATCCGCGCGTCGAAATGCGCTGGCGGACGGCCTGGGTGACGGAGAGTGCGGGGCGTGTGTTCATGTTGGCAGACTAGGTCGGGATGACGCTGCAAACCAGCGTGGATTGGCTGCGCAACAGGGGGAACGGTCCCGATTGGTTATCCGTTCTACGGGTAATGACGAAAGGCTTCCCCATGAAACGTGCGTTTGCAGGGGTCATTCTCCCCCTCGCCGCCATTGCGCTCTCCGCTTGTGCGGACGAGAGCTATGGCTATTCGAACTATGGGTACGGCTACGCGGATCGCGGCGGCTGGTACGACGGGTATTACGACAACTATTACGGGCCGCTCTATGGCGGGTACTGGGCGCCGGGGGATGTGTTCTATTACCAGACCTATCGGGGCGGTCCGTACGTCGTCGATCGCGATCATCACTTCCGCCGGCAGCAGTTCGATCGTTCGCACCGTTTCCGGACGCGCGATCATCGCGACGACCATGACCGCGGGCGCGACCACGACCACGACCACGACCATCACCGGCACTAGCGGCGCGCATGCGCCGGGAATGTTGGCGAGAACATGGCCGCAGACATGAAACTTTTTGCGGGTTGACGGGTCCGACCGGCGACAGCCAGCCTCACCTCATCAAGTGAGATGAGGAGGACGGCCAATGATCCCCATCGTGCTGGCTGGCGTGGTTGCGGCGGGACTAGCCGGAGCGGTCGGCTTCGGCGTCATCCAGATGATGCGCCCGCGCCGGATGTCCATTGTCGATTATCCGGAACTGCCCGCGCCGCGTCCTGAAGACCTCGGAAAGAGTGAGGAAGCGGCGGGCTAGACTGAGGGCGTTCGTAACGCGGGGTCAGACCGAAAAGCTGGTCCCGCACCCACATCCCGACGTTGCGTTGGGATTGTGGACCTTGAAGCTCGCGCCAATCAGCTCCTCGACGAAATCGATCTCGCTGCCCGCCAGGAATGGCAGGCTGGCTTCGTCAATCGCGACCCGGGCGCCGTCCCGCTCGACGACGATGTCGTCGGCATTGGCGGTATTGGCAAAGCCGAAGCGGTAGGAAAAGCCCGAACAGCCGCCGCCGACCACTTCGACGCGCAGCATCGTGCCCGCCGGCTGGCTGGCGGTGATCTTGTTGATCCGCCGCGCCGCGGATGCGCTGAGGCGCACCTCCGCGTCGGTGGACAGGGTATCCTGCGTGTCGGCCGCCATGGATAGGTCTTCCGCTCTCCGCGTCTCAATTCGTCAATACTGACGAGTCAGATATGAATGGACGAGTGTAAACGGAAGCCTTGTAAACGGAAGTTCAGCATGGCGAAGCGGTTTTCCGCCCCTCCGCGCGCGGTCTACGCCAGCGATCCGGCCCGGTCGCGGGGGCGGCTTCATGCCGAAAGTCCGAGCGCGACCCGGACGGATTTCCAGCGCGACCGCGACCGGATCATCCATGCCGACGCCTTCCGGCGGCTGAAACAGAAGACCCAGGTGTTTGTGGCGCACGAAGGCGACCACTACCGTACCCGGCTGACCCATTCCCTTGAGGTGGCGCAGATCGCGCGGTCGGCCTCGCGGGTCCTGGGGCTGGACGAGGATCTCGCCGAGGCGCTGGCGCTGGCGCACGACATTGGCCATCCGCCCTTCGGCCACGCTGGCGAAACCGCGCTCGACCTTGCGATGGCGCCCTATGACGGGTTCGACCACAACGCACAGGCGCTGCGCGTTCTGACCCGGCTTGAACACAAGTATCCGGCGTTCGACGGCCTCAACCTGACGTGGGAGACGCTGGAGGGCGTGATCAAGCACAACGGTCCGCTGATCGGTGCGGACCGGTCGATCGACGACCTTCCCGCCGCCTTTCGCGCCTATGAGGCGCTGCAGTCGCTTGAACTCGGCACCTATGCGGGGCCGGAAGCGCAGATCGCGGCGCTGGCCGACGACATCGCCTACAACAATCACGACATCGATGACGGACTGACCGCCGGCCTCTTCGAGATCGAGGACCTGATGGAGGTTCCGCTTGCGGGCGAGGTGTTCCGCGAAGTGATGAGTGAATATCCCGACCTTGAGCGCGGGCGGCTGATAGCCGAGGCGGTGCGGCGGCTGATCGGGCTCTGGATCGGCGACCTCATCGCCGAATTCCGGCGTCGCGCTGCCGAAGCGAGGCCGCGCTCGGTAGAGGACGTGCGGGCGCTGGGCCGTCCGCTGGCGGCGTTTTCAGCCGAGATCGCCGAGAAACAGGCGCCGCTGAAGGCGTTCCTGTTCGAGCGGATGTACCGGCACCATCGGGTCAACCGCATGATGAGCCAGGCCCGCCGCATCGTGACTGACCTCTTCCAGCTCTTCCTCGACGAGCCCGACACCCTGCCGCCGCCCTGGCGCGACCGGGCGCGTACTGCGGACATGCCCAAGCGGGCGCGCGTGGTTTGCGACTACATCGCCGGCATGACGGACACGTTCGCGATCGACGAACACCACCGGCTGTTCAACCTCGACCACTGGGTTTGACGGGGTTTTCCCGGTAAATCCCGGGGCTTTTTCAATCCGTTAACGTTTCGCTGCGCTGATCGGACAAGAAGGCGATTTGCGGCCAGAGGGTCGCATCGCGCGCCACGGTCGCGGGCGCCGGTTCCGGGGTGGCACTATCCTTCAGGCGCAGGAAGTTGCGATTCGAGCGCGATGACACGCTATTCCAGATCCGTAATTCCGGGCCGCGCCCCGATGGTTGAGCCCGGCGACGATCTCGACCGGATGGTCTTCGGCAAGTCGCGGGCCGCCGAGACAGTCGAGGAGCCGAGCATCCGCAAACCGGTTCGGCCTGAACCGGAGCCCGAGCTGGACGACGACGATCCGCCGGAGCGCCTGTTCACCGAACGCGCGCCGCGCGACCGCCGCGCGAGCTCCGGGCGCCGCAAGAACGATTTCACGCCGTTGCCGGATGGCGGCGGCAAGTATGAACCCGGCGACAGCAAGCGGGGGCCGCTGATCCTCGCCTGCACGATCGTGGTGATCGGCGTCTTTGGCGCCGTGGTCTGGAACGCCTACAGCAAGGGCCTGCGTCCGGCCAACGCCGCCGCGACGCCGATGCTGGCCTCGTCCGGTCCGTTCAAGACACGGCCGGATGTGAAGGCGCCCAAGGCGCCGGACATCGACGCCAGCGTGTTCGAGCGGATCGCCCCGAGCGAGAAGCAGCCGGCGCCCGCCGAGACGCCGGATGTGCGCGAGGAGACGAAAGCAGCGGTCGCGACAACGCCCGCTCCAGCGCCGAAAACCGCCACACCTGCGGAAGCGCCGCCCAAGGCCGAGCCCGTGAAACTGGCGACGCCGAAACCGGCCGCCGCGCCGCCGCCGAAGCCTGCCCCGCAGATTTCGCCGGACGCGCCGATCAGCCTCACCCCGGCTCCTGTCCAGACTGCCGCCGCCACGCCGGCGCCGGCGAAAACCGAACCTGCCAAGCCGGCGGCCTCGACGCCCGCAGCGCTGGAAGGCGCCTACCATCCTGCGTTTGCCGCCGACGGTCAGTATGTTGTGCAGCTCGCCGCGCCCTCGACCGAGGCTGCGGCGATGGCCGAGTGGGCCCGCCGGGCCAAGGCTGCGCCCGACCTGATGCAGTCTGCAGAAAGATCGGTTGTGCGCGCTGACGTGAATGGCAAGACGGTCTATCGTCTGCGCGCCGGGTCGTTCGCTTCGCGCGCCGATGCGAACGCCTTCTGCGGCGCTATCAAGGCGTCCGGCGGCGATTGCTTCACGGCCAAGAAAACGTAACGGCGACATGATCGAATCCAGAGCCTGTATCCTCAGTATCTCGGGACCCAGGCTGACCACGGACGAAGCGCGGCTTTTGGCCGACGCAGCGCCCTGGGGCGTCATCCTGATGGGGCGGTCGTGCGTGAGCCCGTCGCAGGTGCGCGCGCTGGTGGACGAGATATGGGCCGCCACCGGCCGGCCGACGCTGATCTTCATCGACCAGGAAGGCGGCCGGGTGCGCCGCCTGCGGCCGCCGAACTGGCCCGAGTTTCCGGCCGCCGCGCGCTATGGCGCACTCTATGAGCGTGACCGCGATCTCGGCCTCGAGGCGGCATGGCTGGGCCATCGCCTGATCGCCGCGGAACTCGAACCGCTGGGCATCCACGCCGATTGCGCGCCGGTGGTCGACCTGCGCCATGACGGCGCCCACAGCATTGTCGGCGACCGCTCGTTCGGCGCGACGCCGGAACAGGTCGGCGCGCTGGCCCGGGCGGCGCTGGGCGGGCTGGCGGCCGGCGGGGTCGCGGGCGTCATCAAGCACATGCCGGGGCATGGCCGGGCCGAGGCCGACAGCCACGAATCGCTGCCGGTCGTGACGGCCGGCGGAAACGCGCTGGCGGGAGATTTCGCAGCATTTGCAGCGGTTGTGGACGCGCCCATGGCCATGACGGCCCACATCGCCTATCCCGCTCTGGACGGCATGACCGCCGCGACGGTGTCGCCAAAGATCATCGGCGAGGTCATCCGGCGGGAGATTGGTTTCGACGGGCTCTTGATGACCGACGACCTTGGCATGAACGCGCTGGGCGGCGCGCTGACCGACCGGGCGCATCGGGCGCTGGCGGCGGGCTGCGATGTCGTGCTCCATTGTTCGGGGTTTGCGAAGGACGCCGCCACCGTGTTTGCCGAAATGACCGAAGTGGCCGAAGCGGCGCCCATACTTTCGGGCGATGCGCTGCGCCGTGCGGAGGCCGCCGAGCGCGCGACGCTTGGGCTGGGGCCGTTCGATCGCGCCGAAGGCTGGGCGCGGCTGGAGAAGCTGCTGGCGGACGCCGGCCCGGCGGCGGCATGAGCGCTTCCTCGACGGACGACATGCTGGCGCAGGCCGCGGCCGGCGCCGCGGACGCCGATGCCGGGAACACCTTCCGGGTCGACATCGAGGGATATGAAGGTCCGCTGCATCTGCTGCTGGACCTCGCCCGCCGGCAGAAGGTCGACCTCGCCCACATCTCCATTCTCGATCTCGCCAACCAGTATCTCGCCTTCATCCGCGAGGCGCAGGACCGGCGCATGGACCTCGCCGCCGACTACCTGCTGATGGCGGCGTGGCTGGCTTTCCTGAAATCGAAGCTGCTGCTGCCGCGCGAGCCCTCGGACGAGGACGAACCCGACGGCGATGCGCTGGCCGGGCGTCTGGCGTTCCGCCTGAAGCGGCTGGAGGCCATGCGGCGGGCGCACGCCGATCTCTACGCCGGGAACATCGATGGCCGGGATGTGTTCCGGCGCGGGGCGCCTGAGCGGCCGAAGATCCTGCGGCGGTCGATCTGGACCACCACGCTCTACGACCTGATGAAGGGGTTCGCCGATATCAATGCGCGCCGGCACAAGGTGCGGGCGCATGTGGTGAAGCGCCAGCCGGTGCTGGCGCTGGAGACGGCGCGGCGGCGGCTGGTGGCGCTGGTGGCGGAGCTGGATGACTGGAAGTCGGTGCAGTCGATGCAGGTGCCGGAGGCCGAGGCGGGCGAGGCGCCGCAGAGTTCGGTAACGGCCAGCCTGTTCGCCGCGGCGCTGGAGCTGACGCGCGACAAGGCCGTGGAGCTGCGCCAGGACAAGGCCTTCTCGGATGTCTATGTCCGGCGCCGGATCGCGGACCGGGACATGAAGGCGGCGGAATAGATGAGCGGCGGCGAGGGACACGACGACGGTCCGGAAACCGTGGAGGCCATGCGCGCCGCGGTGGCGAAGCTGTCGAAGGCGAAGGCCGGTGCGGCTCCTGCGCTGGCGGCTGAACCCGTTGACGAGCCGCCGGTCGCTGACGAGCGGATCGCGGATGCGCTGCGGCGGGCCGAGGCCGTGTTGTTCGCCTCCGCCGAGCCGATCGACGCCGCCACCCTGGCGCAGGCGCTGCCGCCGGGCGTGGAGCCGGGCGACGTGCTGTTGCGGCTGAAGGCGGCGTATCGCGGCAAGGGCGTCCAGCTGGTGGAAGTGGCGGGCAAGTGGCGGTTCCAGACGGCGCCGGACCTCGCCTTCCTGTTCGAGGAGACGCGCGAGCAGGAGCGGCCGCTTTCCCGTGCCGCGCTGGAGACGCTGGCGATCATCGCCTATTGCCAGCCGGTGACGCGGCCGGAAATCGAGGACGTGCGGGGCGTCGCCGTGTCCAAGGGGACGGTGGACGTGCTGCTGGAGGCGGGATGGATCCGGCCGCGCGGGCGGCGGCGGACGCCGGGGCGCCCTGTGACCTACGGCACGACGGAGGCTTTCCTGGTCCATTTCGGGCTGGACTCGCTCGATGCGCTGCCCGGCAAGAACGAGCTTCAGGCGTCCGGGCTTCTGGGCGCCGAAATTCCGCGCGATTTCGAATTCAGCGGCAGCCCGCGCGATCCCGAAACGGGCGAGTTGCTGGCCGAGGATCCGCTGGAGTCAGGCGAATTCCAGCCCGATTTCCTTGAGGGCGCGGAAGATCGCCCCTGATCTCAGACAACGGGCCGCATGGGCGCCCCGTTTGCCGTAGCGGCTCCGCGGGGGTAAGTTGCTGAAAATTCGCGGCGCAATGTCGCCGCCAGTGGAGAATGAAATGTTCGGACCAGGCGGGATTAGTCCCATCCAGTTGCTGATCGTTTTGGCGCTGGTTCTGCTGTTTTTCGGCGGTCGCGGGAAGATTTCCGCGATGATGACCGACATGGCCAAGGGCCTCCGGAGCTTTCGCAAGGGGATGAAGGAAGAGGAGGAAGGCGCCCAGCGTGATGCGCCGGCGCTGGATGACAGCAAGACCATCAACGTCACACCCCAGAAGGACAAGACGGGCGCCTAGCGTCCCGATCTGGCCCGTCCGAACTGGCTGAGGACCGCCGCCTGACATGCTTCCGGGTGTAGATTTCTCCGAGATGCTGCTCATCGCGATTATCGCGATGGTGCTGCTTGGGCCGCGCGATCTGCCGCTGATGATGCGCAAGATCGGCCGGATCACCGGCAAGATGCGCGCGATGGCTTTCGAGTTCCGCCAGGGCTTCGACGAGCTTGGGCGGCAGGCCGAGCTGGAGGAGCTGCGCAAGGAAGTCTCCGAACTGAAGAAGCACACCGGCCTCGAAGAGCTGTCGAAGGACTTTGAAGAGGATCGCGCCGCGCTGGAGCGCGACATCGCCGAGGGCATGAGCGACCGGCCGAAACTGGACGTGGCCGACGACGCCTCGCCGCTCGACGTTTCGGAGATGACGACCAGCGCCGCCTCGCGGGCCGCGGCCGATGAAGAGGCGGGCGAACTTCTGCGCATCCATGGCAACCCGTCCGATGAGGCGGCCGCCAGCGGGGACGAGGACGCCGGACGCTCCGCGCCGGCCGAGAAGCAGGACGCCTCTGCGTGAGCAGCGATCATTCCGTTCCAGTCGCCGCGTCTCCGGGCGCGCCGCCGGCGCCGATCGACGAGGTCGAGGCCAGCCGCGCGCCGTTGATGGATCACCTGATCGAGCTGCGCTCGCGGCTGGTGAAGTGCTCCATCGCCGTGGTGGTGCTTGGCCTGCTCGGCTTCTTCTTTTCGCAGTACATCCTCGACATTCTGCTGGAGCCGTTCAGCCTTGCCGCGCACCGCGCCGGACGGGACGCCTCGCAGGCCTATTTCACCGCACCGCTTGAGCTGCTGTTCCTGAAGCTGAAGCTGGCGATGCTGATCGGCATCGCCGGGGCGTTTCCGTATATCGCCTGGCACATCTGGCGCTTTGTCGCGCCGGGCCTCTACAAGAACGAGCGCGGCGCGGTTGCGCCCTTCATCATCGCGATCCCCTTCTTGTTCGCTGCGGGCGGCGCCGTCGTCTACTTCGTGCTGCTGCCCTTGGTGATGGGTTTCGCCTTCGGGCAGGAGTTCACCGGCGAGTCGACCAAGGTGACCTACCTGCCAAAGGTGGCGGAGTACTATTCGCTCGCCATCGCGCTCTTCACCGCATTCGGCATGGCCTTCCAGCTGCCGGTGGTGCTCGCGCTGCTGGCCAAGGCCGAGATCATCAGCTCGGCCACGCTGCGCAAGGGACGCAAATACGCCGTGGTCGCGATCTTCGCGGTCGCCATGGTGATGACGCCGCCGGACGTCTTCAGCCAGACGGTGCTCGCCCTGCCGGTCTATGGGCTCTACGAGGCAAGCATCTTCTGCGCCTGGATGATCGAGCGCGACCGCCGCAAGCGCGAGGCGGCGGAAGCCAAGGCCGAGGCGAAGGAAGCGGCCCGGGAAGCCGCGAAGGGCCCGCCGCGGGACGCCGGCACGATGTAGGTTCGCCCGCGCGGCGGCCGAGTGTTTCTAGGTTGGAGGTAGTCAGGGACACCAGACCCTCCCATCGCGGGCCGAACCGGGTTAAGCCCTCGCGTACGAGACGAGGACAAGCCCCATGCACGACATTCGCGCCATCCGTGAAACGCCCGAGACCTACGCGAAAGCGTGGTCGCGGCGGCCGGGCGTGGACGGCGCGTCCGAGGTCAAGGCGATCCTCGATCTCGACGCCGACGTGCGCAAGGCGATCCACGCCAAGGAGACGGCGGAGGCGGCGCGCAACGCCAAGTCGAAGGAGATCGGCAAGGCCAAGGCGGCGAAGGACGAGGCGCTGGCGCAGCAGTTGATGGCCGATGTCGCCGCCGCGAAAGTGACCATCGAGGAAGCGGGCAAAGCGGAAGCCGACGCCATCGCGAAGCGCGACGATTTGCTGGCGCGCCTGCCCAACCTGCCGCTGGACGAGGTGCCGGACGGCAAGGACGAACACGACAATGTCGAGGTGCGCAAACACGGCAGCCCGCGCAAGTTCAACTTCAAGCCGAAGGATCACGCCGACATCGGCGAGGCGCTGGGCATGATGGACTTCGAGGCGGCGGCGCGCATGAGCGGCGCGCGCTTCGTGGTGCTGAAGAAGCGTCTGGCGCGCCTGGAGCGCGCGCTCGCGGCCTTCATGCTCGATGTGCAGACAGGGCAGAATGGGTACAGCGAGACGGCAGTGCCGCTGCTGGTAGGGCGCGATACAATGTTTGGTACCGGCCAACTCCCAAAGTTTGAAGATGATCTATTCAAAGTCCCCGCTACCGGAAACGAAAAGCGCGAAGCGCATGCTGGCGCACTCCGGGCCACGCTCGCGATGGAGTCGGCGCTATTGGGTCGAGCAAAGACCGAGCATGAGCGCCTATTTGAGCGGGTCCTCAATGTTGGCGAAATGAATCCGGTGTCGAAAATGACACTTCATGGCCTCATTCAGGACGCGAAAAAGAGATTGCAAGAAGGCCAGCAAGAACCCGACTTCGAGTTGCCTGCTAAGTATCTCATCCCCACCGCCGAGGTGTCCCTCACCAACATCGTGCGCGAGCAGATTCTCGATGCGGAGGCGTTGCCGATGCGGATGACGGCGGCGACGCCGTGTTTCCGGTCGGAGGCGGGGAGTGCCGGGCGCGATACGAAGGGGATGATCCGCCAGCACCAGTTCATCAAGGTGGAGCTTGTCTCCATCGTGAAGCCGGAAGACTCGTCCGCCGAGCTGGAGCGGATGACCGGGTGCGCCGAGGAAATTCTCAAGCGGCTGGAGCTGCCCTATCGCACCGTGATGCTGTGTGCGGGGGACATGGGCTTTGGCGCGCGCAAGACCTACGACATCGAGGTGTGGCTGCCGAGCCAGGAGACGTATCGCGAAATCTCGTCGTGCTCGATGTGCGGCGACTTCCAGGCGAGGCGCATGGATGCGCGCTTCCGGCGCGAGAAGGGCGCGAAGCCCGAATACGTGCACACGCTGAACGGCTCCGGCCTCGCGGTGGGGCGGACGCTGGTGGCCGTGCTGGAGAACTACCAGCAGGAAGACGGCACCGTGCAGGTGCCCAAGGCGCTTGTGCCCTACATGGGCGGGCTTGAGGTGATCGGATGAAGCGGCTGGCGGGTCTGCTTGCGGTTGTGCTGATGCTGGCCGCATGTCATGCGCCGCCGGCGAAAACCGCCCCGAATGAGGCGGAAGGGACGCTCGTGGTTCCGCCCATCATTCACGACGACCAGCAGCCCGCGCAGGCGACGCCGGTCAGGGACGAGACGTCGTGCAAGGCGACCGGCGGGGACTGGCGGCCCGTGTGCCGGCTGGGCAAGCCGTTCTGCGTGGTGACCTACAAGGACGCCGGCAAGGCGTGCTCAGGCGCATCGGATTGTTCGGGCCGGTGTATGGCGCAGGGCTCGCCGAACATGGGCGAGAAGACCACGGGCGTCTGCGCCGCCAACAACGAGCCGTGCGGTTGCTTCCAGACCGTCGAGGGCGGCGTGGCGCAGCCAGGGCTGTGTGTGGATTAGGCGTCCCAAAACTGGCGCGCAGCGCCGATGCCCGCTAGAGAGGGCGCCATGCGTATCCTGCTTTCGAACGACGATGGTGTTTTTGCTCCCGGGCTGACGGTGCTGGAGGAGATCGCGCGGTCTGTGACCGACGATGTGTGGATCGTCGCGCCCCATGAAGAGCAGTCGGGCAAGTCGCGGGCAGTGACGCTGAATTCGCCGGTGCGCGTGCGGCAGGAAGGCGAAAAGCGCTTCGCCGTGACCGGCACGCCGGCGGACGCGGTGCTGCTGGGCGTGATGGACATCCTCAAGGACCACAAGCCGGATCTCGTGCTGTCGGGCGTCAATCGCGGGCAGAACATCGCCGAGGACACCAGCCAGTCGGGCACGGTGGCGGCGGCGGTCGAGGGGATGCATCTGGGGATTCCGTCCATCGCCTTCTCGCAGGCGCGCAACTTCCGGCGCGGCGAGCAGATCCCGTGGGAGACGGGCCGGGCATGGGGGCCGCGCGTGCTGAAGGCGCTGCTGGCGAGCCCGTGGCCGAAAGACGTGGTGATGAACGTCAATTTTCCCGACCGGCTGCCGCAGGATGTCGAGGGCGTCGAGGTGACGCGGCAGGGTTTCCGCGACGAGGCGATCTCGACGCTGGACAAGCGGACCGACCTGCGCGGCAACGACTATTTCTGGATCGGCTATACCGGCAAGCTTTCCGAGCCGCCGGAGGGCACCGACCTGCGCGCGGTCTATGAGGGCCGCATCTCGATCACGCCGCTGCATATCGACATGACGCACCACGCCTATCGCGATGCGCTGGCGAAGACCTTCCGGGCGCCAGATACGCCATGAACGATCCCTACGCCCGCTTTCAGTCCGCGCGCCTCGTTCTGGCGCTGCGCCAGGCGGGGGTGATGGATCATCGCGTGATGGAGGCGCTGGAGAAGACGCCGCGCGAGCCGTTCGTGCCGCGTCCGTTCGCGGAGAGCGCCTGGGACGATATCGAACTGCCGATCGATTGCGGGCAGAACCTGACGCGGCCGGTGGTGGTGGGAAGCATGATCCAGGCGCTCGATCCCCGGCGGGAAAACACGGTGCTGGAGATCGGGTCAGGCTCCGGCTATTCGGCCGCCGTGCTGAGCCGGCTGGCGCGGCGGGTCTATTCCATCGACCGGTTCCGGACGCTGGTTTCGAAAGCCCGGTCAGCGCTCGACCAGTTGGGCATCGAGCGGGTTGAGGTGCGCCATGCCGACGGGCTGGCAGGCTGGCCGGAAGCGGCGCCGTTCGACCGGCTGCTGCTGATGGGCTCGGTCGACGTTCTCCCGGAAGCGCTGGCCGCGCAGGTGGCGCCGGGCGGCGTGGTGGTCGCGCCGATCGATGGCGAGGACGGCCAGATGGTCATGCGGATGGAAAAAGCCGCGGACGGAACCTGGTCGCAAACGCCTGTCATGCCGTCGGATTTCACGCCGTTGCAGCCCGGCGTTGCGCGGGAACTCTAGGGACTTAGCAAGCGGTTAAGCATAGTCGGGCAGGTGAGAAGCGGGCCTTCAGGGATGAAGCATGCGACCCGATCTCACCGCGCGACTTGCAGCCCTGGCGATGCTGGCGTCGCTGTCGGCTTGCGCCAGCAATCCGGCGGGGTATGGCGGGCCCGCGCCGATTTCCTACAAGCATCCGATCGGGGCGACCCGGCAGGCGTCGACGGAGAGGCAGGCGCGCGCCTCGCGCCCGGCGCAGCCACTGACCCGCACGGCGCCCGTGGTGACGGACCAGGGCGCGTTCTCGACCCTGCCTGCTGCTGCGGAAGCGGCGACGCTGCTGCCCGAGACAGGCCCGCGCCCCGGCGGTCCGATGCTGCAGCCGGAGGACAGGCCGGAGGCCCGGCGCATCGTGATCGCCAAGGGCGACCGGCTCTATGACATTTCACACCGCTATGCGGTGAGCACGCGCGCGCTGATCGAGACCAACCATCTGAGCGAGCCGTATTCGCTGAAGATCGGGCAGTCGATCTACCTGCCGCCGCCGAACATCCACGTCGTGGAGCCGGGCGAGACTCTGTATTCGGTCGGCAAGCGCTTCAGCGTCGACACGCGCTCGCTGGCGCTGCTCAACCGGATGCCGCGGCCGTGGGTGGTGTATCCGGGCGACGAGATTTTGCTGCCGCCGCTGGCGAAGGACTCCACGGGCGCGCCGAAGCGCACGGCGGCGCGCGCGCCGAACGCCCCGACGCGGAAGCCATCGCACCCGGCCAGCGTGGCGGTTGCATCGACCCCGGCGGCTGCAGGCGGGGCTCCGGATTTCATCTGGCCGGTGAAAGGGCCGATCCTCAGGGGCTATGGCCGCAGCGATGACGGGCTGCGAAACGACGGCCTCAACATCGGCGCCGACGCCGGGGTCGATGTGCGCGCGGCGGCGTCCGGCGAGGTGGTCTATGCCGGAAACGAGCTTTCGGGCTTCGGCAATCTGCTGCTGGTCCGGCACGCGGACGGCTGGGTGTCGGCCTACGCCAACGCGCAGGACCTGCTGGTGAAAGAGGGCGACCAGGTGATTCAGGGGCAGGTCATCGCCCATGCGGGCTCGACCGGCTCCGCGCCGTCCCCGCAGGTCCATTTCGAGCTTCGACGGGGCCGCAATCCGGTCGATCCGGCGCAATATCTGCCGTCCATGGGGTAAGGCGTGGCCGCAGGGTCACGCCGCGGGTGCGGCGTTGCAGACCGCCTTGTATCCGGCCACAGCGCCCTGATCTCATTGCAATGGGGCGGTCTCTGGATATAGTCCGCGCCCTGATGCTCCCCCCGGCCTGGCGGGAGCGCGAACAGATTCCAGCGGGGCCCTTTCTATGCTGCTGACCAACATGATCATGCAGGCGACGCCGGCGCCGGCGGGTGCGGCCGACCAGGGTCCGATGGGCAGCCTCGCCACGACCCTTCTTTTCCCCATCGCGATGATCGCGATTTTCTACTTCCTCCTGATCCGGCCGCAGAACCAGCGCGCCAAGAAGCACAAGGAAATGCTCGGATCGCTGAAGAAAGGCGACACCGTGGTCACCTCCGGCGGGATCATCGGCAAGGCCGTGAAGATCACCGACGACGAGGTGACGGTCGATGCCGGCGAGGGCGTCAAGCTTCGCCTCGTGCGCGGCATGATCGTGGAGGTTCGCAAGCTTGGCGACGCGGCCCCGGCGAACGACGTCAAAGCGAGCTGATCGTCCATGTTGCTCAAGTTTCCGGCCTGGAAGGTCACCCTGATCGTGGTGACCCTGATTGTGGGCGTGATCCTGTGCCTGCCGAACCTGGTGACGGAGCAGGACCGGAAAGCCTATCTGGGCTGGCTTCCCTCGGGCGCGATGAAGCTGGGACTGGACCTGCGCGGCGGGGCCTCGATCCTGCTCGAGATCGACCCCGAGGAACTTGCGCACAACAAGGCGGTGGAGCTGAACCGCGACGTGCGGCAGACGCTGATCAACGACCGGCCGGCGATCTTCGCCAGCCGTACGGTCGAAGGCGACGAACTGCACATCAAGCTGCAGAATCCGGACGACGCGGCCGAAGCGATTCGCCGCATCCAGAAACTCGGCGCGCCGACGATCGGTCAGGTCGGGGGCAAGAACTCGCTGATCGTGTCGCAACGCGCCGATGGCGTGATCACCGTGAAGCTGACGCAGGCGGCGCTGACGAAGCTGCAGACGGATGCGTTGCAGAACTCGATCGAGGCCGTGCGGCGCAGGGTGGACAACACCGGCACGGTTGAGCCCAACATCCAGAAACAGGGCGACAGCCGCATCATCGTGGAAGTGCCCGGCCTCGCCGATCCGACCGGCCTCATCGACCTTATCACCCAGGCGGGCGTGCTCTATTTCAAGATGGTCGATACCCAGGCCAACCCGGCCGACTACACGATCGGCGAATCCCAGAACGGCCGCACCGCCTACATGGACACCGAAAGCGGGCAGCCGGAGGTGGTGTTCGACGATCCGATCATCACCGGGCAGGACCTGAAGTCCGCTTCGCAAAGCTTCGACCAGAACGGCCGGCCCAATATCAGCTTCACCCTGCGGCCTGCCGGCGCGCAGCGGTTCGGCAAGACGACGACCAACAATATCGGCAAGCCCTTCGCCATCATCCTGGACGATCACATCGTTTCGGCGCCGACCATCCAGTCGCCAATTACCGGCGGGTCAGGCCAGATCACGGGCAACTTCACCATCGAGCAGGCCGAGAACCTCGCCATCGTGCTGCGGTCCGGCGCGCTGCCGGCGAAGCTGAAAGTGGTTGAGCGGCGCGTGGTGGGACCGGGTCTGGGGCAGGATTCGATCCGGGCGGGCATCACGGCGTCGATCGTCGGCCTCATCCTCGTGGTGCTGTTCATGCTGGCGATCTACGGCCTGCTCGGCATTTTCGCGGTCGCCGCGCTGTTCTTCAACGTGGCGCTGCTGGTGGGCTTCCTGTCCGGCATCGGGGCGACCATGACGCTGCCGGGCATCGCCGGCATCATCCTCACCATCGGCATGGCCGTGGACGCCAACGTGCTGATCTTCGAGCGGATCCGGGAAGAAAAGCACAATGGTCGGTCGGTCGTGAGCGCGATCGAGAGTGGCTATTCCCACGCCATGACGACGATTATCGACGCCAACGCCACGCACTTCCTGGCGGGCCTGATCATGTTCAACCTGGGCTCCGGGCCGATCCGGGGCTTCGCGCTGACCCTGGCGGTGGGGATCGTCTCCTCGCTCTTCACGGCGGTTGTGGTGGCGCGGCTGTTCATGTCGCTCTGGCTGAAGTGGTTCCGGCCAAGGCACATCCCGATCGGCTTCTGGCAGTTGTTCCGGTCCGGGAAGGTGGGACAAACCGACACCCCGGCGCGAAAACGCCAGCAACATCAGGTTTAAGGACCTGTCATAATTTCCTATCTTCGGCATTGTCGGCGGGGCCGCGATGCCTTAGAGGGACCCGTTCCTAATCCCGAAACTCGAGCATTCCTCCGTGGCGGACAACGCAGAAGCCAAGAAACGCACTGGACCCATGACTTTCCTCGCGCAGGTGCGCGCGGAAGGCCGCAAGGTCACGTGGACCACGCGCAAGGAAACCGTGTCCGCGACGATCATGGTCCTGATCATGGTTGTGGTCGCCGCCATCTTCTTTCTTGTGACAGACGCGGTGGTCTCGTTCGTGGTTCGGCTGGTGACGCAGATCGGATCGATCAATGCCTAACGCCAAATGGTACATCGTTCACGCCTACTCGAACTTCGAGAAGAAGGTCGCCCAGACCATCCGCGAGCAGGCGGAAGTGCAGGGGCTTGAGGACCTGTTCGAGGACATCGAGGTTCCGACCGAGGAAGTCGTCGAGGTGGTGCGCGGACGCAAGCGCACGGTCGAGCGGCGGCACATGCCCGGCTATGTGCTGGTGAAGATGCAGCTGACGGACGAGGCCTACCACCTCGTCAAGAACACGCCGAAGGTGACCGGCTTCCTTGGCGCGGAGGGCGGCAAGAAGCCGCTTCCGGTGCCGCAGGCGGAAGTCGACCGCATCCTCGGCAACGCGGTTGAAGCGGCGGAACGGCCGCGCGCCCTGATCTCGTTCGAGATCGGCGAGAAGGTGAAGGTGACCGACGGTCCATTCGCCTCGTTCGAGGGATCGGTCGAGGACGTCGACCAGGATTCCGGGCGTCTCAAGGTTTCGGTTTCGATCTTCGGCCGGGCGACCCCGGTCGATCTCGAATACGGCCAGGTCGAGAAGGTCATCTAGACCTTCGATATCTGACCGCAAATCGCGTGGGAGGCAGGGCCAGAAGTCCAGGTCCGGAGCCGCACCACGCTCTCTCAGCCCGGCGGGATGGTCCCGCAGGGCGTATTGAACAGAGGGACTTATGGCGAAGAAACTCATGGGGAGCCTGAAACTTCAGGTTCCCGCCGGAGCGGCGAACCCGTCTCCCCCGATTGGCCCGGCGCTCGGCCAGCGCGGCATCAACATCATGGAATTCTGCAAGGCGTTCAACGCGCGCACCCAGCAGGAAACCAAGGGCATGCCGCTGCCGGTGGTGATCCAGTACTACCAGGACAAGTCGTTCACCTTCGAGATCAAGACGCCGCCGGCGTCCTACCTGCTGAAGCAGGCCGCGAAGATCCAGTCGGGCTCGAAAACGCCCGGCCGCGACAGCGCCGGGACGGTGACCATGGCCCAGTGCCGCGACATCGCGCAGAAGAAGATGAAGGACCTCAACACGACCGACGTTGAGGCTGGCGCGCGCATCATCGCCGGGTCCGCCCGCGCGATGGGCCTCCAGGTGACGGAGTAATCGCCATGGCAACCGGAAAACGCATGACCGCGGCCCGCTCCAAGGTCGACACCCAGAAAGCCTACACGGTCGAAGAGGCCGTGAAACTGGTGAAGGGCAACGCCAAGGCGAAGTTCGATGAAACCATCGAGATCGCCGTCAATCTCGGCGTCGATCCCAAACACGCCGACCAGATGGTCCGCGGCGTTGTGAACCTGCCGAACGGCACGGGCCGGACGGTCCGGGTCGCCGTGTTCGCCCGCGACAAGAAGGCCGAGGAGGCGAAAGCCGCCGGAGCCGACATCGTCGGCGCGGACGACCTGTTCGAAACGGTCAACAGCGGCAAGATCGACTTCGACCGCGTCATCGCCACGCCCGACATGATGGGCCTGGTCGGCCGCCTCGGTAAGGTGCTGGGCCCGAAAGGCCTGATGCCGAACCCGAAAGTCGGCACCGTCACCCCGAACGTCGCCCAGGCCGTCAAGGACGCCAAAGGCGGTTCGGTGGAGTTCCGGGTCGAAAAGGCCGGGATCATCCACGGCGGGATCGGCAAGGCCAGCTTCTCGGAAAAGGCCCTGGAGGAGAATCTCCGCTCGTTCGTGACGGCTCTGGTCAAGGCCAAGCCGACTGGCGCCAAGGGAACGTACGTGCTCAAGGTCGCGATTTCCTCGACCATGGGTCCGGGCGTCGCCATCGATGTCGGGAACCTCTCCCTGACGGCGGCGGCCAGCTAGGCTGGCCGAAAAGCCCTCTGAATACTGAGGATATGGCCGGTCTGGGGCTCATGCCCCAACCGGCCAGGTCCGGTCTCCCGCGAGGGCCGGAAAACAGTTTTCAGAAAAAAGCAAGAGGCGACTTGCAAGACCTGCCCGAGGGGTATACAGCCCTGCGTTGGACGGGAGAATCGTTAACAAACGGCTCTCCCGTTTTCCGTCCGTGATTGCAGGTGGGGAAGGGCCAATTCGCTCAACCGGGCCAATTCGCTTCTCTCCATAATATTCGCCTGCATGAGACGGGGTGTGACGGGACAATGGGTGCGTTGTCGGCCATTCGGCTTGCGACGTCGCCCTTGAGTTCGTTTCCGCCCTGGGACGGGGGCGCGCTGGTCATGCGGACCGCGTTGCTTCCCGGAACGACCGGTTCCCGCTGTGGACGCCGGCCAGTTGCGAGGGGCGAGGCGGAAATCGGGTCCTGCGTGCGCTTCCTGGGGCGTCCGGATTGTCCGGTCGTCCGCAATGGAGACCGCAATGGATAAAGCTGGAAAAGCCGAAGCCCTCGAGACCTACAAAAAGGTCTTCGCGGACGCCGGCGTCGTGGTTGTCACGCACTATTCCGGGCTGACCGTGGCGGAGCTGACGGACCTGCGGGGCCGGCTGAAAGGCCAGAACGCAAGTCTGAAAGTCATCAAGAACCGACTCGCGAAAATCGCCCTTGAAGGCAAAGGCGGCGAAGGTGCTGCGGACATGTTCACAGGTCCCGTGGCGATCGCCTACTCGGCCGATCCCGTAGCCGCCACAAAGGTGGTCGCGGAGTTCTCCAAGGGGAACGAAAAGCTCGTTCTCATTGGCGCGCTCATGGGCGATACGGTGCTCGACACGAACGGCGTGAAGGCCCTGGCCACACTGCCGTCGCTGGACGAGCTCCGCGGCAAGCTGATCGGGCTTATCCAGGCGCCGGCGACCAAGATCGCGGGCGTGCTGCAGGCTCCGGCCGGCCAGCTGGCGCGTGTCATCGGCGCGTACGCCAACAAGGACGCCGCCTGAAACAGTTCCTGAGACTTTGCACCGCCTCTTGAAACCCGAACACACACAAACGAAATCAAGGACCCACTGAAATGTCGAAACTGGAAAAGATCGTCGAAGACCTGTCGTCGCTGACGGTCATCGAAGCGGCCGACCTGGCCAAGCTGCTTGAAGAAAAATGGGGCGTCTCCGCTGCGGCTCCTGTCGCTGTGGCGGCTGGTCCGGCAGCTGGCGGCGGCGCGGCTGCTCCGGCCGAAGCCCAAACCGAATTCAACGTCATCCTGGCCTCCGCCGGCGACAAGAAGATCAACGTGATCAAGGTCGTGCGCGAGATCGTTCCGAGCCTCGGCCTGAAAGAAGCCAAGGACCTGGTCGAAGCCGCGCCGAAACCGGTGAAGGAAGGCGTCACGAAAGAAGAAGCCGACACCATCAAGAAGAAACTCGAAGAAGCCGGCGCCAAGGTCGAAATCAAGTAGACCCGCGCTGCGCGGCGGCCGGTCCGGCGCTTTTGCCCGGCCGGCCTCCGCGCCACAGCTTTCTCCCCTGCGCACGGGGAGGGGGTTGACGACTATTGTAGAGTGAAACGGCGCTCGGATTTCGATTCGCCGTTTTTGCGCACCCGGATACTGGCCGGCCGTTGGCTACTCCCCCCGTCTCCCCGGAGGCGCGCCGCGGCCCAAAATTGAGAGACCTGGAGCGAACATGGCTCTGTCGTTCACGGCAAAGAAGCGTATTCGGAAGTCCTACGGCGAAATCCCAGAAACGGTGCAGATGCCGAACCTCATCGAGGTTCAGCGTTCCTCCTACGAACAGTTCCTGCAGATGCACACGCCCGCCGAACAGCGGGATTCCGACGGGCTGGAAGCCGTTTTCAAATCGGTTTTCCCGATCAAGGACTTCTCTGACCGCGCGACACTCGAATACATCTCCTACGAGTTCGAGGCGCCGAAGTTCGACGTCCAGGAATGCATGCAGCGCGACCTCAACTTCGCCGCGCCGCTGAAGGTCAAGCTGCGTCTCATCGTGTTCGAAACCGATGAAGAGACCGGCGCGAAGTCCATCAAGGACATCAAGGAGCAGGACGTCTATCTCGGCGACATCCCGCTGATGACGGACAAGGGCACCTTCATCGTCAACGGCACCGAGCGGGTGATCGTTTCCCAGATGCACCGCTCGCCGGGCGTCTTCTTCGACCACGACAAGGGCAAGACGCACGCCTCCGGCAAGCTGCTGTTCGCCGCGCGCGTGATCCCCTACCGCGGCTCGTGGCTCGACTTCGAATTCGACGCCAAGGACGTGCTGCACGTCCGCATCGACCGCAAGCGCAAGCTGCCGGCCACCGTGCTGCTGCAGGCGCTGGGTTATGGCGGAACCAAGATTCTCGACACCTTCTACAACAAGGTCGCCTACAAGCTGGACAAGTCCGGCTGGATCACCGGCTTCTCGGCCGACCGCTGGAAGGGCGCGCGCCCCGAATTCGACCTGGTCGACAAGAAGACCGGCAAGGTCGTGTTCCCGGCCGCCAAGAAGATCACGCCCGTCAAGGCCAAGAAGGCCGAGGCTGACGGTCTTGAGGACATTCTCGTTCCTTCGACCTTCCTGGAAGGCAAGTTCATCGGCGAGGACGTCGTCAACCAGGCCACGGGCGAGATCTACGCCGAAGCCGGCGACGAGCTGACCGAGGAAACGGTCGCGGCGCTGCGCGATGCGAAGATCAAGACGATCCACCTGCTCGACACGGACGGCGACAACGCCCGCGGGCCCTGGCTGCGCAACACGCTGAAGGTCGACAAGGCCGAGAACCGCACCGATGCGCTCTCGGACATCTACCGCGTCATGCGTCCGGGCGAACCGCCGACGCTGGAAGCCGGCGAAGCGCTGTTCAACCAGCTGTTCTTCGACGCCGAGCGCTATGACCTCTCGGCCGTCGGCCGGGTGAAGATGAACATGCGCCTCGGCCTCGATGCGCCCGACACGCAGCGCACGCTGCGCGAGGAAGACATTGTGGCGGTGATGCGCACCGTGCTCGACCTCAAGGACGGCAAGGGCGAAGTCGACGACATCGACAACCTCGGCAACCG
>WGLW01000022.1 GCA_016125405.1 Alphaproteobacteria bacterium | reverse complement strand
GGGGTTAGCTCATTCACGCAAGGCTCATCACGCTCGACCGCATCGCCGCCGCTTCGTGGAACAGGGTGCACGACTGCCCTCCCGCAACGGCGATGGCTTCAAGATAGGGAGGCGCCAATGCGGTCGGATAAGTATTTTCCCCCAGCCGATGGCGGTTGGGGATTCCTGGATTTGTGGGGGATAGAGCCGCTGGGGGCCCCGGCCTTCGCCGGGGATGCGGGGCTCTGCTTGCATTCACGAAGCCGTGCGGGAAGCAGGCCGCTCCAGCCGAACGATCCCTCTTCATAAACCGTTGCCGCCAAGGCATGTTGCGGCCGGGCCGGGAAGCGACCGGAAAACAGGTCGCCGCCGGCAAAGGAGGGAACATGTCTGCCTATAAACTCGGGGTATCGATCGCGGCGCTCGGACTGGCCGCGAGCATCATGTCGGCGCCGGCCTGCGCGCAGGCGCTGGGACCGCAATCGGGCGTGAACTTCGCGGACCCGAACGAAGCCGTTTCCGGGCCGAAGCCGATCGAGGGTGCAACCTCGTTCATCTCACCGCTTCCGTTCTTCAGGGACCTCACGGCCTGGGATCCGAACTACAAGCCGCCGCGCACGCCGGATGGACACCCCGATCTTCAGGGCGTGTGGTCCAGCGCCTCGCTGACCACCATGACGCGCGGCGTGCAGGGCCGCGCCGGTGTGAACATCGACACGCTGGTGATTCCGGACAGCCGTATCGCCGAGATCACCAACAAGGCCGGCTACAACAAATACCTCGACGATGCGAAGAAACGCACGGACCCGAAGGCCGGCGTGTTTACCGACAAGAACGTCGACCGCGGCTATAACGGTTTCTGGATCGACCCGGGTTCGGAATACACCAAGGTCAACGGCGAGTGGCGCTCGTCCTACATCACCGATCCGGCGAACGGGCAGATTCCCTACAGCAAGGACGGCCGCGAGAACGTCCGCTTCCGCGTCAACCGCCAGGCGCAGATGTCCAACACCGGACCCGAGGCGCGCGGCTATGGCGAGCGCTGCCTGATCTCGTTCGGCAACCAGGGTGGACCGCCGCTGTCGAGCGCGATGTACAACAACAACATCCAGATCGTGCAGACGCCCGACAACGTGATGCTCGACATCGAGATGAACCACGACGCGCGGATCGTCTCGCTCGAAAAGCCGGGCCACAAGATCGCGGCGCGTCCGGACGCCATCAAGCCATGGTTCGGCGACGAGGTGGGCCGCTGGGACGGCGATACGCTTGTGGTGGAAACCCGCAACCTGCACCCGCTGCAGGCGCGCGGACGCATTCCGCTGAGCGACCAGGGCAAGGTGATCGAGCGCTTCCGCCGCGTCTCGCCGGTGGAGATCTTCTACCAGTTCGAGGTCGACGATCCGGTGAACTACAGCCAGGTGTGGAAGGGCGAAATGACGCTCCGCAAGTCCAAGGAGCAGGTGTACGAATACGCCTGTCACGAGGGCAACTATGCGATGCCCGGCATCCTGCGCGGCATGAACGCCGGGCGCGACACGGCGCTGGGATCGGAAGGCGAAGGCGGCTGACGGAGAAGCCCCCTACCCGACCGGCCTGAAGCCCTTCGCGTAGCGCTTCCAGTTCTCGACATAGTGCAGCGCGGATGCGGTGAGCATCTGCGCGTGCTCTGTCGTGACTTCACGGACGACCTTTCCCGGCGCGCCCATCACCAGCGAATTGTCCGGGATGGTCTTGCCTTCCGGGATCAGCGCGCCGGCGCCGATGAGGCAGTTCTTCCCGATGGTCGAGCCGTTGAGGAGGATGGCGCCGATGCCGATCAGGGAATTGTCGCCGACGGTGCACCCATGCAGCATCACGCGGTGGCCGATGGTGCAGTTGCGGCCAACCGTGGTGGGAATGCCCACATCGGTGTGGATGATCGTGCCGTCCTGGATGTTGGAGTTTTCGCCGATCGTGATCGGGTCATTGTCGCCGCGCAGGATGGCGCCGAACCAGATGCTGGCGTTGCGCTTGAGGATGACGCGGCCCAGCACCACGGCCGTTTCAGCGATCCAGTGATCGCCCTCGGTTTCGGGCTTCACGCCGTCCAGCTCATAGATCGCCATCGTCACTCTCCCGATTCGCTCGCCGCATCGCCGCCTGCGCCGCGGCCTGATTCTTCCGCGAACAACCAAACTCTCGCGCAAAACCGCCGTGCGAAGAAAACGACTCCCAATGCAGCGGCGGTGCGCGGTCTTTTGGCATATTGTCGCGAAACATTCATTTATTCAGGCTCGTCCGGCGATGCGGAATTATGGTTCCGTTAAGCACGAACTAGTCTACTTGTTGCAATGCAAGATTCGAAAGCCGGTCCGGATGGGGGCTGCCTTTCGATGGAACGGGGAAAAGGTTGAAGGATCCGGATACGGTCCGCGCCTCCACGCCAGCAGCACTCGCCGAAAGGCGACCGCCGCCGCCTCCAGCTCACGTCACTTTCGAGTTTTCCACCGCCGCGGCGCCCCAAAGGCCTGCGGCGTTTTCGTCTCTGTGCTCAGCAACCGAGGGAGTATCCTGATGGCCAAGCGTTCCGCAGTCCGCCGTGTCCGCGCTGAATCCATGCGCCACGAAGCCGACCAGGGACCGCGTTTCAACGTCATCGAGGGAGGCTGGGATCCGGCGGATCAGGATGACCGGCAGATGCGGCGCAAGAAGCGCAGCCATGACGGACATGCCCATGACGCCCGCCGCGAGACGCCGCGCGAGCAGGCCTATGTGAAGAACGTGCATCCGCGCACCGAAGGCCAGGCGGAGCTGATGGACGCCATCGACCGCTTCAACATGGTGCTGGCGCTTGGACCGGCCGGCACCGGCAAGACCTATCTCGCCATCGCCAAGGCGGTCGAGGCGCTGCGCGCCGGCAAGATCGGCCGCATCGTGCTCTGCCGGCCGGCGGTGGAGGCGGGCGAGAATCTCGGCTTCCTGCCGGGCGACATGGAAGAGAAGCTGGCGCCCTATCTCCGCCCGCTCTTCGATGCGCTGTCGGACCGGATGTCGCCGAAACAGGTCAAGGCGATGATGGCCGACGGGCTGATCGAGATCGCGCCGGTGGGCTTCATGCGCGGGCGCACGCTGAACAACGCCTTTGTGGTGATCGACGAGGCGCAGAACTGCACCTACGTGCAGCTCAAGATGCTGCTGACGCGGCTTGGCTCCAATTCCAAGATGATCGTCACCGGCGATCCGGCGCAATCCGACCTGCTGCCCGAACTCTCCGGCCTGGGGCCGGCGGCGGACAAGCTGGAAGCGTTGCGGGCAGATATCGGCGTGGTGCGGCTCAAGCCCTCGGACGTCGTGCGCCATCCGCTGGTCGCTCAGATGCTGGACGTGCTCTAAGGCCAAATGGCCACGGCGGGCTTCAGGCCGGCAGTGGCCTGAAGCTTCCCCCGGCCAGACGGTCGTAGGTTGATGTGAGGACGGCCTCGATCCGCTGGCCGTCTCGCGCTTCAACCGCCTGATCCAGCAATGGATTGAGCAGCGTCTTGGCGAAGTCGAACCCCGGCGGACCCGGCACGGAGAGGAAAACCGGCGCCTTGCCCGCGACGAGGCCGGCGAGCATCTCGACGACGAACCTATGCTGGAGGTCGCCGCGCGCGCGGAAGGCGATGATCGCCAAACCGACACGGCGTTCGAAGTCCAGTGGGATGTCGTTTTTGTCGGGCAGGACAAGCAGTCCGCACGCCTCCGGCTTCCAGCGGTCGTCCAGGAATGGCAGCGAGCGCCAGCCGCACAGGAACTCGCGGCAGACGTTCGGCCGCGTGGCGTAGATGGCGCAACCGGCCGCCGTATCGCAATGCTGGCAGGCGACGCCCGAGGTCTTGGAGAACTCGGGCGACTTCACCGGCGGGACGACACAGCAGACGACGCAGCCATCGCATGATCGGCCCGGAACCATCCGCTCGTCCTGTCTCCATTGACGCCAGGCGCAGAGGCGCCCCGCTTTTCGTTCAACGGCACGCCGCATGACGGAGTCAAGTTTTGAACCCGGCATGCGGAGGCCGCAGTGTTGGAAACACGGGACTGGCGGTCTAGATTCCGGTCATGACCTCACGCGCCGACATACATGCCTTCCTGACGGAGAACCGGCATGGCGTGATCGCGACCAACGCATCCTCGGGCGCGCCGGAATCCGCTGTCGTAGGCTTCGCCGCCACGCTGGCGCTGGAGCTGGTGTTCGACACGCTGGATACCACCCGCAAGATCGCCAACATCCGCCGCGACCCGAATGTTTCGGCGGTGATCGGCTGGGACGACGACGGCACGTTGCAATATGAAGGCGTCGCGGATGAACCCACAGGCGAGGATCTCGAGCGGGTGCGCAGCGTCTATTTCGAGGCGTTTCCGGATGGACCGGAACGTCTCAAATGGACGGGCATCACCTATGTCCGCATCCGGCCGTCATGGCTGCGCTTCACCAGCTACACGCAGCCGGACCGCAATGTAGAGATGGTGTTCTAGCTATTTCGCGGCGATCGCAGCCGACGCCGGGCCGCTGGTCTGCTGGCGGATCATGGCGACGATTTTATCTCGCGCCTCCTCCTCGCTGATGGCGCCATCCGCGAGATTGTCGGCGACATCGAGCACGGGTGAATAGAGCTCCGTGCCCAGCGGATCGTCGGTGACCGTGAACGGCCGGCCATCAGCTTCGAGCCTTGCCCATTCCTTGCGAACGTCTGACCAGAGTGCGGCAGTCTTCGCCCAGTAGTCATCCGCCGGCTTGCGGTTGACGGTGGCGGAGCGGCGATAGGAGTTGACGCCCACCTCGCGGACAATCTCCTGAGGCCCGACGTCTGTCAGTCTCAGCTTGGAGTTGTCCTGCTCGTGGCTCCAGCCCCACGGCGTGATGGTGTGGCGGTTGACCGCCTGCACCACATCATAGTCCTGGCGCGTGACGTCATCGCGCCGCGGCAGCGGACGCCAGGACAGATCCGAGGTCCAGGTGGAGACGCCATTGTCGTGCACCCAACGGCCGACGCCGCCATAGCGTGGACTGTCGTCGACCTGATAGACTGTCTGCGACCAGGCGCCCTTGCGCGCTTCCCCGGGCACAGCCTCCATTGCGAAGGTATGGCGTCCCTTGAAGCGCAACGCCTTCGCCGGCTCGTAAACCCAGTCCTGCCGCCAGTGCTTCACCACCGATGGGTCGTCGGCCGGGCCAACAACGAGGATGTGCTGAAGGCTGATGAAGCGGCCGGTGTCCGCGATGACGCTGACGACTTCATCGCCGCCGGTCTTCTTCTCGGGGGCGAGCTTGTAGCCCGGCGCCACCGCGACGGTTTCCCTGAAATCGAAGGTCACGTCGAACGTGCCCGCCATCGACAGGATGGCGCGCCGGTCGCTCTCGTATTGCGCCTGGAGGTTCGGCGTCGGAGAGCCAACCTGATCGACTGCCGCAGTCGGCGTGGCGCAGGACGAGACAGCCAGAAGCGCAGCGCATGCCAGAAATGTCTGTATCGCTGCTCTGGGCATTCCGGGTCTCCATTCGGTCGGGATTGCCCAGTTGAGAACGTTTCGCAACTGAGAGTCAACCGCCTGCCCTTAAACGGCGCGTAAC
The DNA here is from genome assembly GCA_016125405.1 of Alphaproteobacteria bacterium. Classification (GTDB taxonomy): domain Bacteria; phylum Pseudomonadota; class Alphaproteobacteria; order Caulobacterales; family Hyphomonadaceae; genus UBA7672. Next base: position 120,629 of record WGLW01000022.1, on the reverse strand, counting down.
GGAACCGCCTTTGACGCGCATCGTTGGTGAACTGAAATCATTCAGCAACACGAGGACCTTTCATGAATCCCCGCATTCCCCTTTGCGCAGCTGTCGCCAGCCTGTCGCTGGCGGCGTGCGCATCCAACCCGTCGCCAGTTGAACGCAACGCAGCGATCGGCGGCGCTATCGGCGCGGCGGCTGGCGCGGCCGTCGCGAAAAACGACGTACAGGGCGCGCTGATCGGCGGCGCCATCGGGGCCGGCATCGGCGCCTACACCGGATGCCGCGAACAGGGCGGCTGTTTCGTCGGCGGCAAGCAGGTCGCGAGCCGGTCCGACCTCCATTACGACAACCGCGCGGACCGGTACTACTACGTGGACCACGCGAACGGCCGCACCTACTGGCAGAACGGCGAGTATCGCGGCTGAAGACGCTCCGGAGCGCCGTAACCGCTTCCTCCCCGGTCACGCTTGCGGCGCATCGGCGAGACGCCGTCCGGCAAGGGACGGCGTCTCATCGCGTGCGGTTTGCCGCGCGCGGCGACATCGGACATCATGGCGACGTTCGAGGGGAGCATGATCCATGCGCGTCGTTTGTGGCCTTCTGGCCCTGCCGCTTCTTGCCGCCGCCTGCTCCAGGCCTGCTCCCACGCCCGAGACCGCAGCCGCTGCGCCGTCTGCACCCGCGATCCCCGGACCGCCTGAAGGGCTGACGCCGTCCGTCGCCGATATCGTCGCGGCGTCGAAGCCTGAGGAATGGCGCGCGCTTGACCCCGAAACCACGCTCTACATGGACTTTCCGGTGGGACGTGTGGTGATCGAAATGGCGCCGCAGTTCGCGCCCAACCACGTGGCCAATGTGAAGGTGCTGTCGCGCGAGGGGTATTTCGTCAACGGCGCTGTGACGCGCGTGCAGGACAACTACGTCGCCCAGTGGTCGCAGGGCATCGATCCGCCGCGTCCGCCGAAGGTCGGCAAGGCCACGCTGAAAGGCGAGTTCACGCGCCCGCGCGATCCGGATGTTCCGTTCACCGTGTTGCCGGACCCGGACACCTATGCGCCGGAGGTTGGTTTCTCGAACGGCTTCGCCGCCGCGCGCGACGCGACCTCGATGTGGCTGACGCATTGCTACGGCACAGTGGGAGTTGGCCGCGACAACGACGATGATTCAGGCGGCGGCACGGAACTTTACGCCATCATCGGCCAGAGCCCGCGCATGCTGGACCGCAACATCACCGTGCTGGGGCGCGTCGTGCAGGGCATGGAGCTTCTGTCGTCCCTGCCCCGGGGCACGGGCGAGATCGGCTTCTACAAGACGCCGCAGGAGTATGTGCATTTCGCCGACATCAAGGTCGCAGCCGACGTGCCGGAAGCGCAGCGCACCAATCTGGAAGTGATGCGGACAGACAGCGACAGCTTCGCGACGCTGGTGAATTCGCGGCGCTGGCGGAAGGACGCGTTCTACCACCATCCCGTGGGCCGCATCGGGCTCTGCAACATCAGCGTTCCGGTCCGCGCCGCGGGCGTCCCCAAATAGGGGCGCTGGACGCGCATACAACCACCCACGGCCAAAAATATCCTTGGTGCGGAGGCCGTTTCGACGCGCTATCACCCAGCGCATTGTTGCCGTTGCATGCGGGGATTCCACCATGCCCATCACCACCTCGACCGTTCTGAAATCCACCAGCGCACAGACGCTTGGCGCTCTCTCGAGTGTTCTGAAGAAGGGCGCCGACCACGCGGCCAGCCTGAAGATTCCCGAGGACGTGTTCCTCGGCTTCCGGCTCTATCCCGACATGTTTCCGCTGACGCGGCAGGTGCAGATCGCCTGCGATCAGGTGACCCGCGGATCGGCCCGGCTCGCGGGCGCAGACCTGCCGAGCTTTCCGGACACCGAAACCACGTTCGCGCAATTGCAGGACCGCATCACCAAGGCCAACGCCTTCTGTCAGGCGCAGGACTCAGCCGCGATCGACAAGCGCACCGACACAACCATATCCGTGCCGATCGGACCGGGCCAGGAGATGAGCGTCACCTGCGGGCAGTTCCTGCTCGGCATGATCCTGCCCAACCTCTATTTCCATTCGGCGACCGCCTACGACATCCTGCGCCATAACGGCGTCGTGCTGGGCAAGCGCGACTTCCTGCGGCCGGCGGGCTGAGCGGGGCCTAGAATCTTCCGGCCCAGTTACGGTTAATCCGGCCTGAAGGCACATTTACTGCAATCCTTCGCAGGGCTGTCGCGGGGCGGCGAGACGGCGCTGGGCCGAGGATTGCAGATGCTGAACCGACTGCAGGCGCTGAGAGCTGTCGCAGCCTACATGGTTGTGCTGTTCCACTGCTTCGAGGGGCTACACGCGGAAGAGCTTGGCATTCCGCGTATGACCGTCGGGGCCGCCGGAGTCGGACTGTTCTTCGTCATAAGCGGTTTCATCATGGTCTATGTCGCCGGCTCGCGCGAAACGCCGCCGACGTTCATCGTCAACCGCATCGCCCGAATCGTGCCGCTATACTGGGCCGCGACCTTTGCCGCGCTCACGCTCGCCGCAATCAGGCCCTGGCTGCTGCCCGGCGTGTCATTCGATCTGCACAGCATTCTCGCCAGCCTCGCCTTTGTTCCTCACCGGGACGCCCTCGGAGAGCTGAAACCAATCCTTTTTCTTGGCTGGACGCTGAACTGGGAGATGCTGTTCTACCTGCTGTTCGCAATCTCGATGCTGGCGGCGGCCCGGTTTCGTCTGCTTGTTCTATCGGCGCTCATGACGGCGGTATTTGTTGTCGGTCTGCTTGCACCGCAAAACTCGCCGCTCACTTTCTACGCGCAGCCAATCCTCTACGATTTCATCTATGGTTGCCTGATCGCCACCGGCATGCGCTCGCCGGTTGTCGGACCCATGCTCAAGCGTCTGCCGGCCTGGACGCTCATTCTGGTCGGCGCAACGGCCTTGCTTGCAACGGTCCTCCTGCCGGAATCCGCGGATACGGGATTTCCGGTTTCGAACTGGACCCGCCCGCTTCTCTGGGGGATTCCGGCCGCGCTGGTCGTGCTGGGCGTCGTAACGCTGGATCTCTCGCTGCCGCCAGCGAAGATTCCCACGCTGAAGGCGCTCGGCGACGCCAGTTATTCCGCCTACCTGCTGCATCCGCTGGTATTCGCCGTTACTGGCCCGGGGCTGGGACTGCTGCTTGGCGCAACCTATGCTGAAGCGGCGCTCTTCCTGATTGTTGCGGTTGCCGGAACCATGCTCGCCAGCCTGCTGAGTTATCGATTCTTCGAGATTCCATCGCGCAACCTTGTGCGCGACCTCTACCACCGTGCGATCGGCAATCGCCCGACGGCAAGGACGCCCTGACTCGGCCCCAGCCTACTCGGCGCGCTGCGACGGCGCGACATCGGGCTGGCGCGTGTGGTCAAACTCGACAGGCGTGAACTCCGCAAACATCGAAGCGGCCTCGGCGACCTGCGCGATCGGCACAGCCTCGGAGACCGCGAAGAAGCGGTCCCACATGGCCTTCACGCGGGGATTGGCGTGCGCCTCCTCGATCGCCGCTGGCGAGGCCCATTCGAACACCTCGACAATCGTTCCGTCCCGGCCATGCATGATGACCGGCGCGCGATCCGTGGCGAGACCCTCTGACCGCAACAGCGCGTGATGGTCGCGCACTTCGGCCAGCAGCAGAGCGGCCTTGCCCGGTTTCGGCCTGTAGGCGGCAATGACGATGCGGGGAATGGGTTCGGACATATCAGAAAAATCTCAAGTTGGATCCGCACGTTGTCCGGATGGCGCATGCTGGGGAAGCGGCGGCAGCGATCCGATCATGCCGTCGGGCCGGGCCGCGGCGAGCATGGCCTGATAGGCGGGCCGCGCCTCGATCCGCTTCTTCCATTCGGCGATGTTCGGGAACTGCGCCTTGTCGACAATGTTGAGCTCCATGGCGAAGTTGAGCGGAAACACCATCATGATGTCGGCCGCCGAGAATTCCGCGCCGCCGAACCATGGATGCTTGCCGAGAAAATCCTCCGCGAACTGCACCTCGGCTTCGGTGTCCACCAGCGGGGAGCGCGCCTTGGGCGGCTGGATCATCCAGACGCGGTAATCGGCGATGGCGCGGCTGGCGAGCGACCCTTCCGCGTGATGCATCCACATCAGCGCGGCGGGATAATCGCGGCTTTCCAGCGGCGGCATCAGCTCGCCGGGCGCATGCCGGTTGAGGATCAGTTCAATGATGGCGCCCGATTCCGTCAGCACCTGATCGCCATAGAGCACCGTGGGCGCAACGGGCATGCCGGGATTGACGGCGCGGATCGCCGCCATGGAGCCGGCGATGTCGCCGCGCTTGAACTCCAGGGTATAGGGCAGCCCCAGCTCCTCCATCAGCCAGACGATCCGTTCCGAACGCCGGCCCTCAATATGATAGATGGTAATGGTCGGAAGCGGTATCGCGAACGGCTCTTCCGGCGCAGCCGGGGTCGGCGAACAAGCGGCGGACATGGCAAGAATCGCGCACGCAACCAGCAGGCGTTTCATCTGTGTCTCCCCAAGCAGCAGGGGACAGACCTAACATGTGCGCGCGATCCGCCCTAGCCCGCCGGACCTTGGCCCCGTCAGTCTGGGGCCCTGTCAGTCGGGATTTTCGGCCAGCATGGAGCGCATTGCATCGGCGCGTTCGGGCGGCATGCGCGGAAGCAGGACGCGTGTGGTGTAGTGGCCATAGAGCCTTTCAGCGCTGACGAACGACCAGTCGATGATCTGCGCCTCGGTGAAGTCCACCGTCTCGCCGCGTTCGACGCCGGGAAGCTCGGCCGTTTCTGCGGCGAGCTGGCCGGAATAGGCGCCGCCTTCCTTCGCGACCGCTTCAACCCAGACCTGCGCGTCGCCGGGCTGGCCGTCGCGCCGCGGGAGCGAAACCTTCAGCCGGAAATCGTATTCGGAGTCCTCCGGCGCGCTTTCATGACGCCAGAAATAGCCCAGATGCGCGCGCGCCTCGGCGGTCGCCGCGGCCATATCCTGCTGGAACCTTTGCTCGGGCGTCTGCGCCACGGGAGTGCGCGAACAGGCTGCCAGCGCCAGAAGCAACAGGCTGAACGCAAGCCTGGCCGTCCGCATCAGATGCGCTCCGCTTCCGCCGCCTATCGCTGGCTGGCCTCCCACGCCTCCGCACTGCCCTTCGCCAGATCGCGCACGCGGGCGATGAAGGACTGACGCTCCGTCGGAGAAATGACGCCGCGGGCGTCCAGCAGGTTGAAGATGTGGCTGGCTTTCAGCGCCTGTTCGTAGGCGGGCAGCGGCAGCGGCTTTTCGAGCGACAGGAGTTTCTTGCAGACTGTTTCGCAGTCCGAGAACCAGCGCTGCAGGATTTCGGTGTCGGCGTATTCGAAGTTGTAGGCCGACTGCTGCTTTTCGTTCTCAAGGAACACGTCGCCGTACTTCAAGGGATAGGGCGACTGCGGATCGTTGAACGGCAGGTCGTAGACGCGGTCGACGCCGAAGACGTACATCGCCAGCCGTTCAAGGCCATAGGTGAGTTCGCCGGAGACCGGACGCACGTCGAGGCCGCCGACCTGCTGGAAGTAGGTGAACTGCGAAACTTCCATGCCGTCGCACCAGACTTCCCAGCCAAGGCCCCAGGCGCCGACAGTGGGGTTTTCCCAGTCGTCCTCGACGAAACGGATGTCGTGCACCTTCGGGTCGATGCCGATGCGGTAGAGACTTTCGAGATAGAGGTCCTGAATGTCCGGCGGGTTGGGCTTCAGGATCACCTGATACTGGTAATAGTGCTGCAGCCGGTTGGGGTTGTCGCCATAGCGCCCGTCCTTGGGACGGCGCGAGGGCTGCGGATAGGCGGCGTACCAGGGCTTCGGCCCCAGCGCACGCAGTGTCGTGGCCGGATGAAGCGTGCCGGCGCCGACTTCCATGTCGTAGGGCTGCAGGATCGCGCAACCTTTCGAGGACCAGTAGTTCGAGAGGGTCAGGATGATGTCCTGAAAGCTCTTCGGCTTCGGATAGGTCTCGCCTGCCGGTGCGGACTTCTGCTGGGATGCGGCGCGGGCCATGGGCGGGTTCCGGTCTGGTTCTTCGGGCCCTGCTTAGGGAAATGCCGGACAAAACGCCAGTCCGGGCGGCGTCTAGCGCCGTCGGTGGTCCTCGAGATGCTCGATCACGGCGTCTGGCCGGTCGCGGCGCAGCCTTTCGCGGCGGGCGCGGGCGCGCGCCTTCATCGCCGGCGTCAGCAGGATGACCACCAGCAGGGCCACGATGAAGACGAGGATGATCCCGCCCATTGGGGCTATCTCCAGTCCAGTGCGCCGCCGGCCAGCACGGATGCGGCGCGCGGCGTGGACGGCCCGCCGACCGTCTCGTGCAGCACCAGACCATCATAGAGCCGGACCGGCCCCCGGCGCAGCCCCTTGCGGCCACGCACCAGCACGCGATGCGCCGCCGCGCCCGGCGCGGGACGAACAGGAAGCACCTCGATCTCGCCGGTGCGGGAATTGAGAAGTTCGAGCAAGTCCGCCAGCGCGGCCGCGCGGTGGATCAGCGTGATCCGCCCGCCGGGCCGCGTGATGTAATGCAGGAACAGCACCCAGTCTTTCAGCGGCGCCTCGGCGAGATAGGCGGACTGACGTCCTGGCGACGGCGCGCGCACGGAGCCCGGTTCGAAATAAGGCGGATTGGCGAAGGACTGGTCGTAAGCATTTTCAGCGGCGGCGTTTCGATTCGAGACGTCCGCGATCTCGACGCCTGCGCGATCCGCAAACCCGTTGAGGGCAATTCCCTCCCGCACGAGGGGAATCATCGCCGCATCGCGTTCGAAGCCGGCAAGGCGGACGTCGGCAAGACGCCTGGCCGCGCACAGCAGGGCGGCGCCCGCCCCTGTTCCCGCCTCGGCGATTCGTTCGCCGGCGCCCGCCTCGATTGCGGCCGCCAGAAGGACAGCATCCAGCCCGGCGCGATATCCCTGCGCCGGCTGCACGACCGTCACTGTCCCGCTGAGGAAGGCGTCGCGGGTGATGTCCGTGGACGCGGTCACGGATCGCTCGCGCCGTCTTCGACAGGCGGCGGATCATCGATGTTGGCGAGGGTTTTTTTTGCCCTTTCGCCCTCGTCGTCCGGCACCAGGATGCGGCGCTGGATCGCCGAAACGCTGCCTTCCATCGACGACATGAACCGGTCCAGCACCTGTGGATGACAGCCCGCATCCTTGAGCAACGCCACGGCGTAGCTCAGCTGGACGGGATCATTGGTCCTGAGGACTTCAATCATTGCGTAGCGACATCGTGACGCGCATCCCGCGGCCCCACCCATTTCTATTTCTTGACCATGTTCTCACCGGGCAAATATCATAGGAAATGTCCGCTGCGTGAAGCGGTTTGGCGCCCGCACCCAGGGGATCAATTTGGCCGTCCAAGCTGAAGCAAAGCCGGCCGAAGTCCGCACCGGCGCCCCGATGGACCGGCTCGCGGCCTTCCTGCGCCGCGATCTCGAGCAGGTCGAGGCTCTGCTGGCTGAACGGGCCGCCAGCCCGGTTGCGACAATTCCGGACCTTTCAGGCTATCTGATCGCTGCTGGCGGCAAGCGCCTGCGCCCAATCCTGACGCTGGCCTCGGCCCGCGCGGTCGGCGGCAAGGGCGGTGAAGCGGTCTGCTGCCTCGCTGCGGCGGTCGAGTTCATCCACAGCGCCACCCTGCTGCACGACGATGTGGTCGACGACAGCGACCTGCGGCGCGGCAAGGCGGCGGCCAAGAATGTCTGGGGAGCGTCCGCCTCCATCCTGGTCGGCGACTTCCTCTTCGCGCGCGCCTTCACGCTGATGGTGGAGACGCGCGACCTGCGCATTCTCGACATCCTCTCGCGCGCCTCGTGCGTGATCGCGGAAGGGGAAGTTCACCAGCTCGCGGCTCTGAACAATGCGGAGCTTTCGGTTGGCGAGTACATGTCGATCGTCGAAGCCAAGACGGCGGCGCTGTTCGAAGCCGCGGCGAAGGCCGGCGCGCTTACCGCCTGCAACGACGAACGCGTCGCCGAAGCGATGGGCGAATATGGCCGGCGGCTGGGCCGCGCCTTCCAGCTGGTCGACGACCTTCTCGACTATGGCGGTCTGACATCCGTGATCGGCAAGGCGGTGGGCGACGATTTCCGGGAAGGCAAGCAGACCCTGCCCGTGCTTTACGCGCGCGAGGCGGCGACTGCTCATGACCGCGCGTTCTGGGATCGCGTGATGGGCCCGCAGCGCGAACAGCATGAGGCGGATCTGGCGCACGCGATCCACCTCATCCGGTCGAGCGGCGCCGCGGACCGCACGCTGGAGGCGGCGCGCCTCGAAGCCGCGGCTGCGCAGGCGGCGCTTGCGCAGGCGGCGCGGGGTCCGTTCTCCGACGAGTTAGCAGGTCTCGCAGACTACTGCGTCAACCGCGCGTTCTAGGGATCCGCCTCAGGCGATATCCGCGCCGACAAGGCCTGCGCGTTCACCTTCGCGCCTCACCCGCTGATGAATCCAGATGCTGATGCCGAGCAGCGCCAGGAAGGCGATCACCGGCATGTAGCCTCCGACCATCGACGCAACGACGGCGACAATAGCGGCGTTGAGCGCCCAGACGGCATGAACCAGCGAGACCTGCCAGTGCTTCATGCCCGCCTTCAGGGCGATCTGGTAGGAGTGGTCGCGGTGGGCCGAGAATAGCGGCTTGCGATGGCGCGCGCGCCAGATCAGCGTCAACAGAACGTCGGTGAGCCAGGGCAGCATGGCGATCGCCGGGATCAAGACCCAGTCCGGCCGCGCGCTCACCAAAGCCAGAGAAATCGCCCCAAGCGTCACGCCGGAGAACAGGGCGCCTGCATCGCCGGCGAACAGCCGGCCGGGAATGTTCCAGACCAGGAAACCGGCCAGCGCCCCCGACAGCGCCGCCGCCATCAGCGCGAGGCCGAATTCTCCGGCGAGCGCCGAGCAGATGCACAGGCCGACAGCGGCGATGGCCGCCATTCCCATCGAGAGGCCGTTGGCGCCGTCCATGAAATTGACCGCGTTGGCCAGCACGAGCAGCCACAGCAAGGATCCGGCAGCGCCGCCGAGAACGCCGAGATCGAGATTCGCACCTGGCCAGGGTTCGATCGCGTCGGCGCGGATGCCGAACGCCGTGAGACCGGCGCACACGGCGACCAGAAGGACAAGTTTCACGAGGGCCGCGAGATGGAAGCGGTCATCGTAGAATCCGATCATCAGCGCGCCGACGCCGCCCGCCTCGATCGCAAGGACATCGAAGTCCGGCCGCCATTCCGATAGCCACTGCACGGCGAAGATCGCCGCCAGTCCAAACCCGACGCCTCCGGCCGTCGGCACCGCCACGACCTGCGTCTTGCGCGGTTCGGTTGGTCCGTCGAGCACCCTCAACGCCATGACTACCCGGCACGCCGCAATCGATGGCACGGCGGCAAGCAGGAACGAAATGAGCAACAGGAGGGGTTCGAGCATGATCTGCTGCTAGCGCATTTCGGCGGGGGCGAACATGTGAGCGGGCATTTGCGCCAGATCGAAGGACCTAGTCGTCGCCCGGGATCGGCGGAACGCCGCGCAACACGGTCGCCCGCACCCAGTAACGCCGCTTGCGCTCGGATATGGCGGCTGCGGCGCGCTCCGCGGCGGCGTCGCTTTCGAAAATGCCGAAACAGCTCGGTCCGCTGCCCGACATCCGGGCCAGCAGGCATCCGCCCTGGCTGCGGATCGCATCGAGCGTGCGCCCGACATCGGGGCAGAGGCTGGCGGCGGGGGCCTGCAGGTCATTTGTGTAGCCTGCGGCAAGCGCCGCCACGAATTCCCGGAGGTTGTGGGCAGGCGGCGGCGGGCGCTCGTGAAAGTCCACATTGGCGCCTTGCTGGTCGAAGCGCTCGAAGACGCGGCGGGTTTCAAGCGGAACGCCGGGATTGACCAGCACGACCGGCAGCTCGGGGGATGCAACGTCCGTCAGCCGCTCGCCGGTGCCGCGCATCAGGAGCGGCCGGCTGCGCACGCAGGCCGGTACGTCCGAGCCTAGCTGGGACCCGAGATTCTCGAGGGCGGTCTCGCCAAAATCGATCCCCCACATGCTGTTCAGGACATGAAGGGCGGCCGCCGCATCGGCCGATCCGCCGCCGAAACCGGCCGCGACGGGCAATTCCTTGTGCAGGGTCAGCCGCGCACCGAGGCCCGTGCGGGCGCACGCGTCCCGCAGCGCCATGGCGGCGGCTAGTGTGAGGTTGTTGGGCGCGCTCTTCAGCGCCTTCGACGCGGGGCCCTCGACCTTCAGCTCGAGCTGGGGACCGATCCGGGCCGAAACCCGATCCGCCGCGCGCGTGTCGGCGAAGACAACCAGACTGTCCACCGGATGCAGGCCTCCGGGTCCGGGCGAACCCACGTGCAGGTAGAGGTTCACCTTCGCAGGCGCCCAGGCCGTCGCGAGATTGGCGCGCTGCATCGCCATCATTGGCTCGCCTTCCGGTCGCGGTCGTCCCGCAGGGCGAGCTCCGGCAGACCATGCGCCAGCTTGCCTCGAAGCTCCGCCGTCTGTTTCGCATCCGGTTTCAGTTGCAGGGCGCGGTTCCATTCGAAGCTGGCCTCGGTGCGACGGCCCGCGCGCCAGTACGCATCGCCAAGATGATCGGTGATCACCGAGTCGGCCGGTTCAAGTTCGACTGCCTTTTCGAGCGCCGTCACGGCATCCCCATATTCGCCACGGCGATAGTGGGCCCAGCCCAGACTGTCGATGATATAGCCCTGGTTCGGCTGGGCGCGCAGCGCGCGCTGGATGAGCCGGAATCCTTCTTCGACGTTCTCGCCGCGGTCAACCCAGGCATAGCCGAGGAAGTTGAGCACCTGCGGCTGGTTCGGCGCATAGGAAAGCGCAAGCCTGAGATCGGCTTCAGCCTCCGGCCAGCGACCAAGCTGTTCGCGCACGGCGGCGCGCGCAAAGAGCGGCCGCCAGTCTTCGCGATGCGACGCGGCGTCGGCGTTGACGACATCCGTATAGATCGCCTCTGCGTCGGCGTTCCTGTTTTCCGCCCGATAGATGTCCGCCGCCCCAAGCAGGATGTTGCGCTGGCGGGACGCGGCGACAGCCGCCTGCGCGGCGGCAAGCGCGGCATCGCCCCTGCCCGCCGATTGCTGCAGCCGGGCTTCTTCTATCCGCGCCTCTGCAAAATAGAGCGAGCCTGCCTTGACCTCGCACAGGCGCGCGATCGCATCATCCGGCCGGTCTTCGCTGCGCAACGCTTCGACCAGCTTCATCCGGGCCGCATCGAGATCGGGATCGATGTACAGGGACAGCGCCAGCCACGCAGCGGCGAGTTCGGGGTTGGAGGTCGCAAGCGATCCGGACGACGCCATGAGGATCGCCGTGGCGGCGCCTTCCTGCGTCGACAGCCGAACGGGGGTCAGCGGCGTGCGGCCCGCCAGCATGTCGGACGCCTGTTCGAGTTCGGGCGCCGCGCCGTTCGCGTCCATGGCGGCGTTCAGAATCTTCTGCGCCCCCGCCTTGTCTCCGGTCGCCGCCGCAAGCCGGACATGCGCCGCCACCAGCAGAGGCGTGGCGCCCCCTGAGGCGCCACCCGCCTCGAACGCCTTGAGCGCATCCGCGTCCCGCCCGGCCGAGGAAAGGATCAGCGCACGGAGATAGTCCGGCTGCACCAGCGGGCTGTCATGGCCAGCGCCGAGATCAGTACGGGCGACGCCCTTGTCGACATTCTGTTTCGCCGTCAGCCACGCCGCCAGCCCGCGGGCGATGTCCTCGTTGAGCGCGCCAAGATTACCGGCGTCGAGACGCTTCAGGGCCCGGCCATAGCGCTTGCCGGCAATATCCTCGGCGATCAGCGTAAGCCGCGCGAAGGAAGAGGCAGCCATCACGCCGGGTTTCGCCGAGGCCGCCAGATGCGCGGCGGCGGGAACATCACCGTCAACCAGCGTGGCGAACACCGCCCGCTCGAGCATGGCGCCATCCTCGGGCGAACGTTCCCAGGCGCGGCCGTAGTAATGGGCGGCGGCGGCCGGGTCCTGCGTCAAGCCAGCGTAACGGGCGGTCAGAAAATCAGCGTATTCGGCGGCGGTGTCGCTTTCGCCGATGAACGCCGTGGAGGGTCCCGGACCGAATGGCGCGCCCGCACAGGCGGACAATACCAAGGCGGCCGCCGAAGCGCCTGCAAGACGAACAATGGACCCCATGGGCGGGGATGCTGCCCCAGCCGCCTTCCCGCATCAACCCGCCCGGATGGCGCATCCAGGGTCATTGTTAACCATATGTCGAGGGACTCCCGGGCAGGTTTCGGGAGCGGCTGTCCAGGCGGGGGAACGGCCTGGAGAGGCCTATGTCTCAGTACGATCTTATCGTCATCGGCTCGGGACCGGCCGGCAGGCGGGCGGCTGTGCAGGCCGCCAAGCTGAAAAAATCGGTGCTGGTCGTGGAAAAGGGCCGCCGGGTCGGCGGCGTCTGCGTCCACACCGGCACCATACCGTCCAAAACCCTGCGCGAGACCGTGCTCAACCTCTCCGGCTGGCGCGAGCGCGGTTTCTATGGCCGGGCCCACCGGGCCAAGCGCGACATCTCGGCCGACGACCTGCGCCAGCGATTGTCGATCACCCTCGACCATGAGGTCGAGGTGCTGGAGCACCAGTTCGCCCGCAACAACGTGGCCTGGGCGACAGGCGCGGCGCGCTTCGTGGACCCGCACACGATCGAGGTCGCAACCGACCAGGGCATGCGGTACTTCTCGGGCGAGCGGTTCATTCTCGCCGTCGGCACCGCGCCCTATCGCCCGCCGCATATCCCGTTCGACGGCGAAGCCATCCTCGACGCCGACGAAATCCTTGACCTCAAGCGCCTGCCCCGTTCGCTCAGCGTGATTGGCGGCAGCGTGATTGGCATCGAATACGCAACAATCTTCTCCGCCCTGGATGTGAAGGTGACGGTGATCGATCCGGCGCCACGCGTATTGCCCTTCATCGACCGGGAACTGGTCGACGAGTTCGTCCACGACATGCGCGACCGCGGCATGACGCTGCGCTTCGAAAGCAAGGTAGCGTCGGTGAAGCGCATGGGCGCCGACGCCTGTCTGATCGAGCTTGAAGACGGCCGCCAGATCTGGAGCGAGATGGTGCTGTTCGCCGCGGGCCGCAAAGGCGCCGTCGATGCTCTGGGGCTCGAGGTCTGCGGCCTCGCCGGAGACGAACGCGGTCGCATCGCCGTCGACAAGGCGACCTTCCAGACGGCCGTTCCGCATATCTACGCGGTCGGGGACATCATCGGCTTTCCCAGCCTCGCCTCGACCTCGATGGAACAGGGCCGGATCGCCGCGTGTGTGGCCTTTGGCGAGCCGGCGCAGGCGCCGCCGGAATTCTTTCCCTATGGCATCTATTCAGTGCCCGAACTGTCCACCATCGGCATGACCGAAGAACAGGCCCGCGAAAAGCGCATCCCCTACGAATGCGGCATCGCCCGCCTGCGCGAGACTTCGCGCGGCCACATAATGGGGCTCAACTCGGGCTTCATGAAGATGATCTTCTCGCTGGAGACGCGCCGTCTCCTGGGCGTCCACATTGTCGGCGAGGGCGCGACGGAGCTGATCCACATCGGCCAGGCGGTGCTGAACCTCGGCGGCACGCTCGATTACTTCGTCGAGAACACGTTCAACTACCCGACGCTGGCCGAAGCCTACAAGATCGCCGCGCTCGACGCCTGGAACCGCATGCCGCGCCGCCAGCCGAGCATGACGGCTTTCGACGCGGCTTCAGCGGCGCTGCAGAGATTCGCCTCGGCGGCCCGGAACGGCTGACGCCCCGGGCCATTCGAGCCAATCGGACCGGACCCTACTCGGTGCCGTCCGTCGAGCTGTCGTTCTTGATGCCTTCGCGATCGTTCTTGCGGCCCGCCGCAAGAATGCCGTGCATCGCGTAGTTGCCCTCGTGGCAGGCGTATTCGTAGAGCGCCGGGCTGGCGTTCAGCGACATCTGACCCTTCCACACCTGGGTGTACATGTTCGGGTCGTTGACCTCGAACTCGTAGAACACCTGCTTGTCGTTGTAGCGGGTGAAGCGTTCGATGATCTTGCCGGTCGGCGACATCGGGGCGCTGCCGCCGCCGCGCATCATGTTGGTGGTTTCGACCACCAGCGTGTCGCCTTCATACCAGCCGACCGAATCGCCCATCCACTGGTCCAGCGCAGCGGGGCGGTGCTTTGCGGCGGCGTCCGCGGCGGTCTTCACCAGCGGAATGATGCGCGCATCGTGAATCATCTCGGATTCGATCACCACGGCGTTGGGCGACTGCATGATCCGCGTGTTGTTATTGTAGAGATAGTTGCCGATCGGCGGACCCGACGTGCCGAGGATCAGGCAGCGCTCGTTGAGGTTGCGCTCTTCCGGGTTGTCATAGCCGGTGCCGACGCGCCGCGGGCGCATGGCGCCGGGCTTGAGGGGCATCTGGCCGTTCGGCGGATCGACGATCCACGACGTGCGCCAGGTGCCTTTCACCAGCGCGTAGTTGTTGCCCGGATCGATCCAGAACGAGTTGTAGCCGCGGCCGGCGGCGAGATCCTTGCCGGTCAGCAGGCCATCCGACGTTTTCTGGCGATCATCCGTCGCCTGGCGAATATTCTGCGGGTTGTCCTCGCGGGCCTTCAGCGCCTGCTCGTCCGTCATCACCAGGTTCTTCGCGTTGCCGGGACGGCGCAGCGTGGTGTTGGACGCGTTGGACCAGACGCCCGTGAGATCCGGCGTGCCGTCGGCATGGCGCGGCACCTTGTAGCCCGCTTCAACCGTCGGCGCGTTGATCGCGGCCTGATCAGTTTCGGGACCGGCAACGGTGACGCCAGAATGGGCCACGCCCCCCCAGCGCCGCTCCATCTCGGTGACGTCGACGTCGCCGGGCTTGGGGATCTTGGCGAGGAAGGAATTCGACCCAGGCGTCGACGCTCTGGTCTGGGCGGCCGCCGTTCCAGCGGAAAGGCCCAGCGCAACGGCGATTGCGGCGGCGGACAGGAGCCGCAGGCGCATGGCGGACGTGGAATGGGTCATAGATCGTCTCTCCCTGTTGCGCGGCCAATCTTCTCGAAACGCCAGCCAGACGCATTTCCACCCATAGTGACCGAAACCGGGGCCCTGACACAAGCGATCAGAGCGCCGCGCAGCTGCAGATCAAGCACTTGTCAGATCGAAGCCTTTTCCAGGGCGGCCAGGAGCGACCGCACCCGACCGAAATCCTCAGGCGTCGCCGGATTGTAGACCACCATGTCCAGATCGGGTCGCCCCTCGACCGCAAACGCCGAGTATTCAAGCGTGATCGGCCCCGCCAGCGGGTGGCGCAGCGTCTTGGCGACCTCGCCATAGGTGCTGCGAACCTCGTTGGCGCGCCAGATGGCCTCGAATTCCGGACTGAGCCGCGACAGCTCATCGACCAGCGCCTTCACCGTCTTGCCGGCCCCGGCCCGCGCGACGTCGGCCCGGAACGCCGCCACGGCGAAACGGGCGACCTGGTCCCAATGTGTCTGCACACTGCGGAAGCGGGGTTCGCAGAAGATGACCCGGAGGATGTTGCGCTGTTCCGCCGGAATTGTGCTGTAGTCCGTCAGCACGGCGGCGGCGGCGCTGTTCCAGGCCAGCACATCCCAGGTGGAAGTTTTGACGTAGGCGGGGCTCAACGGGAAAGCGTCGAGCACGCGCTGGAGCTGCGCCGAGACCGTTTCACTGGCCTGATAGCGCACCTCGGGCGGACGGCCGAGCGCAAGCAGATAGAGGTGTTCGCGTTCGACTTCCGCGAGCATCAGCGCCTGGGAAATCCGGTCCAGCACGTCAGCGGAGGGCGCCCCGCCTCGGCCCTGTTCAAGCCAGGTGTACCAGGTGGCGCTCACATTGGCGCGCTGGGCCACTTCCTCGCGACGCAGGCCGGGCGTTCGGCGGCGGGCCAGCGGCAGGCCGAACGCCGCGGGATCGAGCCGGGTGCGCCTGTCCCTGAGATAGACGCCGAGCAGGTTGTCGTCCGTGGCGGGCATCGCAGATCCTGTCAGGAATTATACCTGTATAAGGGGATCACCTTACCCTGAAATGTGAACTGTCGATAGCGGCGCTTCGCCGCCTGAAGCCCGCAGGATTCTTAGGTCGTCCCGGCCAGGGCGTCTTCCAAAAGCGTCCGGCCGGCCCAGAACCTGGACCGGCCGGATCTGCGAACGCAGAAAATGCCCCAGGCTTTAAACCGCTCAGCCGCCGTCGCGGTCGCCGGGGCGGGAGTTGTCGACGCCCTTGCGATCAGCCTCGCGGCCACCCTTGAGAATGCCGACCATGCCGTAATTGCCCTCGTGGCAGGCATACTCGTAGATGCCCGGACTCGGGTTCAGCGACATCTCGCCCTTCCAGACCTGCGTGTAAGTCGCCGGGTCGTCGACGGTGAATTCATAGAGGATCTGCTTGGCCGAATAGCGCGTGAAGCGCTCGGTGATCTTGCCCGTCGGCGACAGCTTCACATACCCCATACCCTCGGGGTTCATGTCGATGGTTTCGACCATGAGAGAGTCGCCATCCCACCAGCCAACCGAGTCGCCCATGTAGGGTTTGATCGCCGGGGGCTTGTGGTGCGCCCTCGCCTCCGCCGCTGTCTTGAACAGCGGAATGATGCGCGCGTCGTGCGCCATTTCGGCTTCGATCACCACCGCGTTGGGCGACTGGGTGATCTGATAGTCGTTGTTGTACTCGCCATTGTTGAGCGGCGGCCCGCCCGGCGAGAAAAAGCCCAGCAGGCAGCGCTCGCCGACGCCGCGCTCTTCCGGATTGTCATAGCCGTTGCCGCGCCGCACCCGGATTTCCTTGCGCGCTTCCGGCTTGTAGGGGATCTGTCCGTTCGCCGGTTCGACAATCCAAGACGTGCGCCAGGTGCCTTTGACGTTGGCGTAGTTATTGCCGGGATCAATCCAGAAGGCGTTGTAGCCGCGACCCTTCTTGAGGTCGTCGCCGGTCAGGAGGCCATCGGATAGCTTCTGGTTGTCGTCGGTCTTGAGGCGAATGTTCCACGAGTTGTCGGCGCGCGCCTTGGCGGCCTCGTCATCGGACATGATCAGCGAGTCGAAATTGGCCGGCCGCATCAGGTTGGTGTTGGACGCATTCGTCCAGACGCCCTGCAGGTCCGGCTGTCCGATCTTGAGGCGCGGCGCGACATAGCCTGGCGCCGTGCGCGGAGCCGCGAGGGCGGCGGCGGCGTCCTTGACGGCCTCGGCCGATGGCGGGCCCGATGGCGCGGGCGCAGGCCGCTGTCCGATGGCCGGGGCGGCGATCAGGGCGGCCACAAGCGCCGCAGCTGA
Source organism: Alphaproteobacteria bacterium (assembly GCA_016125405.1). GTDB lineage: Bacteria > Pseudomonadota > Alphaproteobacteria > Caulobacterales > Hyphomonadaceae > UBA7672. The sequence continues at coordinate 103,339 of WGLW01000022.1, read as the reverse complement.
AACCAGTCCCATTCGTTTTGTCATTGCTCTCTCCTGTCGGCGTCCCCGCCTGGAGCGCGCCAGAACATCGCTGTCGCGCCTTGTCGCTGATAGATGCCGAATTGGCCGGCGCCGCACAAGCAAGCCGCCGCCTCCGCCCGCGCCATCTCGCGCTGAAGTGACCGGACCAGCCTGCTTCGTGTGCAGACCGTTTGTCGCAGTCTCAGCTGGTCTTGCCCGCGAGGATCGACTTGATCAGTCCGATCGCGCGATCGCTCGACCAGTCGGCGTTCTTTTCAAGCCGGGCGACTTCCTTGCCGTCCTTGTTGAAGATCACCGTGCTCGGAAAAATCCCGGTCTTGAGGTCGTACGAAACGTTGTAGCTGCTGTCGTAATAGAAAGGCAGCGTGTCGCCGGCGAGCGTCTTCAGCTTGGCGATCGCCTTGTCCTTGTCTTCCGGATAACCGAACGCCACGGGGACGACAGCGACGTCGCCATTTGGAAACGCCTTCTGCAGTTTCGCCAGCGTCGGCATTTCCTCGACGCACGGGGCGCACCATTCGCCCCAGATGTTCACCACCAGCACCTTGCCCTTGTATTCCGCCAGCGTGTGTTCCTTGCCGTCCGCGTCAATGAAGGACGATGGCGGCACCGGCACGCTCTTCACGAAATCCAACTGGGAGAGATCGCCCGTCTTGAAGCTCGTGAGGCTGGCAGGAGCCGCTTCGCCCGGCGCCGCTTTGCCGGCTTCAGCCGTCGCCCCGCCGTCGCGCTGGCATCCTGCCGCGAAGAGTGCGAGAAGCGCAGCGGCGCTTATGGCGGAAACGAAAGGGGTTTTCGGCAGTCGCGTCATGATTTGGATCCATGCTGTCGAGGCGCTCGGAACACGATGACCAAAAGGCCCGAGGGTCAACAAATGTGGGGCGGCCGGTTCTCAGCCAAGCCCGATCAGGTCATGCAGGCGATAAACGCCTCGATCGACGTGGACAAGCGTCTGGCCGAGGAAGACATCGCCGGCTCGAAGGCCCATGCCGCGATGCTCGCGAAAACGGGAATTGTCTCCAAGGCCGACGCAAAAGCCATCGATGACGGCCTGACCCAGGTTCTCGACGAAATTCGCGCAGGAAAACTGCAATTTTCCAAGGCACTGGAAGACATTCACATGAATGTCGAGGCGCGGCTGAAGGAAATAATCGGCGACCCGGCCGGGCGGCTGCACACCGCGCGCTCGCGCAACGACCAGGTGGCGACCGATTTCAGGTTGTGGGTCAAATCCGCGTGTGCGGCCCGGATCGGCCAGATCGAGGCGCTGATGCGGGCCTTCCTCGGCCAGGCGGAAGCGCACGCAGAAACGGTGATGCCCGGCTTCACGCACCTTCAGACCGCCCAACCCGTAACCTTCGGCCATCACCTCCTGGCCTATGTGGAAATGCTGGACCGCGATCGCGGCCGGTTCCGGGACGCTATCGCGCGGATGGACGAAAGCCCGCTCGGCGCCGCGGCGCTTGCGGGCACCGGCTTTCCGATCGACCGGGACATGACGGCAAAGGCCCTCGGCTTCGCCCGTCCGATGGCGAATTCGCTCGATGCGGTTTCCGATCGGGATTTCGCGCTCGAAAGCCTCTCTGCGGTGGCGATCTGCGCCGGCCACCTCTCGCGGCTGGCCGAGGAAATGGTGATCTGGTCGTCCGCACAATTCGGCTTCGTGAAGCAATCGGACGCCTGGTCGACCGGCTCGTCGATCATGCCTCAGAAGCGCAATCCGGATGCAGCCGAACTCGTGCGCGCCAAGACCGGCCGCGCGACGGGATCGCTGGTTGGCCTCCTGACCGTGATGAAGGCGCTGCCGCTCGCCTATTCGAAGGACATGCAGGAGGACAAGGCGACGACGTTCGAGGCGTTCGACGCGCTTGACCTGTCGTTGCAGGCGATGACCGGCATGGTGACGGCGATGGCGCCGGATCCGGTGCGCATGCGCGCCGCCGCCGCATCGGGCTTTTCGACTGCCACCGACCTGGCCGACTGGCTGGTGCGCGAGCTGAACATGCCATTCCGCGATGCGCACCATGTGACGGGCATGGCCGTGAAAGCGGCCGAACAAGCTGGCCAGGACCTGCCCGGCCTTCCCCTCTCCGCGCTGCAGGCGATCGAACCGCGCATCACCCAGGATGTCTTTGCAGTCCTGACAGTTGAAGCCTCGGTTGCCAGCCGCCAAAGCTATGGGGGAACCGCGCCGCAACGCGTCCGCGAACAGGTTGCCGCCTGGAAGGAGAAACTGACGTGAGACGCACGCTTCTTCTCGCCGCCTGCGCCCTGGCGCTGTCGGCATGCGGACTTCAGGGCCGTTTGGAACGGCCGCCGCCGCTCTGGGGCGATCCGCCGAACGAGGGGCCGAACGACCCGCGCACGCTGAAGGCGGAACGAGACAAGGCCGCGGCGGAAAAGGCGAAGAAGCGCGCCGACGAGGAGGCAGAACGCGCACGGCGCGCCGCCAGCGCCGAAACGCCCGATCCATCGACTTCGACCACCACACCGCCCTAGGCTGTCCAGCAGGCCCACCCACGATGCATCATTTCGCCTACCGCTCCGGCGTCCTCCACTGCGAGGGCGTGTCGCTCGAAGCCATCGCGGCCGAGCTTGGAACGCCGACCTATGTCTATTCGGACGCGACCCTGCGCCGTCACTACAAGGTGCTGGCCGACGCCTTCGCCGACGTGAGACATCTCATCGCCTACGCCGTGAAGGCCAACAGCAATCTTGGCGTGATCGCCACGCTTGCCTCGCTTGGCGCGGGCGCGGACGTGGTTTCCGGCGGCGAAATGCTGCGGGCGATGAAGGCGGGCGTGCCCGCAAGCCGCATCGTCTTTTCCGGCGTAGGCAAGAGCGCGGACGAGATCGCTCTTGGCCTTACCCACGGCATCCACCAGTTCAACGTCGAAAGCCTGCCGGAACTGGAGCGCATTTCCAGCATCGCGGTGAAGATGGGAAAGCGCGCGCCGATCGCCTTCCGGGTGAACCCGCACGTCGACGCAGGCGGCCACGCTCACATTTCCACCGGGTCGGCTGAACACAAGTTCGGCATCGCCTGGCACGAGGCCGATGCGGCCTACGACGCGGCGCGTAGTCTGCCGGGGATCGAGCCCGTCGGGATCGCGGTCCATATCGGCAGCCAGATCTTCCGCGTGGCCCCGTTCAAGGAGGCCTGGACCAAGGTGGCCAATCTCGTCCGGGGCCTGCGCGCCCGGGGCTTCGCCATCTCGCGCCTGGATTTCGGCGGCGGCCTCGGCGTGCCCTACAAACCCGGCGACGACCCGGACAGCCCGGCGGTTTATGCAGCCCAGGCGCGCGAGGTGCTTGGCGACCTCGGTGTCGAGCTTATTCTTGAACCGGGACGGTTAATCGCCGGCAATGCCGGGGTGATGATGAGCCGGGTCGAGTATGTGAAGGAACGCGACGGGCGAACATTTGTCATCCTGGATTCCGGCATGAACGACCTGATCCGCCCGGCGCTCTACAGCGCCCATCACGAGGTGTTGCCGGTGCGCGAGCCCGCCCCGGACGCCCCTCTGGCGCCGGTCGATCTGGTCGGGCCGGTCTGTGAAAGTACGGACCGGTTCGCCAAGGACCGGCCCATGCCGCCCATGAAAGCGGGCGATCTGGTGGCGTTCATGACTGCCGGAGCCTACGGCGCCACACTCTCGTCTCAGTATAATACGAGACCTCTAGTTGCCGAAGCGCTGGTTCGGGGCGATGCTTGGGCTGTCGTACGGCGCAGGCCGTCGTTCGAGGACATGATCGCCCTGGAAGGGGCGCCGGATTGGATCTCTGGTGGCTGACGGTTTCGGTCTGAGGGAACAGCTCGACGCTCGCATCGCGACGACGCGGCGGTCGCTGACCTATCCGGCCATCCTCAGCGCCATCGGGCCCCTCGCCCTCTGGCTCGCGGCCTTCGCCATTTTCTGGATGAGCGGCCTGAGCGAACGGCTCGCTCCGGTGGACCAGGCGCTCACCGGCCTGCTCTTCTACATCGGCGTCGTCATTGGCGTATGGCTCGTCTTCAAGCTCTGGCGCGCGCCGCAGGACCAGGACGCGCGCGACCTGATCGACGACTCGATCGAGGGGCGCCCCCTCAGCGTCTGGACCGATCGTCCGGCCCGGGCGGACGACAGCGCATGGAAACTCTGGGCAGCGCACCGCGACCGCATGGCCGCGCTGGTCGCCGGCGCGCGCAGGACAAGCATTGGCGACCGCTGGCGGCGCGCCGATCCGTTCTGGCTGCGCCTGATCGTGCCCGTGGCCGTTATCGCGGTCGCTGCGCTTGCCGGCACGCACGCGCCGGAACGGCTGGGTCGCGGACTGACGCCCGACATCGGCGCGCTCTTCGGCGCCAACCGCCTCAAGGTCGAGGCGTGGCTGACGCCGCCAGCCTACACAGGCGATGCACCGTTCGTCATGACGCCGGGAGAATCCGCAAAGGTTGCGCAGGGCTCCGAGATCACGCTGCGGGTCATTTCGCCCGGACGTCCGAACATCCGCGTTATTCCGCTTCAAGGCCGCAACGCCATACTTCATCCGGGTGCGGGCATCGACGGCGCCTACGAAACCAAGATCAAGGTCGACCGCGCGATGCGCGTCTCGGTCCGCTTCTGGGGCGAGCGCGCCTACTTCCCGTTCACGGTCAAGCCCGACAAGGCGCCGACCGTCTCGTTCGTTTCGCCGCCGAAGCTGGGACAGGCCGACCACACGGAGTTCCAGTGGAAGGTTGGCGACGACTACGGCGTCACCAAGCTCGAACTGGTTGCGCGCATGGCCAATCCGCCCGAAGGCGCGGAAAAGGTCGAACAGGCGATCCCGGTTCAGACCGTGTCGCTGAATCCCAAGGATGAGACGGGCTCGTTCAGCCAGGATCTGGTGCGCCATCGCTGGGCCGGACTGGACGTGATGGTGAAGCTGCGCGCGACCGACGCCGCGGGCAACATCGGCGAGAGCCCGGAAGTCGCCTACAAGTTTCCCGAGAAAATCTTCCTGCAGCCCATCGCCCGGTCGGCGCAGGAAATCCGCGCCACTCTGCTTCGCGAGTGGCGGCCATACTCTCCGCCGGACAAGGACGACGCCTATTCGAAGGTTCAGGGCTATGGCCTCAACGCCTTTGCGGCGCCGGAAGCCTCGCGCATGCGCTATGCGCCCGAGGGCGTGAAGATGGCGGCGCTGATGATCGACGCCCTCACCTACAAGCCGGAAAGCTATTTCGAGGACCCCGTCTTGTTCATGGGCCTGCGCCACGCGCGAGGCATCCTTGAGGCGGCGCGCAATTCCGAAGAGGCGGAAGAAGCCGAAGGCATCCTGTGGGATGTCGCGCTGCGCGCAGAATACGGCAGCCTCTCTGACGCCAAGGCCGCGCTGGATGCGGCCCGGCGGGCGCTTGAAGAAGCGCTGCGCAATGGCGCCAGCGAGGAAGACATCAAGCGCCTGATGGACATGTACCAGCAGGCCGTCGAGAACTACCTCGCCGCGCAGATGGCGGACGCCATACGCAATGGCCGCGTCACGCAGGGCGACCAGCAACAGGCGCAGGGCGGCGGCAAGGCGCTCAATGACGACGAAATGCAGCGGATGATGGATGCGCTGCGCGACCTCGCCGAAACCGGCGCCCGCGACCAAGCCCGGCAGCTCCTGTCAGACATGTCGAAAATGCTCGACCGGATGCAGAACATGCAGCTGCAGATGAGCAAGGGCGGCAGCGGCGGACAGCAACAGCAGGGACCGCTGAGCCGCGCCCTGAACAAGGCGCTGCAGGAAACCAACCGCACGCTCAACGACCAGCGCGACCTCAACGACCAGACGGCGCAGGCGCAACGCCAGGAGAACAGCCCGCAACGCAACCAGCAGCTCGCCGACCAGCAGCGCTCGTTGCGCGAACGCCTCCAGCAGCAGATGCAGTCCGGCGGCGGCCAGCCTCAACAGGGGCAACAAGGTCAGCAGGGACAACAAGGCCAACAAGGCCAGCAACAACAGGGTCAGGGCCAGCAGCCCGGACAGCAGGGCCAGGGCGGCCAGCAAGGACAGAAGCCCGGCCAGCAAGCCGGTCCCGGCCAGCAGGAGGGACCCAACGGCCAGCGCAACAGCCCCAATGGCGGCGGCGGACCGCCCGGCGTCGACGCCGACGGCCGCTTCGGACAGGAAAATGCGCAGAGCCGCCGTCTGCTGATGAACGCCATCGAAGCCCAGAAGCGCGCTGAGGATGCGCTGCGCCGCGGCGATCTCGAGGCCGCTCGCCGGGCCCAGTCAGAGGCGATGGCCGCCCTGCAGGACCGTTCAGCGGAACTCGCCCGCCTCGCCGACAACCAGGATCCCGACGCCCGCAAGGATCGCGACAAACGCGACGTGCTGGGCCGCCTGAGCGACGGGGAGACCGGGTATGGCAATGACGTGAAGGTTCCCGATGAGATGGAGCGCCAGCGGGCGCGAGACATCCTCAACGAGATCCGTCGCCGCGCCGGCAACCGCACGCTGAAGCCGGAAGAACTCGAATACCTGCGCCGCCTGCTTAACGTCTTCTAGACGCTGGTCTTCTAAGCGAGTGTCGTCCGGATCGCGCCGAGATAGGGCAATGAGCGCCACTGCCCTGCGTCGTCCATGCCGTAGCCGACCAGATAACGGTCCGGGGCGTCAAACGCCCAGTCATCCAGCCCTTCGCTTACGGCCTCCGGCTTGCGGGCGAACACGCAGGCCAGCACCTCGCGCGCGCCCTTGGCCATCAGGTGGGCCCGCGCGAAGGCAATTGTGCGGCCGGTATCGAACACATCATCGAGCACCAGGACGCCCCGGCCCGTGACCGGCCGCGAGATGTCCGCGCGGACCACGATGCGGCCCGAACTTGCCCGTTCGTCGCGATAGCTTTCCAGCCAGAGAGCGTCGAAGCCGACGTCGACGCCGCGTATCGACAGCGCGCGCAGCAGGTCTGAGGAAAAGGGCGTTGCGCCCAACAGGATGGCGATCGCCGTCCACGGCCCTTCGCGAAGGCGCGGCGCCAAGCGGTCGGCCAGACGGTCGATCCGCTCCCCGATGCCGGCCGCCGTCAGCACAGTATCGAAGGCCGCATCAGTGATGGGCGGCCTCCTCCTTGGCGGTGGCTGGGGCGGGGACCGGGTCGGTCGCGGCCGCCTGGGCGGGAGGGGGCGCCTCATCGGGCCCATCGCCTGCGCCCCATGGCGGGGAAGGCTCGGCCTCAGCCGGCGGGTGGGCGACGGGCGGCGCCGTCTCGCCGGTTTCGGCCATCGCCGCGGCCGCCCTCGCCGGCCGCTCGGCGTCTCCGCCGATCTCGTCGTGACCGACAGCCGCGCCCGATTCTTCCGGGCTGGACCCTAACGCGTCTGAATAGGTGACGGCCAGTCGCCAGGTCTCCAGCGGCGGAGCGACAATACGGGTTTTAAAAGGAACCGATTCACCGGGGCCGATGAACGGCACGCTAAGGCTATCGGTCCATGCGTGGACTTCCTTGCCCGCCTCGTCGCGCAGGCTGACCCGCACCAGCGGTGAGGCGCGGCGCGTCTTGCCCTTGTTGATCGCGTTGCCCGTGACGGTGAGCACTGGCGTGGTGCCGTCGAAGGACCGTTTGGCCGTGACGTTCGCGAATTCGAGTCCGAAGCGGTTCACTTTCAGGCCGACGGCGCGGTAGATCGACGCGCTCTGCGGCCAGGCCTGTACCACCAGTCCGCGCAAGGCCACGGCTGTTCCCGCGAGCGACACAAAAAGCACGAAGGCCACCGCCCAGGCAATTCCTGTCGCCATCAGACGATTGCGCTTGCGCTTGGCGTGTTCGCGGGCGCGGTATTCCGAGTGAGGCCCGGAGCGCGAGGCGGAGTTTGCAGCCGCCGTCTGCCGCAAACGCTCGACCTGCTCGCGCGTGAGGCCCGTGCTGTCCGCGGAGGCGACGTCGCCGTCTTCCTGCACCCGCGCGAACCAGGAATGGCCGCACGAGGCGCAGCGCACACGGCGGCCTTCCTTGCCGACAGCGGAATCCTCGGCAAAGTAGCGCGTGTCGCAGGACGGGCAGACCAAAATCATCTGACTATGGGAATCACCAGCCGGGTTAATATAGTCCAAGCGGGGCACATTTCCTAAACGTCAACCTGATAGCCAGGAACCGATGCGCGAACGCGACGACAGCCTGGACGAGCCTGCGGTTCGATTCGACCGGATCAGCCTGTCCTACGGGCCAGAAACTGATGTACTTTCAGACGTTTCCATGAGTCTGGCGCCTGGCTCGATGACCTTCCTGACAGGGCCGTCCGGGGCCGGTAAGTCGACCCTGCTGAAGCTGGCCTACCTGGCGCTGCGCCCGACCGCCGGGCGGGTGTCCCTGTTTGGCGTCGACACCGGCCGGCTGAAGCGGCCGGGCCTTGCGAACCTGCGCCGGCGAATCGGGGTCGTGTTCCAGGAATTCCGTCTTCTCGATCATCTGACGGCCTACGAGAACGCTGCGCTTCCGCTCAGGGTGGCCGGCGACCACGAGCGGCGCTATCGCGACGATGTGGTGGAGCTTCTGCGCTGGGTTGGCCTTGGCGACCGGATGGACGCCAAACCGGCGACACTGTCGGGCGGCGAGAAGCAGCGCGTTGCAATCGCCCGCGCTGTCGTTGTGAAGCCCGACCTGATCATCGCGGACGAACCGACCGGCAGCGTCGACGATGACATGGGAGACCGCCTGATGCGGCTGTTCCGCGAACTCAACAAGAGACTCAACACCACCTTGCTGATCGCGACCCATGACCTGGCGATGGTACGAAAATCGAATGCCGACGTCTTGCGGCTGGCCGACGGCATGGTGGTGCGCCAGCCGGCGATGGCGATGCCCGAAGCTGGCGCCGGGAGCGAAACGCAATGAGTTCGTCTTCGCCGCTCCTTCCGAAACAGGATGCGCGCGAGGCGGCGCTCTTCTTTGTCGTCAGTGCACTTTGTTTTCTGGCGGCGCTTGCCGGCCTGTGCGCGCGTTCCGCTTATGCGGCGGCGGACAAGTGGACGGATCGCGTGACCGGCGAGATCACCGTGCGCGTGCGCGGCGACGATGCGGCGGCGGCCCGCGCCGCGATGATCGTATCGTCGGTTCCAGGCATGCAGGAGGCGCACGCATTGTCGCGCGAGCAGGCCGAGGACCTGTTGAAGCCCTGGCTCGGCGCGGGCGGCGTGCCAGCCGACCTGCCGCTGCCACACCTGATCGCCGCCGAAGCGGCGCCCGGCGCCAGCGGCGTCGCCGACAGCGTGGCGAAGGCTCTGAAGGCGGCGGATATCGACGCGACGGTCGATGATCATGTCGTCTTCTCGGCCGACGTTGCGCGGGCGACGGATTCCGCGGGTCTGGTGGCCCTCGCCGCCGTCGCCCTGCTCGGCGCAACCGCAATCGCCGTGATCGCATTCGCGACTCACTCCGCCCTGCTGGCGCGCCGCGACATTGTCGAGGTTCTGCATCTAACCGGCGCGCGGGACGGGTTCATCTCCAGCCTGTTCGAGCGGCGATTCATGATGCTGGGGGTGGAAGCGGGCACATCCGGCGCCCTGTTGGCATTCGCGGCGGCGGCGTTCATTCTGTTCGTGGTGAAGCAGTCAGACCAGAAGATCTGGCTATTGCCGCAATTGTCGCTTTCCCTCGCCGACGGATTGATCCTCGGCCTGACGCCACTGGTGGCGGGAATCGCGGCAATGCTGGCGGCGCGGGTGACCGTGCTGAGATCGCTTTCGGAGATGCTTTAGACCGTGCGTTGGGTCGTGAGGGGCATACTTGCTGTTCTGCTCGTCGCGCTCGCCGCCGGCGCATGGGATTTCACGCGCTTTGTGGCGCGCGCTGACAAGGTGGTTACGGCGGGCGCTCCGAAGTCGGCGCAAGCGGTGACGACGCTGACGGGCGCCTCCGACGCGCGGATCGTGGCGGGCGTAAAACTGGCCGAGGCGCTGCATGTGCCGCTTCTGATTTCCGGCGTTCACGTCGACACCACGCCGGCCGACATCGCGCGCATTGCCGGCGTGACTGAATCCGAGATCCTGTGTTGCGTCACGCTCGGCCGCGCGGCGGCCACGACCGAAGGCAACGGCCTCGAGGTGGCGGACTGGGCCCGGCGTCACAAGCTGAAAGATATCGTTGTGGTGACGTCCGAATATCATATGGATCGCGCCATGCTGGAGCTCAGGCACGCCATGCCGGAAGCGACGTTCGTTCCCTACGCCGTCAGCTCGACGAAAGTCGCGCCGCGCAAATGGTATTCGGATGGAGCCACGGCGCGTCGTCTGTTCGAGGAATGGGCGAAATACCGTGTCGCCAGCCTGCGCCTCGGCGGCAAGCCGAAACCCGCACCGAATGGGCGTTCAGGATGACCTTCATTCGCTCGCTGATTTACGCCGGCTGGTTCTATGTCTCGATGGCGCTGGTCGGCCTGCCTTGGCTGCCGGTTGCGTTTCTTTCGCGCGGCGCAGCGGTTGGCGCCATCCGTTTCTGGGCCGCAACGCAGCGCTTTGCGTTGCACTGGATTTGCGGAATCCGCACAGAGTTTCGCGGGCTTGAGAACATACCCGAAGGCCCGTGCGTCATCGCGATGAAGCACCAGAGCACCTACGACACGATCGCCCCATTCCTGTTTCTCAGGGATCCGGCTTTCGTGCTGAAGCGCGAACTGCTGCGCATGCCGGTGTTCGGGCTCTACGCCGCGCGCGCCCGGATGATTGCGATCGACCGCTCCGGCGGCCTCAAGACCATGAAGCTGATGCTGGCGGCGGCCAAGGTTCAGAACCAGCTTGGGCGGCCGGTGGTGATCTTCCCGGAGGGAACGCGGCAGCTGGTGGACGCGCCGACGGATCTGAAGCCCGGCGCCTTCGCCATGTATCGCGAGCTCGAGGCGCCCTGCGTGCCCGTCGCACTCAACACTGGGCTGTGCTGGCGCGGCTCCGGCTTCATCCGGCGTCCCGGCGTCGCTGTGTTCGAATGCCTGCCGGTCATCGAGCCCGGACTGGACCGCGCCGAATTCACCCGCCGGCTGAAAAGCGCGCTGGATCCGGCGACGGCGCGGTTGGTGTCGGAGGGGCGCTCGCACCAGAGCCGTCGCGACGTCGCGGCGAACGCCGCCGAACGAACGGAAGGCGCAGGCTAGGTCTTTTTCGTATCCCGGCCGAAGTTCGGCGCGGCGGTATCCTGGCCAGCCTCAATGATCGACCGGCGAATGCCGCGCGCGTGCGTGAAGAGATCGAACAGAATGTCGCCGTCGCCATTGCGGATGGCCTTTCGCAGCGCCGTCAGGTCATCCTCGAACCGCCCGAGCGCCTCGATCACCGCCTCGCGGTTGTTGAGGAACACGTCGCGCCACATGGTCGGGTCCGATGCAGCGATGCGCGTGAAATCACGGAAGCCTGCCGCGGAGAACTTCACCACCTCGCCTTCGGTCACCGACTCCATGTCATGGGCCGTGGCGACAATGTTGTAGGCGATCAGGTGCGGCAGGTGGCTGGTGATCGCCAGCACGAGATCGTGCCGGGTGGCGTCCATCCGTTCTACCCGAGAGCCCAGGCGCTGCCAGAATTCCGCCAGCCGGTCGACGGCCGCGAGGTAGTCCGCGTCGCCGCCGGCTTCGGGTGTAAGGATGCACCAGCGGCCTTCGAACAGCGAAGCGAAACCCGCATCAGGGCCCGAATTTTCCGTGCCGGCGATCGGGTGACCCGGAATGACGTGAACGCCTTGCGGCGCGGCGGCGCGCAGGTCGCGGGCGACATTGCCCTTGACCGAGCCGACATCCGTAAGGATCGCGCCCGGCTTCATCGCGCCGGCGCAGGCCGCCGCCGCAGCGCCAATCGCGCCGACCGGAATGCAGTGGAACACGGCGTCAGCGTCAGCCACGGCCGCCGTCATCGACGCCGCCGGTTTTCCCAGGCCGAGTTCGGCGGCGCGACCGAGAGTGGCGGAATTCTGGTCCCAGAGAACGACGTTCGTCGCCCCGCCCTTTTCCTTCGCCGCGCGGGCGACGGACGAGCCGATCAGCCCGACGCCGATAATGGCGATCGTGTCGAAGACAGGCTTGGTCATTTGCCGGCCATGAAATCTTCAAGGCCCGCGAGGACGGCGTTATTCCCCTCGACCGTGCCGACGGAGATGCGCAGGTGATCCGGCATGGCGTAGCCGGCCAGCCCGCGAACCGTCACGCCCCGCGCCTTGAGATAGGCCAGCGCGTCCGCCGCGGTCCGGCCCCTGGTCGCCGGAAACTTCGCGATGCAGAAATTTCCGACGCTGTCGCCCACTTCGAGGCCGAGCTTGCGCAGCCCGGCGATCAACCGGGGCAGCTCGGTTTCGTTGTGAGAAAGAGACCTCTGGATGAAGGCTTCGTCTTCCAGCGCCGCCACACCCACGGCTTGCGCGATCAGGTTGACGTTGAAGGGCATGCGAACGCGCTCCAGCGCGTCAATCACATGGGCGGGCGCATAGCCCCAGCCGAGACGAAGCCCGGCGAGGCCGTGCAGTTTCGAGAATGTGCGCGTCATCACCACATTCTCGTTCTGCGAGACGAGTTCAACGCCCGCCGCATAGTCGTTGCGACGGACAAACTCGGCATAGGCGCCGTCCAGCACCAGCATCACATTGGCGGGCAGCCCGGCATGCAGGCGCTTCACCTCGTCATAGGGAAGATAGGTTCCGGTCGGGTTGTTGGGATTGGCCAGCCAGACAAACTTGGTCCGCGGCGTCACGGCCGCGAGGATAGCGTCGACATCCGCTGTGAAATCCTTCTCCGGAACAATCACCGGCGTCGCGCCCTGCTGTTCGGCGACCATGGAGAAGATGGCGAAGGCGTGCTTGGTCGAGATCGATTCATCGCCCGGCCCGAGGTAGGCGCGCGCCAGCATCAGGAAGATTTCGTCCGAGCCTGCCCCCGTAATGATGCGCGCCGGGTCCAGCCCGAAGCGCCGGGCGATCGCCGCCTTCAGCGCGTGCGCGCCGCCGTCGGGATAGATCTCCACCTTTCCGGCCAGCTCGCGATAGACCTCAAGCGCACGCGGGCTGGCGCCCAGAGGGTTCTCGTTCGAGGCAAGCTTGTAGCTCGGACCCGTCCCGGCCTTGGGCGCTTCGCCCGGAACATAGGGCCGCACCTTCGCAAGCTGCGGCAGAGGTTGGGGTCGGTCGCTCATCGCAAAGTCCGGGTTGCCTCAAGGCCGAGGCCGTACCCCGACAATGCGCAGTCCGTCCAGTCCCGCCTGACGGGCCGCGGCAAGCCGGCGGTCATCCGGTGCAACAAACTCGCGCATCCGGATCAGCGTCAGGGACCGGGCGCGCGCCATGACCTCCGCCTGGATGCCAGCCTCAGACAGCACGTCGGCCGCCTGACGGCGATCGTCATGGCAGGTCGCCAGCATGTCGTCTTCGCCCGAGGGTTCGATCGGCATCCGTCCGACCACGGCGACGGCAGGCGGACTGTCCGGCGAGCCGGGCATTCCGGGCCAGCCGGCGACGATGGCGAGGTCCTGATGGCGGTTTTCGTTGAGCATAGGCCACCACTGGCCCGCGCCTGCGAGTTCCGGCCATGGCAGGCAGGCGAGCGTTCCGGGCGTCTGCACGGCCCGCTCCAGGGCATGACGGATTTCCATCACCGGCTGGATGTTTGCGCCGGAGCCAAAATACTCCCGCGCGCCCAGCAGCGACGGCACGTCGTTCTCGGCCACGAAAACCGCCTTGAGGCCGCGAGCGACCATCATGTCGCCAGACAGGGCCCGCCACATGCGGGTGATCGTGTCCGCCGGAACGCCTCCGGTGTTGCGTGAGCGGATCAGGCGGCGGAGGGCCGCAGCGTCGCGCGCCGGGCTGAAGCCCACCCCGCTATCCGCGCCGGTGGCCATGGCCGCTTCCTGGAGCATGATCCGCCAGCGCTCGGCAATGGCGCCCATCAGGATGTCGTCCGCCGCTTCTCCTACGGCTCGTATGTTTTCGGCGCCCATGGCATCCAAGTGTTTACGCCGCTCCCCAGCAGGCCGAGTCTAATCCGCATTCCGCCGCGGAGCAAAATCATATCTCACCCGCGAGGCGCCAGGGCCCGCGGGGTTGCTTCAATCCTGACGCATCATGGGCTATAGGTCCGCGCCATGACGTCGCCCGCTCGCTCCCTCAGCGGCGCGGATGGGCTGAAAGTCCTGTCCGTCGCCACCCCCGGCCGCCCTTTCCAGCTGGAAAGCGGGCAAGTTCTGGACCATGTGGATATTGCCTATGAAACATGGGGCGAACTCTCGCCGGCGCGGGACAATGTGGTCGTGGTGTGCCACGCCCTGACGCTGGACCAGTTCGCGGCCAGCCCAAATCCGGTCACCGGCAGGCCGGCCTGGTGGCCCGGCATGGTCGGCCCCGGCAAACCGATCGACACGAACCGGTTTCACGTCATCGCGTCAAACGTTCTGGGCGGCTGCATGGGGTCCACGGGCCCGGCCAGCCAGCGCCCCGACGGCCGATACTGGGGCGCGGAATTCCCCCATGTCACCATCGGCGACATGGTGAAGGCCCAGATTGCCCTGCTCGACGCCCTCGGGATTGAGGATGTCTTCCTTGTCGCCGGCGGCTCGATCGGCGGCATGCAGGCGCTGGAGTGGACGGTGCAGGCGCGCGACCGGGTGTTCGCGGCAATCCCCATCGCCTCGGCGGCGCGCCAGTCGGCCCAGAACATCGGCTTCTACGAGGTGGGACGCCAGGCGATCATGGCGGACCCGGACTGGCGCGGAGGCGCCTATCTGGCCAGTGGCGTGCGCCCGGACCGCGGGCTGGCGGTGGCGCGCATGGCGGCGCACATCACCTACGTCTCGGAAGCCTCCCTCAAGCGCAAGTTCGACCGCCGGCTGCAGGATCGCCAGTCCGTGAGCTTCGGCTTCGACGCCGATTTCCAGATCGAAAGCTATCTGCGTCACCAGGGGCAGACCTTCGTCGACCGGTTCGACGCCAACTCGTATCTCTATATCACGCGAGCGATGGACTATTTCGATCTCGCGGCGGCGCATGGCGGCGTGCTGGCCAACGCCTTTCGCGGATTGAAGACGCGGTTCTGCGTCTTCTCCTTCTCGTCCGACTGGCACTACACGCCGGAAGAAAGCCGCAACCTCGTGCGTGCGCTCAACGCCGCCGGCTGCGAGACGTCCTATCTGTCAATCGATACCGATAAGGGGCATGACGCCTTCCTTCTGGACGAGCCGGAATTCGATGCAGCTATGACCGGTTTCATAGACGCCGCGGCCGAGGCCCGCGGACTGAAGCGGCGAGACGGAGCATGAAATCGGGTCCGGGATCCTCAGGCATGCGGCGCGCCGACCACGTCGCCATCGCCCAGTTCATCGAGGCAGGCGATCTCGTGCTCGACGTCGGCTGCGGCGACGGCCAGCTGATGGAGCTGCTGCAAACCGAGCGGCGTGCAAAGACGCGCGGCCTCGAAGTCGAACAGGCCGGCGTGAACCGCTGCGTCGCCAAGGGCCTCGCCGTTGTGCAGGGCAACGCCGACGATGACCTGCCCGTCTATCCGGACGACGCATTCGACGCCGCCATCCTTTCCAAGACCATTCAGGAGCTGGCGCGGCCCAAATTCGTGCTCGACGAGCTGGCGCGGATTGCGCGCCGGGTGATCGTATCGTTCCGCAACTACGGTCACTGGCGGGTGCGGGCCTCGCTGCTCACCTCCGGCCGGATTCCGTCGCTCGGCTCAAGCAAGGCCTGGTGGTCGGACGGCGCCCGGCGGCCATGCACGGCGCGCGACATGGCCGAACTGGTCGGCGAACTCGGCCTCAAGGTGACCGCGATTGCGCCGGTGGGTGGAGAAAAGACCGACGCCGCCTCGCTGACGCGTCTCAACTGGACCGCCGAGGAGCTTGTCTTTGTGCTGGAGCGCGGCGCGCAGCCGACCGAGTGACGCTTACGGATCGTCCGCCGCCGAAAGTGGCGGCGCCACCTCTTCAAGCGGCCGCCGTTCGGCCTTGACGCCAAGCCACAGCGTGACGATCGCCGCCAGACCCATGAGCCCGCCGGCAAGACCGTACCCGCCAAAGATTTGCGGCCGCGAGCCGCTCTCGATCAGCGCGCCGAACAGGGCGGGTCCGGCAACGCCGCCAATTGCGGTGCCGAACGCATAGAACAGGCCGATCGTCATCGCCCTGGTCTCGAGCGGGAAACTCTCGCCGACCGTCAGATAGGCGGCGCTCGCCCCCGCCGACGCGAAGAAGAAGATGATCGTCCACGCAATCGTCTGGCCCGTGGCGTCGAGCACGCCGCGCTCGAACAGCCAGCCGCCGCCGGCCAGCAACACGCCGGCCAGCGCATAGGTGATGGCAATCATCGTCTTGCGGCCGATCGAGTCGAAGAAATGCCCCAGAAGAAGCGGGCC
Organism: Alphaproteobacteria bacterium; assembly: GCA_016125405.1. Classification (GTDB taxonomy): domain Bacteria; phylum Pseudomonadota; class Alphaproteobacteria; order Caulobacterales; family Hyphomonadaceae; genus UBA7672. The sequence continues at coordinate 86,984 of WGLW01000022.1, read as the reverse complement.
GAGAAAATTGCCCAGCGCAAAAGGCAGCATGAACCAGCCGACATCAGCGTTGGCGACGCCGTAGAACTTGGTCAGCACCAGCGCGTAGGTGAAGAAGATCGCGTTGTAGCAAAAGGCCTGCGTCGTCATCAGCGTGACGCCGAGCACCGTCCGGCGCGGATAGGTGCGGACCAGCGTGCGGGCGATTTCCAGCATTCGCGTGTGGCCGCGCATCTTCAACCGGATGGCCGGAAGCGTCTCGACCGGAAGCGCCACGCCATGCTGGCGCGCAACGCCGGCTTCGATCTGCTCGACAATCGCCTCGGCCTCTTCGGGCCGGCCATGCGTCATCAGCCAGCGCGGGCTTTCGGGAAGAAAGCGGCGGATCAGGAAGATCACGCTCGCCAGAACGCCGCCAATGATGAAGGCGAGACGCCAGCCGAGATCCTGGCGAACGAGGTGGGGGTCCAGCACCACGATGGCGCCGGCCGCGCCTAGCCCGGCGCCGACCCAGAAGCTGCCGTTGATGGCGAGGTCCACGAAGCCGCGCCGCCTGGCCGGGATCAGCTCCTGGATAGTCGAATTGACCGCCGCATACTCGCCCCCGATGCCCGCACCGGTGATGAATCGGAACGCCATCAGCGACCAGACATCCCAGGACAGACCGCTCAGCAGCGTGCCGGCCAGATAGACCAGCACGGTGATCGAAAACAGCCGCTTGCGTCCCCAGCGATCCGTGAGGTTGCCGAAGACCAGCGCGCCAAGCACGGCCCCCGCCGTATAGGCGCTGCCAAGCAGGCCGACCTCTGTGTCCGACAGCGAGAGTGCATCCCGGCTGGCGATGGCGGGCGACAGCGCCCCCACCAGCGTCACTTCCAGTCCGTCGAATATCCAGGTCACGCCGAGCGCGAAGACGACGAGCGTGTGAAAGCGCGACCATGGCAGGCGATCAAGCCGCGCAGGCGTACGGGTCAGGAACGTTTCGGCGGGCATGTCGAAACCCGTCCTACAGCCCCCGGGCGTCGGCCGTAACCCCGCGCGGAACGGCGACTGCCATGCCGCAAATCAAACGCGGCCGACCGCCGGGAGCTTCCCTCCGGCGGTCAGGCTAGTCTGGCTCGGCTGGTCAGGGGTCGTGCCGCCAGACGTCCCGTTATCAGTCCGGGGCGCGCTGGCCCGGACGCCGACGACTGAGGCGCGGCTGTCCGGGTTCAGTCGGGTCGCAGCCAGCGATCAGCTGGACAGCGCAGCTTCGTCCTTCTCGCCGGTGCGGATGCGTTGCACCGACTGGAGGTCCATCACGAAGATCTTGCCGTCGCCGATCTTGCTGGTGTTGGCGGCCTGCGAGATGGCGTCGACCACTTTTTCGACCAGCACGTCGCTGATGGCGATCTCGACGCGCACTTTCGGCAGCAAGCGCACTTCGTATTCCGCGCCGCGATAGACTTCCGTCTTGCCTTGCTGGCGGCCGTAGCCGCGAACTTCGGTGACGGTGACGCCCGAAGCGCCAGCCGCGGTCACGGCGTCGAGAACGGCGTCGAGGCGGCTCGGTTTGAAGACGGCGGTGATGTATTTCATGACTAGGGCTCCTTCTGTCTGGTCGCGGTTCGTGGCCGTTGGGGCAAACACGCGCCTTTGCGACCGGATGATCAACTTGCTTTACTTACACATCTTAAACACCTAACTCCGGAATTTGTCAACGGGTTCCCGCATTATTTGCGGAGTTGTTGATTTAGCAGGTATTTTTACCACTCTTCGGGCGCGTTCAGCGGTTCCGCCCGGCTCGACATAGAGCCGTTTCACTGCCTCGATCATGAGCACTCCGCCGAAACTGGCCCAGGCGAAGCGGCCGATTCGCTCCCACGCGTCGCCGGCCGAGGTGATCAGACCCCAGTTGATCGGCGGCGCGAACAGCGCGCGCGCGGAGGCCGTCGGCTGGAACATGCATTCCTCCAGCAACCGGTAGAGCTGACCTCGTGTGTAAGGTTGTCCGTGTCCGAAGGGGGTCGACTCGGCGCGGGCCCAAAGCCCCCGGCGGTGGGCCACGATGACCAACATTCGGGCTTCCGGGGCCGCGATGCGCCAGAATTCGCGCAGCAACCGGCGGGGGCCCTCGGCTTCCTCAAGGCCGTGAACAACAATCAGGCGGTCGAACAGCGCGTCCCGGAACGGCAACCGCTCCTCGTCCACCAGGGCTGCTGCGCATTTCCCCTCTTCCGGCCATCGAACCAGCCCCTGCGAATCCGGGGCGGCCGAGATCACCCGGCGGGCCCCCGCGCGGAATGGGTCCAGAAGGGCGTCGGCATGGCCAAAGCCCAGCACGTCCAGATTGTCGGCGTGCGGCCACAGCGTCGCGATGCGCCGGGCGATCATGTCCTGCGCCATCCGCCCGAGGGGGGATGCGTAGAAGGCCTGCAGGCGGTCGATGTCAAAACGCATTGGGCCTATATAGGCCCAAGCACAGCCGGAAAGGTAAAGTCAGTGGCCCGACCCGTCGTTCACGTCTTTCCCTGCCTGAAGGACAATTACGGCTTCCTGCTGCATGACCCGGACAGCGGAGAGACGGCCTGCATCGACACGCCCGAAGCCGATCGCATCCTGGCCGAGGCCGAGCGCAAGGGCTGGCGCATCACCCAGATCTGGAACACGCACTGGCACCCCGATCACGCCGGCGGAAACGCCGCGATCAAGGCGGTGACCGGCTGCACGATTGTTGGCCCCAAGGGCGAAGCCGACCGGATACCAACGCTCGACCGCCAACTCGTCGAAGGTGATGAGGTCCAGCTCGGCTCGATCCGTGCGCAGGTGATCGAGACGCCGGGCCATACATCCGGTCACATCGTCTACAATGTGCCGGAAAGCCATTTGGCGTTCGTCGGCGACACGCTGTTTGCCCTGGGCTGCGGCCGCCTCTTCGAAGGAACACCCGCCCAGATGTGGACCAGCCTGCAGAAGCTGCGCGCCCTGCCCGACGACACGACCATCTTCTGCGCGCACGAATACACCGCCGCCAATGCCGCGTTCGCGCTCAGCGTCGATCCGGAAAACGCCGCGCTGCGCGCCTACGCGGAAGGGGTGACGGCGAAGCGCGCGAAGAGCATGCCGACCGTTCCGACCACGATGGCGGCGGAGCGTCCGGCCAATCCCTTCCTGCGCGCCGACGATCCGGGCCTGCAGGCGGCGATGGGTCATCCCGGAGACGCCGTCGCCACCTTCGCCGAAGTGCGCGAACGCAAGAACAATTTCTGATGCCGCGCCTCGCCCAACCCGGTGCGGCAGACATCATCCGCACGCTCGACCTCAAGCCACATCCCGAGGGCGGCTTGTACGCCGAAACGCATCGCACGCCCGCACCCGATGGCGAACGGCCGGCCGGTACGGCGATCTACTACCTGCTGGCGGCCGGCGAGCGCTCTCACTGGCATCGCATCGACGCCACCGAGGTCTGGCATTTCTACACGGGCGATGCGCTTGAGCTGTCGCTCTCGGACGGCCGCACGAGCGAGACTCACCGGCTTGGGCCAGACGTGCTGGCGGGTGAGCGCCCGCAGGTCATCGTGTCGCCCGGCGTGTGGCAGGCGGCCGTCACCACCGGCGCATGGACGCTGGTCGGCTGCACCGTTTCGCCTGGCTTCGATTTTTCGGGGTTCGAGATGGCGCCGCCAGGGTGGGCGCCGGCTGGCTGACCTGCCAGGACAATCCGGTGGACCGATCAGGTTCCGGCGCGCTTGGCTGTGATGGCGTTGGCGATCGCCTCTGAAGACGGCCGGCCGGCATAGCCCGCATCCGGGTTCACGCCGAGCACCAGTTCGCCGTCCTTGTAGGTCGCCGTTGCAGCGCCTGCGCGATCGAGGCGCACGGCCTTGAGACCTTGCGCAGCCGTGTGCGCGAGGCCGTTGGCGCGCTCCACGCCCAGCACAGTCATGGTCAGCGCATCGGCCGCCCACTCCTCGTCGCTGGCGAACTCGCCGGCGCCGAAAATGGTGACGTCATGCCCGGCGATCTTGCTGAGGCTTTCGGCGGCGTCCTTGACGCTCTGGGTGAGCGAGCCGGACATCGCCGGCGCGTTGAGAGGGGCGGCCGCGCCCGCGATATCCGCCGGAGCTCCGGTCTTGGCGCCGACATAGGCGATGACGTTGCCCTGTTCGGTGACGCGCAGCATCAGCTCCCCGGCGTCGTTGCGCAGGAAATCGTCGCCGCGCTGCGCCGTGGTGGCCCTGAGGGCGTAGACCTCCGGGCTGTCGTCGAATTTCATCAGCGTTTCGTCGCCCGAGCGGTCGAGAACGAAACTCCGTTGCGAGACGCTGTCTTCGTATTTCGCCGCGGGCGGAATGGACGTTGCGCGCGAATTGGAAAACGAAAGTGTTGGAGGTGGTGGCTGTTGCGCGTTTGCGCCGAACGGAACTCCCGCCGCAACGGCGAGAACCGCCGCAACGACGCGCGTTTGCACCCGAAGTCGGTTCATACCCATCCCGCCACCACGCACGCGGACTGGGGCGGTTTTTTGTTCGAAACCCGCTCCCTGTCGGCAACGATGCGGCCATACAGGGACAGGGGCAACATCCTCCGCCTAGTCCGCCGCAAACCCCGCTGCGGCTGAGACATTTCGGCATCACCCTGTAATGTACTGCCCGCCATTTGCCGTCAGCGTCGCCCCAGTGATGAAGCCCGCGTCCGGACCGGCCAAAAAGGCGACGCAGGCTGCAATTTCCTCGGCTTTGCCGAGCCGGCCTGTGGGTATTGTAGCGACAATGCCTTCCAGAACCTTTTCAGGGACGGCCTGGACCATCTCTGTGTCGATGTAGCCGGGGCAAACAACATTGACGGTGATGCCCTTCCGGGCGTTTTCGAGCGCCAACGCCTTGGTGAAACCGATCAGTCCGGCTTTCGCGGCCGAATAGTTCACCTGCCCGATCTGGCCTTTTTGGCCGTTGATCGAGGAAATGTTGATGATTCGGCCAAAATTCCGCTCACGCATGCTTTCGATCGTGAGGCGGCAGAGATTGAACGCCGAGGTCAGATCGGTCCGAATGACATCGTCCCACTGCTCACGTGTCATGCGATGCAGCGTAGCGTCACGGGTGATGCCGGCGTTGTTCACCAATACGTCAATTGGTCCAAGAGCGTTCGTCACTTCGGCAACGCCGGCGACGCACGCGTCGTAATCGCCGACGTCCCATTTGAAACAGGCGACGCCAATGTCCGAGGCGCATCTGGATGCGGCGTCTTCATTGCCCGCGTAGTTCGCCGCTACCTTGTAACCGTCCCGCACTAGGCGTTCGCTTATCGACCGGCCGATGCCACGCGTCCCGCCGGTAACCAGCGCCACCCTCGACATACCCTACCCCTGTTTCACAAATTGGTGATGAGACCCTCAAGCCTTAACCCTACCGCGGGGACGACTCAATTGACTTGGCCACGAATATCGGAGTTGCGGTGCATCACGGGTCATGTGCAGCTGCGTAATGTCGTGTTACAGATCAGGCTGAACACGATTTAATCTAGTGCGGACCAGCGGACGAAACCTCGGGGACGGGACCACCCGCAAGCCTGCCGGGAGACACGATTGACCCACGCCAACGGCAACGGCGCCGACGAGCCAATCATAATCAAGAAATATGCGAACCGGCGTCTCTACGACACGTCCACCAGCGCCTACGTAACGCTGGAACATCTGTCCACGCTCGTTCGCGACGGCAAGGAGTTCATCGTTCAGGACGCCAAAACGGGCGTCGATCTCACGCGGACGGTGCTCGCGCAGATCATTTTCGAACAGGAAAACCGCAAGGACGGCGTTCTGCCGGTCAGCTTCCTGCGACAACTCATTCAATTCTACGGCGACAGTTTCCAGTCGATGCTGCCCGCCTACCTCGAGCTTTCGATGCAGAACTTCACCTCCCAACAGGAGAAATGGCGGGAGTACATGTCGACGGCCATGGGCGACGAAAACAAGGCCCGGGCGTTTGATGATCAGGTGCGGAAGAACATGGAGATGTTCGAGGAGACGATGCGGCTGTTCACGCCGTTCGTTCCCAAACCGCCGCGCGCCGAGGAAGCCGCTCCGGCAGCCAAGCCCGAACCCTCTCCCGCCGCTGGCGGTGAGGATACGATCCGCGCGCTGCAGAAACAGATGGCCGAGATGCAGAAGCAACTCGCTTCGCTGGCGACTCCCCCCGCCCCGCCCAAGGACAAGTCCTGAGCGGCCACACGCCGCCTCCCGCAGCGGCGGCGCCGCGTTAACCCTGATCGTCTGGACTGTTCGCCTGCTAACGGAACCGGGCCCGGGATTTGCAGTTGGTTCCCCATGCGTGTGGAGCCGCCAGCTTTTGTCTTCCGGGCCGAGGATCGCCGCAGGCGGACCACGGGCGCCCGACATGCCGAATCCGAGCGCCGGCGCGCCAGCGGCAAGGACCGCCGGGCCCGCCACCCCGCCCTGCCATGGCTCACGCCCGCCTTCGCCGCCCATCTGCTTGGCCAATCAAGCCCGTTCAGCCGGCCGGAGCCGCGGGCCGTGGCCCGAGCCTACGGCCAGCCGGAATCGCGCATGCCGCTGAGGCCACGGACGGCCGAAACAGCCTGACCGTGTCGCCCTTGGGCGAGCCTATCGCTGCAACTTGTCGACCTTGGCGATGACCACTTCGAGCAGGCGCTCGAGCCGGTCCATGCGCTCGTGGATGCCGGCGATCACCTCGCGGGTCACCACAAAATCAGGCCGCGGCGCAACAGCGCCGCCGCGCATCTGTTCGCCCAGGCTGATAGTGCCGGCGGCCTCGGAAGGATCCGCAGCGCCGGACCGGCTGGCGATCTCCACCGGGTCCACCGACAGCACGCGGGCGAACGCCCGGACTTCGATCTGCTCAAGCTCGCGCTGGTCGCGGAAGACCATATCGACCTCGTCGACGGACATTCCGGCGGCGTGCGCCAGCGCGGCGCGCGTCAGGCCGGACGCCTTCAGCCGGTCGTCGAACCATTCCTGATCGAAAAAGATTCCCATCGCGTCGAACTCACATACATGGCGGACAGCACGCGACGGGCGCGCCGCTCCGCCCTAGTTGTGCCCGCCCAGTCCCTCGGCAACCGTGAAATCGCGCCGGGCCGAAATGATCGTGACGACGACGCCGGCCAGCACATCAAGCAGGCACATCATGGTCAGGATGAAATAGGCCGACGTCGAGAAGTTTTTCAGTAGCAGGAATTCCACAAGGGCGACGATGAACACCAGCATCGACACGCCATGATTGGCGATCGTGGCGGCGCCGGTCGACGTGGATTTCAGAATCTCGATGAAGAAAAATCCGAGCGAGACGATCACCAGAAGATCGCCGGACGAAATCTGCCATTGCGAGCCGGGCGCCACCATCGGAATGGTCCAGATCGGACTGGCGAGGGTTTGAGCCATCGTCTGCCCGTCGTGGCCGGCGCCGAAACCGAAGGCCATCAGATTGTAGATGATGACCGGGATAAACAGCAGCGGAAATATCCCGAAGATGACGCGCATGGCGCTACCCCTTCCTGGCGGCTGACGACCCGCAAAACCCGTGGACGGCGCGGTTCGATCCCGCCGTCAGGCGATTCAGCGGTATCGAAGATTCCCGGGAATTGGAAGCCCGGCCTGGGCCATGCCGGGCGCCTTGGGCGCCTAGATCTCGTCGACGCCGCCCGGGGCGCGCCTGCGCCGCCGCAGCCACATGACGCCCCGCAGATCCGAAACCGCATCACCCAGCCTGCCGAAATTGGTGTAATTCGACCGGCCGTGCTGGCGCGGGCGATGATTCACCGGACGGGATTCGACCAGATAGCCCTCGGCGATCATCAACGCCGGCAGGTAACGGTGCATGTGGTCGAAATAGGGAATGGCCAGAAAAGCGTCGCGACGGAAGGCGCGCGCGGCGCAGCCGCTGTCTGCGATATTATCCTTGAGCAAGGACCGACGCACCGAATTCGCCATGCGGGAGCCAAAGCGCCTCCAGCTGCTGTCGCGCCGTTTTTCGCGGTGGCCCTGAATGAGGGCGAGGCCTGCGGGCGCATCGGCGCGGTTCAGTTGCCCCACCAGCCCGATCAGGTCGTTGGGATCGTTCTGTCCGTCGCCGTCCAGGGTGGCGATGACATTCGAGCGTGCGGCGATGACGCCGGTGCGCACGGCCCGGCTTTGGCCAGCGTTCTTGCGGTGGCCAATCACGCGCAATTCCGGCAGACGCGCCTTCAGGCTCGAAAGTCGGGCCCGGGTGTCGTCCTGGGATGAATCGTCCACGAAAATCATCTCGAAAGCGCGGCCGGAAAGCCGGCGGGCGATCTCCTCCGCCAGCGCCTCCACATTGTCCGCCTCGTTATGCACCGGCACGACGACGCTGAATTCCGGTTTTCCCTGCGTCCCACGGGGCTGCGCCGCCGCATCGGCCTCGGGCCGGGGGAGAGTGTCGCTGTCCGTCACGCCATCGCCTCGCGGATCATTGTTTTACACACCCTATAACCGCCCCGGCGGTCCGTTGCGAGGGGGCCGGCGCCGTCACCCTTCCCGCGGCGCGTAGCGGTTGCCGGCGCAAGGAACAAATCGCGCGACGCGGGCAGCCGGCTCGGTTATGGTCCGGCGCGATTTGCGACCGAAGCAGTTGAATCGGCGATCGGCCGAGGGGATGCACGCGCGGCATGGCGTTTTTCGACAGGTTTATCGAGACCCGCTGGGCCTACGCCGCGGTCGCGTTGCTGGTGTTCGTTCTGGCCATTCCGGGCCAGTTCGCCATGCCCACCATGGACCGCGACGAAGCGCGCTTCGCCCAGGCCAGCGCCCAGATGCTGGAAACCGGCGACTATGTGGTGATCCGCTACCACAATGGTCTGCGCAACAAGAAGCCGGTTGGCATTCACTGGCTGCAGACAGCGGCGGTTGCGCTCACGTCGAGCGCGGCGGCCCGCGACATCGCGGCCTACCGGATTCCCTCATTGCTGGGCGCCATGCTGGCAGCGATGGCGACGCTGTGGGGGGGGACGGCGCTGTTCAACCGGCGCGCGGGTTTCATAGCTGCGGTGGTGCTGGGCTCCTGCCTCCTGCTCTCCTCCGAGGCGCACATCGCCAAGACGGACGCAGCCCAATGCGGGTTCATCGCCTTGATGATGGCCGCGCTGGCCCAGATGCGGCAGGGACCAGGCCGCTGGAAAGGGTTCCTGTTCTGGTTCTGCCTGGGCGCCGGCGTGCTGCTGAAGGGACCGATCGCGCCGATGGTGGCGACGCTGACGCTCGTGTGTCTCTTCCTGCTCGAGCGCAAGCTGGAGTGGGCCAGACCATTGCTCTTCTGGCCGGGCATCACGCTTTTCTGCGTCATGGTGATCCCGTGGTTCATCGCGGTGGAGATCGCGACCAGCGGCGCCTTCCTCAGGGAAGCTGCGGAAGTGGATCTGGGTCAAAAGCTTGTCGGCATCGCCGAAGGGCACAAGGGGCTGCCCGGCCAGCATCTTGCCGGACTGCCGCTGCTGTTCTGGCCGGGCACACTGCTTCTGGTCCCGGGCCTCTGGATGGCCGTCAGCCGGTTCTTCGGCGGAAGCAAGCCCGCAGCCAAGGCGGGAACCAAGGCGGCCGTCGCCAAGACATGGGCCGATCGCGAGGCGGGCGCCTGGCGGTTCGCGATCTGCTGGCTGGTCCCCTCGTGGCTCGTCTTCGAACTCGCGCCAACCAAGCTGTTCCACTACACGCTGCCGCTCTATCCCGCGATCGCGCTGATGTGCGGCGCGGCGGCGGACCGGTGGTTTTCGACGGGCGCCTGGAAAGAGGGACGATGGCTCTCGATCCTCCTCTTCGGCGCCATGGCCCTTGTGCTGGCCGCGCTACCGACGCCCTGGGTGCTGGAAGCGATCCGCTCCGACGCGGCCCATCGTTTTGGTCACGCGCTCTCCGACCGCGTGGACTTCTCCTGGGCGCAGGACTGGCGGGCGACCGGCGTCGGCCTCTGGCCAACCATCCTGATCGTGCTGGCCGCAGGCGGCACGATCTACGCCACGATCGAACGCATGCCGATGACCATGCTGGGCGGCATCGTCGCGTGCTCGCTGATCACGGGCGTCTTTTATCGCGCGGCGATCCTGCCCAATCAGACATGGACGCTGTCGACGGAGGCGGCGATGGACGCGCTGAAGGAGGTCTGCGCCCTGCCCGAGGGAACGGCGGCCTGGCGGAAATCCGGCTGCACCGGCCGCGCGCCCAAGCTGGTTCGGGCCATCGCGTACTATGAGCCAAGCATGGTGTTCGAACTCGGTGGCAAGGTGTTGCTGGCGGGCGAGTCTCGGGCGGTGCTGCCGCCGGTCAGCGAGGACAATCGCCCCGCCTGGCTGATCAACATCAACGAGCCGGAGGGCCGCACGGCGCTGAAGCAGCTGATCAAGGCGGCTGCGGATGCTGACCGCTGCATCCGCTTCGCCCGGCGCTATGTGATGAACTATTCCAACGGCGACCCGTCGACCCTGGTCGCCGCCGTGGTGGAGCCGGCCGGCTGTCCGTCATCGGGTCCGCCGCCAGAGCTGCGGCCGCAGCAGGAAGAGCCCGAGCTGGTGAAATAGCCGGACCGTCCGGCCGCTTGCCTCACGTCTTCGACCGCCGCGGCGCCAGCCTCGCCCGGAGCACAAGGACGGTCGTGATCGCAGGTCCAAGGATCGCCGCAAAAGCCCGCTGCGCGGGCGAGCGCGAGAACTTCCGGAAGTAGCGTGCGAGACCGGCGGCTTTGTGGCGCTCGATCGTGACCGAGGGCGCATCCGAGGTCGCACCGTGGTGCAGCGCCGACGCAAGCGGGGTGTAGATCACGGAGCCGCCATCCGCCTCCGCGCGGCGGCAGAGATCGAGGTCCTCCACGTGCAGGAAATAGTTCTCGTCGAACCCGCCCAGCCGGTCGAAGCCGGCGCGCGACAGGTACATCAGGGCGCCGCTGACCGCGCCCATCGCAACCGGGCCGGACGGCGCAGGCTCCTCGTTGCGGTTGATGCTCATGATCGCCGGGTGCAGGCGGGCAAGACGCGACAGGCCCAGGAAGGTTCCGGCGGCTGTGCCAAGCGTGAGGCGACGCCGGCGGCCGCCGCGCTGCTCCACGCCGTCGGGCCCGAAAATCCGGCCGCCGACAACCATCGGCTCGGCGCCATGCGCGCGGGCGGCCTCAAGCGCGGTAACCGAACCGCTCTGCAGGATGGCGTCAGGGTTCAGCACCAGGAGCCGGTCGCCGACCGCAACCTTTGCTCCGAGATTGACGCCGGCCGCGAAGCCCCGGTTCTCGCCCCCGCCGGTGACGCGGAGTTTCAGCGACCGGGTGAGGCGCCGCCGGATCTCGGCCTGCGCGCCGGCCGGATTGCCGTTGTCGACAAAAACCACCTCGTCGATTTCCGGATCCAGCTCCAGCGCGTCGAGGCAATCCATCAGCACCGGACCGGTGTGGTAGCTGACGACGATGGCGGAGACGGTGTGCCGGCCGGCAAGGCGCGCGCGTTCGTTTCTGGCCTGCGCCTGCAGATCCGCAAGTAAGGCCCGGAAGGCGTCGGCGACCTCCCCCGTCTGTCCGCCGCCGACCCGGGCCCGCCAGAAGTCCGAGGGAAAATCGAACGCCGGTTCGAGGGCGATTGGCGCATCGAAATGCCTTGAGCCGGGGATGACCGTTTCCAGCGCAATCGCCAGCTTCTCGGCTTCGGCGTCGCCCAGCCGGACGGGATTCACGATCGAGAGCGCACTCACGATCTGGCTGGCCGTGGGCTCCGCGTTCGCAATCGCCGCCAGACGGGCAAGCGCCACATCGCGGCCTCGCCGCCGGGCCAGGCAAAGATCGACCAGTTCCGGCGGAAGCGGGCCATCTCCCACGATGGTTGCGTCCGCCCAGGCCTCGACGCCCGACAGGTCGACGAGGTCGAGACGCAGGCGCAGACCGAGAATCTGCGCCTGGTCACGAATGTCCTCAAGCGTGTCCATCAGGCGTCCTGCGACTGACCTCCCGTCCGCACTCAGGTGGCGGCGCGTTTGAGATCCGGCGGCAAGGCCTCCGCCGAAAGGTCGCGCACCGCATCGTCCAGCGTCACCACCGTCTGAGCCTGACTGCCGAAGCGGCGCAGCGCCAGCTTGCGCTCTTCGGCTTCCTTGGCGCCGACGACGGCGATCACGGGAACCTTCTGCAGGGAATGCTCGCGGATCTTGTAGTTGATCTTCTCGCCGCGAAGGTCGAGTTCAACGCGCAGGCCGGCCGCTCTCAGCTCTTCTGCGGCCTCTCGCGCATAGTTCTCGGCCGTCTCCGAGATCGTGGCGACAACCACCTGAACCGGAGAAAGCCACATCGGGAAGGCGCCGGCGTAGTGCTCGATCAGCACGCCGATGAAGCGCTCGAGCGATCCCAGGATCGCACGGTGCAGCATGACGGGCCGGTGCTTGGCGCCGTCCTCGCCGACATACTCGGCGTCCAGACGGTCAGGCAGAACATAGTCGAGCTGCAGCGTGCCGATCGTCCACTCGCGGCCGATGGCGTCCTTGATGACGAAGTCGAGCTTGGGCGCGTAGAAGGCCCCGTCGCCTTCGGCGATGACGGGTTCAACGCCGGCCTTTCTGGCCGCGCTCATCATCTGGGCTTCCGCCTTGTCCCAGAATTCATCGCTGCCGGCCCGCAGTTCGGGCCGCGTCGCCAGATTGATGTGGTCCGTCGCCAACCCAAAGTCGGCATGGATGCCTTGCGCCAGCTTGATGAAGGCGGCCGTCTCGTCCTCGATCTGATCCTCGCGGCAGAAGATGTGCGCGTCGTCCTGCGTGAAGCCGCGCACGCGCATGAGGCCATGCAACGCGCCAGACGGCTCGTAGCGATGGCAGGAGCCGAACTCGGCCATGCGAAGCGGCAGGTCGCGATAGCTCTTCTGGCCGGACTTGAAGATCTGCACATGTCCGGGACAGTTCATCGGCTTCAGCGAGAGCGTTTCCTCTTCCGCCGTTTCGCAGACGAACATGTTCTCGCGATACTTTTCCCAGTGGCCGGACTTCTCCCAGAACACCCGGTCGAGCACCTGCGGCGTCTTCACCTCGACATAGTCGGCCTTGCCCAGCACGCGGCGCATATAGGACTCGACCGCCTGCCAGATGACCCAACCCTTGGGATGCCAGAACACCATGCCCTTGCCCTCTTCCTGCATGTGGAAGAGGTCCAGCTCGCGGCCGAGGCGCCGGTGGTCGCGCTTTTCAGCTTCCTCGATGCGCTTGAGGTGCGCGGCGAGATCCGCCTCGCTGGCCCAGGCCGTGCCGTAGATCCTCTGCAGCATCTCGTTGCGGTGGTCGCCCCGCCAGTAGGCGCCTGCCAGCTTCATAAGCTTGAACGCCTTGGGCAGCTTGCCCGTAGACGGCAAGTGCGGCCCCCGGCACAGGTCCGCCCACGGGCCCTGACGATAGACCGTGATCGTGTCGCCCTTCGGAAGGTCCGAGATGATCTCGGCCTTGTAGTGCTCCCCAATCGCCTTGAAGTGCGCGATTGCGTTGTCGCGGTCCCAGACCTCGCGCTCGATGGGATAGTCCTTCTCGACGATCTCGCGCATCTTCGCTTCGATCTTCTCGAAATCTTCCGTCGAGAAGGGCTCCTTGCGCGCGAAGTCGTAGAAGAAGCCGTCCTCGATCACCGGACCGATCGTCACCTGCGTATCCGGGAACAGCTCCTGCACCGCCTGTGCAAGAACATGAGCGGCATCATGCCGGATCAACTCCAGCCCTTCCGGGTCCTTTTCCGAAAGCAGCGCAAGGGAGGAATCGCCGTCGAGCGGGCGTTTCATGTCGCGCAACTCGCCATTGACCTTGGCCACGATGGACCGCTTGGCGAGGGATTTGGAAATGCTCTCGGCGATCGAGAGCGGCGTCGACCCGTCCGGATACTCGCGCTTCGAGCCGTCGGGAAACGATACGTTGATCATGGATCTGTCTTTCGTCGTGTCGGCGGACACTTATGCCAATTCGGCGGCAGGTTGAACCCGTTGTTCGGCCAACCCGCTGTCCGCGGTTGAATGGATTTAAGGCCCGAAATTCAGGGGCGCGCGCCGCCGGACCGGTCCGCCGTCCAGACGCCATAGCGCCAGGGGGCGTACCAGCGCGCGCCGGTGCTAGTGAGGGTCGGCGCCGGGTCCCACCCGTGCGATCCTCCAGGCCGGCAGCGCGACAACCGCGCCAGCGCCATCCACGATCCGGCCCAGACCCCATGGCGGGACACGCACTCGCAAGCGTATTCCGAGCACGAAGGCGCATGCCGGCACTGAATCCCGCACGCCATGAAGGCGGGGGACAGTGTCAGCTTGTAGCCCTTGAGCAGGGCGCCCGCGATCGGGCGGTATGATGAGGCCTCGGCCATGGGCGGCATATAGCCCCGACGGTTCGAGAGATCAAACATCTGTCACGGCGCCGTCAGGTCGATCCTGGCCCCGGCCGGCAGGTCACTGGCGAGCCAGTCGAGGCAGGTTCTGACGCGGCCGGCGGCGGCGGGCCGTGTCGCATAGAAGGCGACCCGGGCCTCGGCCGGCGTGATCTTGGGCTCGGTCAGCAGGAGGTCGCCGACATGGACCCAGCTTTCCGGAACGCCGTCGAACCATTCCGGGTAGATCGCGGCGGCGTCGACGTGGTGCGAGGCGGCCATCGCCGCCATCCACTCGTAACCGCCGGCAAGGCGGGCCCGGCGGGCCGTCTCGTTTCCGAGGCCGGCAAGGTCGAGCACGTATTGGTCGTTCCGGAAGCTCGTCCAGCCGAGATCGTTGACCGCGATCGGGCCTTTCCAGCATCCCGTGACGAAGCGGTGCATCTGGTGCTGCTGCGCGTTGATATTGCCGGCCGCCAAGGGTGAAGCCACCAGCACAAAAAGTCCCAGCGCCGCATTCATCACCACCAGCGTCCCGGCCAGCGTCCAGGTCGCCGCGCGTCTGGTCAGCAACCGTTGCAGCGGATCCCGCAGCAGATGGATACAGGCGACCGTCTCGATGCAAAACAGGAAGACATCATACCGAGCCCAGGCGTCTCTGGCGTGGATTGTCAGGAACACCGCAAGCATGCCGAACATGCCCGCGGCAATGAGCCGGTCGCGGCCACGGCGAACGGCGATGGCGTAGAGCAGGACTGCGGCGAACAGCCCGTACATCGGCGCGTCGAGGGCGTGCAGGTTCCGCCAGAGACTCGCCAGCACGCTGCGCAGTTCGCCATGGCCGCCCGCCACCACGCCCGCCGATATGTGCGACTTTGCGAGAACCGAAGAGGGAAGCGCCGGAAGCCCGAGGCCGGCCAGCATGACCTCGTAGGCGCCGATCACCGCAGCCGCGAGCGCAAACGCCACGGCGGCAAATACGAACTTGCGGTCAACGATGGCGGCGACCAGGCAGAAGCCTAAAACCAGCACGCCCTCGAACCGCAGCAACGGACTTGCAACGCAGGCGACGAGCGCCAGCCTGTCATAGCGTTTGTCGAGAATCCGCGTGATGGCCAGCACGCTCACCAGCGTGTGGAGGCTGTGCTCCATGCCCGTGAAGACGACGCCGAAAAGGTTGTAGGAGAATACGGCGAGGCCAACCAAGATGAGCGCGTTGGATGGATCGCGGCCTTGCGGCGCCAGAGTACGAACCGTGTATTCGAAGATGACGTTCAGCGTCGCGAGGAACGCCGCGATATTCACCAGAAGCGGCGCCCACAACATGAGTCCCAGCGGCTTGAAGGCCGCCATGAGCCAAGGCCACAGAATGGACGATGACGGGTTCGAGGCCTCGCTCGGATTCACGCCGAAGTGGCCGCGCGCGATGTTCTCGGCCAGTGCGAGATGAATGTAGGGATCGTCGAGCGTGTAGAACGAGGTCAGCGACGATTGCATGACCAGGACGGCCGCGTAGGCGATGGTGAAAACGCCGGCGACGACCAGCAGCCGACGCTCCATTCCCTGAGCGGGGCTGCGGACCGGCGACCCTGTTTCGGCAATCGATGCGGACGTCACCCGTACCCTCCGCGACCAGCGCAGCGGGCAATGAAGACAGGATTATCCTTTCGTTTGCGTTGATGGCCGCCCTGTCGCCGTAAGGTCTAGGTCCCAGAACTCGCTGGTGACCGGCTTTCCCCAACTGTCGTGCGCTTCTTCCCCTGTCTTAACGAACCCCGCTTTCGCATATACCGCGCGCGCCGCGACCAGCACCGAGTGGGTCCAGAGCGTCACGCGGCGATAGCCCTTTGCGCGCGCGAACCGGACGCATTCATCCACCAGCCGGGCGCCCAGCCCAAGTCCCCGGGCGGAGGGTTCGACCAGCAGCAGGCGGATGCGCGCAACGCCGTCGGGATCTCCGCCCTCCTCGTCCTTGACCAGCATGATCGTTCCCGCCCGTTCGCCGTCCACCTCGGCGATCCAGCAGCGCTCCTTTTCCGGATCGAAATCGTTGACGAAGTCGGCGACGATGCCGGCGCAAAGCCCCTCGAACGGCGGACCCCATCCGTATTCCTCGCCATAGACTTCGGCGTGGCGGGAGATGATCCAGCCAAAATCGCCCGGCTTCGGCTGGCGCAACCTGATTTCGCGGCGCGCGGCGGCGCTTTCGTTCCTGTCGAGCAGTTCGCTGATGGTCGCCATGGCGGAGACGAGACGCCGCTGGTTGGTTGCGGGCAACCGCCCCAGCATCACCTGAACCTCGTCAGCCTGTCGTTTGTCCGCCGGACCAAAGGCGGCGCGGCCCTTGGCCGTCAGCCGCAGATGGCTCTGACGGCCATCCACCTTCGACGGCGTGCGCGAGATGAGACCGCCTGACTCGAACTTTCTCAGAAGACGGCTGAGATAGGCCGCGTCCAGCTCAAGCGCCGCAGCGATGTCGCTGGCGGTCGGGGCATCGCCGTGAGCGATCTCGAACAGGATGCGCATTTCGCCCAGCGTCCAGGGCGTGTCGAGAAAGGTTTTGCGCAGGAGGCCAACTTCCCGCGTGTAGAAACGGTTGAAGCGGCGAACGGCGGCGATTGCGGATGCGGCGACGGCTGGCATGGCGCAAACCATCCGTCAGGATAGTTGACTTAGTCAAGTATATTTCTTGCGCCCGCTAGCCCGCGAGAGCCTGTTCGACGGCCTCCACCACAGCGTCGAAGGCCAGCATGGTCGAGGCGTGCCGGGGTGGGTAATCGCGAACCGGCGCGAGATGGCGCAGCTCCCAGAAAGGCGCGCCTGAGGATGGCGGCTCCGCGCCCTCCTTCAGCATCGCGCGCAGGGCGTCCCGCGCGGCCTTGAGTTCCGGAAGCGACTTGCCGATCGCTTCCCGCGCCAGGATGGATGTTGCAGCCTGGCCGAGCGCACAGGCCTTGGGATCGACGGCGATCTCTGTGATGCGGCCGTCTTCGTCCAGAACCACATCGACATTGACCGTCGAGCCGCAGACCCGGCTCACCTTGAGCGAGCTGCCCTGCGGATGGTCCAGCCGGCCAGCGTGGGGAATGTCCGCCGCCAGTTCGAGGACCCGGTTGTGATAAAGCTCGCCGAACATGACCTACAGGTCGGCTTCGGCCGTCTGCCGGTCAAGGGCCTTGGACCAGGCTTTTGGCTTCAGCGGAAACAGGGCTTCGCCAGCCACTCGC
Source organism: Alphaproteobacteria bacterium (assembly GCA_016125405.1). Classification (GTDB taxonomy): domain Bacteria; phylum Pseudomonadota; class Alphaproteobacteria; order Caulobacterales; family Hyphomonadaceae; genus UBA7672. Next base: position 69,448 of record WGLW01000022.1, on the reverse strand, counting down.
GCGCCCTCCAGCATCGCGCGCCGACGGACCTCGAGCGCCGTGATGATGTGGCCGTCGCGACCGTGGGAAAGTCCACTGACCAGAACCTCGATGTCCTGAACGGCCCCGAGCAATTCGGCCAGATCGCGCGCCGCCTGAATACTCGGCTGCAGCCCCGGATAGATGCGCCGCACCAGCCGCAGCTGCAGGGCGTGGTATTTTGTCTGTTTGCGCCACTCGTGAAACAGGTCGGGCGCATCGCCCTCGTAAGCGGCGTACATCGCCGCCCGCGCCTTGCCATACGTGCGGGCGAGCGCTTGGGCGAGCGCCTTGTGGCCTTCGTGGTCGGCGTCTTCGATCCTTGAAAGGTCATACCCTGCGAGGTCCGCGCAGAACGCCCCGATCGGGTCATCCTGGCCAGCAGTCGTTTCGTGAATCCGGCGCTCGCGATCGAACTGCCAGCGAAGCCGGCGAAAGACGACCGCGCCAATTTCCGCCTCGATTTCCGGCCCGACAGCCGCCAGCGCCTCGGAGCGCGCCGTGAGGTCACGCAGCTCGGACAACCCTCGGGCGGCATCCCGCCACCAGCCGTTTTCTTCCGCGTAGGTTGCGCGGCCGATGGCCGGCCGCAAAAGGCGCAGCGCTGCGCGGATCCGTTTGCAGCGCACCCTCGCCTTGTGGACGAAAGCGGCTGGATCTTCTGCAGCCTTTTCACACTCCGCCGTCAGCTTCCCGACCTGTTCGGCTATGACACGCGCAAGGCCGGCGCCAGCAGGCTCTCCATCTTCCAGCGAATAGCTCACAACAGCCACCTAGCCAGCAAAACGACCGGCCCGATCAGGGCGACCAAGGACAGTGCAAGAAACAGTCCGTCGCGAGCCGTCATGCCGACACCCAGCAGGACGATGGAAATTCCCGGCAGGACGGGACCAAGAGGGACCAGCCCCAACGGAAAGGTCACCAATGCCGCGAGAACGCAAACCAGAGCCGTCACCACCACAAAAGGAGGATGCGTCAGAAAGACGAGGCGCGGCGCCGTCAGCCGGTCTGCGACGTGGGCGGCCGGAGCGCCCGCCCGCACGGCCGCCTTCAGCTGATCTCTCGTCACCGACAGGCGGAGCAAGCCGGACGGCAACCAGATGTGTTTCAACCCCAACAGGATCTGCACCGAGAAAATAAGGGTCACCGCGGCCACCGCCCATGTGATGCCCGGGACGATGGAGAGCGGTGACAGCGCGACAAGCCCAAGCACCAGGATGACAGGGCCGAACGAACGCCGCCCGACAATCTCGAGCAGGTCGCCCAGCGTCACGGTGTCTCCCGAGGTCTGATCGATCAGGCTGGCCAGCAGGTTCGCAAAATTGTGCGAAGCCGGCCTAGTGGTGCTTGCTGTCATCGTAAGTCTGCAGGCGGTCTCGAATGTGCGTGCGGGTATATTGGGCGCGCGGCTCCCGGTCGTTGGGCCAGAACTCCACCGTCCAGGCGTGCACGTCGTCGTAGAGCTTGTAGAGGCGCGTGCATTCGAGATCCGGAACGGCGGTCCCTTCTACGCGCTGGCTTGCGTCCTTGCAGGTGAAGCCGTCCTTTTCGAGATCGGCCCTCGCCTTTTTCTCGTCGCCGGGCTTGTACCTTTGGGCAATGAACGACCGGAAGGATGCATCCACGGCGCCTTCCGCGTCGCGGTTCCAGTAGCCGAAATCCGTTCCGCCGGGTCCCGGCCCCTGGGGCGGTCGGGCGCCGACACTCGAGGCCTGCCCCGACTGACTGGCGCAAGCGCCTGCCAGAACAAGCATCGCCGCCGCCGCCATCGCCCGTTTCATGCCATATTCCCTCAAAATGCCCCCGATAATCCGTCGTCGGCCCCGCGCCGTCAAACGCCTGGCGCGCTAGGTCCTGCGCCAGGTCGATCCCTTTGGCCCATCCATGATCTCCACGCCTTCACTCGCCAGCTGGTTGCGAATGCGGTCCGCCTCGGCGAAGTCCTTTGCGGCACGCGCCGCCACGCGCGCGGCGACAAGGGCGTCGATCCGCGCGGCGTCCTCGCTGGCGCCGCCACGCGCCCAGTCTTCCGGATCAGCCTGTAGCAGTCCCAGCATCGCCCCGGACGCCCGGAGTTCGGCCTTCAGACGCGGCCAGTCGGCTCGTTCGGCCTTGTTCGCCGCCGTCGCCAGCGCCGCCAACTCCGCCAGCGCCTGTGGCGTGTTGAGATCGTCGCTCAGGGCGGCGATCACTCCAGCGGGCGGCTCCGCGACAACATCCTCGGCGCTCCCGATCCGGCGGAACGCATTGTAGAGCCGGTCCAGCGTCGCCTTGCTCTGGTCGAGAAGGTCGGAGGTCCAGTCCAGCGGCTTGCGGTAATGCGCAGACAGCAGCGCCAATCGCATCGTTTCGCCGGCATAGTGCTGCAGAAGCTCGTGAACGAGTTTTACGTTGCCGATCGACTTCGACATCTTCTCCGTATCGATCGAAAGGAATTCGTTGTGCAGCCAGTAGTGCGCCATTGGCTTGCCATGAGCGCACTCGGACTGCGCGATCTCGTTCTCGTGGTGCGGGAAGATCAGATCCCGCCCGCCGCCATGAATGTCGATCGTCTCGCCGAGCGTCGCCTTGGCCATCGCCGAGCATTCGATGTGCCAGCCCGGCCGGCCCTCGCCGAATGGCGCAGGCCAGCGAACTTCTGGCGGCTCGCCTGGCTTTGAGGCCTTCCAGACCGCGAAATCGGCCGGATCGCGTTTGTCCGCCGCCACTTCCACGCGAGCGCCGGCGATCATGTCATCGCGGTCGCGGCGGGAAAGCTTGCCGTAGTCCGCCATCGACGGGACGTTGAACAGGACGCCGCTTTCCGAGCGGTACGCATGTCCCTTGGCGATCAGCGTCTCGATGAGCGCGATCATGCCCGGGATGTGTTCCGTGGCGTGAGGCCGGAAGGTTGGCTCCAGCACGCCGAGGGCCGCCATATCGTCGCGGTATATCCGTTCGAAATGCGCGGTGATTTCACCAGCCGGCCGGCCGGATTCAATCGCCGCAGCGATGATCTTGTCGTCGACGTCGGTAAAATTGGCCGCATAGAGCACATGGCTTTCACCGTAGGTGCGACGCAAAAGTCGAAAAAGCACATCAAAAACAACGGGCGGCCGCGCATTTCCAATGTGGGCGTAGGAATAGGTCGTCGGCCCGCAGACATACATCGTCACCCGCTTCGGGTCGGCGGGACGGAAGATTTCCTTCTCTCCGGTCAGCGTGTTGGTGAGGCGAATGTCCATGGCAGGTCTTGGTCTTTTCGTTCCGTTAGGAATATTCGATAAACGTTTTCGCAAAGTGTGATTGGCGTTTCGCGAAGAGGCGCCTATGTCTCACGCGCCCCTGAGGGGATCAATGCGGGCGGGCGTTAAGTCCGGGTCATGGGAGGAATTCCTCCGCGGCCCCGGCTCGACCCCCGCCCCTCAGAGTCGAAAGGGCGGCCCAGGGTCGCTGGTAATGCATGGACGCCGTTAACAAGGGCAATGCCCGGATACCAAAGGCCGGGCCCGAATCCGAGCCGTTCAAACGCCCCTCACGCGACGAAGCGGAAGACGCTGTGCGCACGCTGATCGCATGGGCAGGGGATGATCCCAAGCGCGAAGGCCTGATCGATACGCCCCAGCGCGTCGTCGACGCCTACGAGGAATGGTTCTCCGGCTACCGCGAAGACCCGATGACCTACCTCTCCAGGACCTTCGAAGACGTCAAAGGCTACGACGACATCGTGATGCTGCGCGACATCGATGTGGAATCGCATTGCGAACACCACATGGCGCCGTTCCTCGGCACCGCCTGCGTCGCCTACATGCCGACCGAGTCGGTCGTGGGCATCTCGAAGCTGGCGCGCGTGGTCGAAATCTACGCCAAGCGCCTGCAGACCCAGGAAACCATGACCTCGCAGATCGCCCGGGCGATCAACGAGAGCCTGAACCCGCATGGCGTCGCGGTGCTGATCGACGCCAAGCATGAATGCATGACCACGCGCGGCGTGCATCATCCCAACGTGTCGACCATCACCACGCAGTTCACGGGCGTCTTCAAGACCGATCAAGAATTGCGCGAGCGCTTCCTGCGTCTCGCCGGCAGGTAAGCTCCGGCCCTACATCGCTTCCTTGACGCCAGCTTTCAGCAGCAGCCAGTTGACTGGATAGCTGGTGGCGAAGCCGGCGTTCATGGCGATCTGCATCATGAACCAGAATTCCGGCATGTCCGCCTTCAGGCTTACGCCGAAGAGCGGCCGGAACAGCGCGAACTGCGCAATCGCCATGAATCCATACATGCCGATCTGCCACGCGCTCAGCGAGAGCACGTCCGCCTTGAGCGCCTGTTTCAATCCATCCAGCGGCGCAAGATGCCGCATGGGCTGGATCGTGAAGTATTGAAACGCGATGCCGATGGCGAAGGCGAAAATGAAGTCCAGAATCCAGATCGCGAACATCGGCTCGGCAAACAACGCACCCAGCCCGAACCAGACTGCTATCCCCGGAAACGTGACGGCGAGGCTTTCGGCAATGATGTCGCCCAGCGTGCAGCCGCTGCCGCAATGTCCCGCCGCCTTCGCAACCTGAACGGCGAAAGGCGCAGACCTTTTTGCATGGTCGCCTTGCGGGATGTTGCGTCCGAATTTTGCGTAGAGCCACGCGACGCCTAACGGCGAGAACAGCGCGTTCACCGGCCAGACCAGATTCATGATCCACATCTTCTGCGGATGCCGCGCGACATCGATTGCCAGCACGACCGCCGCAATCGCCCCCACAGCCAGCGAGATCAGCGAAAGATCGTGCAACCATTGTGGAATCATCGAGTGCCAGCCCTGCGTTCTGTAACTGTAAGCGAACGCGCGGGACGCCGTGGCGTTTCGATGTTTCTATGGGATGGCATACGACCCGCCGCGAACCTTCACTGTGTCGCGCTGCAGGTCTTTGAGTGCTATGCTTCCCCGGGGTCGTTTTCGAGGAAATGGGGTTCCCATGAGAACGGATTTGGGCGCAGCCGGCCTTTTCGCCGGTTGCCTCTGCGTAACACCTCTCGCCGCCGGCCAGACGCCCGGCCTCGCGCCGCAACCGGTTACTTCAGAAGCCTACACCGCGCCGCGAACATCATCCGGGCAGCCAGATCTCGAGGGCATTTGGACCCAGAATTTCCTCATCCTGATGGAGGCGTCGCCCAATGCTCCGCTGACGCTGCCCGAGCCTGCTGCCAAGGCAATGGCGGCCGCGGTTGCGAAGGGCGTAAGCAGCGGCTTTGACAAGCAGCTTGACCCTGAAGTGCCCGCGCTGATGCAAGTCACCGATGGCCTGCCGATCGTCCGGGGCGAACGGCGCACGCGGTCTGTCGTCGAGCCCGCCGATGGGCGGCTGCCCTACACTGACGCCGCGCGAAAGGAATCCTCCCGCGGTTACGGATCCAACCAGGCTGACAATCCGGAGGAACGACCGAACTGGGAACGTTGCGTCACGAGCCTGGGGCTGCCTCCGATCAGCGGAATGTATACGACGAGCGCCAACCCCCGCCAGATCATCCAGACGCGGGACGCGATCGTGCTTCACACGGAGTATGGCGACGAGGCCCGCATCATTCCGCTCACGTCGACGCACAAACCAGCGGAGCTGACGTCCTCGCTTGGCGATTCAATCGCGCATTGGGAAGGCGACACGCTGGTCATCGAAACTGTCCGCCTGCCCGCCAAGGACCGAGTTCGCGCCTTCTCGAATCTCATCGTGCCGACGACCGGCAAGGTGATTGAACGTTACACGCGACTTTCGGAAAACGAGTTGCTCTACCAGTACACCGTGATCGATCCCTCGACCTACACCGCGCCGTGGCTCGCCGAGTACTCGCTCTATCGAACCGACCAGCGAATGTTCGAGCACGCCTGCCACGAGGGCAATTATTCGCTTCCCAACATTCTCAAGGCCCAGCGGATCGAGGATGCACGCAAAGCGGCCGGGAAACCCAAATCGCCGGGAGCGAATTGAGCAGCATCAGAGGAACGAGGCCTTATTCCGCCGGTGGGTGTTCGTCGTGCTCGATCAGAGACAACAGAATGGTCCGGAAGGGTTTCAGCGGCGGCGGCCTGTAGCGCAGCTTCTTCGCCGCTGCGCGCCGGGCCACGGTCGGGTCCAGCACATTCGCCGCATAGTCTGCAGTTGGCATCGCCTTCCGTTTTCTGGAAACCCAGATGCGCCGCGTGTAGATAGGATAATTCATCGGCGAGAGCGAGTTCCAGAAACCTGGCCGCGTGATCCGGCCATCAAAGGCAAGACCCGCCTGGCGTAGCGCCTGGTCCATCGGGGATTCATCATCCCCATGCCGGGCGTAAAACCTGAGGCCACATTCCGCAGCCCCCTCAGCGACCCATTTGAGCGGCGGCGCCGACAAGGGTGATCCCGCTCCGCCGCCGACATCGCCATGCGTGCCGACAAACCATCGCTGCTGATAGTGGCGACGACCCGGCGTGCAGTGCGACCGGGAATTGGCCTCCTCGACGCCCTCCCAGAGCGTTGGAGGGAAACCAAGACGCGATTCATCGATCGCCACGGCGTGGCGGGCCGCCAGCACGTTCTCGCCGATTTCCATGTCATGAAAACCAAACCGCCGGTTCAGCTTGCGCGCAAAGGACCCCAGAACGCTGGGCAACCCGCGCTGCCCCACCGTTTCGAATATGCCGAGATAGGAAATCAGCGGGACTTCGTCGGTTCTCACACGCGTGCCGTCATCCGCGCGTCGGCCCTTGCCATAACGCATGCGAAAATCGCGACGGCTCTGGTCGTAGTCGTCTTTCTCGAGCTGAGTGGCGTTGGCGCCAGGCCGGGTCCGATAGAGACGGAAGGCGTCCCACGCGCGTTCGGCATGGAGCCTGCTGACGATGCCCGCGCTGCCGATCAGGCCGGCAAAACTCCGCGCGCAGAAGGCGCCGCGGCTGAACCCGAAGATATAGATTTCATCGCCCGCCTCGTAGTTGAAGGCCAGCCGGAGATAAGTTTCCACAATGGAATCCTCGAGCCCATCGCCGAACACGCCGCCGAGAACCCGGTTCAGCCAGCCATTGAAGGCGTCCATCACCCCGATTTCACCCAAGGCGTCCGTATTGGAGCCCACACCCTTGGTGTAAATCACGATCTGGGAAATCGCTTTACCGTCCGGCTCAACGTGCGTGTGGGCGATGCTGCGCGCGATCAAGGCAATATTGGTCGGCGTCGGCTGACGCAGCTTCTGCCAAGTCCCGTCGAAACAGATGATGATACGCTTCACGACACGCCCCTCGCCGCGAGGAAGACCGCCAGCCTAGCAGGCTGGACTCTCGCCGCCAGTGGCGAACTGCTCTGCCCAAAGGGAAGATGCCCCCCACGTGCACCCAGGATGACGATGCCCCGAATTCGGGCTAAAGGCGCGCCATGACATACCCCATCCCCCTTTCCGGCCCGGCACAGGACGAGACCCTTGAGCTACGGCCAAAATTCAACGCCGATGGGCTGGTGGCCGCAATCGCGCAGGATGCCGAAACGGGCGAGGTGCTGATGCTGGCCTGGATGAACGCCGAGGCGCTTGACCAGACGCTGAAGACAGGCCGCGCTGTTTACTGGTCGCGTTCGCGCAATGCACTGTGGCGCAAGGGCGATACATCGGGACACGAGCAGGAGGTCGTGGAGGTCCGGGTCGACTGTGACCAGGATGCTGTCTTGCTGAAAGTGAAACAGACCGGCGCTGCCTGCCATACCGGGCGGCGCTCCTGCTTCTACCGGATCGCCGGACCGGGCGGCCTGCGGGAGGGCTGACGCGATTTACAAGCCCGGCCCCGATGATATCCAGCGGTATCAAAGAGGCTGGATACCGCTCTTGGGAGGGACAGACCATGCCGGGACACAAGACCGCCGCCGCGCTTTTCTTCGCCATCGCCCTCTCCGCGTGCACACACGCTCCGCCCGCGGCGCCGGCGCAGGAGTTCACGGTCGTTGATCCGGCAAAGGCGGGCTGGAACGCGGACGCCCTCGCCGAGGCGGCGAGCTACGCCCAGTCGCAAAAGACCACGGGTTTTCTGATCATCCAGAACCGCAAGGTGATCTACGAACACAACTGGCCGCTGCCGCCGGACGCCGCCCAGTTCGAGAAGAATTTCACGTACGGACCTGCCGCCGACGGCGCGCTGCAGGAAGACGTCGCTTCGCAGCAGAAGAGCTTCATCGCGATCCTGGCGGGCGTTGCGGCGGACAAGGGCCTGCTCGACGTGTCGAAGCCCGTGACGGCCTATCTCGGCGCGGGATGGTCGAAGGCTTCTCCCGACCAGGAGGCCAAAATCACGGTCCTGAACCTGATGCAGATGAATTCCGGCCTCAGCGAGTCGTTCGAATATGAAGCGCCGGCGGGCGCGAAATTTTTCTACAACACGCCCGTCTACGCCACGATGAAGCCGGTGCTGGAAAAGGTGTCAGGAAAGTCGCTGGACGCACTGACGCGCGAATGGCTCACGGATCCAGCCGGCATGTCCGATACAGCCTGGCGTCAGCGGCCCGAGATTTTCGCCAAGGTCGGCAATCCGACCGGACTGGTCACGACGCCGCGCGATTCCGCAAAGATGGGTCAGATCCTGCTCGACCACGGCCTCGCCGCCAGCGGAAAGCGGATCGTATCTGATGCGTGGATCAAGGCGATGCTGGCGCACTCGCCGACCAATCCAGCCTATGGCCGCTTCTGGTGGCTTAATGGCGGGGACTGGTCGCTCGCGCCGGGCGCTGCGCCCCAGCGCAAGGACGGTCCGCTTATTCCGGCCGCGCCCGCCGATCTTGTCGCCGCCCTGGGCGCGCAGGACCGCAAGGTCTTTGTCGTTCCCGGCCGGAAGCTGATCGTCGTTCGCATGGGCCAGCAGGCGCCGGACCGCGACTTCAACCAGCAGCTATGGCTGCGTGTCATGAAGGCCGCGCCGCCCGCCTGACGCGAAGATCGCCCGAAGGCTTCAACTTAACCGCCATCCCATGCTAACGCACATCGGACCCGCCCCGTCCGGTGCGGCGCGTAGTTGAGGAGACCCGCCCCGTGAAAAGCCAAGCCATCACCGCTTACGGCAAACCGCTTGAGGAAGTGACCTCCGAGACGCCGACGCCGAAGGGCACGGAAGTCGTGGTCAAGATCAGCCATTCGGGCGTGTGCCATTCGGACGTCCACCTTCAGGACGGCCACGTCGACCTGGGCGATGGCGACAAGATCGACTGGACCCGCGGGCGCACCCTGCCCCACACGCTTGGCCACGAGATCGAGGGCACGCTAAGCGCCGTGGGACCGGAAGCGGAGAAGCTCCTTGAAGGCCGCAAGATCGGCCAGCGCTTCGTCGTTTTCCCCTGGATCGGCTGCGGGGAGTGCGCGACCTGCAAGCGTGATCAGGAGCATATCTGCTCCAAGCCGCGCCAGCTCGGTATTCAGGTGGCGGGCGGCTATTCCGAATACGTGCTCGTGCCCCATCCGAAATACCTGCTCGATGCAACGGGCGTTCCCGAAGGCCTGGCGGCGACATACATGTGCTCCGGGATCACCGCCTTCTCTGCGCTGAAGAAAATCCGCAACGCCTATGAAGGCGAGTCGATCCTGATCGTCGGGCTTGGCGGGGTCGGTATGATGGGCCTGCAGTTCGCCCGTGCTCTGTTTCCGGACAAGAAGATTCTTGGCGCCGACATCGATCCCAAGAAGCTTGAGGCCGCCAAGGCGGCGGGCGCTCACGCGGTCTACAACTCGAAGGAAGCGGAGTCGCTGAAGCAGCTCAAGACAGACACCGGCGGCGGCGCGGCGGCCGCGGTTGATTTTGTCGGCTCGACGCCGTCACTGAACTTCGCCAACGGCGCCATCCGCCGCGGCGGCGAGATTATCGTTGTCGGGCTGTTCGGCGGCAAGTTCGCGGCGCCGATCCCGTCCTTCCCGGGCCGCCCGTTCTCGATCGTCGGCTCCTATACGGGACCGCTCGGTGAGACGCGCGAAATGATGGAGCTGGTCAAGGCCGGCAAGATCAAGCCGATCCCGATCGAGGAGCGCCCCCTGACCGACGCCAACCGCACACTCGACCAGCTGCGGGAAGGCTCGATCGTCGGACGGGTCGTTCTCAAGCCCTAGGCGCGAGCCAGGGCAGGCCGAAAGCCGGCGCTAGGAAGCCTCGCGGACCTGTTCGCGCCCGGATTCATTCAGCAGCGTCCGGTGCTCCAGGGCGCGGACCAGCTTTGCGGCCAGTTCGCGCTGTTCGATCGGCTTTGACACATAGTCGGTCATGCCCATGGCGAGATAGCGTTCGCGGTCACCGCTCATCGCATCCGCGGTGAGCGCCAGAACCGGGATGTCGCGCCAGGTTTCGGTGCTGCCGCGTATCCGCTTGATCGTTTCCTTGCCGTCCATGACCGGCATGTGGATGTCGAGCAGCACGATGTCGAACAGGTCGTCATTGAGCCGGTCGAGCGCTTCCTGTCCGTTGACCGCTTCGACAAACACCGGCGCGAGCTGGGCCATGAACAGCTTGACCACCTGACGGTTGATCGCGTTGTCATCGACCAGCAAGACCCTGATCCCCTTGATGCGCTGAATCGCGGCGTCGGACACGGCTGACGTCGAGGGCGCATCCCGAACGGGCGCCGCTTCGATCTCCGCCAGGGGCGGACTTGCGAGGAAAGTGAGCTTGAAAGTCGAGCCCTTGCCCGGCTGGCTCTCGACGGTGACGTCGCCACCCATAAGCCGCGCCAGCTGGCGCGTAATGGCGAGACCGAGACCGGAACCGCCGAACCGTCGGGTGATGGTCGCATCCGCCTGTGTGAAGGTCGAGAACAGCTTCGCCCGGGTCGCTTCGTTCATGCCGATGCCGGTGTCGGCTACGGCGACTGTAATGCGCCAGTCGCCTTGTTGGGTCGGCGACGCGCCAACCTTCACCCGCACGTGACCGCGCTCGGTGAATTTGATCGCATTCGACAGCAGGTTGCCGACGCACTGGCGCACCCGAACCGGATCGAAATGCAGCCGTGTCGGCACTTCGGGACCGACTTCGAGCTCAATCTTCAGTCCGCGTTCGACCGCGCGCGATAGGAACAGTTGGCGCAAACGATCGAAAGTGACGGGAAGATCCCCATCGACGGCCGAGATTTCCATCTTGCCGGCTTCGATCTTGGAGAGGTCAAGCACGTCGTTCAGCAGCGCCGTCAGCGTCTTGCCTGAATCCAGGATGATGTTGACCTTCTCGCGTTGCGAGTCGGGAAGCCCCTCAGCCACCAGAGCCTGCGCCATGCCCAGCACGCCATTGAGCGGAGTGCGGATCTCATGGCTCATCGAGGCAAGGAAATTCGACTTGGCGACCGTCGCAGCCTCGGCCAGTTGCTTGGCCTCAATCAGCGCCAACTCCTGGACCTTCTGTTCCTGGATATCGAGCATCAGTCCCACGGCGCGTATCGGCGTGCCCTGGGCATTGCGCTGTACGCGGCTGAAGACACGCACCCACTGCACGTCGCCCTTCGGGCGGTAGAGCCGTGTGTCCACCCACTCGACGCCGTTGGATACAAGGCAGCGCTCCCAGCTTTCGCGAACAGCCTGCTGATCCTCATCGTGATAAAGCCCGAACGGCCGCATGGAATGGCGCGCCATCGCCTCGGGTCCGGCCAGTTCCTGATACTGCGGAGAATACCAGCGTTCCGTCGACTTGAGATCGATCTCGTAAACGCCCGCGCGCGCGGCAGACATTGCGATCTCGAGCCGCTCGGACATCACGGCCGCCTGGTCACGGGCGTTTATGAGCTCGGTGATGTTCTGGCTGAGGCCGTACATCTCGTACTTGCCGGAAGGGGTGCGCCGCCCGGAACAGAATTGCAGAAGTGTGTGCCGCCAGCCGCCGTCAGCATTTCGCCGGCGCAGATGGGCTGTTGCCGATCCGCCCTGGGTGGTGATGCGCGTGCGGATTTCAGCCTCGCGGGCGAGATCGTCCGGATGCAGTGTCTTCAGCGTGTCCGGCAGATAGCTCAGTGTCGATGAAAGGCCGGCCCGGCGCATGACAGCTTCCGAATACTGGAAGGTCTCGGTGTCGGGATCGAAGCGCCACATACCGATGTCGGCGTCGCGCATCAGCTGATCGCGTACTTCGACGGCGGCGACCATGCGGCCCAGCATCTGCCATTCGTCGGTGACGTCCGTCAGTGCGACAATCGCGCCTTGTTGGGCCCGCGTGCGCCTCGGGCGTAGCCAGCGGTCGCCGGTCTGCCGGGCGAAACGATAGACGGCCCCCCCGCCATAGGATGACCATTCCGCGGCCGCCGCTTCCAGAAAGTCGGTCAGGATTCGACCGGTCACGCTCGCCGGCTCGAAGCCGGTCAGCTCGCAGAACGTGTCGTTGACCGCTTCAACGCGGCCATTCTCATCGACAGCGATGGCGGCAATATCGAGCGCGCCCAGCTGATCCAGCAGCGCCGACGAATCCTGCGATGCGGAGGTAGACAAGCGAGGCGCCCCGGAAATTAATTTCGGCTTTCCGGATATTTATCGATCCCCGGCGTTAACATGCCCTTTCGGGAAGGACGCCAATCCCCCGGAATACCCGGGGAAACCCCCGTCGCGCTGTGTCAACCTTTGGTTACCGGACTGCCGCCCATGGAGCGCTGCAGCCCCCCCATTCCGGTTTCCGCGGCGCGGGCGAAGAACGTCGCGTCAGTCGAGGCGAAATACTCTTTCGACCGGATGGTCGAAACCTTGATGTACTCGCCTTCCACCCGATCAGCCGCCAGCGTCAGCCGCGTGTAACCCTTATCGAACGCGTTGTAGTACAGCACGTCGCCATTGGTTTCAGGCATCAGCCAGTTCAGCTCCTTGAACGGAATGCTGTCACCCGCCCCATTCGAGGTCACCGAGGTGCAGGCGAACTCGACGCCCCACCGCCGCTTGTTGTCGTCAAACAGTTCATTGGCCCAGGCCGTATGGCTGTCGCCCGACAGCACCACGAGCTTCGCGTTGGCCGCCTTGGCCGACGCGTAGAGCCGGTCACGCGAACGCGGGAAACCGCTCCAGGCGTCGAGGTCCCATTCGAGGCCATACTTCGCGGATTCGTAGAACCGCCGGCTGCCGGGCGAAACCTGGGCGTACTGTTCAGGCGAAAGTCCCTTCTTCAAGTCGGGCATGAAGATTTTCGCCATCACCGTCTGGTTGCCGAGCACCTGCCATTTCTTGCCGGACGCTACAGACGCCTTGAAGCCGTCCTCCAGCCAGGCTTCCTGTTCCGGACCCATCATTCGCCGGTTGGGGTCGTTGATTCTCGCCTTGATGCCGTTGGCGACTGCCTGCTTCTGGTTGTCAGGCGCCAATCCGATCTCGTCGATGGTGATATCTTCCCCCCTCGCCGTCAGCCGCGTTTCCAGCAGGAACAGCGTCGCGAGATCGCCAATGTCGAACTTGCGCCAGACCGCGTCGCGCATCTTTCCGGCCTCGGGATCGCGCATCGGCATCCATTCGAGGTAGGCCTGAACGGCGGCGGCCTTGCGCGCCATCCAGTCGCCTTCGGTATCCGGCTGATGGTTTTCCGCCCCGCTTACAAACGAGTTGTTGGCCGACTCATGGTCATCCCACGTACAGAACCAGGGCGCCGCAGCGTGTGCCGCCTGAAGATCCGGGTCGGTGCGATATTGCGCATAGCGTCGCCGGTAATCGTCCAGCGACACGCACTCGTGTTCGGGATCGTGCACGCGTCCGAGCGTCTTGCCGATCTCGCCGCCATATCCGTTCGCGCCGTATTCGTAGATGTAGTCCCCGAGATGGATCACGGCATCGACGTCGTTGCGTTTCGCGATTTCGCGATAGACGTTGAAAAACCCGAACGGCCAGTTCGAACACGAAACGACGGCCATCCGGTAGTCTTCAACACCGCTCACCGGCAACGTCCGTATCGCCCCCGCCGGCGAAACCACGCGCCCTGCGTGGAAGTAATAGTAATATGATGATCCAGGCCGCAGCCGCTCGACATCCACCTTCACGGTGTAGTCCCGCTCCGGACCAGTGCGGAAAACGCCGCGTTGCACCACATGCTTGAATGCCGGATCGCTGGTTACGACCCAGCCAACGGGCACGATTCCGGGGACGGCCGGCGTCACACGCGTCCATATGACAACCTTGTCCTGCGTGGGGTCGCCAGAGGCCACCCCGTGACTGAACGTCAGCTTGCCGCCATATTCCGCCTCGCTGGTCGTGCATGCAGCGGCGATTCCCGCCGCGCCCGCACCCAGAACGCCGTTTCTAAGGACGCTTCGCCGCGTTAGCCGACCCATGGAGTTCTCCTTCGACCGCCGGTATGCGATGCGATTCCGAGACTAGCTAGCTCGACACCGCGACGGAACCATGACCGCAGCACGTCCCGAAGCCTTTCCCCTCGTCGCCCCGGCGGAAGCCGAAGGCATGCGTCTCGACAAATGGCTCGCAGAAAATGGCGCGGGTATGTCCCGTTCCCGGCTGCGCGTGCTGATCGAGGAGGGGCGGCTGACCGTGAACGGCGCCGCAGAAACTGACCCAAGCGGGAAGATGATCCCCGGGGCGACCTATGACCTCGCCCTGCCGGAACCGGTTGTCGCCGATCCCCAGCCCGAGGACATCCCCCTGGACATCGTGTTCGAGGACAAACACCTCATCATTGTCGACAAACCGCCGGGCATGGTGGTTCATCCCGCCGCCGGTCAGTGGTCCGGCACGCTGGTCAACGCACTGCTTCATCATTGCGGGCCGGCGTTTACCGGCATCGGGGGCGTCGCGCGGCCGGGCATCGTGCATCGGCTGGACAAGGACACCTCAGGCGTCATGGTCATCGCCAAGACGGAGCCGGTCCATACCGCCCTGACTGCAATGTTCGCCGCGCACGACATCGAGCGGGCCTACGTCGCCGTGACGCGTGGAAGCCCACGGCCGCTCTTTGGGCGCATCGAAACCTATATTGGCCGTTCGCCAAATGACCGGAAAAAGATGGCGGTGATGCGCGAAAAACATTTCCGCGCAGATCACTATTCCGACGATCCGGAGGCCATTCCCGACGAAACGCCCCCCGGCAAGATAGCCATTACCAACTATCGCGTTCTCGAGACTTTCGGCCGTCTGGACGCCACGGGCTCGCAACCCGCCGCTGCGCTGGTGGAATGCCGGCTCGAAACGGGACGCACCCATCAGATCCGGGTGCACATGGCCCACATCGGCGCGCCGGTTCTCGGCGACCAGACCTATGGCAAGCATCGCTGGCTCAAGGCCGACGGCAAGGGACCGGCTTTCGAGCGCGCGAGCGCCGCGTCGAAGGCGTTCCACCGCCAGGCATTGCATGCCGCCGTACTGGGTTTCGAGCATCCGGCGACCAAAAAGCCGCTCCACTTCGAACGCCCGCCGCCCGCCGACATGACCAACCTGATTGAAGCGCTGAAGGCGATGCCCAAGGGGAGATAGTTTTACCCGGGTGAAATTGACTTTTCATTTTACCCGGGTAATAAATGCGACTCGATTGGAGATTTCCCTTCGTGACTCGCACGGCGACCTGCATTGCATTTGAAGGCGACCGGCGGCTGGCCGAAGGCGACGCCGTAGCTGTGGCGCTCGCCATAAGACAGCGCATGGAAGCAGCGCGGCATGCTCCGATCCTGGCTTTCAACGCAGAAACGGGCGCGCTGCTCGATTTCGATCTACGCGGCGGAGACGAGGAGATCCGCGCCCGTCTCTCTGGTTCCCAGCCGGCCATTGCGTCAACCTCCGCTTCCCCCTCTCCCCGGCGACCGGGACGACCGAAGCTGGGCGTCGTCGCCCGCGAGGTGACGCTCCTGCCCCGTCACTGGGAATGGCTGAACGCTCAACCGGGTGGGGCCTCGGTCGCCCTGCGCCGGCTGGTCGACGCGGCGCGACGCACAACCGGGCGCCAGGACGGCCTGCGCCCGAGACAAGAGGCTGCGTTCAGGTTCATGACGACGATCGCGGGGAACAAACCACACTATGAAGAGGCTATCCGCGCCCTGTTCGCAGCCGATGCGGACCGCTTCATTGAATTGACGGCCGGCTGGCCGCCAGACGTCCGTGATCACGCCCGCAAACTCGCCAGCCTCGCGTTCGAGTACGCCTGAGCCTGTCCTCCCCCCTCGACACCTCCTCGCTGGACAAACCCGTGAAAAAACCTGCTGCCCTGTGGGCGTCGTTCATCGCCTTTCTCGCGCCGATGATGCTCAGCAACGTGCTCCAGTCTCTCTCGGGCACGCTTAACAACATCTACCTTGGTCACATGCTCGGCGTGGACGCGCTCGCGGCGGCGACCGTCTTTTTTCCGGTGATGTTCTTCTTCATCGCTTTCGTCATGGGCCTCGGCATGGGCGCCACCGTGTTGATCGGACAGGCTTACGGCGCGGGAGACACCGAGCGCGTTCAGTCTATCGCGGGAGCTTCCCTGCTGGTGACGCTCAGCGCTGGCGTGGTGATCGCAATGTTGGGTGGGGCGTTTGCAGGGCACCTGATGGCTGCACTTGGAACGCCGGACAACATTCGCGCGGACGCCATAACCTATGCACGGATCATGATGCTGTCGATGCCGGCCTTCTTCGTGTTCTTGCTGGCGACCTCGATCCTGCGCGGTGTGGGCGACGCGGTGACGCCGCTCTGGGTGCTCGCGCTTTCCGCGGTCATCGGGCTAGTGCTGACCCCGGCGCTGATCATGGGCTGGGGCGGCTTGCCCAGACTGGGCGTGGCGAGCGCGGCAGTGGCGTCGTTGATATCGCTGTTCGCGGCGTTGGGATGGCTCGGCTTTTACTTGCGCGTCAAAGGTCATCCGCTGGCGCCCAACGCAACGCTTCTGCGTCACATGAAGTTCGATGGCCGCATTCTCGCGTTGGTCATGCGCGTTGGCGTGCCAACCGGCGTGCAGATGGTGATCATGGCGATTGCAGAGATCGTGCTGCTCGGCCTGGTCAACCGCTATGGTTCGGATGCAACAGCGGCCTATGGCGCAATCAACCAGGTTCTCGCCTATGTCCAGTTCCCGGCGATGTCGATTGGCGTCACCGTATCCGTTCTGGGCGCCCAGGCGATCGGGGGCGGACGGCTTGGCGATCTCGGTGCGATCACACGCACCGGCCTTCTTCTCAACCTGCTCCTGACCGGCGCCGGCGTACTTGCGATCTATGTTTTCTCACAAGCGATTGTTGCGCTCTTCATCACCTCGCCGGAGGTGGTCGATCTCACGCGCCATTTGCTGCAGATCGTTCTCTGGAGCGTCGTGGTGTTCGGCATGTCGATCGTCTTCTCGGGTATGATGCGATCGAGCGGCACGGTGCTGGCGCCGACGGCGATCTCGATCTTTGCGATTCTCGCGGTCGAAGTGCCAACCGCCCTGCTGCTCAGCGCGCAGATCGGCCTCGATGGCGTCTATATCGCCTACCCTGCAACGTTCTGCGCCATGTTTCTGATGCAGGCGTCCTACTTCGCCCTTGTCTGGCGCAGGCGGGCAATCCAGGCGCTAGCCTGAGCTGCTCCGCCGGCGCTATTTCGCCGGCGCCCATTCGGCCAGCGTGTCGAGCACGGGCTGCGCGAGGTGATCAAGAATGCCATCGAAATGATGGCCGCCCGGCAGCATGACGACTTTTGAAATCTGCAGCTGCGCCGTTGTGCAGCCAGACTCGTCGGCCTGGTCGGCTCCATAGATGCAGAGCAATTTCTTCACCGGCAAACGGGTGAATTCCGGGGCCAGTTCGATGCTCGGCTTCTGCATTCCGGTCCGCTCAAGAAGCGTCACGCGGGGGTCAACGCCGCGTGATGGCGCAATCAGGACAATCGCCGAAATGCGTCGGGCTATCGCGGGCCGAAAGCGATTGATCGCGAGCGGCAACACATCCGCTCCGAAAGAATAACCAACGAGCACCACCTCGCTGGCGCCGGTTCGCGCGCTGTAGTCGCGGATCAGGTTCGTCAGTTCGGTGGAGATTTCGTCCGGCGTGCGCCGAACATGAAACCACTTGTTGGTGTCGAGACCGACGACCGCGTAACCGGCGTCGCCCATGCGTTCAGCCAGTTTGCGGTCCAGATCGCCCCACCACCCCCCGTCTCCGGAAAGGACGATCGCCAGGGTCCGCGCCTTCAGTGGGACGGTGACCTCGTTGACGCCCGTTGGCGGCTTTGGGCGTTCCACCGAGGCTTGCGTCAAAGCGGTCGCAGCGGTCCCGGCGCCGGGCGAGCGTGCGATGGCCGGGGCGCCGGCGAGCGCCAGCAAGATCACAGATGCAAGAATGCGCGCGGGTTTCAGTTCCAACACGGCTTCAGCCCCATCAATCGCCGCCTTTTGCGCCGTTCGGACCGACTGGGCAAGCGGACATATCCGCACCGCTGAACAAAGTTTCTTCCCTCCCCGAAGACCTCAATTGCCTAGCCGCCATTCATATTCGAGCGGATATCCGCAAATATTGACCGGATCGCCATTGATGCGCCCGGGATTGAACTTGGCGGAACGGGTCCACGCCAGCGTCGCCTCATCAAGTCTCGTAAATCCTGATGACTGGGTGATGCGCACATCAACCAGACGCCCCTCAGTGGTTACGCACACGCTGAGGATGGTCCGGCCGCTTTCACGCCGTCTGGCGGATTCAGCCGGGAAAACGGGAGCCGGATTTTTGCCCGGCGAAGGCCGTTCCGTCATGCCCGGGGGCGCGCCCGAGGCCGGCCACTCGACAAAGTAGGCAGGCTTGCCCGCATTGGCGCGGGGCGAAGCTGGTTTGGTAGACTGCGGTTCTGCCGCCGCCGACAGCACCGCGCCTATCACCATTGAGCTCACCAGGCCGCCTAGAGCCACCCGAATTTGTCTCGGAGCGAACATCTTGCTCCCCCTCCCGGAGGTACAAAGATGCAGGGTGTGTGCCATGCCGGCACGCTACCCCGCCTCGCCCACCCCTTCCCTTGGCTCCCTGGCCGCAATCCTGACGATGAGCCTTATCCGCCCATCGTCACCGCCTCAGGCCCTTCCAGTTCACCAAAACCGTTGAACACGCGTCGCGGTGTTGCTGCGACTCCGAGAGCATAGATCAGAACTTCGTTCTGGTTGAGCATCTCGGACCGAGAATTCAGCGCGCTGAAAAAATTGAGTTTTTAGACCTCACGCGGGGAACGCCACGCTGAATGGGCGCTCCCGCCGGCTTTAGCCTGTCTAAAAGGTGGTTTCGGAGAAATCGTATCCGGCAGCCGATTAACCCCCTTTAACGCCCCGTCCACCGTACCCATTTCCGGACAGTTATTGTCGGGGGCGGCACCATAATCCTGCCGTTTGATCGTAATAAGGTCGTGAAACAGGGCCGAAGCGCTTGACGCGCTGCGTATTATAAAAGGACGGCGAGACTTCCTCCCCAAGGGTCCGCCTCCGAAAAGACGGAAGGAGACCGCAAATGGCCACTCTGAGCACTTCGATCGCGCTTTCCCCGGAACAGGGACTGTCGCGCTATCTTTCCGAAATCCGCAAGTTTCCGCTGCTCGAGAAAGGCGAAGAATTCATGCTGGCGAAGCGCTGGCAGGAGCATCAGGATTCTGAAGCCGCGGAAAAAATGGTGACGTCGCACCTGCGCCTCGTGGCAAAAATCGCGATGGGGTATCGCGGCTACGGCTTGCCGATGGGCGAAGTCATATCCGAGGGCAATGTCGGCCTCATGCAGGCCGTGAAAAAATTCGATCCGGACAAGGGCTTTCGCCTTGCAACATACGCCATGTGGTGGATCCGCGCCGCGATCCAGGAATACATCCTGCGCTCCTGGTCGCTGGTGAAGCTGGGCACGACGGCGGCCCAGAAAAAGCTGTTCTTCAATCTCCGGCGCCTCAAGGGTGAAATCCAGGCTCTGGAAGACGGCGACCTGCGCCCTGAAAACGTGAAGGAAATCTCTACCCGCCTTGGCGTGACAGAAGAAGAAGTCACGTCCATGAACCGCCGCATGGCGTCTGGTGGCGACGCTTCTCTCAACGCGCCGATCGGCGGAATGGAGGATGGCGGCGAATGGCAGGACTGGCTGTCGGACGACGCGCCCGGCCAAGCCGAATCCTTTGCGGACAGGGACGAATTCTCGGCCCGTATGGAATTGCTCGAGGAGGCGATGGAAAGTCTCAACGAGCGCGAGCGTCACATCATCACTGAACGGCGACTCAAAGACGAGCCGATGACGCTTGAGGATCTCTCGGTCGAATACAATGTCAGCCGTGAACGTATCCGGCAGATCGAAGTTCGCGCCTTCGAGAAACTGCAAAACGCCATGCGAGAAGCCGCCAAATCGCGCGGCCTTGTTGAGGCGAACTGATTGACTGGCCCGGCCCAAAAGGCCGGGCCTTCACTTTTCCGGCTGTTTGCAGGCAGCCGGGAGCGTTACGCGGGACCGCTACATCCCGCCGCCCACTCCCATGTCGTTAGGGTCCCGACGACGGGGAGTGGGCCAAATTTCGCCCTGGAAAATTGTGAAACGGCTCCCTGTACGATCCGGCTGACGTCGTGTTACTTGACACTGTCAATTCATAACAAGGATCCCTCCCCATGAGCCTTGCAACCGATACCGCCGCAAACCTCAAACCGTTCGACGCGGTGCCGGTTCTGGAATGGGATCAATTGGAGGGACAGAGCAGCTACGAGGTGTTCAACCAGCTTCGGAAGCAGTCTCCGCTTGTGCGGGTCCAACTGGGCATGGGCTACATGGCGCTGGCGCTGCGCGCCCGCACCGCTGAGCTGATCGTGAGCGACGCCACCCGACAGATCGAGACTGAAACCAAGATGATGCAGGGCGTCTTCGATGGCCCCATCTACGATTTCATCGCCAACGTGCTGCTTTTTTCGAACGGTGATGTGCATCGCCGCAGGCGCCAGCCAATTGCCCGCACGTTCGCTTTCAAACTGATGGAGGCCATGCGTCCCAAGGCGGCCGCCACCGCCGCGGAACTGGTCAACGAACGGCTCGGCAAGGGACCAATCGACTTCCTGCAGGAGATCGCGGTGCAGATTCCCGCCCGGATCATCGCCGACGTGCTGGGCATTCCGCGGTCCGACCTGCCCGTCTTCATGAAATGGATCGGCGACACCAGCGCCTCGATCGGCTTCATCGATCCCGAGCGCCGCCCCCAGATCGAACAGAGCCTCACGGAATTCAACGCCTATGTCGACGGCCTTCTGGCCGACCGGCGCGCCAACCCGCGCGAGGACTTTCTGTCGGACTACGTGGCGGCAACCGCTGCTTCCGGCGACCTGACAGAAGCCGAAATCCGCGCCCAGATCGTGGGACTGATCCTCGCGGGCTCTGACACAACGCGGAACTCGATCTGCATGACGCTGTCGCAGCTTCTGCAGCACCCCGACCAGTGGCGCGCGCTTTGTGCCGATCCCGATGGCCTCAAGAAGAAGGCGGTCGAGGAAGGCCTGCGCTTCGAGCCGGTCGTGTCCGGCATTCCGCGCGTCACCGTGAAGGACATGGAGGTCGAGGGCTATCTGATCCCGGCCGGCGCGCTGATATCAGTGTCCATCCTGTCCGTGCTCCGCGATCAGGACGTCTACGCCGATCCCGAAAGCTTCAACATTCACCGCACCGACCATCCACGCTGGCTTCTGGCCTTCGGCGCGGGCGCGCACCGCTGCGCTGGCGAGGCGCTGGCGCGGGTCGAACTCGAGGAGACGCTGGCCACGATCGCCCGGCTTGCGCCGGACACGCAACTTGTCGGCGAACCGCCACGGCTCCAGCCCGGCGCGATCCGCACCGTCGATGCGATGACGGTCAGTTTCGCCTAGACCCGCCTGTCTCAGCTCGCGGGCTGAACGGCGCGCTGGTTCCGCACCGCCCAGTCGAGCGCAAAGTCGGCGACTTCTTCCCAGCCCGGCTCGTGGAAAAGGAAGTGCGAGCGGCCGGGAAATTCCTTGAACTCGGTCAGCGCCGGCGCGTGCTTCTGAATGTCGAACGCCGCCTTCACGGCGCCCGGCGTGACGGTGATGTCCTTTTCTCCGACCGTCAGCAGCAGGGGCGCCCGTTCAGGGTTCCCCTTCTTGAGGCCGACCCGGATGCCGAGCGCGTCCTGCCAGTAGATCCGGCCCGGACACGGGACGATATACGTGTCGTACGCCGCCTGCATTTCGGTTTCCGGAAGGGTGTTCGCGAAAGTTTCGGCGAACGATTTGAAGCTCATCGTCAGGATCTTGTCCCACCCCTCCCACTCCGCGAAGATCGGCGCAGCAGACGCCAGCATCCGCAGCGGCGGCACGACCCCGGCCGGCAGGGCCGGATCGAGAGCAACCCCCGCAACGCCGAGACCACGATCCAGTAGAAGTTCGGTGATCAGGCCGCCGAACGAGTGGCCGATGATGATCGGCGATTCCGGCAGCGCATCTATGATCGCCACGTAGTGATCGACGATCTGGTCCACTGTCAGCTTCTTCAGCCTCGGATCGGGGCTGGCCCGAAGCTGTTCGATCGGCGCATCCATGAACGGCCACGGCTCGGCGACAACCGCAAAGCCCTTCGCCTCGTAACGCGATTTGAAGTAATCCCATCCGGCTGGCGTCAGCCACGCGCCGTGAATCAGAACAACTGTCTTGCTCATCTTCATTGTCCCCTGGCGCCGTCCACCCAAACGCGAGGGCGCGGGGCACCCTGCTCCCGGCGCGGGCCTTCCGTCTATCCCGAACCGCCCGGTCGTGCGGCCGAAAAGCGATTCTGGTTCCCGCCCCGCCAGTCGAACCTTCCGGCGCCGCGACCCGCCTCACCTTCCGGCATGTTGCGTCTCCGGGCGAACACCTGCCAGATCGTTACATGATCGTATCCGTCACGACCACTTCCGACCCGCGCCTTGCTCCCTATGCCGCCGTGAAGGACCGCGATCTCGCCCGCCGCGACGGCCGCTTCATCGTTGAAGGCCGGGTGACGCTGCAGCGGTTGATCGAAGCGTCGCGATTTCCGGTCGAGTCCCTGTTCCTTTCGGAAACGCGGCTGAAGCCGCTGGCGCCGCTGCTGTGGAAGCTTGATCCCTCAATTCCTGTCTACGCCGCGCCGCAGTCGGTGATGGACGGCATAACCGGATTTCATCTGCATCGCGGCGTGCTGGCCGTGGCGCGGCGCCAGGGAGAAGCTGGATGCGCCGAGCTGGTTTCCTCGCTGGCGACGCCGTCTGTCCCGCTGACGCTTTTGGCCCTGATCGGCTTGTCCAATCACGACAATGTCGGCGCCTGCTTCCGCAACGCCGAGGCCCTCGGGGCCGACGCCGTGCTGCTGGACGAGACAAGCTGCGATCCGCTTTATCGCAAGTCGATCCGCGTCTCCGCGGGCACGGCCCTGTCGTTACCGTTCGCACGCTCCGG
Organism: Alphaproteobacteria bacterium; assembly: GCA_016125405.1. Classification (GTDB taxonomy): domain Bacteria; phylum Pseudomonadota; class Alphaproteobacteria; order Caulobacterales; family Hyphomonadaceae; genus UBA7672. Next base: position 46,146 of record WGLW01000022.1, on the reverse strand, counting down.
CAGTGGCGCGGATCTGGTGGCCCAGCTTCAGGCGGAAGGGATCGAGACGTGGGCGCTGACGCCACAGGGTGGAGACCCCATGCAGGCGCTTGAGCCGCCCGAACGGCTCGCCATCGTCGTCGGCGCTGAGGGGCCCGGCCTGCCAGGGGACCTGATGAACCGCATGCGCCGGGTTTCCATTCCCATGGCGCGCGGCGTTGACAGCCTCAACGTGGCGGCCGCCGGCGCCATCGCGCTGTCGCACGTCTATTCGGCCCGGCAACGCCGCTGCGCCCAAGCCTAGCTTTTCTTGTACAGCTTCACGCACACCTGACGCAGGTAGCGCAGGTCGCCCTTCGGCATGTCCGGGGCCCCTGCCTTCATCATCGCCTCGAATGCGGCGAGTTCCGGGTCGGTAACGGGAAAACCGAAATTGTCGCCACCGGGCATGATCGAATCCGCAACCTCGGCTCCACCCTTGCCGATCACCGCCATGTAAGGCAAGCCAGCGCCCTTCGGGGCGTAGCGGGCCAGCACCTCCTCTGCGCCGGGCAGTTCCTGCGCCTGCATCTCCGGCTTGCGCTCGAGCGCGCGCATGTGGAGCGTCACGAAGTGCCGGTCCACGATCGCGGCGGCCTTCGAGTCCGCCAGCATCTCGTCGAACAACCGGCAATAGACGCACCAGCTGGCGTGAAAGACGATTAGCAGGCGGCGGTCGCTGGCGCTGGCGTGCGCGGACGCCTCGGCCAAGGCGGAAGCCGCGTCAGCCGGCAGGGCGACGGCCGGACGGGCCGACAGCGCTGCGAGGGCGGCGCCCGCTGAGAGGAATGATCGACGGTTCATGGCGATCCCCTTGCCTGGAGGCGCAGGCTGTCAGAGCTGCTCCGCGCCCGCAAGTTTCGAGGCCCGCCAACTCCTGCCGGACTTGACTTGGCGGGAAGGCGCCGCCCCTATCGCCGGTAGATGGCAGGACCCGACTGGCCCTTGCGGTAAAGTCGAGTCACTCTGCCGCCAAAGAGCAAGAGCCGCTCCGCGAAGAGTGGCCGGGTAGAGGGAGGAATCCATATTGTCCGGCTCGGGGACGAATTCTTGCCAAGACACAGGCCGACACGTCGCAAGATTTCTGAATATCGCGGCGCAAGGCGGAGGTCCGGCGCGCGCACCCTGACATCGCCTGCACGGACGCGCCGATGACCGGCCACGCGAAGCGCACACGCGCGCGTGACCCGCTGCGACGACAACATCAAAAAAGCGGGATCGGGAGAGCGAGACCCGCAGACATATGACAAGGGGTAGAGAGATGAAACTGGCCGACGACCACGTGAGCCTTCTGTTGAGCCGCCGCCGCCTGCTGATGGGCGGTGGCGCGATGGCGGCGCTCGCGGCGTGTTCGAAGACCAGCAAGGGCGTGGAGACTGCGGCGGCGAGCGCCGATCCCAACGCCAGCGGCACGATCGTCGCCACGCAGCACGGAAAGATTCACGGCGTTCTCGACGACGGCGTGTTCGAATTCCGGGGCGTGCGCTACGCCCAGCCGCCTGTGGGTCCATTACGCTTCCAGGCGCCCAAGGCCCTTGAGCCATGGACCGGCGAGCAGGCGGCCGACCAATATGGCCAGCCCGCTGTCCAACTGCGCTCGGCCGGAAGCGCGGGCGCCGCCACCTACCCCGGCGAGGTCGGCGCGGCGATGGCGGAAGCCTACAAGCCGCCGGATAACTCCAAGCCCGAAGGCGACGAGGACTGCCTCGTTCTCAATGTCTACACGCAGAAAACGGGACCGTCGGCAGGAGCGACGCGGCCGGTGATGGTGTGGATTCACGGCGGCGGGTTCAGCTACGGACAGGCGGCGCTGAACATCTATCGCGGCCACAATCTCGCGAAGAACCACGACGTGGTGTTCGTGGGCCTCAATCACCGCCTCAACGTATTCGGCTATCTCGGTCTGGACAGCGCAGAGGTGCCCGGATTTGCCGGGTCGGCGAATGCTGGCCAACTCGATCTTATCGCGGCGCTGGAATGGGTGCGAGACAACATCGCCCAGTTCGGCGGCGATCCGGGCAATGTCACCATCTTCGGACAATCTGGCGGCGGCGCGAAAGTATCGACGCTGATGGCCATGCCAGCGGCGAAGGGCCTCTTTCACCGCGCGATCATTCAGTCCGGCGCCGGACTGCGCGCGGGAACGAAAGAGAACGCGGTCAAGACCGCGACCGCCTACCTGATGAAGCTGGGCGTTTCGTCGGAAGACGCAGCGGCCAAGCTGCAGACCATTCCAGCGGCCGATCTTCTCAAGACCGCGGCGGACATGGGCGGCAACCTGTTCCGGCCGTCGATCGACAATGCGAACCTCACACGTCATCCCTTCGATCCGGATGCTCCTGAACAGAGCGCCGACATCCCGGTGATGATCGGTTTTACCAAGGACGAGCGAACGCTCTACTACATCGGCGATCCGGCCTGGCCGAAGACAACCGACAAGCAGGTGCTGGATGCGGCGGAGCGGGTCTTTCCAAAGAAAGGCAAGACGCTGATCGCAGCGTTCAGGAAGCAGTTCCCCGATTACGAGCCGAAATACCTGCTGATGCAGGTGCTGGGCACCGTGAACAGCCTGCGCTCGCACCATACGCTCGCCTCGCGCAAGGCGGCGCAGCCGGCGGGCGTTTTCGCTTACGTGTTCGCGCACGAACTGCCGCCAGACAATTACGTGCTTAAATCGCCGCACACGTCGGAAATTCCCTACATCATGGACAATGTGAAGGAAGCTCCGCTGTTCGCAGGTTCCGCCGACAAGGACCTCGCGATGGGCAAGCTGATGAGCGCGGTTTGGGTGAAGTTCGCCGCGACCGGCGATCCGAACGGAGCGGAGGGCCTTCCGGCGTGGCCGAAATTCGAGGCGGCGTCACGGCCGACAATGTTCTTCCGCGAGCAATCTGAAGTGGTGAACAATCCCTACCCCGAAGTCTGGAAACTGATCCAGGCCAGTCCGCGATCCAACTAACGGCGCTCCGGAGGCGTCGTTAACGCTTTCCTTACGCGGCCTCACCTACCGGTTAACGGTTGGCGGAGGCTGGGCGGCCCATGCGCATCCTGATTACCGGCGGCTGTGGCTATATTGGCGCCGCCGTGACGCGTGCGGCGGTCGATCGCGGACATCGCGTGCTCAACATCGATCGGCGCCGGAAGTCAGCGCAGACCCCGGCTCTTGCGTCGGTGAACGGCCGGCCCGGTTATGCGCGTATCGAGGCCGACATCGCAGACCGCGTGCTGATGCGCGCACTTTTCAACGAATTCCAGCCGGATCGCGTCATCCATCTTGCGGCGGCGCTGAAGGACGATCCGGATTCACTGTTCGACACCGACATCGCCGGCGCCTACTCGATCCTCGAAGCCTGCCGCCGGCATGTCGATAAACTCGACGATGCCGGACGCGCCGCCTTCCGCCTTGTCCATGCGAGGCGCGCCCCGGCGGACGCCGGCGACGACACGGCGCCAACACACCGCGACGCTGTATCTGCAACGGCTGCAACATTGCTCGACAAGTTCGCCAGGGCGGCGGGTCTGCCGCTGATCACCTGCACGGCGCACGAGGTCTTCGGTCCCTGGCAGACAGAAAGCGGGTTTTTGCCTGGCCTTGTTCTCGCCCTGCTCTCCGGACGGCCGTTCGCACTCGAGGCCGCCGGCTGCCGCGTTCGCGACTGGCTGCCTGTAGCCGATTTCGCCAGCGGCATCCTGTGCGCGGCCGAAGTGGGCGGCGCATTCGAGGCCTATGACTTCTCCACCGGCGCCGAACGTCGCGATCTGGACATCGCTGAATCCGTCGCGGCCATTATCGATGGCCGCCAGCCCCGCGGCGCAGGCCCCTGGTCAGAACTTATCGACCTATCGGGGATTCCTGATGACGCGCCGCCGGCGCCAATGTTCGACAGTAGCCCCGCCGAGATCGAACTTGGCTGGCGGCCCGCCGGCTTTCATGCGGGACTCGACCGGGCGCTCAACTGGCTGCTGCAATCAGCCCCGCAGCCTGCGCAACCGCTCGCGGCGGAATAGGCAGCGCCTCGGCGCTGCGACCAACAAAAGCACTCGCGGGCCTGACAACTCCGCGAACCCGCTAGGCAAAGCCGCCTCATCGAACTAGCCTCCCCGTCAAACAAAGAGACGACCCTCGGGGAGGAACAACCATGCCGCAACTTCGCGACAGACACGCGCGCGCGCCTGTGGGCGCTGCAATTGCGCTGGCCGCCCTCTCCCTCATGCTTTCGGCATGTGCGCCCGAACCAACCGCAAACGGCGTTGCAACCCGAACCGCCGAAGCGGACGCGGCGATGCCTGGACATCAGGTCTATCTGGAGAACTGCGCGTCTTGCCACGACAACGCCGAGCAAAGCCGCGCGCCGAGCCTCGCTTCCCTGCGGCAGCTGAACCGCGCCACTGTGAAATACGCGCTCGAACTCGGATACATGCAGCAGCAGGCGAAGCACCTCACCGACGAAGAACGCGCACAGGTGATCGACTGGCTTCCGGAAAACGAAGGCGCGTCCGACGACTGGGTCGAGAAGACACGCTGCCCGATCAAGCTGCGCCGCGTGCACCTCGATGGCGCGCCGCGCACATCGGTGATGTTTGGCGTGGACCCGCACAACAACCGCAATGAAAGCGCTGAGCAGGCGGGGCTGAAGAAGTCGGACATGCCAAACCTCGAACTAGCCTGGTCCATTGCGTTTCCCAACACGCCGACCATGCGGTCACAGCCCGTGATCGTCGGCGATACGATCTTCATCGCGACGACAGATTCCGCGCGTGTCTACGCGCTCGACACCGGCACGGGCTGCGTCAAGTGGCAGTACAAGGCGGATCTGTCACTGCGCTCCTCGCTGGCATTCGCAGATGCGACGCCAAAATCACCAGCGGTCGTGCTCGCCGGAGATGCGGCAGGCTATGTCCACGCGATCGACGCCAATACCGGTGAAAAGGCGTGGGTCTCCGACGCCAAGCTGACCCGCTATAATCGCATCACCGGCGCGCCCGTGGTGCATGACGGCAAGGTGATCACCCCTGTCTCTGCCATCGAGGTCAACTACGCCGGCGACGACGATTATGAGTGCTGCAAGGGACAGGGAGCGCTCGTCGCCTTCGATCTGGCGACGGGAGCCCGCCTCTGGGTCGGGAAGACCATGGAAGCGGCGGAGCCCACTCGCATGTCGCGTTCGGGCACGCAGCAATGGGGACCATCGGGCGCCATCATCTGGTCGACGCCGGTGATCGACGCCGCACGCAACGTCGCCTACGCCGGCACCGGCGAAAGCGTTTCGTGGCCCGCGACGGACACCTCGGACTCGATCATCGCCTACGATCTCGACAATGGCGAACGCAAATGGGTGTTCCAGGCGACCAAGTCGGATATCTGGAACTACGCCTGCGGCCGGCATGGCGCCAATTGCGACTGGCCCGGCGTCTATCACAGCCCGGACTGGGATTTCGGCGCGACGTCCATGCTGGTGAAGACGCCGGCAGGCAAGGACCTGGTGATCGCAGGACAGAAATCCGGCGTCGTCTGGGCGCTCGATCCCGACGACGGCGGCCGGCTTGTGTGGTCCAACCGGATCGGACGCGGCAGCGCCAATGGCGGCATTCACTGGGGCATGGCCTATGACGGCCGCCATATCTTTGCGCCGCTCAACGATCCCGCGCCCTCGCCGGAGTGGCCAAATTCCGGCGCCGGGGTTCTCGCGCTCGATGCCGACACCGGCGAAGTGGCCTGGAGCTACAAGCCCAACGCCCGCGATTGCGGCGCCGATATTCCGGCCGCTGAGGCCATGCAACCGGAGGTGAAGATCAATCCGGTGGCGGCGCCCATGCTTCCGCCGCCGCCTGCCGCACCCGTGGCGCCCCGGCCCACCCCGGTCGCCGCGCCTGCAGCTGTGGCCGGCGAACCGGCCGCGCCAGCGGGTCCACCGCCGATCCGTTGCCGGCAGGGCATGTCGCCCGCGCCGCTGCTGGTCGATGGCGCGCTGGTGACAGGCACGATCCAGGGAATGCTGCGGGTCTTCGACGGCGACACCGGCAAGGTGCTGTTCGAATACCAGACCAACAAGGCCTATCCGGACACGGTCAATGGCGTTCCAGGACAAGGCGGCGGTCTGGATTCGGCGGCCTATATCGCTGGCGACGGCACGCTGTTTGTCCAGTCCGGCTATAGCCGCTTTGGCGAGCCGCCCGGAAATGTGCTTCTGGCGTTCCGGCCCAGATCGTAATTATCGACCCGAACTGCCGGGGCTCGCCGCCCGGGCTTCCTTCAGCCGCGCGCCACGAAGGATGCCGGGAACCGAATAGTTGCCTTCATGGCAGGCGTACTCATAGAGCTCGCCCTTGCCGGGCTTGAACGCGTATTCGCCCGACCATGGCTGGGTGTAGTGAACCGGATCCTCTACGCGGAACTGGTAAAGCAACTCGCCTTTGTCGATACGCGTGAAGCTTTCCGTCACCGTGCCTTGCGGCGAGAGCGGCGTCGACGTGTGCGCCGCCTGGATCGGGTTCAGGTTGCGGGTTTCGGCTACGAGCGTGTCGCCTTCCCACCACGCAACCGTGTCCCTAGCCAAGGCTTGATGACCGCAGGCTTGTGCGAGGCGCGCGCTTTTTCCGCCGAAGCGTAGATCGGGATGATGCGGGCGTCGTGCACCATCTCGACCTCGATCACCAGGTAAGCCGGCGTGAGATGGAATTCGTAGTTGTTGTTGTAGAGCCCGTTCAGCATCACCGGACCGCCACCATCGCTCTGCGCGATGAGGCAACGCTCGCGCAGCGGCAGGACTTCGGGGCCCTCATAGGCGCCGTTGCCCGACTGGTACTCGATGCCTTCGCGAATGGTCTGCGCCAGGCTTTTCGCCCGGTCGCGGAACGGTATCCGGCCATCCGCCGGATCGGTCACATACGACGAGCGCGCTTCTCCGCGGATCGTTGCGAGGCCAAAGCCCGGGTCGGTCCAGAAGGAGTTGTAGCCTGCCCGGCTGTTGTTGTCGGTAAAGGCGCCGGCGTCGGGGTCCGATGGCGCGTTGGCGGATTTTGCGCGGGAAAGCGCGGAGGTCCGCATGGCGTCCGCCTCCGCCTTTGGCACAACCAGCTGCTTGAAGCTTGCGGGGCGTTCAAGATGGGTGGACGAGGCATTGGTCCACACGCCGTCGAAATCACGCCCGATCGAGGCCTGTGGTGCGCCAGCTTGCGCAAAGGCTGGGGCCGCCAATACCGCAACCAGCCCCACAACGCCGGCCAGCTTTCCAATCGCTACCATGTCCAACCCTCCAAGTGTCAGGTGACCATAACCGCCAGAAGCGGGCTGGCAATGCGCACAGGTCAATCGCGACAGGCGCTAGGATTCGAACGGGTCGCGCATGAGGATCACGTCTTCCCGCTCCGGCGACGTGCTGAGCAACGCCACCGGCTTGCCGACCAGCTCTTCCAGGCGGCGGACATATTTCACCGCCTCGCCGGGCAACTGGGTCCATGACCGGGCGCCCCGCGTGGATCCGCTCCAGCCCTTGATGGTCTCGAACACCGGCTCGACGTTGGCCTGGTCGGTCATGCCGGCCGGGAAGTGGTCGATTACCTTGTCGCCCAGCTTGTAGTGGGTGCAAACCTTGATCTCGTCGAACCCGTCCAGCACGTCGAGCTTGGTCAGCGCGAGGCCGTTCACGCCTGAAACTGCGCATGCCTGGCGAACCATCACCGCGTCGAACCAGCCGCAGCGCCGCGCACGCCCCGTGTTCACGCCGAACTCATGCCCGATCCTGCCGAGTTTCTGTCCGACCTCGTTGTCCTGTTCTGTCGGGAACGGACCGCCGCCGACGCGCGTGGTGTAGGCTTTGACCAGACCCAGCACGTAGCTCACCGCGCCGGGTCCGACGCCGGAGCCGGCGGCCGCCTGTCCGGACACGACATTCGAGGACGTAACGAACGGATAGGTTCCGTGGTCCACATCCAGCATCACGCCCTGCGCGCCCTCGAAAAGTATGCGCCGACCGAGCCGCACCGCCTGGTCGAGACGCGCCCAGGCCGGCTGGGCGTAGGCGAGAATCTCCGGCGCGATTTTCAGGAGCTCGGCCTTCAGCGCGCCGCCATCCGGCTCGGGCAGGCCAAGGCCAACGCGTAGCGGGCGATGGTGCGCCAGCAGACGCTCCAGCTTGAGGTCAAGCGCGGCGGGGTCCGCAAGATCGGCGACGCGAATGGCGCGGCGGCCAACCTTGTCTTCATAGGCCGGCCCGATGCCGCGACGCGTCGTGCCGATCTGGGCGTCGCCCGCCGCCTGCTCGCGCGCGGCGTCGATGTCCTTGTGCCAGGGCAGGATCAGGACGGCATTTTCCGCCACGATCAGGTCGTCAGCGGAGATCGCGACACCTTCCTTGCGGATCGCCTCGATCTCGCCGAGCAGGTGCCATGGATCAACCACCACGCCATTGCCGATGATCGAGAGTTTGCCGCCACGCACGACGCCGGACGGCAGAAGGTTAAGCTTGAAGGTGCGGCCATCGATGACCAGCGTGTGGCCGGCATTGTGGCCTCCCTGGAAGCGCACGATCACGTCCGCCCGGCTGGAAAGCCAGTCGACAATCTTGCCCTTTCCCTCGTCGCCCCACTGAGCGCCGACCACCACTACGCCTGCCATGAATTCTCCCGTGATTTCGCGGGCAAAGGACACCAGCCGGGGCCCCGGCGCAAGCGGGAAGTCGACCGCAGCGGCAAGACAGCGCGAGGTTTATCAAATGATTTAACCGGCCGCTAAGGGCTCCGGTCCTTTGCTTCCCCGTTGGGGAGCAAAAGCCGATGTCCTACGTCATCGCCTATGCGGCCAAGCCGCGCAAACGCAAGCCTCGCGGACCTTCGACGCTTGTTATCGCGGCCATAACCCTGGCTGTGGCGGGGATCGGCCTGATCCTTCCGGAAAACGTCGGCGAAATCCTTGCGGCGCAACCCGACGCGGGGTCCCGGCTCCCGCAAGTCGCCGGCAATGCTTCGGTGATCGACGCGGACACGATCGATATCCATGGTGAACGGATCCGCCTCGCCGGAGTGGACGCTCCGGAATCGCGCCAGCAGTGTCTCAACGCATCTGGCAAACTCTGGCGGTGCGGCCAGATCGCCGCCAATGCGCTGCACGTATGGATCAACAACAATCCCGTCACCTGTTCGATCGAGGGCGAGGACAAGTATCATCGCCAGATCGGAACCTGCTCCGTGCGTGGCGCCAGCATGCAGACCTGGCTTGTGACGAACGGGTACGCCCTCGCCTATCGCACCTATTCGACCGCCTACGTTCCGGCTGAAGACAAGGCGCGGCTCGCAAAGGCCGGGGTCTGGTCCGGCGAGTTCATCGCGCCATGGGACTGGCGAAAGGGCAAGCGTCTGGCAGTCGAGAAGCCCGTCCGGCCCAAGGCGCCGGAAAAGATCGCTGAAGCATCCGCACTCCCTGACGAAGGCTCGGTCTCCGGACCGCCTGAGAACTAGCCGCGCGACACTCTGCGGCAAAGTCCTGCGATCGCGGGCATATCTGCGTGACCATTTCCGCAACCTGATTGCGCCCCGGGGCGCAATCAGCGCGCCCGTCTCTTGCTCGTGGCGAGTGAGGTGGAGATGAGGTGGTCATTGACCCGTTTCAGCGCTCGTGTGTGCATCGCCCTGATCCTTCTATTCATGGCGGGTTGCGCATCCCATCCTTCCCGCCACGGCCGCGGAGGACCCGGCGGTGCTGGCCGCGGAGCAGGCATGCCCGCGTCCGAAGGGCGTTTTGCCCGCCCTGTCGCGCTTCTCTTTGTCAGCATGGACACGGATCACGACCTCGTCGTGACCGGTCAGGAGCTGGCGGCCGGAATTCGGGCCGAATGGGCGCGTGCAGACAAGAACCACAACGATGTGATTTCAGGATTCGAAATTGCCGACTGGGACAAGGCCGTGCTTGGCGATCCCGAAGCCATGCCGGATCGCCTGTCGCTGGATGTGGATCTGGACGGATCAATCTCGTTCGCGGAATTTGAAGCCGGGCTCAAATCGGCGTTCGCCAACCTCGACGCCAACCGTGACGGACGTCTGGATCGGGAAGAACTTCTCGTTTCGCCTTCCGCCCGGCAGCGCGAAGCCGGCGGTTCGACCGACGACGAAGCGCGCCCTTCCGGCGAAGGTCGCAGAGGCGGGCGCGGCGGCGACCACCGTCGCCCCTACTGATCTGAGATCGCAAGGCGACAGTGTTCCCGCCGTTGCGCCCTCGCGGCATGAATGGGATGGTGCCGCGCTTTCCGGAGGGCGGATCTCATGTCTAACCTTGCACTCGTCACGGGAGCGGGGCGCCGCCTTGGCCAGGCTATTGCGCTGAGGCTGGCGAAGGAAGGCTGCGATGTCGCGGTGCACTATAACACCTCCAGCGATGAAGCGGATGCAGTCGTAAGGGAAATTTCGGAACTCGGCCGTCGCGCGGTTGCCGTCGGCTTCGACCTGACGGACGACGCGGCGATGGACGCTGGCCTGGCGGCCATTCGTCATGCGTTCGGGAAGGCGCCCGATGTTCTGGTAAACTCCGCATCGATCTTCGAGTGGGACAATCTGTCGACCGTCGAACGCAGGGCCCTCGAGCGCCATTTCAGCGCCAACGTGTTCGCGCCCGTCATGCTGGCCCGCAAGATGGTCGAGGCATCGAACGAGGCCACGCGCGGGATCATCATCAACCTGCTTGACCAGAAACTCGCCAACCCGAATCCGGACCATCTGTCCTATACGCTCTCGAAATACGCACTGCAGGGATTTACAGAGCTGATGGCGCAGTCGCTGGCGCCGCGATTTCGGGTATGCGCCATTGCGCCGGGTCACACGTTGCCGAGTCCAACCGAGACGGCGGAACACTTCGACGCCATACACGACCAGACGCCGCTTCTGCGCGGCCCGACGCCCGAGGACGTCGCGGAGGCCGCCGCCTATCTGTTCAACAGCAAGGCCGTCACCGGACAAACCATAATCGTTGATGGCGGGTCCCACATGCGGCCAAACGGTCGCGACTTCGCATTCCACTGACACGCAGCCCGCCCATCGCCATGACATTCACGCTTCGTCTTGCGGAACCGTCAGACACCGCTGAACTGAAGGCGCTGATGGAGCGCGCCATCCGCAAATTGCTGGAGCCCTTCCTGCCGCCGGAAGCAGTCGAGGCGTCGTTCGAGATCATGGGACTCGACACCCAGCTCATCGCCGATGGAACCTATTTTGTGGTCGAAGACGGAACGACGGTCACGGGCTGCGGCGGCTGGAGCGGGCGCGCCACATTGTTTGGCGGAGATCATTCTTCGGGCCGCGACGCGAAATGGCTGAATCCGGCGAAGGACGCCGCCCGCATCCGGGCGATGTACACCGATCCAGCGCATGCCCGCCGCGGCGTGGGGCGCAAGGTGCTTGACGCCTGCGAGGCGGCCGCCCTGGCGAAAGGGTTCTCCCGTGTCCAGCTGGCCGCCACCCTGTCCGGCGAACCGCTTTATCGCGCCTGCGGCTATATCGCGGTGGAGCGCTTCATCGCGCCGACATCGGCGGGCATAGACATCCCACTGGTGCGCATGGAGAAGGCGCTGGGCGCCTGATTGGCCCGGCTGGGGCCTCGCGCCCTTGGGCGGGCCGCCAATACAGTGCAGGAGGGAGCCACAGACCTGCAACGGAGGGCGAGACTGATGGCGCGGCGGAACATGCATATACGGACACTGCTTGCGGGCGCAGCCCTTCTGGCGCTTGCAACCTCGGCCTGCGCCTCTCCCCCCGCGCCAGCCGCCGCCAACGTCGAGGGCGTCAGCGCGAAGACCATGGCGATGCACCAGCACCTGCTGGTTCTCGACACCCATCTCGACACGCCCGCGCAGATCGACACGCAGGGCTTCGACATCATGAAACGGCACGATGTCAAAACCGATGGGTCCGAGGTCGATGTTCCCCGAATGAACGATGGCGGTCTCGATGGCGGATTCTTCGCGATTTACATGCCCCAGGGCCCGCTGACGCCCGAGGGTTACGCATCAATCCGCGACAAGGCGCTGCTTCGGGCCGTGGCGATCCACAAGATGATCGCGGCCAATCCTGAAACCTTCGAGCTGGCTCTGACGCCGGATGACGCACGGCGCATCACCGCCGAAGGAAAGAAATTTGTCTTTCTGTCGATGGAAAATTCCTATGAGCTCGGCGACGACCTGACGCTGCTCGACACGTTCTACAAGCTGGGCGTGCGCCTTGCTGGGCCCGTGCACAACGGCAACAACCAGCTGGCCGATTCCAACACCGACCCGAAAGGCGCGAAGTGGAACGGCCTCAGCCCGATGGGGAAAGCCTGGCTGAAACGCTGCAACGAGCTAGGCATCATCATCGACGGCAGTCACTCGTCCAACCAGACCATCGAACAGATGATCGACCTCTCGGCGACGCCGATCGTGCTGTCGCACCATGGCGCCTCCGCCCTCTTTGCGCATTCGCGAAACTCGCCTGACGACCTGCTGAAGAAGCTGGCCGCAAAGGGCGGCGTCATCCAGATGAACACCATGTTCCTCAAGGCTCCACAGCAATCGCCGGAACGCGTGGCGGCTCAGGCGGCGCTGATGAAAAGCTATGGCGACCCGGAAACGCTGTCGCCCGAGAAGCTTGCGGCCTTCCGCAAGGAATATCGGGCGCTCAGCAGGAAATACCCCGAGAAGCGCGCCGACTTCGAGGACTACATGAAGGCGATCCTCTACGTCGTGAAGCTCATCGGGCCGGAACATGTCGGCTTCGGCGCCGACTGGGACGGCGGTGGCGGCCTCGAAGGCTATGAGGATGTGAGCTATCTGCCCAAGGTGAGCGAGCGGCTTTTGGCGGCTGGCTACTCGGAGGCGGATCTGGCCAACATGTGGGGCGGAAACGTGCTGCGCGTCATGAAGGAGACACAGGACTACGCGGCCAGCCTGAAGAATTAGGCGCCCGCCCACTGGGCCCGCAGGCGACCTGATTCGACGCCAAAAATCTGCGCAGCGCCCCTTCGGGCGCCGGCAGGGTCCCGCCGGGGCCATGTACCGTCGGGTCCCATCGGCCTAAGAAGGCCGCCAATCAACAAGGCGCGCTCGCGCGCAGTCTGGAGTGTGGGCGATGTCCAGGACGAGTTCTGCCTTTGCGGGCCTGATCCTTCTGGGACTTTGTCTGCCCGCGGCCGCCCAGGAATCCTGGAGCGTTCCGCGCACGCCCGACGGTCATGCCGACCTTCAGGGCACCTGGACCAATTCGAGCATCACGGTGCTTGAACGGACAGACGCCTCCCTGCCGCTTGTGCTGTCACCCGAACAGGCGAAGCGCCTTGAACAGCGGCGCGCGGCCCAGGGCGAAGCCGGCGCGGCCCGCACCAATCCGGAGGAAGGCGCACCGAGCGCCGGAAAGGGCGTTGGAGGCTACAACCAGTTCTGGCTCGATCGCGGTGCGCATGTCGGCCGGGTCAGCGGCGAGGCCCGCTCCTCTTGGATTGTCGATCCTCCGAATGGCCGCATTCCCTTCTCGGCGGACGGCCGCAAGCGTATCGCAGCCATCCTCGCCAAACGCAGCGAGGACGGGCCAGAAGGCATGAACCCCGCCGACCGCTGCCTCATCGGCAGCCGCGGTTCGGGCGGGCCTCCGATGCTCAACAACATGTACAACAACAACTATCAGATCGTGCAAACGCCCGGCGCCGTGATGATCGATGTCGAGATGATGCACGACGCGCGCATCATCCGGATGTCGGATACCGAGCGGCGGCCAGACCCGGTCCGGCAATGGCTGGGCGACAGCGTTGGCCACTGGGATGGCGATACGCTGGTGGTGGTGACGCATGGCTGGAAAAAGCTGCAGGAAGACTATGAGCCGATCTATCTGTCCGATCAGGCGACCGTCACCGAACGTTTCACCCGTACGGGGCGAAACGAACTGCTCTACCAGTTCAGCATCGATGACCCGGTCTACTATACGCAGGTCTGGAAGGGCGAAATGACCTTCTCCCCGTCGAACGGGCCGGTCTACGAATACGCATGCCACGAAGGAAACTACGCCCTTCCGCACATCCTCGCGGGCGCCAGAATGAACGAACGTCGGGGTATCAAGACGGAACCCGTATCGGATTCAGGCGAATAGCGCGGACGGCTTCGGGATTGCCTGCGCGCACCGCCAGGGCGTAAATTGCCGTGGCGCTATTGCGTGGAGGCTTGCGTGCACGATGGGCGAAATCGTCAACCTCAACGACCGCCGCAAGAAGAAGGCGCGCGAAGACAAGGCGGCCAACGCCGCCGCCAACCGCGCAAAATTCGGCCGCACAAAGGCAGAGCGGGAACGGGACAAGAAGGAAAGCGACCTGACGTCTCGCAATCTGGACGGAGCCCGGCGCGAGCCCACGGACGACGAAACGTCCTGATCTATCCGACGCTGAGAGCCAGTATGCGGCTGATCTCGCGACGCGGCCGTCCGCTTTCGTCCGCCCATTCATTGAATGCCGCCTGCACCGCTCTCCATTCGGCCTTGGTGGTCGGTTCCTTCTCGATCACGCCTTCACGCACCAGCGCCCGCACGACGTCGCCGGATGTGATGAACGCGTCCCAGCCAACGAAACGCAGGAAGTACATGGCCGTCGCCCCGCCCAGCCGCGAACCATGCTTCTTCAGGTGGTCCATCAGCCCGATCTGATCGGTGTCCGGCCACGCCGCGAGAAACTTTCCGAATGACCCGTGCTGTGCGGCAGTTGCGACGACAAAGCGTGCGTTTTCGATGGTCGCCATGATCTTCGCGCCATTGCGCACGATGCCCGTATCCTTCAGCAGGCGATCGACATCCTCCTCGCCATAGGCCGCAACCCGTTTTGGGTTGAACGCATCGAACGCTTTCTCAAAGCCGGGCCATTTCGCCTGGATGACCTTCCAGTTGAAACCGGACGAAAAGACCGCACTCGCCATTTCGGACAGGAAACGATCATCCTTCCGTCGGGTCAGATTGGTGTCGATCGGCCATTCCGCGAGCTTGGCTGCAATTCCCTTCGAACCGCCATGATGTTTGCCCGCAAGCGCCTCGATCTCGCGAAAGGATTTCATAACAGAGCACCGGCAGCTTGATCGTTGAAGGCGGTTATCATGCGCACCCGTCCGATCTCGACAAGGACCACATTGATCATGGCGACGGCCGTGTTGCTGATCCCCTTGATCGTTCTCATGGCCGACCCCAGGCGCGACTCCCGTTCAATCGCAGAACCACCCATCGCCGTCGAACATGGCGCGGACAACGTCTTTGGACACGCCCCAACGCCAGCCGCCATGGAATTTGCGCCCGAAGCGCGCTAATGAGCCAGAGGCGATTGCTGGAGGGGGCTTCCATGTTTGTCGGACACTACTCCGCAGCCCTCGCCGCCAAGGCAGCCGAACCCAAAGCGCCGCTCTGGACGCTGGTTGCAGGATGCCAGCTGATCGACATCGGCTGGAGCGTCCTGATCATGACGGGCGTCGAACACGGCCGCGTGGATCCCGATTTGCCCGGAAGTCCGCTGGTGCTCGACTACATGCCATGGACCCATTCCCTGCCCGCCGCGATTGTGTGGTCGGCTGCGGCGATGCTGGCGGCAAAATACCTGCTGCGGCTGGGCTGGCCCGCGGCCATGGCTGTTGCTTTCGCCGTCGCCTCGCACTGGCTGCTTGATCTTCTCGTACACCGTCCGGACCTCGAGCTGTTCCCTGGCGGACCGAAAGCAGGCTTTGCGCTCTGGAACCATCCGGTAATCGAGGAAGCGACCGAAATAGGTCTGGTCGCCATAGCTGGCGTCGCGTGGACAGGCTCGCGCGTGCGTCGGGGGCTGCAGGTGTGGCCGGCTGCAGCCTTCGTCACGTTTCTGGTCGTGCTGCAGATCGTGGCGCTGCTGTTGCCCAGCGAGCCCGCCGCCACGCTGGCCGGCTCCGGACCAAGCGCACTGGCGGTCTATCTCGTTGCGGCAGCACTTGCTGCGCTGATCGACCGCGGCGCGGCCAGATCGGCTCAAACCTGAAACGAGCCTGACTGCATTGACGAACACCCCCTCCGCCGCCATGTGAGCGTCTGTTCACAGGAAGGCTGCTCCATGACCGATGTTTCCCCGCTTTTCCGCCCGTTTCGCCTGCGTGGGATGGAGCTGAAAAACCGGATCGTCATGGCGCCGATGACGCGCTCGCACTCGCCGGGCGCATTTCCCAATGACGAGAATGTCGCCTACTACGCCCGCCGCGCCGCCGCCGACGTCGGGCTGATCCTTTCCGAGGGCACGCTGACGCGCCGCAAGGGCGCCTCGAACGACGCCAACATTCCGTTGTTCTGGGGAGAGAAACCGCTGGCCGGCTGGCAGCGGGTGATTGAGGCGGTTCATGCCGCGGGCGGCAAGATGGGCCCGCAGCTCTGGCACCAGGGAATGAGCCGCAAGCCCGGGACAGGTCACTTCCCCGACGCGCCTTCGGATGGCCCATCCGGCATAACACTGCAGGGCAAGAAGGTTTCCGAGGAACCGGGCGAGGCCGAGGTGCTCGACATGGCGCAAGCCTATGCCGATGCAGCGGCGGATGCGAAGCGCCTGGGCTTTGACTGCGTCGAGCTGCACGGCGCGCACGCCTACCTGATCGACGAGTTCTTCTGGTCCGTCACCAATCAGCGCACTGACCGATTTGGCGGCTCGATCGAGAAGCGCGCCGAGTTCGCGGCCGAAGCCATCCGCCGCAGCCGGGCGGCCATCGGCGACCTGCCGCTCATCATCCGTATCTCGCAATGGAAGTCCGTCGACTACAACGCCAAGGTCGCCGTGACGCCGCAGGAGCTCGAGCGCTGGATCAATGTTCTGATCGACGCGGGCGTGGATGCCGTGCACTGCTCCCAGCGGCGCATCCTCGAACCGGAATTCCCGGACATCGACGGCCCGAAAGGACTCAACTTCGCTGGCTGGGTGAAGAAACTCACGGGCATACCCACAATTGCGGTTGGGTCTGTCGGCCTCTCCTCGGAATTCACCGGCGCCTTCCGCGGCGAAGGGTCGGCGAAGGGCAAGCTCGACGAAACCATCGAGCGGCTGGACAAGGGCGAATTCGACCTTGTCGCCGTGGGCCGCGCGCTGCTTCAGGATCCGGAATGGGTCGTGAAGGTGAAGGCGAATAAATTCGACGAACTCCGCGACTATGACGCAGCGGCGCTCAAGACCTATTACTGAACCACCCTCGCAATTTGGCCGAAGCGCCACTGGCGTCGATCCGGCCGCACGTTAGCCTTGGGCTTCCTTGCGAGGGAGACCAAACGATGACGACCGACCTTCAGGTTCTTGCCTGGGCGCTTGTGCTTGCCTTCGTCCAGATTCTTCTGCCCGCCGGCGCGCGCACGCTGCAATATGGCCTGCCATGGAACGCCGGCCCGCGGGATGAAGCCGTGCCGCCGCCAAACAAGCTTGCCGGACGGCTCGACCGCGCCGAGAAAAATCTCTTCGAGACGCTGCCGCTATTCATCGGCGCTGTATTGGTCGCGCACCTTGCAGGTGTCGAAACCGGCAGGATTGCGTTGGGGGCGTGGATCTATTTCTGGGCGCGCGTTGTCTACGTGCCAATCTACGCGCTGGGCATTCCCTATGTCCGCACGCTCGTCTGGATCGTCAGTATCGTCGGACTTGGGATGGTCCTCTACGCCGCGGTGGCGTCCTGACCGGTTTTATCCGATCGGAACGCCGATCACGGCCTTGAGGATGAAGTGGTCCTCCGGCGAGCCATACCCGTAGCCCACGCCAAAGTTCAGCTCCCAGGCGCCGAACGACGTATCGACGACTGCGTAGATCTGCTGGTCATTGCGGTCGAGCGATTCAAGGTGTTTCAGCGGACCAAGGCCGTTGTAGCTTTCAAAGCCGATCGCCGTCTTTTCCGTCACGGCGTAACTTGCCTTGGTTGCGACATTGAACTCCGTCGGCGCGCTCGCGGGACCGGAAATCTTGAAGTCGAAATTGGCGTTGCCGGCCAGCGTCCACTTCCCCCACCGTCCGCCAAGAATGCCTTTCAGTTCGCCATTCCACGGATTTTCATCCAGCGAATGATTGACGTACCCGACCTCAAGATTGGCGCCCCAGAACCATGACTGACCCTCTGCCTTGGGGGCCACGTATTTCAGGCGAAGCTTGGCGCCATCGACCGAGAAATCGCCGTCTTTCGAAAGGTTTGCGAGCGGCAGATAGGCGCCGAGTTCAAGGGAGTCCGAAAGCGCATAGCCAAACTCGGGCGTGATGCGCGTGCGGCCTTCCGATAGCTGCTCGCCGGGGTAATCCTGCGTGTCCCGTCCATCGCCCACGTAGTTGATATGCGTGTCCAGCGTCACCTGCCGCACAGGGCCGATCTCGTCCATGTAGACCTGGATTTCCTCGTCGGCCGCGAACGCCGCACCGTTCGAGGTCACGAGCCAAGCCGGCGCGACCGCCATGGCGGCCGCCAACAGCCTTCCCCTCATCCGATCTCTCCCCTTGGCCAAGCCGGCGCCCGAACCTAGCGCAAACTTTGTCGACCGGAACAGTCGCACGCGCGCCGCGAGACCTCACAAGTTGAGGAGCCCCAAGGGGCTGACATCCAGTGCGGGGTCGGCCAGATTTGCTTTCCGGTCTGGAACAGGAAACGGAGAGAAAGCTGATGGAAGGAGGATGTGCCTGCGGCGAGGTTCGCTATCGGCTCAAAAGTGCGCCCATGTGGGTCAATTGCTGCCACTGCACCTGGTGCCAGCGCGAAACCGGCTCGGCCTTCGCGGTCAATGCACTGATCGAGGGCGATCGCGTCGAACTTCTTGCCGGCGAACCGGAAGCGGTTCTCACCCCGTCGAACAGCGGCCGCGGCCAGACCATCATGCGCTGCCCGAAATGCCACGTCGCGGTGTGGAGCCACTACAGCGCCGGAACGAAGATCGCCTTTATCCGCACCGGCACGCTCGACCAGCCGCACGACATCAAGCCCGACATCCACATCTTCACGACCACCAAGCGTCCCTGGGTGATCCTGCCTGCGGATGTGCCCGCTGTGCCGGAATATTTCGACGCCAAGGTGATGTGGCCGGCGGAAAGCCTCGCCCGCCGCGCGGCGCTCTTCCCCCAATAGCCGCTATTCGCCCCAGACAATCCCCGTGAGCAGGCCCTGCTCCGTCGCCAGCATGTGCGCGTCGGATCCATCGAGTTTCGCCAGGCCGACATCCCCGCCGAGATCCGTATAGGCCATGCGGTTGTGTTTCAGGTCGAGGGCGACGCCGATGGCCTCCTTTAGACCGCGAACGAGAATCTGCCGGTCGAAGCGCTTGGCGGGATCATAGTCGCGCGGCGGATCCATCGGCGCGCGCGAGACCGTGTTGTCGCCGCGGTCGGTCCAGTACATCGTGCGCGTCTTGAGATCGAGATCGAGATCGATCGGCTCCGGCAGGCGCGAGAACAGCGTTTCGATATCGTGCCGGTTGTAGGGCGAATCCCGCCGGGCGACTTCCATCGGCGCGCGCCGGATCAAGCCTTGCCCCGCATTATCGCCCCCCTTCTGCGTCCAGTAGAGCATGCCGTGATCGACATCGAGCGCGATGCCGACGCACCACAGCGTCTGGTCGCCAGCCTGCCGTTTCGGATCGCCGACGCCGACGACAAGTTCGATGTTCGAGCCGTCCAGGTTGGCCCTGCGGATCGACATGCCCTCGCGGTCCGCCCAGTACATCTTGCCGTGCTTGAGATCGAGCTTCATCTGCTTCGGCGTGAAGGCGCCGCCGGACTCGACCACCCTGTACTTGTTCGTGCCGTCGAGATTGGCGCGCGACACCCAGCCGTCGTCCGCCGACGCCTTGCCCATATTGGTCCAGTAGATCGCATTGTGCGCGACATCGAGCGCGATGCCGTCGTTCAGACCCGGCGCACGGCCGCCTTCGGTTTCATCGACAATGACCTTGGGTGTCCCGCCATCCGGCGACAGGCTGAAGACCTTTCCAGCTCCAAGATAGTAGAGCGTTCCCGTGGCCGCCGCCTTGGGCGGCTTCGGCGCCGCGCCGTGTGCGCAGGCCGAAAGCACCATCGCCATGGCCAGCAAGGACAACCGAAGTCTCATCAGGTTTCTCCCCGGCCGCCTACGATGGACGGCGCTTTCTTGCCTGCAGACTAGGGCTCGGAAATGGCGGGCGAAAGCGGATTGGCGACCAACAGGCCTCACAATCAGAGTATTCGCACAAAACAGCGATTGATTTCTGTAAAACAGCAATTTATAGCTGTTTTTCGGATAGATCAGGATATCCTCATGGCCCTTGAACCTGCGCCCGTTCCAACCCCGGTCCTCTGGCTGAGCCGCGTCATGGGCTGGCTGTGCATCCTCGGCGTCGTCATGCAGGTCGGCGTGTTCATCCTCATGCTGGCGGCGCCTGGCCTGATTGAGTCTCCCCCGCCTTGCTCGGGCGGAGGCGCCTGCATTTCGAGCCACACGGACGATGCGGACGTCATTCGAGACCCGGTGTTTCTGGTCGCTCACGCCGTCGCAATCGGCGTCTTCGGCTGGGCGATGATCAACGCCCGCACAAGTTTCCTCGGGATCGGCAAAGGCGATTACTTCGCACACCGCACCATCGCCGGCCTCCGCAATCTCGCAATCGGCGTACTGGCCTATTCGGCGCTGAGCCCGCTCGCGCGCTGGCTGGCGACGACGGTGCACGCCTTGAGCCAGAAGCACGGCGAGATCTCGCTCAGCCTCGGCATTTCCAGCGCCGGACTCATCACCGTCGTCTTCACCGGCGCCGTCATCCTCATCACCGCTGTCATGGCGCACGCCGCCAAGGTGGCTGAAGAAAACCAGTCGTTCGTCTGATGCCCATCCGTGTCCGTCTCGCGGTCGTCATGGCCGAACGCAATGTGAAGTCGAAGGACCTCGCGGAGTTCGTCGGCATCACCGAATCGAACCTCTCGCTGCTCAAGCAGGGGAAGGTCAAAGGCGTGCGCTTCGAGACGCTGGAGAAAATCTGCGATTTTCTCGACTGCGAACCCGGCGACATTCTCGGGCGCGAGCGGCCCTAGTGGCAGCTCACGGCAGGAACCACTTGCGCCGCCACACCCAGATCCGCAGACACGCCCAGATCACCAGCATCATCAGGCCGAAGAACAGTCCGGCCTGCATCTGGTCCGGCTGGCGCGCTTCCGTGGGGATCGTCCAGAAGAGAATCGGAACAGAAAAAAGCGTCGGCCACGTCAGCGACGACCACAGCGCGACCACCCAGAAGGCGTCCGCTGGCGCGCGGGTGAGCCCCGCAGGCGGCTCGACGGCGCGGCGGATCACCATGCGCGTCCATATGCCGTTGACAGTGAAGAACAGCCACGCCTGAACCATGAACGAGATCGCGAAGGTCCAGTCGATCGCGCCGAACGAGGGCGGAAAGGCATGGCGGAAAACCAGCCGCCACGCGGCGACGGTCCACACGGTGATCGGAATCATGGCGTGGCCCAACTCCATCGCCACAACGAAACCGGGCTTGCGGATGTGCCGCCCCTTCGCCCACTCGGGCCTCGGCCGCCTGCGTTTTTCCTGTTCCTGCTCGGCGCTGGCGTAAAGGTCGCGCGTATGCGCGTTCATTTCCGGCGCGTTCATCACCGCGCCGTTTGGGCCGAACTCGGGAACGAAGCGGGGTGTATCAGCCAGGCTGGGCCTCCCGGGCGAAACTGAAAGCGGCGCTACCTTGCGCGGCGGCGCCTTCCGCGCAAGTGCGGCAGACCGCCCCGCTGCTCGCTTGCCTCGCGTCAATGCTTGACCCCGGCGCGGGGGGCGCCAGAAATCGCGCATGTCGCGTGCGCTGGTCCGGCCCTCGGGCGATGTCATTGGCCGCCCCCGCAGGACGGGTTGGCGCATGTGGGCGCTGGCGGTCCTCGTTGGCGTGCTGACCGGCTTTGCCGTTGTCGCGCTGCGCACACTGGTCGCCTATTCGGAATTCCTGTTCTTCGGCGCCGCCGGCCAGCGGCTGACCGCGCGCATCGCCGCGATGCCCTGGTTCGCCAGAATGGTGAGCCCCGTGGTTGGCGGGGCGGTGGTCGCGCTCATGCTCCGGCTCGGGGTTTCCTTCGGCTGGGGGCCTTCGCCTCGTCCCTTCGGCATCGAGGACGTGATCGCCGGCCGGCGGCTGCGCGCCACGATCCGAACCTCGACGCTGGCGTTGAAGGACGCTTTCCTGTCCGCCCTTATCGCCATTGTCTCGCTGGGCTCGGGGGCCAGCGCGGGACGGGAATCGCCCTCGATCCATCTCGGCGCGAGTCTCGCCATGCTGCCGGGCCGCCTGCTGGGGCTTTCACCACCTGAACGACGCATGCTGCTGGGCATGGGCGCGGCCGCCGCGTTTTCTGCGGCGTTGCATGCGCCATTGGCCGCCATCTTCCTGGTGCGCGAACTGATCCTGCCGCGTCAGCGGTTCATCACGCTCGGGCCGCTCGCAATCGCCAGCGTAACGGGATGGCTGATGGCGCGCTGGGCGTTTGGCGACGCATCGCCCCTGCTCGCGCCGCATCTGGGGCCGACGCCGCTGTCCTTCCAGTTCGCGGCGCCGGTCGCCGCCATCCCGCTTGCATTTGTCGCCTGGGCCGCAGCGTGGGCCTGGACGCGTGCGCCGAAAGGCGTCGATCAGATGGCGGCCCGCATCCGGTTTCCCCTTTGGCTGTTGCCGCCCTTCGGCGCGCTGCTGATCGGCGTTCTGGCCATCGCCTTTCCCGCTGCAACCGGCATCGGCTACGCGCCGATCGAAGCGGGGCTCGGCGGACACTACGCCCTGCCGATCCTCATTGCCCTCGCGGCCGCGAAGGTGGCCGCGGCCAGCGTCGCTGTCGCCTTCCGCTTCGGCGGCGGACGCATTGCGCCAGCCCTTTATGTCGGCGCAATGGCCGGAAGCGCCATGGGCGTTGCGGCAACTCTCTTCGCCGGCGATGCTGCGCTCGGCCAAGCCTTCTTCGGACTTGTCGGAATGGGCGTGGCGCTGTCCGTCCTGCTCGATGCGCCGCTTGCCGCGACGCTCCTGATGTTCGAACTGTCAGGCTCGCCCGCTGTCGCCATAGCGACCCTGATCGCCGTACATATCGCTGGCCTCATCACGCGCCAGCTGCCGCCCACGGGCGCAAAATCGGAAGCCGAGAGCCAGCCGCTCTATTGGACCTGACCTTGCCGCCAGGGGACCGCCCCAGAGATCGCTTGTCCGCGGGGCCGATGCGATCCTATCGTCCCGCCCAGAGTCGGGGAGTGAAACGTGCAGGATTCAGACAACACGACCGCGCCGCCCCGGAACTTTCCAGCAGGCGCCCTTGCGCTCGGCGTGATGGCGCTCCTGTTCATCGCATTCTTCTTCCGCGCCGTTCCCCTGCAACTCGATCCGGTGCGCGCCACCAACACGCCATCGCAGTTCGACACCGAGCGCGCGGTTTCACGCCTTGCCCGCATTCTCGACGGCAAGCCGCATCCGGTCGACAGCGACGCCAACGACGCCACCCGCGCGCGCCTGCTCGATGAGATTCGCAAGCTCGGATACGATCCGCAGGTCCATGACGAAACCGCGTGCCGCGGCTCGATCACCGGATCCGTGACGCGGTGCGCGCGCGTGCAGAGCATCACGTTCACGGCGGGCCCCACGTCCGGGCCGGTGCTGATGCTGACGGCGCACTATGACAGCGTGCCCGCGGGCCCGGGCGCGGCGGACGACGGCATCGGCCTTGCGGTCTGGCTGGAGGTCGCCCAGCACCTGAAGGAAACACCGCCGCAGAAGCCTGTTCTCTTCCTGCTGACCGACGGCGAAGAGGCGGCGCTTCTCGGCGCCCAGGCCTTCGCCGACAAGAAAGCCTACGGCTACACAATCGGCCGGATCATCAATCTGGAAGCGCGCGGCAACACCGGACCCGCCGCGATGTTCGAGACGAGCCATCCCAATCAGGGCGTGGTGTCGGACTGGTCGAAGGGCGCGCCCCGCCCCTCCTCCAACTCGATGATGACGGCCGCCTACGAACTCCTGCCGAATTCCACGGACCTGACTGTTCACCTCCAACAGGGCCTTGCCGGCATCAACATCGCCGTGGCGGACGGGCAGTCCTTCTACCACACGCCGCACGACGATCTTGCGCATCTCGATCACCGCGCCGTGCAGCACATGGGCGACCAGGCCCTCGGCGCAACGCGCGCCTTCCTCGCGAGCGACGACAAACCCGGCGGCGAAATCGCCTACAGCGACATCATCATGCGCGGCTTCGTGATGTTGCCGCAGCAGATCTCCCTGATCCTGCTGGGCCTGTGCGCCGGGCTCGCCGCCCTGCTGAATTTCAGCCCGGCGTCCGACATCTCATGGCGCCAGTTCAGCTGGCGCGCCTTTGCGGCGCCGCCGGTCACGGTTCTCGGCGCAACGCTCATCGCGATGGCGAGCGCCTTCCTCTTCGGACTTATCCGCAGCCAGCCCGACTTCTGGCGCGCCCATCCCCAGGCGCTCGGCTGCACGATATTTATCTGCGCACTGATTGCCGCAGCGCTCGTGCTCACCTTCCTCATCCGCGAGGAAAGGCGCGAGCAGTTGTTCGCCGCCGGCTGGTTCTGGCTGCTGGTGATCGGCATGGGACTGTCGATCACCGTGCCGGGCATGTCGATCATCTTCCTGCTTCCGGGCCTTGGCTTCGTCCTGGTCGCGATCGTCGCCCGCTTCCTTCCGAAATACGCATTGGCGGCTCATGCCCTCGCAGGCGTTTGGCTGCTGTTGATCTTCTTGCCGCTGATTTACCTCGTCGACGTCATGATGGGCCTCAACCTCCCCGCTCTCAGCATCGGCGCCGTGTTCGCGGTTCTTGAAGGCCTGGTGCTCGGCCCGTTTCTTGGCCTGATCGGCCCGATCCGCGCCGGCCGGCGCCTGGTCTTTCCCGCGCTCGGCGGCGCATGGGTTCTTGGCGCTTTCCTTACGCTGATTTTTCCCGCCTGGTCAGCCGCGCGTCCGACCGCGTTCGACATCGCCGCGCACTACGACATGGACACGCACAAGGCCGAGCTTGTCGCCGCATCAAAGCCCGGCTTCCTGCCAAAGGCGATCCGCGATCAGCTCAACGAACCGCCAGCTGAAATCATCCCCGGCATCGACGCCAAGCTGGCGCACCACGCGCTCGCGTTCGCAGACCGCCCCTCCGCTTCGGCCGCGATTGAATCCGACACAACGGACGGCGATGTCCGCACACTAACACTGCGCCTGTCTGCGCCGGGCGCGCAGCAGGTGCGCCTGCGCATACCCGAACAGGCGCAACCCCGAACGCTGCGCCTGGAAGGCGCGCCGGAGTCCGCCAAGCTGAACAAGCCGATGCGCGGGTTCTACATCTTCGATTGTGTTGGTCGCGCCTGCGACGGCGCCGCCGTCACGCTGACGCTTGCAGTGCCAGCGCAGGCCAACCCGCCGGATCATGTCGAGCCATGGACGGTGCAGGGCTACTGGGCCGGGCTGCCCGCCGAAGGCGAACGCATAGCCGCCTTGCGGACCGACGCCACCCTGCCGATCCAGAGCGGCGACCAGACCATCACAACCAAACGCCTTACGCCCTGACATCGCGAGGCGCCCCCCCCAGGCGCCGACATCGCTTGACCGCAGCCCGGACATGGGTCGAACTCACGGCCCCTAGGGAGGACACACAATGAGCCTGAACCTCACCCGCCGCCTTGCAACACTCGCCATCGTCACAATTGGCCTCGCCGGCGCGGCTTTCGCCGACACCGTGAAAGGCCTTGATGGCCGTTGGGAAGGCGAGGTCGACATGGGCCTTGGAACGGCGCGCGGCATCCTGACGGTTACAACCGGCGCGAGCGGCACCGTCGCGACGATGCGCTCTCCCGACCAGAGCCCGGCGGAAATTCCGGTGAGCGCGCTCAAACGCACCGGCAACGACGTCAGCTTCGAGGTTCCTTCCGTCAGCGCCAGCTGGAAGGGCAAGCTCTCCGCCGACGGCAAGACGCTGGACGGCAACCTCACGCAAAACGGCGTCGACCTGCCGCTCGCCATGAAGCTGGCTCCTCCCGGCGCGCCGCCGATCGACGCCAGGGCAACAATCAAGGGCGTGGACGGCGTCTGGCGCGGAGAACTCGACTCCGGCGGATCGCCGATCCACATCATCGTCACCGTTGCGACAGACAAGTCCGGCACCAGCGCCATGCTCGCTTCGCCCGACCAGGGCGACTTCACGCTTCAGGGTCGCGATCTCAAACGCGATGGCCAGAAAATCAGTGTGGCCTTCTCTGCGATCAGCGGAGCATTTTCAGGCGCGCTCTCGGCGGATGGCGCCACGCTCGATGGAACCTGGTCGCAAGCTGGCACGGACCTGCCGTTGAAACTGGCCCGCGGAAAATAGGCCGCAAATAGCCGTCAGTGCAGACGGTACGCCGCGTCCGGCGTGAGCACACGCGGCGGCCCGAGGTCGCCGCTCTGGCAGACCAGCACCTTGTGAATCACGGCGTCGATCTCCGTGCGCCAGTGATCGAGAAAGCGCGTGAGCCTTGGAAAGCGCGGCGCGACATCCAGCGTCTGCCAGAGGAAGGATTGCAGCAGTTTTGGATGGTCAGGCATCCAGTAGAGCACTTCCGCTGTCAGCAACCGCGCGCCCTGCAGGCGCTGTTCGAACTCACTCGCCATGGATTCACACGTCCGCTGCTCGGCCCGTTGCGGCCTCGCAGCGAGCCTGACGCGTGGAGGTGGCCCGTCAACTCAACGGCGCCGCCTGGGGTGAAAGTTGGCAGTTGATACGCGCGGCTGCTGCCAATGGCGTCGCTCGCGTCAGGCGATCGCCCGTCCGCGCGGCCCGTCAAGACGCGCCAGAAAATCACGGTGCGCCACAAGAAGCTTCGCAGCCTCCGGGCCGCCCAGCTTTTCGGCCGCAACCGCCAGACGGGTTCTCGCGAGGCCAGACTTGGCGCCCGCCTTCGCTGCCCGCTGCTGCACGGCAACCAGCGCCGTCCGCCGGCGATCGCGGCTCACGCTCGCCAGCCAGTCGCCGAAATGCCGGTCCGCCGCCGCGCGATACTCTGCGCTCAGTCCGCGCGCGCCGACGGATTTGTAGAAGCCCGCGAGCTGGCATGCACTGGCGTAGGCCTTGGCCGCATCGCCAGCCCGTACATGCGCGGCGTAGGCAAGCTTGAGATGCGTGAGCTCGAAACCCCGGCTGCGTGCCGGCTCGGGCGCGGCGTCGATCGCGATCTCGCCCGCCGCAAGCGCGACCGGCTCGGCGGGCATGTGCAGCGCCGCCCTCGGCGCCGGTTTCGTCGCCAGTTTCGTCGGCGGCTCCGCTTTCTTCTTCTTGCCTCCGAACAGGAAGGAAAACAGCCCCATCGTCTTGCCCCTCGCCTTGAGCGCGCGCCTGCGCTGACCGGAGACTAGCCAGAGAGCGCATCCCGCGCTCGCCAACCGCCTGCAACAGCTGGGGAAAAACAGGCGGCGCCCGAACGCGACGCACCGGCGCCAAAAAACCTGTCAGTCACATCGTCGCGGCGGGCTCCCTGCGCTGGCGGTATGACCCTTATCCCGGCTAGACCGGCGCCCATGAGCTGGAACCCGGACACCTACCTCGCCTTCGCCAGCGAACGAACCCGCCCCGCCGCGGACCTGCTGGCCCGGGTGGCGCTGGACAAGCCGCAGTGGATCGCCGACCTGGGCTGCGGCCCGGGCAACTCCACCGCCCTGCTCGCAGGCTGCTGGCCGTCTGCAACCGTCGAGGGCGTCGATTCCTCGCCGGAGATGATCGCCCGCGCCCGGGAATCCGGCGTGCACGCCGACTGGCAGGTGCACGATATCGCCGCGTGGAATCCAGACCGAAGCTATGACCTCGTCTTTTCCAACGCGACCTACCAGTGGCTGCCGGATCACCGCGCCTTGCTGCCGCGCCTGATGAGACATGTCGCCAAGGGCGGCGTCTTCGCCTTCCAGGTCCCCAACAACCAGAATGCGCCGTCGCACGCCGCCATGCGCGAAACCGCTGCTGACGGGCCCTGGGCCGCAAAGCTGAAGAACGTCCGCGGCGTCTTCGTGGAAACGCCCTCGGCCTATTACGACATTCTGGCGCCGCACGCCTCGGCCCGCGCCGGCTCCATCGATATCTGGACCACTGACTATCTTCACGTTCTTGAAGGGGAAGACGCCGTGTTCCGGTGGGTCAGCGGAACGGGTCTCCGTCCCTATCTCGACGCCCTGGCGCCGGACGAGCGAGACGCCTTCACCGCGCAATACAAGGCCCGGCTCAACGCCGCCTATCCGCGCCGCGCCGATGGCCGCACGCTCCTGCCATTCGCCCGCCTGTTCGCCATCGCCCGGGTCTGACCTTCGGCTGCTCAAATCGCGGTGATTGCAGCGCCGCAGATTGCCGACATGCCCCGGCGAGCGCATTCTGCCGGTCTTGGGACGGTCGCCGCCAGCGAGGACCAACCCATGTCCATGCACGCACGCAATATGTTCGCCGCCTCAGCCGCATTGGCCATGCTTGGCCTTGCCTGCAGCGCCCCGCCAGCGCTGGCGCAGTCGGCGCACGCCGCCACCGCTGAAGGCGACTGGTCCGGCGTATTCCACCTGCCCCAGTCGGCGCGCCTCGCGCTTCACATTTCCGATGCGCCGGGCGGCGGCCTCACCGGCAAGGCGGACAGCCCCGATGAGGGCGCCAGCGGCGTCGACATCGATGTCCACCAGACCGGCGACAACCTGCTTGTCTCGACGCCCGCAAACGGCGGCCAGCGTCTCGAACTGAAATGGGACGCCGCCAATGCGGACTGGACCGGCCAGTATTTCACCACAGGCGGCATCTATCCCATCACGCTCGAACACGGCCGGCCCAAACCCTGGCCGCATGTCGATGGACTCGACGGCGACTGGACGGCCGAAGGCACGTTCGGCAGCACATTCCTGCGCCTCGACCTTCACGTGGCCTCGACCCCCGCGACCACCACGGCCACCGTCACCTCTCCCGACCAGCCGGGCGTGACGCTCCCGGTCGGCGCCTTCAGCCGCACAGGCGACAAGGTGGTGTTCGAGATCCCGGTCCTGCGCGGCGACTTTTCAGGCCAGCTTGCGGCCGATGGAAAAACCCTCGCCGGAGAGTACGATCAGTCCAACCTCACCGCGCCGGTCGTCTTCACGCGGCAATAGCGCGGGCGAGAACAAACCGTAAATCAAGGTCCTGCGGGCGTGGGGTTGCGCTTTGCGGAATCCCCCGCCAGATCAGGGCGAAATGGCCGATTCCCGCCCCCCGGACGACGACATTCCCTTCCCGGACGACGCACCGCTTCCAGAGGAGCGGAACGAAGCGCCGCCTGACGCGGCGCCGCGCGACACCCGGCCGATTTCCGAGCGCGCCATGGCCCGCCCGCCCGGACCGGAGGCAGGCGCCGCCAGCCCGGACTATCTCGACGGCCTCAACCCGGAACAGCGCGAGGCGGTGCTCACCACCGAGGGCCCGCTGCTCGTCCTGGCCGGCGCCGGCACCGGCAAGACGCGGGTGCTGACGACGCGCGTCGCCCACATTCTCGCCACCAAGCGCGCCTGGCCCAGCCAGATGCTCGTCGTCACCTTCACCAACAAGGCGGCGCGCGAAATGCGCGAGCGCACCATGCGGCTGGTTGGCCCCGACGCCGAAGGGCTGCGCTGGCTTGGCACCTTCCACTCGGTCTCGGCGCAGATCCTGCGCAAGCACGCCGAGCTGGTGAAACTGAAGTCCGGCTTCACCGTGCTCGATACGGACGACCAGCTGCGCCTCATCCGTCAGGTGCTCGACGCCGAAGGCATCGACCAGAAACGCTGGACGCCGCGCTATCTCGCCTCGCTGATCGACGGCTGGAAGAACCGCGCCATCCTGCCGGAGAAGCTGCCGCCCGAAGACGCGCGCCAGTTCGCTGAAGGCAAAGGCGGCCGTCTCTACCAGATCTACCAGGACCGTCTGCGCGTCCTGAACGCCGTCGATTTCGGCGACCTCCTGCTGCACACCATCCGCATCTTCACTGAAAACCCGGAAGTCCTCGCCGACTACCACAAGCGTTTCCGCTATCTGCTGGTGGACGAATACCAGGACACCAACGTCGCGCAGTATCTCTGGCTGCGGCTGCTGGCGCAGGGCTCGGGCAACATCTGCTGCGTGGGCGACGATGACCAGTCGATCTATGGCTGGCGCGGCGCTGAAGTGGACAACATCCTGCGTTTCGAGCGCGACTTCCCCGGCGCGAAAGTGATCCGGCTGGAACAGAACTACCGCTCCACCGCCCACATCCTCGCCGCCGCCAGCCACCTCATCACCTCCAACCGCTCGCGCCTCGGCAAGACGCTGCGCACCGATGCGGGCGAAGGCGACCTCGTGAAGGTGCGCGGCGTATGGGACGGCGAACAGGAAGCCCGCCTCGTCGCGGACGATGTCACCTCCTGGCGCCAGGCCGGACACCGCTATGACGAGTGCGCCGTGCTGGTGCGCGCCTCGTGGCAGATGCGCGCCTTCGAAGAGCGCTTCATTGTCGCCGGCATCCCCTATCGCGTCATCGGCGGCCCGCGCTTCTTCGAGCGCGCGGAAATCCGCGACGCCATGGCCTATCTGCGCCTGATGCGCTCGCCTGCCGACGACCTCGCTTTCGAGCGGGTGGTCAACCAGCCCAAGCGCGGCGTCGGCGCGACCACGCTCCAGAAAGTTCAGATCGTCGCCCGCGAGATGCAGACGCCGCTGGCCAACGCCGCCGACATGATGATCCGCGGCGAGGAGATCAAAGGCCCGGCCAAGACGGGCTTGCGCCGCTTCATCGTCGACCTCGAACGCTGGCGCGCGCAGTACCATTCCAGCGAAACGTCGGAGATCGATCATCCGCGCCTGCTCGAAATCATCCTCGAGGAGTCCGGCTACACGGACATGCTGCAGGCCGACAAATCGCCCCAGTCGCAGACACGCCTCGAAAACCTGAAAGAGCTGGTGCGCGCCATGGGCGCCTTCGACAGCCTCGATGCGTTCCTCGAACACGTCGAGCTGGTGATGGACAACGCCGAGGGCTCCGGCGCCGACGACCAGGTGCAGATCCTGACGCTGCACTCGGCCAAGGGCCTCGAATGGCCGATGGTCTTCCTGCCCGGCTGGGAGGAGGAAGTCTTTCCTTCGCGCCGCAGCCTCGATGAAACCGGCGCCAAGGGCCTCGAGGAGGAGCGCCGCCTCGCCTATGTCGGCATCACCCGCGCGCGCGAGCGGGCCTACATCTCCTTCGTCGCCAACCGGCAGATCTATGGCCGCTGGACGTCTGTCCTCCCCTCCCGCTTCATCGACGAACTGCCGCCGCGCCATGTCGATGCGGTGTCTGAAACCGGATACGTCTCGCCCGGCGGAACCTTCTACGGCGGCGGCGGCAATACGGCGGAGCCCGCCGGCAAGTCCGTCTTCGACAACACGCCCACGGGCTTCCGCTCGACCTACGAGAGCCCGGGCTGGAAGCGCGCGCGGGCGGCCGGCATGCGCTCCGCCCCGCGTCCGCCCGACATCGAGGGCCGCTCCTTCCGCGCGCCCGACGCTGATGGCCGTCCCGTTCCGCGCGGCCGCACGCCGGGCGACCTGCTGGCCTCGTCAGACCCCGCCGCCGCCGGCGGACTGGAGATCGGCGTACGCATCTTCCACCAGAAGTTCGGCTACGGCCGCATCACCCACATCGAGGGCGCCAAGCTCACCGTCGCCTTCGAAAAGGCGGGGGTGAAGAAGGTGGTGGAAAGCTTTGTCGAGCGGGCGTGACGGCCACAAGATCTGCGGCTTCCGCATCGGCTAGCGGCCTCAAGCCACCCCCGTCTCACAAAAGATTGCCGCGCCACAGCTTGATGCGCAGGCGCCGCCGGGGCAATCTCCGCGCCAAACTCAGGACCGCAGGCCCGTCGAACCCCGGAGCCAGACGGCCGCGACTCGGGAGGAACATCGCATGACACCGTCAACCCGCATCCGCGCAGGCGCCGCCCTTGCCGTGATCGCCGCCGCGCTTGCCTGCGCCGCGCCATCCTTCGCCCAGGCGGCGCCCGACGCTGCCGCGATCGCCGGCTCCTACCAGCCGCCGCGCACCGCCTTCGGCAAGCCCGACCTGCAGGGCAACTGGTCCAACGCCTCGGTGACGCGGATGGAGCGCCCGCCGGGCCTGCCCCTCGTGTTGACGCGCGCCCAGGCCGACAAGCTCGAAGGCGGCGCGCTGATCAACCAGCGCCTCGCGGACACCAGCGCCTCTTACGTTGATCCCAAGGAAGGCGCGCCCGAAAAAGGCAAGCCGCTGCCGCCGGTCGGCAATTACGACGTCGCCTACACCGACCCGGGCAAGACCGTCGCCCACATCGGCGGCGAGCTGCGCTCGTCCTTCATCACCTTCCCGGAAAACGGCCGCATCCCGGCGCTCACCGAGGAAGGCCGCAAGATGCGCGCCGCCAACCCGCGCCGCCTCGGCACCGGCTATGACAACCCGGAAGAGCGCGGCCTCTCCGAGCGCTGCATGTTCATGGGCACGGGCGGCCCGCCCTTCGGCAACTATCTCTACAACAACAACTTCCAGATCGTCGAAACGCCGAACAACCTGATGATCATGTCGGAGATGATCCACGACGTGCGCATCGCCCGCATCGGCGGCGAACACCGCAAGGACAATGTGCAGCCCTGGATGGGCGATTCCATCGCGCACTGGGACGGCGACACGCTGGTGGTCGAAACCAACCACATCAACCCGGCCCAGCGGGCCGGCTCCGTTCTCCTGTCCGACAGCGGCAAGGTGACCGAGCGCTTCACCCGCATCTCCGACAGCCAGATTCTCTACGAATTCGAGATCAACGATCCGGTCGTCTACACCTCGGTCTGGCGCGGGCAGATGCCGCTCAACAAATCGAACGACCAGCTCTACGAATACGCCTGCCACGAGGGCAATTACGGCCTGCAGGACATCCTCAAGGGCGGCCGCCACGACGACCACATCGGCGCCGAACACACCGGCGGAAAAGACCGCGGGGAGTAAGTAGCAGAAGGGACCGGCCTCAATGCGCCTTATCCCCACTCTCGCCTTCGCCCTCTTCGCGGCCGCGCCCGCGTTCGCGCAGGCGCCGATCCATTTTCCGGTGAAGGTGGACAAGCCCGGCTTCCAGGCGGTGATCGCGGACGTTGGCCCGGCCTATGTCGCGGGCCAGCCGTCCGAGGCGGCGCTGCGCGCGATGAAGGCCGAGGGCGTCACCACCATCATCAACCTGCGCACCCAGCGCGAGATGGATAACCGCAAGGCCGTTCCTTATGACGAGGAAGCGCTCGCGAAAGAGCTGGGCATGACCTACGTGCATATCCCGCTCGGCGGGCCGGACACGCCCTACACGCCCGAGGCCGAAGCGAAGATGGCCGCCGCGATGAAAGCCGCCGGCGACACGAAGGTGCTGTTGCACTGCACCATCGCCTGGCGCGCCAGCCACATGTGGGCGGCGTATCTCGTGAAGGAAAAGGGCTATTCGCTCGACGACGCCACGCGCGCCGGACAGGCGATCAACATGGACGGCTACTCGGACGGCAAGCCGGCTCCCGTTCTCGGCCTGCTCGGCCGCACGCCGGCGTCATCCACCGCTCAATAGTCGCGAAAACGCGCGCGGCGCGTCATTGTTACTCACCAGAACTTGACGCGAGTCGCGGAACAGCGCCGACTCGCCCGCGTTGAGTCCGCCTGTGCGTGCGGGGGACGTCGAGAGCACGCGAAGAACCGTCAGGGTCAAAAGACAGCGAAACAGGAAGGAGACCGCCATGGGCAATCCGGAAAGGACTCCCCGCAACACGCCAGCCATCGACGACATTCCAGCGGATCCCAACCGCCGCCCGCAGGACGATCCCAAATGGGGACGCCAGCAACAGCAGGCGCAAGCCTCGCGCAGGCAGCAGCAGATGGGCGATGATCCCGACGCCGACATTCCAGGCGTCAGCCACGTCCTGCGCGACCAGCCTGAACCGACCGACTGACCAACTCACCGGCCAATCATACGGCCGGCAAAATCCGCTGACATAAGCCCCGCGCATCGTCATCGCGGGCGGCAAGAAAGCCTGCGCTGAATCGTCAGCCCCCGCGGGTTCCCGTCTCATCAACACACAGCAATCGTGCGGAACTGCCGACGCTCGCAGCCGTTCTCCCCATGCGCGATCTGGGGACGTGGCAGTCCGCGCGTTTCAACCAATGAAGAGGAACAGCCCATGGCCGACCCCCAAAACCCGAACCAGCAAAACCCCAACCAGACGGAAGAAGAACGCCGGCGCCAGCAACAGCAGCAGGCTGAGCAAGGTCGCAACCCGCAACAGGGCGGGCAGCCGCAGAACCAGCGTCCGGACCAGAAAAAGCCGCAAGGCTGACCTGACCGTCTGAGTGTTTGACGTTTCGCCGCCCGTGGACTCGCTCCACGGGCGGCGAAATGCGTTTGGGCGCGTGTCCTGAACGGTCATTTCCCGTCGATGGAAAACGCCATCAGCAGGTTCTGGCCGAGATTGCCCGCCGACATCACGCCCGGATAGCCCGAGTGCACGAACATCATGCCGCCGACGAAGGTCGGCCCCGTCGCGTCGAACGCGCCGCCGTGCACGCCCTCCTCGCCGTTGACCGTGTCATAGGGCGTCGCCGTGGTGTCGAAATCCCAGATGATCGCGCCCGTCTTGGCGTCATAGGCGCGCATGTGGCCATCGAGCGCGCCGGAGAAAGCGACGCCGGGGATGAGGCTCACCGGCGCTGACTGGCCGACCGGGCAGCGTTTGCCCTGCGGGCAATCCAGCCTGGGCGTCGGCGTCGTCCACGCGACATCGCCGGTCGCGAGCTTCACGGCGTTCAGGCCCGGCTTGCCGTTCGGCCGGTTGGTGTCGGCGATGGCGACGTAGAGCTGGGTCTTGTCGGACGCCATGCCCCATTCAACGCCGCCAGCGGGGCTGCCGACGCCCAGCCGCACCTTCCACAACGTCTTGCCGCCGTCCGGATCGAGCCCATAGACCTCGCCGGATTTCTGCCCGGCCAGCAGGATGTCCTTCCCGTTGGCCATCTTCTGCAGGATCGGCGAGGCGCCAAAGTCGACGTCCGGACCCATCGGGCTCGGACAGTTCGAGTTGGCGGCGATGGCCTCCGGGCTATAGCAGTTGGCGACGATGAAGTTGTCGTTGGGCGTGACCTGGTTGCTCCATTTCACCGCGCCCGTCTTCATGTCGAACGCGATCAAGGCGTCGGCGCGATCGGTGTCGACATCGGTATAGGAATCGCCGGTGGCGACGTAGACGAGACCGCGCTTGGCGTCGACCGTGGGCCGCGACCAGATGGCGGCGCCGGCCGGACCGAGCTGGGGTTTGTCGGCCTTGTAGGGCTTGGGCTCGTCCGGAATGGCGTAGGTCTTCCAGAGCTGCTTGCCTGTGGCTTCGTCAATGGCGACCAGGCTGCCGCGGAAGCTGCAGCAGATATAGCCGGGCCGGCCCGCGGCGACCTCCTCGCTCGAGGAGACCGGAACATAGAGCACGCCGTTGTGCAGCGCCGCGCCGCCGGTCAGCATCGCAGCCGGATGGGTCTCCAGCTTGTCCGACGTCCAGATCACCTTGCCGGTCATGGCGTCGAGCGCCTTCACCGTCACCGACATGTCGGAGACGAACACCGCATATCCGGACGGCGACTTGGCGAACTTGTCGACAACCACCGCGGCGCGCACGCCCGCAGGCGCGTCATACCGCCAGTAAGAGCACCCCGTCTTTGCATTGAGCGAATAGACGACGCCGCCGGTCGACCCGAGGAACAGGCGGTCGCCGACCGCCGTCACCTGCGTGTTCTTCGAGCCGTCGTAGGCGAACGTCCATTTCACCTTCAGCTTCGGCACGTCGGCGGCCTTGATGCCGGGCTTGGGCTGGAAGCGCGTGTTGGCCAGATCCGGGCTCCAGCCATTCCAGCCGTTCGCGGAGATCTTGATCGGATCCGCTTTCGGGCAGGGATTGGCCAGCGGCGCCGGGCCGGCGGAGGGATCGGTGGGCTCCTTGCCGGAAATATACGTCGCGACATCATGGATCTGCGTTTCGGTGAGGCCCGCGCCGATCGACTTCATCGAGCCCTGCGTCAGGGCCTGCACGATCGCGTTGGGTCCAAGCTGGCCGATGGTGAAGCGCACGGGCGCGCGTCCAGCGGCGGTATCGTGGCACGAGGCGCAATAGCCGGAATACACCTCAAGCCCGGCATTGTTTTGCTGGGCTTCAGCCTGCAACAGCGGCCCGGCGCCAAGCCCCAATCCGAGAACGGCCGTTGCGGTAAGCGCGCGTGCGATTTTCAAGTAGTCCTCCTCCGTCTTGCCCCATTCTTTGGCCGCACATTATCCGCATCCATCTTGTTGGCCAGCCCCGCGCCCATCGGGCCAAAAGCCGCTCCATATCCCGAACACCCGAACGACAGGCCAGCGGATCGCGCTTGCGGCCGGGGTCTACGGCGCACCACCGGGCCAGAGTTCGGTCCGGCCTGAACTGGACGCCGCGTGCGCAACGGCGTCGTTGACCTGATCGAGCGAAAACCGTGTCGCCGGAGCGGTTATCGCGAGTTGGCCAGCTCTTATCATCTTGGCCAGCGCGGCCGGGGCGTGCGGCGGATACATCCAGACGCCGTGGATCGTGATGCAGTTGCGCATCAACCAGGCGTAGGACAACTCCAGGCCGGGGCCGCCCTGCATATTGATCCCGCCCATCAGGATGACGCGGCCATACCTGCGGACCGCCATGATCGCCGTACGCGCCTGAATTGCGCTGGCCATTGGCGGCAACATGTCGAACACGCAGTCGATGGGTCCGGGCGCCGCCTTGATTATGGCCGCGCGGTCGGCATCCTCGTCTCCCTCCATGGCGACGACGCGCACGCGCTCGCCATGACGCCGGACGATCGAGTCCAGAGCGGCCTTGTTGCGGCCGGTTGCGATCACGCAGCCGGCGCCCATCGCCAGCGCGACCGCAACAGCCGACCGGCCGAACCCGCCCGTCGCGCCCGAGACCAGAACGGTTTCGCCGGCCTTGAGATCACCCTTCAGAAAACCGCCATACGGCACGAGGTACGATCCCATCGCGCACCAGCCGCCGGCATCCTCTGTTCGGATCGGCCCGATCGGGATGGCGTTCTCGGTCGGCAGTCGCATCTGCTCCGCCCATGACCCGTCATGGAAATAGCGCTGCAGCTTGAGCCCGCCCTCGCCCCGCGCGCTGAGGCCCTGCAGCGTGATGTCGGGATCCTCGGCATTATCCCGCGACCGTACGGTCGGGTCGCAATAAACCCAGTCTCCCGGCTTGAGCAGCGTGGCGTCCGGTCCGACAGCTCGCACGCGTCCGATGGCGCCGGCGCCGGGGATCGCGGGGGTCTCCAACATGTAGTTCCGGGCCCCGCTCAACACTTCGCCCATGTAGCCGAGGATGCGCGTCACGACGACGTCGACGACGACCTCGCCCATGGCGGCGGGCTTCAGGTCAGGCTTTTCCTCGACAACAAGCGGTTCTCCGAATGCTTTCAGAATGGCGGCGCGCATGGGCGATCTCCTCTGCTGGACGCCTCATCTAGCCGTGGCTGGTCTTGCCGTTCAGGACTGGTATTATCCTGGGATAGTCATACCCAGTCAGGAGTTCGCCATGCCGGACAGACCCGAAGCGGAACTGGCGGATTTTCTTCGGTCCCGAAGGGAGCGCCTGTCGCCCAGGGCCGTTGGCCTGCCTGCGGGCCGCCGTCGGCGCACGCCGGGCCTCCGGCGCGAGGAAGTGGCGGAACTCGCCGGTATTGGGGTCGATTGGTATGTGCGGCTCGAGCAGGGGCGGAATGTGCGGCCGTCAGCTGTAACCGTGGACGCGCTCGCGCGCGCGCTCAAACTCAACAAGACCGAACACGGGCATCTCAGGGCGCTGGCCGGCGCCAGACTTTCTGGCGCCTTCGAGCGGGAAATCGTGCCGGACATGATCAGGCGGATCGTCGAAGGCTACGGCCATCCCGCCTATATCACGGGCCGCCGGTTTGACGTGCTTGCCTGGAACAAGCGGGCGGACGACATCTTCGGCTTCAGCCGCATCGCCGAGGCGGATCGCAACACTTTCCTCACCATACTGACCAGCCCGGCGAGCCGTAAGCTGTTCGGCGCGGGCTGGCCTGACGAAGCGCGCCGGGTCGTCGCGCTCTTTCGCGCCAACTATGATCTCTATGCGAATGATCCGGCCTTTGTTGAGCTTATCGAACGGGTTCGTCCCAGATGCCCCGAATTTGTCTCGTGGTGGCGCTCGCACGAAGTGCGCGGCCCGTCTGCGGGTCGCAAGCAACTGAAGCATCCAAAACTTGGCGTGCTGGCCTACGATTACGCGACCTTTCAGGCGAACGACGACCCGGCGCTGAAGCTCGCCGTCTACACCCCGGCGACAGACTGATCCCACGCCGCTTGGCTCGCCCCGCCTCCCTGATATAACGCCGCCGGCCAGACCCGCCCCAATTCCGTCTGGCGGGGAGCGCCGCTGATGTATCGAGTTCACGCAATCATGTCGCGCGCCGACGCCGAGCGGCTGTCGGACCTGCTGGCGGGGATGGACCCCTCCCCCGCCGCCGCCGTGGCCACCGAGGAAGTCTCCCACACCACCTGGCGGCTGGAAGCCTTCTGCCATGACGAGGACAGCGCGCGCGGCGCCGTCGAGATCGTCGATCATGAAATTCCCGGCGCGCGCGCCGCCATCGAGAAGCTGGAAGACCGCGACTGGGTGGCCCAGAGCCTCGCCGGCCTGCCCGCCGTTCACGCCGGGCCCTATGTCGTCGCCGGCGCACACGAGCTGGCGCGGATCAGCGGCGGCCGCATTCCGGTCTGGATCGAGGCCGGGCCCGCCTTCGGCACAGGCCACCACGGCACCACAATGGGCTGCCTGCTGGCCCTGTCGGATATCGTTCGGAAAACCCGGCCGGAAACCGTGCTCGATGTCGGCACGGGATCGGGCGTGCTGGCCATCGCCGCCGTCAAGAGCGGCGTCCGGCGGGCCGTGGCGGGCGACATTGATGCGGAATCCGTCCGCATCGCGCGCGAAAACGCAAAGAACAACCGCACCGGACGGCGTATGAAACTGCTGGTCGCGACCGGCGCAAACAGCGCCGCGGTGCGCACCGGGGGACCTTACGACGTGGTTCTGGCGAATATCCTTGCGCGTCCGCTCGTCGCCCTCGCCGGCGACATCGCAAGGCTGGTCCGCCCCGGCGGCCATGTCGTGCTCTCCGGCCTTCTCACCCACCAGGAACCGTCCGTGCGCGCCGCCTATGGCAATCGCGGGCTCACGCTGGTCAGGCGCGGGCGCCTCTCCGGCTGGTCGACGCTGACCTACGTTCGTGGAAAAGTTGGAAAAGGCGCATAAATCAGGGTTCGACGTCCAAGGGACAACGGAAGATGCGGCAAACATACGAAGTGATCGGCGGGCCGGAGATCGGCCGCACCAACCTGCCCGGCCTGCGCGAGACGATGGCCGGAATGGGACTGGATGGCTTCTACATCCCCCACGAGGACGAATATCAGAACGAATACCTGCCCGCCTGCAACGAGCGCCTCTCGTGGGCCACCGGCTTCACCGGATCGGCGGGCGCGGCGTTCATCTTCGCCAAATCGGCCATCATCTTTGTCGATGGGCGGTATTCGCTGCAGGTGAAGACGCAGGTGGCGCCGAAACTGTTCGAGATCGGGGATTTGCTGGATCCCGGTCCCTTCGGCTGGCTGGCGAAACAGAAGCTGGCGGGCAAGACCATCGGCTACGACCCCCGCGTCGTCAGCCCGGACGCCCTCGAAAAGCTGGCGGACGCCGCGCGGAAGGCGAACGTGAAACTCGTCGACGTCGAACGGAACCCCGTTGACGTTGCATGGACGGACCGTCCCGCCGAACCGGTCGCGGAAGTCGTCGGTCACGACCTGAAGTTCGCCGGTGAAACAAGTTCGTCGAAACGCTCGCGAATTGGACAGGCGTTGTCGGAAGCGAACATCGACGCCGCCGTCATTACGTCGCCTGCGTCGTTGGCGTGGTTGTTCAACATACGCGGCGGCGACGTCGCACGTACGCCGTTGCCGTTGGGACGCGCCGTGTTGTTTTCGGACGGACAGGCCGAACTGTTCCTGAAACCGGAAAAGATCAGCGGAAGTTTGGGCGCACATCTCGGCAATGAAGTTGCGTTGCGCCCGGTGAACGAACTCGAACGCCGTCTGGCCAAGTTGTCGGGAAAGAATGTCAGCGTCGATCCGTCGTCGGCGTCGTCATGGTTCTTCGAAACGCTTGGAAGTAGCGGCGCCCACGTGCACCGTCACGGCGATCCGTGCATGTTGCCGCGCGCGAAGAAGAACGCCGTCGAAGTGGAAGGCGCCCGCAATGCACATCGACGCGATGGCGCTGCGCTGTCGCGTTTCCTTCGTTGGTTCGAAGCTCATGGACAAACCGGCGAAGTTTCGGAAATCGACGCCGCCCGCAAGGTGGAAGAATATCGTGAAGCGACGGGCGAACTGAAAGACCTGTCGTTCAATTCGATCTCAAGCGCCGGACCGAACGGCGCCATCAACCATTATCGCCCCGACGTTGCATCGAACAGGAAACTGGAGCGCGGAACTTTGTTCCTGCTGGATTCCGGCGGGCAGTATCTGGACGGAACAACCGATGTCACGCGAACGCTCGCCATTGGCGATGTTGCGGATGAAATGAAGGAACGTTTCACGCGCGTGTTGAAAGGTCATATCGCACTTGCACGCGTGCGGTTTCCGAAAGGAACAACGGGATCCGCGCTGGATGCACTGGCGCGTCTGTCGCTATGGGAAGCCGGACTGGATTACGACCATGGAACCGGTCACGGCGTTGGAAGCTATCTTGGCGTTCACGAAGGTCCGCATCGTATTGCGAAAGCGCCGAACACGGCGGCGTTGGAACCCGGTATGATCGTTTCGAACGAACCTGGATACTACAAGGCCGACGGTTACGGCATTCGCATCGAGAACCTGCAGGTTGTCACCGAACCGCGCGCGATTGCGGGCGGTGATCGCGAAATGTTGGGATTTGAAACGTTGACGCTTGCGCCGTTGGATAGACGTTTGATCCTGCCTGGATTGCTCAGCGAACAGGAATGGATGTGGATTGATCGCTACCATGCCCGCGTTCTTGGCGAAGTCGGGCCGTTGATGTCGGAAGACGATCGCGCCTGGTTGGCGCAAGCTTGCGCTCCGCTGTAGAAACGGACCGTTTCAGCCGCCCGCGCCTGGTGGCAGATGAGGTTGCAGGTCGCCGCCGTGCGTCATTCCGCTCCGAAGGTCATCCTGCGCGCGTTCGGCATTTTTTCGGTCCAGTTCAGGCGTGCTGCAGACTCTGCGAGTCGCAACCCGCGACCCGGTCACGGATTCTTCGCGACAAACGATTTGAGGTTTCTTGTGTTTCGGCTTGGTCGCAAACGCAGGAGCCTCAGTCGGACCGACGGCTTGCGGCGGATCCCCGGCCAGCAAAAGCATGGGCAGGATGAACTGAAACATTGTCTGCGCCTTCAGCTAATTCCCGTCACGCTAGCGCCGGTCGACTTCCAAGGCAATCGACCGGCGCGTATGCCCCGAGGCGTCGATTTCGGGATGCCGGCCCAAGAAGGATGAGAAGAAACAATGAGAAAATTTTTGACCACGTGGAAAGTGGCCGGCGCGTCATTACTACTGACGTTCATGCAGGGCTGCGCCACGATGCCTGCTGCGCCCAGCTTTACCTCCTGCCCCGCCCATAAGCCCGCCCTCGAAGTCACCGACAAATTCATGTCGACGTTCAATTCGAAGAACGCCGCCAGTTGGGCCGAGACATTCGACTTTCCTTCCATACGCATCGCAAGCGGCCGCACGGTCGTTCTCAATTCGGCGGCAGACCTTGAGGGTTCGTTTGACCGTCTGGAGGCAACGGGTTGGGATCATTCCGCCTGGGCGTCACGGCGCGTCGTGCAGTGCGGGCCGACGAAAGCTCATATGCTGACGACGTTTGTACGCTACCGGAAGGATGGTTCAGAGCTTTCGCGCTTCGATTCGCTGTACGTAATCGAACAACGAAACGGCAAGTGGGGCATAACGGCGAGATCGAGCTTCGCACCGTGACGCCAGCCAGGATGGCTGGCGCGGCGCACGATCTAGCCCGCCGACTCGGCGCCCTGGGCCTCACAAAGCGATGACCCGTCGTAGGTCTTCGCATAGGCGACGCAGGACACCGCCGCGGTTGCCGGCACCTTGTCCGGATCGATCTTGCCGAGCCAGCTCACCAGCGTTTCGCTTCCCCAAAGATCGATAAAGAAGTTTTGCGGATGCTTCAGGCCGGTCGCCACCGGACCGGTTTCTTCATGGACAAGCTTGTTGTCGACGTACCACCGCACCCAATCCGGCTGCCAGTCGAAGCTGTAGACGTGATATCCGGCGGCGGCGTCGAAAGGCAGTTTGACCTTCCTGGTGACCACGCGCTTGCCAAGATGGATGGTAAGCGCAACCTCCCGCGTGTTGCGGCCTGGCATTTCAATGTCGATCTCGTTCCAGTTCGGCGCGCTATCTCCCAGAACGTAGGTGAAAACGCCGTTGTTTATCCCCGGCCCTTTCGCCATTCGCATGCGGGCCTCGAAGTAGCCGTACTTGAATCGCTTCAGCGTGCTGACTTCGCCGGAACTGTAGCGCGACCGCCAACCGGGCGCGGCTTTTGCGAACGTAAGAACCAGCCCCTCCGGCGACAGCGTGACTTGCGAGCGAGGGAAATCGTTTGCCGTCCAGTCGCCATTGCCGCCGCGATCCGCCACATACCAGCGCTGGTCCTCGTCAAGCGTGCGGAACCGCTCGACAAAACCTTCGGTGTCCGGCTTGCGCGGTGGCGGCCTGGACGTAACCGCCGGCGCGGCCGGTGCGGTCGTGACCGGAGCGGTCGTAGCAGGGGCAATCGGGGCGGCTGGGGCTTCCGGCTTCACGACGCCGGTAAAGAGGACTGGCGACGCCAGTAAATAGAGCAGAATTGCGGCGGAGCTTGCGAGACCGCCGGACAGTTGCGGCCTGGTGTGCAGATAGTCGCGAACCTTGCGCGCTCTTGCGATCTGTACCTGAACGAAGGGACGGGCCAGAAACGCTTGCCCTCGACGTACGAAGGCTTGCCGCCGGGCCTGCACGAACGCCTTGAGCGCCGCGGTCCGCTGCCGCAGGCCGCTCCACATCGTCTGGGCGCGCGCCTGGACAGACCGCAAATTCAAGGCGGCCGAGCGCGCAAATTCGTTCGCGCGACGCGCGACATCGTTAAAGTGAGGAATATCCATCCGCCAAATCTTTTCACGCGGCTCACGCCTGAAAAGGTCGGCTGCAATCGATACGCCATTCGCTGGAGAGGCGAAGTTCGCCTATGGAATATTTGGCCTCGTGGGCGCCTGGCGCCGCCAGCCACACTCGATGCAGTTGCCGTCCGGGTCGGCAACCTTGGTCGCATAGTAAGTGAACTGCCCATCCGTCGGCTGGGGAGCCGGGTAGCCCAGGATATGCTCCCGGCCGCCCGCCTCGAGGGCGGCGCGGTAAAAGGCCCTTACAGTCATGTCGTCCGGCGCGTCCAAGGCGACATAGGCCGGACGACTTTCGGGCTGATTGTCGTGCCCGCCTTCGCATTCGGCCGAACGCACGCATATCACGGTACCGGTCCCGGCCCGGCCAAGGAAAAAGGCGCCGTCTTCCTCCTCAATGATGCTGAGGCCCAGAGGCCGGCCGGTTGCAGCATAGAAGCGCCGAGCGACGTCGAGATTCCTAGAAACGATCTGGGAATGCGTGATCACGGGTCCAGCCTCCGCCAAGCCACTGGTCATGATCCGGAAACGCCTGCAAGGCGAATGGGTTGCAGCGGTTTCAGGTAAAATTGCCGCAAATCCGGAATGCTTGGCGCTGTTCTCGCGCTCTGCTAAACGCCGCGGATGACTCCCCGGGACAAGATCAGAAACTTCTCCATCATCGCCCATATCGACCATGGCAAGTCGACGCTGGCTGACCGCATCATCCAGATGACGGGCGGCCTCGCCGAACGGGAAATGGTCGAGCAGGTGCTTGATTCCATGGAGATCGAGCGTGAACGGGGCATCACGATCAAGGCCCAGACCGTTCGACTGAACTACCGGGCGAAGGACGGCGAGGACTATGTCC
The DNA here is from genome assembly GCA_016125405.1 of Alphaproteobacteria bacterium. GTDB lineage: Bacteria > Pseudomonadota > Alphaproteobacteria > Caulobacterales > Hyphomonadaceae > UBA7672. Next base: position 2,025 of record WGLW01000022.1, on the reverse strand, counting down.
TCAACCTCATGGACACGCCCGGCCATGTCGACTTCGCCTACGAAGTCTCGCGCTGCCTGGCCGCCTGCGAAGGATCGCTGCTGGTTGTGGATTCCAGCCAGGGGGTCGAGGCCCAGACACTGGCCAACGTCTACAAGGCGATCGACCAGAACCACGAGATCGTGCCGGTGCTCAACAAGGTCGACCTGCCCGCCGCGGACGTCGCCCGCGTCAAGCAGCAGATCGAGGACGTGATCGGACTGGACGCCTCGGACGCACTCGAGATTTCCGCCAAGACCGGGATCGGGGTGGACACCGTTCTTGAGGCCATCGTGACCCGCCTGCCCGCCCCTCGGAGCGGCGACCCGGACAAGCCGTTGAAGGCGCTTCTGGTCGATGCGTATTACGACCTCTATCTCGGAGTGGTCGTCATTGTCCGGATCATCGACGGTACGCTGAAGAAGCGCCAGAAGATCAAGATGATGCGAACCGGCGCCGCCTACGAGCTGGACCGGGTCGGCGTGTTCACGCCCGGAAAGCTGGTCGACGTTGGCGAAATCGGGCCGGGAGAAGTCGGTTTTTTCACAGCATCGATCAAGGCTGTCGCCGACTGTTCGGTGGGCGACACGGTTACAGACGAGCGGAGGCCTGCGGACGCCGCCCTTCCCGGATTTCAGGAGGTGCAGCCGGTTGTGTTCTGCGGCCTCTTCCCGGTGGATGCGGCGGACTTCGAGGACCTGCGGGCGGCGGTCGGAAAACTCCGGCTGAACGATGCAAGTTTCTCCTACGAGATGGAAACCTCCGCCGCGCTGGGCTTCGGCTTCCGGTGCGGATTTCTGGGCCTGCTTCACCTGGAGATCATCCAGGAGCGGCTCAGCCGCGAGTTCGACCTTGACCTGATCGCGACAGCCCCATCTGTCGTCTACGAAATTCACATGACCGACGGATCCGTCGTCGAGTTGCACAACCCGGCCGACATGCCTGACCCGGTGCGAATTGCCGAAATCCACGAGCCGTGGATCGAAGCCACTATCTTCACGCCCGACGAATATCTCGGCGGCATTCTGAAACTCTGCCAGGACCGGCGCGGCGTGCAGAAGGAGTTGAGCTATGTCGGTGCGCGGGCAATGCTGAAATACGAACTGCCGCTCAATGAAGTGGTGTTCGATTTCTACGACCGGCTGAAGTCGATCTCGAAGGGCTATGCCTCGTTCGACTACACCCAGACTGGACGCCGCGAAGGTGACCTCGTCAAACTGCAGATACTCGTCAATGACGAGCCGGTGGATGCGCTCTCCATGCTGACCCATCGCGCACGGGCGGAACAACGCGGTCGGGCGATGTGCGAAAAGCTGAAGGAGCTCATCCCGCGGCAGATGTTCAAGATCCCGATCCAGGCGGCCATTGGCGGCAAGGTGATCGCGCGCGAGACAATCTCGGCGCTTCGGAAGGACGTTACCGCCAAGTGTTATGGCGGCGACGCCACGCGCAAGCGCAAGCTGCTGGACAAGCAGAAGGCCGGCAAGAAGCGCATGCGCCAGTTCGGCAAGGTCGAGATTCCCCAGGAGGCGTTTGTCGCCGCCCTGAAGATGGATAGCGACTGACCGGTATCATTATCGCGAAAAATTGCGCGGATTTCGCCTTGTAGTTGCAGGTTTTCGATCCCGGAAACTCACGAGTTCCTTGCGGAAACGCTGGATTTCTGGCTATCTGCCTCCCCAGCGACGGCCGATCGGACGGGCGCGCATGAGCTTTGCTCACCGGGAGACAAACACCATGAAGTACAGGCTTATGGCCGTTGCGATGGCGACGTGCGCGGTTGGAGCTTTGGTTGGGGTTGCGGCGCTGGCGCAGACGAACCGCGCGGCTTCGGCGATCACCGAGGTGAAGGTCCCCGAGAAGGTGGATAATTTCCGCCTGGTCGACCACATGTCGATCGCGCACGACCTCTACTACTACAAGAACGCCTCGGCGATCGTGGTGGTCTCGCAGGTCAACGGCTCGCCCTTCATGCGGGATGCGGTTCCCGCCCTTGAGGCGCTGAAG